>JBFGLM010000001.1:0-215175 GCA_041576165.1 Acidimicrobiia bacterium
AATGTGATGCCCTTGATGTGGGCGCTGGTATCCGGGACGTCGTTGAAGACCGTCTGGGCCAGCGCCACCGCCGGGACCGCCAGAGCCGCGGCCACGGCTATGACCAACGCAAGTCGTTTGGGTATGGAGATTTCGATCATGTGGATGCCTCCCCTGCGAAGCGGCAAGACATGTGCCCTGCCGAGCCGCAAACTACCCGCCGGGACCGCCCAACCGGTGGATCAAGCCTGCTCAGGCGAAGAACGCCGCCGCAGCATCGTAGACGGATCGGTCGAGTGGACGGGGGTGCCGGCAGGCATCGGCAATGGGTACCGCCCCGATCGATTCGCCCTTGAGGGCAACCATCACCCCGCGGGCGCCATCGCACGCCAGCTCGGCGGCGCGCAAGCCCAACCGGGTGCCGAGGACGCGATCGAATGCGGACGGTGTCCCCCCACGCTGGATGTAGCCGAGGACGGTGACCCGCGCCTCGTAGCCGGTCAGTTCCTCGAGGATCGGGGCGATGGCGTACGAAACGCCGCCCAGACGGCTGAAGCCAAACGCGTCCTCCCGCTCGTCCGGTACGGACGCGCCGGGCGGAGGGTCAACCCCCTCGGCCACCACCACCAGCGAGTAGGGAGCGCCGCCATCATGGCGGCGGCGCAGGGCGGCGGCGACGTCATCGAGGTCGTAGGGCACTTCGGGTACCAGGATCATATCGGCGCCCCCGGCCATCCCCGCCGTGGCGGCGATCCAACCGGCCGTGCGTCCCATGACCTCCAGCAGCATGATGCGATTGTGAGATTCCGCTGTGGTGGTGAGGCGGTCGATGGCGTCGGTTGCTATTTGCACCGCAGTGTGGAAACCAAATGTGACGTCGGTGCCGCCGATGTCGTTGTCGATGGTCTTGGGCACTCCGACCACCTGAACCCCCTCGTCGCTCAGCCGGGTAGCCGTTCGCAGTGTTCCGTCTCCGCCGATCACGATCAGCGCCCCGATATCGTGCTGATCGAGCGTCGGCTGGATCGTTGAGCGGCCCTCGCCATGGATATAGGGGTCGCGGCGCGACGTTCCCAGGATGGTGCCGCCCCGATTCAGGATGCCCCGAACCGCGTCACGGTCGAGCGGTGTGGTTTCGTTCTCCATCAGGCCGTGCCAGCCATTACGGATGCCAACCACCTCTCGCCCGGCCCCGAGCGAGCCGACGGTGACCGCTCTGATCACCGCGTTCAGGCCGGGGCAGTCGCCGCCGGCGGTGAGTACCGCGATCCGTTCGCCCGGGTTCATGCCGTCGTTTTCTGCGGCTCGACGCCCGGCACCCACGCTGCGGCCTCACCGGTTTCGACTGCCGTGAGATTCGAGATTGTGGTCTCAGCGATGCTGTCCAACGCTTCGCGCGTGAAGAAGCCCTGATGACCGGTTATCAGCACGTTGGGGAACGTGAGCAGACGGCTGAATACGTCGTCCTGGATCACCTGGTTCGACAGATCCTCGAAGAACAGGTCGGCCTCTTCCTCGTAGACGTCGAGCCCCAGATAGCCCAGCCGGCCGGACTTGAGCGCGGCAATGGCTGCGGCCGTGTCCACCAGCGCTCCCCGGCTGGTGTTGATCAGCATGACCCCCGGCCGCATTCGGCCCAACGCCGATGCGTCGATCAGGTGGTGCGTCTCCGGCGTGAGCGGGCAGTGCAGAGAGATGATGTCGCTGGATTCCAGGAGTTCGGGCAGGTCGACGTACTGTGCGACCCCGGCCAGCTCATCGTTCCAGGCCGGGTCGGACGCCAGCACCGTGCATCCAAAGCCGGCCATTATCCGGCTGAACACCGCTCCGATGGTGCCGGTACCGACCACACCCACAGTCTTCCCGGCGAGGTCGAATCCCAACAGCCCGTCGAGGGCGAAGTTCCCTTCCCGGACCCGATTGAACGCCCGATGGTATTGCCGGTTGAGCGCCAGGATCATGCCGACCGCATGTTCGGCTACGGCATGAGGGGAATAGGCGGGCACCCGAGAGGCCGTCAAGCCGTGCTCAGCAGCGGCTGCGCGATCGAGATGGTTGAACCCGGCGGAGCGCAGCGCGATGTGGCGCACTCCGACCTCGGCCAGCCGCGCCACACATTCGCGGTCGAGAACGTCATTGACGAACGCGCAGACAGCACCGTGGCCGGCAGCCAGTCCGGCGGTGTCGGCCGTCAACCGCGTTTCGAAGAACGTCAGGTCATGACGCGCCTGATTGGCGCTTGCCAGCGCGCTGCGGTCGTAGCGCTTGATGCTGAAGATGGCCACTCGCATGCTCCGGCTCCTGATCCGATTGACCTCGATCCACGCTACACCGCCGGTATCACACTCCTGCCACCGGTCCCGACGGACGCGGGCCCGCCGGTCACACCGCGCCTTCCGGCTCGGGCACCGGGACCTCATGAGGGGCCACCGTCCGCCGCCGGTGCCATCGATCCCACAGCACCAACATCGAGGGAAGTACCAAAACCGCACCCGCGAGTGATAATCCGATCGTATACGCCGTGACGAGACCGAACTGCTGGAACGGGATGGTGGTCGATGTCACAAGGATTCCGAACCCGGCCATGGTGGTCACTGCCGAGCCGGCCAGCGCCCCGCCCGTGTGGGTGGTGGTCGAGCGTACCGCCTGCTCCGGCGTGGCGAAGCGCTGTTGATCTTCGAGGTAACGGCGGGTGATGTGGATGGTGTAGGGGATGCCGATACCGATGGCGAGCGCGGAGATCGTGGCCGTCACCGGACCGAATGGAATGCCGAGAGCGGCCATGATCGCCAGGCTCCACAACACCACCAGGATCACCGGCAAGGCGGTGATGACGCCCAGCAGCGGCCGCCGTCGCTCCAGTCCGAAGCTGACCACGAGCAGCAACGTCGCCACCACGAGTGTGATCGCCAGGGACGACACCTGTGACTCGCGCAGCGAGTTGATGATCACATCGTTGATGATGTTGTTTGAGGTCACGATCGAGTCGAGGCCTGCGCCCGACACCGGGGCAAATGTCTCCGTGAGATCGGTCCTCAGCTGGCCCGCGGCCGCCTCACCGGCCGACGTGGTCAGGTCGAACAGGACGGCGTCGTACCCTCCGCCGGCCGCCTCATGCAAGACGGCAGCCGCCTGCTCGGGCACCGCGGCAAACAACGAGTCGTACAGCGGCGTTACGTCCGCCGAGGCGACCGAGAGGTCGGGCCCGAGGCCTACTGCGCCGGCGGCCTGGCCGACCTCCGGTATGAAGGTGTCGCTGTCGGGATTGGCCAGCTGGGCGACCAGCGATACGGGCGAAGCGCCCACCGCGAGAGGCCCGTTGGGCGTCTCCGCGGCAACCACGTGCTCCACGTTGCCGGCAGCAAAGAAGCTCTGCGCCATGGCATTCCAGGCGTTGCCGGCCGTGACGTCACCCTCCACCAGTACCTGGGTCGATTCCCCCACCACGAAGAACTCGTCCAGCAGTGTTTCGGCCGTGTCGCGAATGGGCGACGTGGTCGGCACGAAATCGAGGAACGAGAACGCAGTGCTGAGCTGCGTTACCCCGTATGCGCCCGCCCCACCGAGCAGCAGAGCGACGACCAGAGCTACGACCGGGGCCTTTTCCGCAATGACCGAGGTGCTTCCGATGATGCGCGGGAGCAACCTGCCTTCACCTCCTTCGAGGTTCTCTCTGGGAAGCCTGCCTCTGGAGTCGGCCCGACGGTCGAGCAGGGTGCGGACGGCGGGAACGAAGGTCAGCATCAGCAGGAACGACGCAACTATGCCGACGGCCGAGAGAACACCGAAGCTCTGCAACGCGCTGATCTCGTTGGTCACGTTCGTGAGGAATCCCACGGCCGTCGTCAAGGTGGCCAGCACGAGCGAGATGCCGACGGTCCGGATGGCCAGGGAGATCGCGGCGTCTACCGACACGCCTCCCGAGACTTCTTCCCGGTAGCGGGTGGTGAGGTGGATCGAGTAGTCGACGCCCAGCCCGATCAGCAGGATCGGGATGATCTGGGTCATTGGGTTTGGTTCGTCGTAGAGCAGCTTCCAGAACCCCCACACCCACTGCAATGCCAGCACGATGGTGAACATGGTCAACGCCATGTCGGCCAGGGTGCGCCGGAGGCCCGTCCGGAACCCGCCAACCCAGAACACCAGGATGAGGACGATGATGATGATCAGGAAGGCGGTGCCAAACAGTCGCCCGACCTCCTGTTGGAATTCGTCCTGGGTCGAGAAGATGAGCTCGATGCTGAACGGCGCTACGTCGATTCCGTCCGGGAAGGACACCTGCTCGAGCTCTTCGGCCATGGTCGCGAGCCGCTCGACAAACTCATCGAAGCCTTCCTCACCCGGATTCGAGAGAAAGGCGATGGCGAGCCCCTGGTCGACGCTCGCTGCGCTCAGATCGCTTTCCATCGGGAATAGAAAATCGACAAAAAACGACTGGTCGGGTGGCAGCTCCGTCAGCGCCTGAGTGAAGGTCGCCTTGACGGCAGCATCGTCGGAGGGCGGCGGGGCGCCTTGAGCAACCGCAGCCTGCACCGGGAACATGTAGCTCGTGAAAGAGGGCTGTTCCGGCGTGCTCGGCGCCAGGTCGCCCGCGATCGCACTCTGCTGCAAGAACTCGGCGAGCCGGTTCGTCGCGGCCAGTCCGTCGGCCGTGATGATGTCACCACCCTCCCCGCTCACCAGAAACTGCAGGGGCGTCTGCCCGCTGGCGTCACCGAAGAGGTCACCGACGCGTTCCGCCGCCAGCAGCTCGGGCGTGTCGGGGGCAAACGCCTCGTTCCCACCGCTCCCCTGATCGTTGAAGTCGGCGCCGTACGCACCCAACCCGAACGAGATGACGATCGCCGCAATGATCACCAGTATCGGGACCTTCTGCACGATGGTTGCGAGCGCGTTGACGAGCGTCCTCATGAGTCGACCCCTTGTCGGAAAAACGTCGACTGGCAAGGCTAGGCAAGTCCGGTGGCGACGTGAAATCAACCCCGCAGACCCGAGAACACGGTGTCCGGTCCCGTGCAAAACTACGGCCCGGCCCAGGAGTGGATGTGCTCCAGATCGTGGATCGCCACGGAGCGCTGGTAGGTGAGGAACCAGAGCTCTCCGACCAGGCCCTGCTCGAGATGTACCGGCTGCTATTGCTCAGCCGGCAGTTCGACCGTAAAGCGCTCGCATTGCAGCGCCAGGGCCGGATCGGCACCTACGCCCCCGCCGAGGGGCAGGAGGCGGTGCCGGTAGGGTCTGGAGCTGCCCTGGGTCCTTAGGACTGGGTGTTTCCCAGTTACCGCGAGCCAGGATTGCAGATCGCACGCGGGGTGCCGCTGGCAACCATCTGGTCGTACCGGCGCGGTCTGCCCAATCAGGACCGGGATACACGCCGGTACCGAACCAACATCAACACCATTCCGATCGCCACCCACCTCCCGCATGCGGTTGGTCACGCCTACGCCTCACGGCTGGCCGGAGCGGATTCTGTGACCACTGTGTACTTGGGGGACGGTGCCACTTCCGAGAGCGATTTCCACGCGGGCATGAACTGCGGCCACCGTGGGCGAGCAGGCCGTCTACGACCTCCGGGCACCGATCATCCGAGTCGCCGGATTCGACGCCCCCTGGCCTCAGTTCGCGGTGGAGCACGACGCAATGATCAGCCACGCCCGAGTGGCCGGCGGCATCACCCGGGCGATGGGCGGCTAACGCCGCCGGATTCGGGCGGACTCACCCCTGGGCGCCACCGGTGAAGTTCCACTCTGCCAAGCGTAATGAAGGCACATGAGCCAGGCCGGGCCCGAATTCGGCGTCGGCAAACCGCGCCTTTGACTCGACGCCCAGCACGGACCCGGGCGCCAACGCCGCGGCGAAAGATTGGGTGAAGCGGAGGTTGGTGACCGCCCCCGCCACCTCGCCATTCTCGATGAGGAACGTGCCGTTGCGGGTGAGCCCGGTCACACCCAGCGTCCGCGGATCGAGCACACGGCAGTAGTTGAACTCCGTGACGAGTAGGCCGCGCCCTACTTCTGCAATCAGTTCCTCGCGGCTGGTAGTTCCCGGGAGCAGAAACAGGTTGGTGGGGAACGCTCCAAAACCTGCTCCACCGGGAACGGCATGACCGGTGGACTCTGCACCCATCCGGGCTGCAGTGCGGCGGTCGTGGGCCAGCGTGCGAGGAATGCCGGTATCAATGAGTTGCACCGGCCGCTTCGGCGTGCCTTCCGCGTCGAAGGCGACGCCCAGCGCGTCGGGGCGGGTGGCATCGTCGATCAGGCTGATCGCCGGGTCCAGCTGCTGGACGCCGGTCTCCACGAAGGAGCGCTGTTCGATTGCCGCCTGGGCGTTGAACCCGTACAACGCCAAGAACACGGCGATTGTCGCCACCGCGTTTGGCTCCAGCACCACTTCGTAGTGGCCCGGCTTCAGATCGACTGCGTCCAGGCTGCTCCGTGCCTTGTCCGCTGCGACCCGGCCGGCCGCCGCGCCGTCGATGTCGGTGATGCGCTGGGCCGTCTGATGGGCTTTTCCCGCCGAATGCGACGTCTGCTGTATGCCATCGAGGACGGCTCGGGTCGCCTGGCCCGCACAGCGTTGGCCCGCTGAGTTGGCAAAAGTGATCTGGCTGCCTTGGGTTTCGCAGTATCCGGCGCCGGCCATGCCGTCGCCGGGGTCGAGGAAGGTCCGAACGATGCTCGCCCGGGTTCCGGGATCGGCATCGGCGGTGGCGCCGTCATGATGGTCGACCTGCGCCACTCCGGCCGCCGGGGCCATCCCGGGCCACATCGGATCGACCGGGCGGAGCGCAGCTGCCGCCAAGGCCTGTTCGGCGAGCTCATCGAGGGACGAATCCGACGTCCGGGTGGACGCGAGGGTGGCGGTGCGGCCGGCGATCGATACCGTCACCGAAACCCCGACTGCGTCTTCAGCGACGTTCTGGTGAATGAATGAGTTGGCGAATCGGGTGAGGCCGTGCGGCCCCCGGGACACACTGACTTGGGCCTCGGCCCTGCCGCCGATCCGCTCCAACAACCGCTCGCACAGGTCACGATCAGTCATGTCGTCACCCCGATCCTCACATTGCGGAAGCGGGCCGGCCCCGCCGCGTGGCCCGTGTGTCCGACCTGCATAGGTTGTCCCTTCCCGCAGTTCGGCGTGCCCCAATGAGTGAACTCGGATGAACCAGCCAGCCGATCCATCGAGGCCCAGAACTCCGGAGTGATCCCCGTATAGGTGGGGTTCTTCAGCATGCGCCCCCGGCGCCCATTCTTGACCTCCCAGCCGATCTCACAGCCAAACTGGAAATTGAGCCGCTTGTCGTCGATCGACCACGACCGATTCGTCGCCATCAGCACCCCATCTTCGGTGTCGGCGATCATGTCATCCAGCGACGAGTCGCCGGGGAGCAAGCCGACGTTCGTCATCCGGACCATCGGCAGCCGGTTGTAGCCGTCGGCCCGCACCATGCCGCCGGGAGGTAGCCCGGCGAGCGCCGCGGAATCCCGGCCCGACAGAACTCCCACCCAGACGCCATCCCTCACGATGTCGACCCGCTGGGCCGGTGTTCCTTCATCGTCATAGCCGAAGGTGCCGAGCGCGCCAGGCAGGGTGGCGTCGGCGGTGATGTTCATCAGCTCCGACCCGTATCGCATTGAGCCGAGCCGGCCGAGGTCGAGAAACGACGTTCCCGCAAATGCCGCCTCCCAGCCAAGGATCCGGTCGAGTTCGATGGCGTGACCGACCGACTCGTGGATCTGGAGGCCCAGCTGGCTCCCCTCCAGGATCAGCGTCCGTTCGCCCTCTGGGCATTGCTCGGCCTCCAGCAGCGCGATCGCCTCACCAGCCACGCGTTCGGTGTGCTCCAGCAGTTCGAAGCTGCGAATGACTTCGTAGCCGCCGGTTTCGTACTGGCCAAAACTCTGCGGATACGAACGGATGTGGGTCTCGCTCTCTCCGGCCGCCATCGCCGACATGCCGCCGCCGCTCTCCACGAGGTGCTGGTGGATTTGATGTCCCTGCGATGACACGAACCATTTGTTGGTGTCCCAGAAGTCGAGCCGCGCGGCCGCCACCACCACCGCCTCGGGCACGCCGAGCTGTTCTGTGGCCCGGACCAGCAGTTCGGTCTTCTCCTCGAGCGACACTTCAAACGGAGCTTCTTCGTGCGGCGTCTCGTAGGCGGCATCGGTGACGGGCACGTCTGCCAGCTCGAGTGGCGGTCCAGCCACCATGCCGGACGCACGGGCGATCTCGGCCGCCTGCGCTCCTGCCGCCCGAGCCTCGGTTTCGGTCATGCCGTCCGTGGTGAAGAAGCCCCACGACGATCCCATCAGCGCGCGAACCCCGACGCCCGCTTGCTCAGCGGACGTGAGATTCTCAACCACTCCGTTCTTGGCGCTCAGGGATTCCGAACGCCGGATCAACGTCCGTGCATCTGCATAGGCGGCGCCGGCGGCAACCGCTCCCTCTACCGCTGCCCGGGCAACCTCGAACACTCGAACCCTCTCGTTGCGGGAGCGGAATCCTATCCGGCGCCAAGCCGTCGTCAGACATCTATCGTCCGGCCTGTGAAACGACCAGTCGTGGCGGTATTTGGCTCCTCGGTCATCCGGCCGGGTGCGCCCGAATGGTCCGAGGCGCAACAGCTGGGGCGATTGCTCGGAGAGCGGGGGTTCGACGTGGCTACCGGCGGGTACGGCGGTGCGATGGAAGCCGTCTCGCAGGGCGCCTCAGAACGGGGCGTGAACGTCATCGGCGTGACTGCGCCCGTGTTGTTTCCCCAGCGCCCGGGCGCCAACAGCTATGTCACCCACGAACGGCCGGCCGCATCGCTCACCGCCCGGATCGAGGAGTTGCTGACGCTGTCGGTCGGAGCGGTGACCCTCCCCGGCAGCATCGGAACCTTGACCGAGTTCATGGTGGCGTGGAACGAACTGTTCATCCGAGCCATGGCCGACAAGCCGCGATTCCCGGTCGTGGCAGTGGGTGCCATGTGGGGGCGTTTGATCCCACGCATCGCGGATGAACTGGACACCGATCTGTCGCTGGTCACGCTGGCATCGTCCGTCGACGACGCGGTCGTACACATCCAGCGCCAACTCGGCTGACCAGCTGAAGCAGCACAAAGTCTGGCACCGGCCGTTGGTCTGAGGTCGACCGCCGAGTGTCGAGACCCGCGCTGGCCCACCCCCGGCGCAGGCACCTCCCGGCCGAGCGCGTCAACTAACCGCGCCCGGTCTGCTAAACCGTCCAGCGCATGACATCCAACAATGTGGAACTTGCCGCCGGCGGCGTCGTCTGGCGCAAGACCCAATCGTCCATCGAGATTCTCGTCGCGCACCGGCCCGCTTACGGCGACTGGGCGCTTCCCAAGGGCCGTCTTTCGAACGGCGAAACGCTCATTGAATGTGCGGCTCGCGAGGTCCGGGAAGAGACGGGACTCGACGTCGAGATTCGCCGGCGGCTGCCCGACATTGAGTACACCAAGCCGTCGGGACGTCCGAAGCGGGTCGCATACTGGGCGATGCGCCAGATCGGGGGCGACTTCATACCGAACGGTGAGGTTGACAAGATCCAATGGCTCAAACCGTCCAAGGCGCTTCCGGTGCTCAGTTACGAGCGCGACCGCGACTTCATCCAGCAGTTGCCGGCCAAATGGACTCGGCGCCCCCGGCGGCTGATCCTGGTCCGGCATGCCGAAGCGGGCAAGCGGGGGGAATGGAAGAAGGACGATCGGGCGCGTCCGCTCACCAAGCAAGGACACCGACAAGCCGACGAGCTGGTGAACCGCTTCCGACCGTTCCGGGTGGACCGCATTGTGTCCAGCCCCGCGACCCGGTGCCTCCAGACCGTCGAACCCTTGGCCGCGGCACGGTCACTTGACGTCGTGGCCGACGATGATCTGTGGGAAGAGGCAAGCGCCGGCGCCACCCGGCGGCTGCTCAAGAACCTCAGCAAGGGCTGCACGGTGATGTGTAGTCACCGGCCGATCGTCGAGCGTATGCTCGACGGCTTCGGGATCGAGCGGCCCGGGCAAAAGGTGAGTCCCAAAGGGGCGTGGTGGATCATCGACGTTTGTGATGGTCGTGCGCAGGATCATCACTTCCTGCTCCCGTCCCCCTGAACACTGTGAGCTGGTGGCATAGGTCGCTCGGCCTGGATGCTGACTAGCTAGGACTTGATTGCCCACGATGAAGATAACTGGGGAGTCCAATTCCATACGATGAGACGAGACAGGGATCTACCGATCCTTCGGCTCGTCACCAGAGCGGCCGGATGCCACATCCGGCCCGCAGCAGGTAGGTGAACTCAGCGGTCATCAACCGATGGCGCAAGAGGCGGGCCGCCGCCCGAGGTATCGGGTGAGCCAGGGAAGCCGGTGCCAGCGGGCCGGCGCTGCGACATCAGGGAGTCGCAAAGGAGGTTCGTATGAGGATGGCCGCCAGGCGTATCGCAGGGAGCGTCACGATCATCGGCGTGGTGCTGAGCGTGATTGCTGCACTCGTCGGCAACGCGGCTCCGGCCGGAGCCCAAACAGCGACACCGGTGCCGGGAAACCCGGCGTGCACCACCGGTGAGTTCTCCGTGAAGGATGATCCTCCCACTCTCGGTGGCTTCTCCAACGGCGCAGTCCACATCACCTACGCCTCCGCCCGGGTCGTGGGCAGTGTGACCGCTGCCGACGGGTACACGATCGATGCGGTGATCGTCAAGGGCGGGCCCGGCGCCAATGTGTACACCGGGGGGTCTTTCACCAATCTGGTCGCACCCGAGAACCGGGGCGATCAGCAGCCGGCGATATCGCACGTGGAAGTGTGCTACTCATCGGCCGACGACACGACGACATCGTCGAGCAGCTCGTCGTCCTCGTCCAGCAGCTCGTCGTCGTCGAGTTCGTCGTCGTCCTCGTCGACCTTCTCGACCTACCCGACCTCGTCCAGCTCATCTACGACCTCCACTACATCTGGCTCTTCGACCTCAACCTCGTCGACGGCGACGACAAAACCGGAGCCGCGTCAGAAGGTACGAATCGAGCTGAGCGGCGCGTGTGCCCTCACCGACAGCGGCGCCACCGCCTACACAGTCACCGTGCGGTTGCGGGGCGAGCCGGGCACGGCCGGTGTGCTGCGTCAGGACACCGGCGCCGAGGTTCCGTTCGTCATCGATGAGTCCGGGATGTTTGTGGTGTCCTTGGAGGGCCATGAAGGCTTGAACACGGTGGCCGCCGTGGACGGCGACAACAACGTCATAGGTCTCGATCGGGTCGAGATCGAGTCGTGCGCCCGCCCGATCACGGCCGGCGCCCATATCGACGGGAGCTGCGCCGTGGTGGACGGTGACGTGATCTTCACCATCTCGGTGACCATCAGCGGAGCGGAGGGGGCGACCGGCCACGTGACCGTGAACAGCTCGTCGATCCCGTACGTGGTAGGAGAAGGCGGGTCGGTGGTGGTGGATGTTGCTGGACAACCCGGCACCAATACCGTGGCAGTAACCGACGACATCGCCGGTGAGATCGCAACTGGCGTGGTGACCCTGGAGGACTGCGGCGCGACCGAGACGTCTGGTTTCTCCGTGGCGCCACAAGTGGTGTGCGAACCTGTGGATGGAGTCGCCAGCTACACGGTGATCCTGGAGGTCACCGGTCAGCCGGGTCGCTCAGGTGTCGCGACTGTGGCCGGTCAGGACTACGGGTACACCTTGGATGCTGCGGGCGCGGCACGCCTTGAAGTGCCGGGCACCGAGGCGTCGGTAACGATCCACGTGGTCGATCAGGACGAGAAGTTTGTTTTCGGGCCAACCACCGTCGTAGGCGAGGACTGCTCGGAGCTGAGGCCGGGCGATCCGGTGAATCCGCCTCCGCTCTCCCTGACGGCTGCCGTAGACGCCACTGGTGCATGCACGTTCGATGCCACCGCCTCCTACGTCATCACGGTGACGATGTCCGGTGATCCCGGAGCTACCGGCGTTGTCGAGGTTGGTACCCACTCGCTGAAGTACGAGATCCCTCTCGCGGGATCAGCGGAGCTGACCTTCTCGGCTGCTGCGGGTGATTCTCTCGTCGTGGTCGCCGATGATGCCGGCGACGAGATCTACCGATCGACAATCACGATCGAGGACTGCGCTGGCGGCGGCCAAGCTGTCGAGGGCAGCTCCGGCGGGGGTTCCGTGGGCAACGACCCCGTCACCCAGCCGACCGATGTCGCCGTGCTCGGGCTCCAGATCGAGCAGGGAGATCAGCTCCCGTTCACCGGCCCCGCAGATGGACCGCTGGCCGAGGCCGGCGCGACATTGCTGGGCGTCGGGCTTGTCGTGATTCTCGCCACCAGAGAAACGGAGGAGCGGGAGACCGATCTGCTGCCGGGATGGATCATTCAGTGACCGGTGCCCCACGAGGACGGGCCCGTCGCTTCGGGTGCACGCGCTGATTCCGGCCGAGCGCAGACCCGGCTGAGGCTGGGAGATCGGATCATCGCTCCTGCTGGAGAACCACCGGTACCCGACGGCGCAGCCGGGATCCCGGCTCGCCCCGGGGGCCTGATTCAGTTCAGACCTTCAACGCCCGGTTCACGAGATCTTGCTGCTCGGCCAGATGGAGCTTGTTGGAACCCGTGGCCGGGCTGGCGCTCTCGGAGCGGGCAATGACCGAGACCGGGCGGTCGAGAGCCCCCTGGAGCCGATTCCGCATATACGGCCACGCGCCCATGTTCTCCGGTTCTTCCTGCAGCCAGGTCACTTCGTCGACGCCGCCGTAGGGGGCGACGGCCGCGAGGATCTCGTCGGCCGGGAACGGGTAGAGCTCTTCGATCCGCAGCAGCGCCACCTCAGTTGCCAGGTCCTCTCGTTGCCGTTCGACGTCGTAGAAGACCTTTCCGGAGCAGAGCACAACCCGCTTCACATTCTCGGGATCAGGCGCGTTTTGGTCGGGAATCACCTTCTGGAACCGCCCATCGGTCAAGTCGGAAAGCTCACCGAAAGATGGGGCGGTCCGCAGTAGCGACTTGGGCGACATGACGATCAGAGGCTTGGTTGGCCGGCCATGGAGTTGACGGCGCAGCAGGTGGAAATACTGAGAGGCGGTAGACGGCACCACCACCCGAATATTGTCTTCCGCGGCCAGCTGCAGGTAGCGCTCCAGCCGGGCGCTCGAGTGCTCGGGGCCTTGGCCCTCGAAGCCGTGCGGCAGTAGCAGCACGAGCCCGCTGCGAACACCCCATTTGTCCTCGCCGGCGCTGATGAACTGGTCGAGGACGACCTGGGCGCCGTTGGCGAAGTCTCCGAACTGGGCTTCCCACACAACCAGGGCCTGGTCGTTCTCGATCGAGTAGCCGTATTCGAATCCGACGGCGGCGAACTCGGACAGCAGCGAGTCGACAAACCGCACTCGAGCCGATTCGGCGGTCCGCTCCTGCAGGGGCAGCCACTCGGCTCCGGTCTCGTAGTCCACCAACGCGGCATGACGGTGACTGAAAGTGCCGCGCCGGGTGTCCTCGCCGGCCCACCGGACCCAGTACCCCTCGTCGGCCAGCGAACCCAGAGCCAGATATTCCGCCATCGCCCAATCGGCCCTGCCTTCAGCGAACAGCGTCCGGCGTCCTTCGAGAACCCGCTCGAGCTTGGGATGCACCACGAAGCCTGCGGGCGGCGTGTTCACATACCGGTTGATGGCCTCGAGTGTGTCCATGGAGACCTGCGTGCCGTCGTCCGTGTGAGCAGTGCGCATTGGCGGCACCTCGGTGATGCCGTCCCGGCGCGGTTTCGTCTCCTCGAAAGAGGAGTGCAACAGCTGACGGAAATCCTCCAGCAGCGCTTCCCCCTCCTCGATCGAGAGATCGCCGAGGTTGACCAGGCGCTCCATATACAGCTTGCGGACTGACCGGCGAGCATCGATGGTCCGGTACATCAGCGGCTGGGTGAAGGATGGTTCGTCCCCTTCGTTGTGCCCGCGCCGGCGATAGCCGATCATGTCGATGACTACGTCTTTGTGGAACGCCTGGCGGTAATCGAAGGCCAGGCGCGCGGCCCGCACGACCGCCTCGGGATCGTCTGCGTTGACGTGGATGATCGGCGCGTCGACCGTCTTCGCGACGTCGGTGGCGTAGACACTCGACCGGGCATCGCTGGCGGCTGTGGTGAATCCGACCTGATTGTTGACGACCACGTGGATGGTGCCACCGGTGCGGTAGCCGCGGAGCTGGGACAAATTGAGGGTCTCGACCACAACGCCCTGGCCGGCGAAGGCCGCATCGCCGTGCAGCAGCATCGGCAGGATCTCGCCGTGGCCGTCCTTGCCTTTGCGTTCCATCTTGGCGCGGGCTACTCCTTCCAGCACCGGGTCGACGGCCTCGAGGTGGCTTGGATTCGGAACCACCTCGACCGACACTTCGTTCCCGGCCGGGCTCACGTGGGTGCCCTGTGCGCCCAGGTGATACTTGACATCGCCCGAACCCAGGGTCGTATCGGGATCGAGATCTCCCTCGAACTCCCGGAAGATGCGCGCACGGTCCTTGCCTACGATGTTGGCGAGCACGTTCAGCCGCCCGCGGTGCGCCATGCCGATGACGGCCTCGTCCATCCCGTCATCGGCGGCCTCGTCGAGCACGGCCGCCATCAGCGGAATGAGCGACTCGACACCCTCCAGCCCGAAGCGCTTGTGCCCCACGTATTTGGTGTGTAGGAACGTCTCGAACGCCTCAGCCTGGTTGAGGCGGTGAAGGATCCGGATCTTCTCATCACGGGAAAGCTTCTCCTGGCGGCGCTCCAGCCGCGCCTGAAGCCATTCCTTCTCGTCCGGGTTCTGCATGTGCATGTACTCGATGCCGGTGGTGCGGCAGTACGCATCCCGCAGCAGGCCCAGGAGTTCGCCCAGCTCCATCGCCGGTTTGCCGCCGATGCCGTTAGTGGCATATTTGCGCTCCAGGTCCCAGATCGTGAGCCCGTAGGTGAGCGGGTCGAGCTCCTTGGGCATGGCCGGGGGTTGCTGGCGCAACGGATCAAGGTCAGCAATCAGATGACCCCGCACCCGGTAATGCGTGATCAGCTCGAACACCCGGGCTTGCTTTTCGGCCCAGGGCGGAGTCCCGAACTGGGGATTCTCGTCGACGGCCCATCGGGCCGGCGTGTAGGGGACACGCATCGACGCAAAGATCTTGTCGTAGAAGTGCTCCTCGCCGAGCAGATACCGGTGGATCAGGTCCAGGAACCTGCCCGACTGAGCCCCCTGTATCACCCGATGGTCGTAGGTGGAGGTGATCGTCATGACCCGGCCGATGCCGAGGCGGGCCAGGGTGGCGGCGTCGGCGGCCTGGTACTCCGGTGGGTAGATGATGGCTCCCACGCCCACGATCACTCCCTGGCCTTTCATCAGGCGCGGGACGGATTGAACCGTTCCGATCATGCCCGGGTTGGTCAACGACACGGTCGTCCCGGCGAAGTCGTCGACGGCGATGGCGTTGCCCCGCACCCTCCGGATGAGATCCTCGTACGCTCGCCAGAAATCCTCGAAGGTCATCTGGTCGGCGCCCTTGATATTCGGAACGATCAGCACCCGCTCCCCGTTGCGGCCTTCCTGATCGACCGCCAGCCCGAGGTTGACCGATGGATGGTGCACGCGGTACGGCCTGCCGTCGATCTCGTCGTACGACACGTTCATGTCGGGCATCGCTCTGATTGCCTCGACAATGGCCCAGCCGATGATGTGCGTGAAGCTGACTTTGCCGCCATAGGTTGCCCGCACCAGGTGGTTGTTCAGGATCCGGCGGTTGACCTCCAGCAGCTTGGCGGGAATCGTCCGCACCGACGTGGCCGTCGGGATCTCCAAGCTGGTATCCATCGCTTCGGCGATCCGGGCCGTCACCCCGATCAGCCGGTCCGCGCCTTCCGGCACCTCAGCCGCGCTGGTGGTCTTGGCCGGGCCGGTGGCCGTCGACGGCTCGGCCGCCGGAGCGGGCGGTGAGGTAACGGGAGCGCTGATCGGCTCGGTCGTCACGGGTGCCTGGGGGGCGGGCGGCGCCGGCGGAGGTTCCACCTCGTAATCGGCAAAGAACTCGCGCCACGCCTCCGAGACCGAGTCCGGAGATTCGAGAAATCTCCGGTACATCTGCTCGACCATCCAGTCATTGGGTCCAAATCTGTCTCTATCGATGGTCGAATCGACCATGGTCGTTCCTTGGTTTGCAATGCGAACTCATCGTACCCACCCGGCTCGGGCGACGGTCGCAGCTCAGGATTTGCTGCGCATGCCGGTCGTCACGCCAACGCCGACCAGTGTTGCCAGGATCCCATGGCCGAATGGTGAGGCCCAGGTGAACAGCGTGTCGACGAGAGAATTGGTGTACTGGAACTCCAGTGAGGTCCAGCACACCAACAAGACGAGCGTCGGCAGCGACACCACGGCCGCGATCCGCCGCCAGTCGATCTTGGCTCGAACATCAACCGGGCGGATCACGTTGGCGAAAACAAAGCCGGCGGCAGCAAGCAGCGCCAGCGAGCCGACCCAACGCACCGAGGAGAAGTAAGGCCGCTCGGCATACAGCGCACCCAACTGGTGCGTACCCGCCCACAACAAGGCCATGGAGAGTGCCACGATCCCCAGCGTTGCTCCGACTCCGCCTTCTCCCGGCGCTCCACTCCGTCCCGGCGGGGCCGGAATGTCGGCACCTGGCGTGCCGTTGCGTGATTGCACGGACATCGCATCCATTATGGCGCAAAACGGGCCGTCGCGACAGCGTGACCCGGGTCTTCCCGCGACCACCCGCCACCATCAAAGCGGCCGGATCGCGACGGCGATTCGGGGAGTTGGGCGGACCAGGGCTCTAGATTTGTCCGATATGACGACACCTTCACCTGGAGAACTCTTCCTCGGCGGCACCCTCGAGTCCGGTGCGCGGACGGATGACGACCTGACGTACGAAGCCCGCAACTTCACCACCCACGGTGTCATCGTGGGTATGACCGGGTCCGGCAAGACCGGCCTGGGAGTGATCCTGCTCGAAGAAGCGCTGCTCGGAGGCGTCCCCACTCTGGTCATCGATCCCAAAGGCGACATGGGCAATCTGCTCCTGAATTTCCCCGCGTTCCGACCGGAAGATTTCCGCCCGTGGATCGATGAGGCCGAGGCAAACCGGGAGGGCATCACTCCGGACGAGCTTGCCGCCAGGACGGCGGAGATGTGGAAAAACGGGCTGGAGGGCTGGGGAATCACGGGCGACCGGCTGCGAGCGCTCGGCATCCAGGCCGATTTTTCGATCTACACACCCGGGTCGGGGGCCGGCATCCCGCTGAATATCATCGGCTCGCTGGAAGCACCCGACATCGACTGGGATACCGAAGCTGAGACCGGGCGAGACGAGATCGAGGGTTTCGTCTCGAGCTTGCTGGTCTTAGCCGGCATCGAAGCCGACCCCATTTCCAGCCCAGAACACATCTTGCTCGCCACAATCATCGAGCGAGCGTGGCGAGCAGGGCAGAGTCTGGACCTGGCCGGCTTGATCGGTCAGATCCAGCAGCCCCCGATCCGCAAACTCGGCGTGTTCGAGCTCGACAGCTTCTTCCCGCCCAAAGACCGAACCAAGCTGGCCATGCGGCTCAACGGACTGGTGGCGTCACCGTCGTTCGCGAGTTGGATGGAAGGCCCACCACTCGATATCGGCCGCATGTTGTACACCGAGGATGGCCGGCCCCGGGCTTCGGTTGTGTACCTGCCGCATCTGGGGGAGCAAGAACGACAGTTCATCGTCACGCTGCTGCTGTCGAAGGTGGTCACGTGGATGCGATCCCAGCCCGGTACCAGCGATCTGCGAGCCCTGATCTATATGGACGAGGTCTTCGGGTTTGCACCCCCCACCGCCGAGCCGCCGTCGAAGAAACCCATCCTCACCATCCTCAAACAGGCCCGGGCGCACGGCGTGGGACTGGTGCTGTCAACCCAGAACCCGGTCGACCTCGACTACAAAGCGATGTCGAACGCCGGCACGTGGATGATTGGCCGCCTCCAGACCGAGCGCGACAAGGCTCGCATCCTCGAGGGCCTCAAATCGGCCAGCGGAGACGTCGACGTACCTGCCCTCGACGCCCTCATCGGGGACCTCGGGAAACGCGAGTTCGTACTCCATTCGACGAAGGCGCGCCAACCCCGCCAATTCACAACCAGATGGGCAATGTCCTACCTGCGAGGTCCGCTCACTCGCGATGAAGTGTCCACGCTGATGGCGGACGCCCCCGTACCAGCCGGAGGGTCCACAACCACCGCCACTGCTCCGGCGGCCGAGCCAACCGGGCCGCCGCTCGCGGAAGACGAGAGCCCGGTGCAGCCCGAGGTCGCCGGCGGCATCGCCACTTACCACATGGATCCGGCCGCCCCTTGGGCCGATGCAGTCGGTGCCGTCCGGGGCAGCTCCAAGTACGGCGCCGGAATCATCGCCCAGGTGCACCTGCTGTTCGACGATCAATACGCCGACGTCAAACACGACGAAGTGTGGGAAGCGGTGGTTTACCCGCTGGGGGACACGTTCGAGGCGGACACGGCAATCGCCGTCGACTACGACGAGCGTGACCTGCTCCCCGAAGCTCCCACCGGCGTTACGTACGTGTTACCCGACGCTCCCATCAAGAACAAGACGTTCTTCACCAAGGCAGCAAGCGACCTCAAGGCGTACCTACACCGCAACCAGAACGTACAGGTCTTCAAAAACGCCGATCTCAAGCTCTATTCCCGAGTGGGGGAAACCGAAGCCGATTTCCTGGAACGATGCAAGGCGGCCGCCGAGGACCGGGCCGATCAGGACGTGGCCAAGCTCAAGGAACGGTACGAGAAAAAGATTCGATCGGTGGAGTCCCAGCTCCGGCGGGCCGAGAATCGGGTTCGCGAGCTGAACGCGGACGTCGAGCAACGACGGCAGCAGGAGATGCTGGGAGGCGCCGGCGAGCTGCTGTCGGTCTTTCTGGGCGGCCGCCGCCGCTCTTCGAGCCTGTCTCGAGCGGCCGGCCGCCGGTCGCAAACCCGCCGCACCCAAGAGCGGCTCCGGAGCGCAGAGGACAAATACAGCGAATACGTCGAGCGGCTCGACGACCTCGAGGATGAGCTCGCTCAGGAGTTCCAGGAGATCTCGGCGAAGTGGGACGACGTTGCCCAGAACATCGAGCCGGTCGAGATCGGACTGGAGAAGACCGACATCACAGTCGACGAGATGGCGCTGGTGTGGATCCCCAGCTGACCCATCACACAGTCGCCCATCCGACAGTTCGGGTGGGGCCGGTGTGCTGTCGTTGTTCATGAATTGAGACCCGAGAACGGAACGTGTATGCGTCAAGGACGACGCCTCCGATTGATCGCCGGCGTGGCTGCCCTGCTCCTGGTCCTCGCTGCATGCGCGAGTTCAGACGAGACAGGTGCCACCTCGACGGCGGCAGTCGACGAGGAAACCGCCGCGACCACCCCGGCCGAGTCCCAAATTGCCGATGAGCCTGCCTCGACGAACCCTGGCGCCAGCGACGAAATCGAGGCGGCTCGCGCCGGACTGGATGCCAACGTGGCATTCGCTACCAGCTCGTGGCCGACGGACTGGTCCAAGTCTGTGGTCGAGCTGGACAGTATCTTCCTCGGTATCGGCGCCACCGATCCCCGCGACGCCATCCCCCCGATCGACCAGCCGAACTACGAATCTCTCGATGCTGCCGCCGAGTGGTTACAGGATCGCGAACCGGGCGCCGTCGTTCGGGTCAACGGTGAGGCGCGCTTCTTCCCGCTCTCGATCATGACCCGCCATGAGATCGTCAACGACGAGCTCGGCGGCGTGCCGCTGGCGATCACTTACTGTCCACTGTGCAACACTGCGCTTGCGTTTGATCGTCGCGTCGACGGCGAGGTCCTGCGGTTCGGCGTGTCCGGACTCCTGCGCAACAGCGACTTGGTGATGTGGGACGACAAGACAGTTTCACTGTGGCAGCAGATCACCGGCGAGGCCATCGTCGGTGAGCATGCCGGCACCCGGCTTCAGCCGGTGAGCACAGCGATCGTGAGCTTCGCCGACTTTCGGGAGAGTTTTCCCGACGGACTGTCGCTGTCACGCGAAACGGGCTTCTCCATCAGCTACGGTGTGAACCCCTACCGCGGATACAGCAGCAGCCCCGCTCCGTTCATGCCAGTGAGCGGGGAACCCGATGGTCGGTTCCCGGCGCTGGAGCGGGTGGTAGGAGTTTCGGTCGACGGTGTCGACAAGGCCTACCCCTTCAGCATCCTCAGCGAGGACCGGGCCGTCAACGACATCGTGAACGATGTCCACGTCGCGGTGCTGTGGGGTTCCCCCGATACCGCCGACGCGCTCGACGGGACCGTGATTGCCGACAGCCAGGCCATCGGGACGGCGATCGCGCTGGACCGCGAGCTCGACGGCCAGACCCTGACGTTCTCGGCCAGCGGAGAGATGTTCACCGATGCCGAAACCGGAACTACCTGGACAATTCTCGGCAAGGCGGTCGATGGTCCGCTGGAGGGCTCTCAGTTGGACACCGTCAGCCACCGCAACGAGTTCTGGTTTGCGTGGTCGGCCTTCTTCCCCGATGCCGCCGTGTTCGGAGGCTGACCGCATCCGATCGGTTAGACGGCCACCTTCTGCTGGAACCACGGCAGGGTGCGTTTGAGACCCTCGCCCAGCGGGATCTCGGCACTCCAGCCGATCGTCTGGCGCGCCAGGGTCGCGTCGGGACACCGGACGGAGGGGTCATCCTCCGGCCGAGGATGAAACTCCAGCTCGGAGGTCGAACCGACCACGTCGCGGATCGCCTCAGCCAGCTGGCGAATAGTGATCTCTTCTGAGTTGCCGATATTCATCGGCCCGATGTGATCAGACACCATCAACCGCAGCAGTCCCTCAATCAGGTCGTCGACGTAGCACAGAGAACGGGTCTGCGTGCCGTCGCCGTGGATAGGGATCGGTGCGTCACGCAAGGCGGCGGAAAAGAAAGCGGGTACTGCCCGTCCATCGTCGACCCGCATGCGCGGTCCATAGGTGTTGAAGATCCTCCCGAGTGCCACGGACACACCATGTTCCCGGTTGTAAGCCAGCGCCATCGCCTCGGCGAAGCGCTTCGCCTCGTCGTACACCCCGCGTGGGCCAACCGGGTTGACGTTGCCCCAGTACGTCTCGGGCTGGGGGTTCACCGTGGGGTCGCCATAGACCTCGCTGGTCGAGGCGATGAGGACCCGAGCGCCTTTGGCCGCAGCCAGACCCATCGCCTTGTGGGTACCCAGCGAGCCGACCTTGAGGGTCTGAATCGGCCACCTCAGGTAGTCGATCGGCGATGCGGGCGACGCGAAGTGCAGGATGAAATCCACATCGCCCGGCACATGGAGGTAGTTCGTGACGTCGTAGTGAACCAGAGTGAACCCCGGCGCGCCCACCAGGTGTGCGACGTTGCCGGCGTCACCCGTGATGAAGTTGTCGATGCAGGTCACCCGGGCGCCCGACTGCACGAGCCGTTCGCACAAATGGGATCCCAGGAATCCGGCACCGCCCAACACGACGGCGTGGGCACCAGTTACATGATCGGTTATGTCCCCCATCGGTTCTGATGCTACCGAGGCACATGCAGTACTCAACAGGTGAGACCGGCTGCACGCGCCGAGGGCGGGCCGGCAGGCCCGCCCTCGGCTGAATCACACCGATCCGATCAGATCAGATCCTGCTCGCGGATCCCAAATGATGGGTGGCGAAGCCGGCACAATGCCAGCTTCTCCAACTGACGGATGCGCTCGCGGGTCAGGTTGAATTCCTCCCCAATCTCTTCGAGCGTCCGGGGAACGCCGTCATAGAAGCCGTAGCGCAGTGCCAGGATGCGGCCCTCCCGGTCTGGGAGCCGATCGATCGACTTGCGCAGGCTGTTCGCCACGTCCATCTCTTCGGTCATTCGCACCGGATCGGCCGCGTCTTCATCCTCGATGAAATCACCGAGCTGAGCTCCGTCCTCACCGACCGGCTGTTCCAGCGATACGGTGTCGGCCACACCCAGCGCCAGCTCGACCTTGTCGAGCGTGACACCCGCTTCTTCAGCGATCTCCGCCGGCCGCGGGTCGCGGCCGAGCTCGGCCTTGAGGCTCGCCTGCGCCGCTCGCACGGCGGCCAGGGTGTCGTGCAGATGGACCGGGATCCGGACCGTCCGCGACTTGTCCGCGATCGCCCGGGTGATCGCCTGGCGAATCCACCACGTGGCGTAGGTCGAGAACTTGAAGCCCTTGCGCCAGTCGAACTTTTCGACGGCGCGAATCAGGCCCAAGTTGCCTTCCTGGATCAGATCCAAGAAGTCGATCCCCGACGTGTTCGCATACCGCCGAGCATTGGCCACCACCAGCCGCAAGTTGGCCGTCAGAAACGCGTCTTTCGCTTCCTTGCCCTTGCGGAACCGGCGGCGGAGCTCGATCTCTTCTTTCTTACCCTTGTAGTCGCCTGTTTCGAGGCGATCCGACGCCTCTTCACCGGCTTCGATCTGTTGGGCAAGCTCGACTTCCTGCTCAGCGGTCAGCAGGTCGTACTCGCCGATAGCGGTGAGGTACTGACTGACCAGATCGGTCGTCAGCCGCCCGCGCTCATCGGTCAGCTTGCTTCGATTTCGCTCGCGTTCACGCCGAGTCCTGGCGTCCGCGGGTCGGGGCGCAGTAGTCGCGCGCCGCGTCCTATCGGCTACAGCCATCTAGAGAGTCCTCCGTCCAGGGGGATGGTGCCCAGTCGTGGAATCGGTTCCACGTCATCGCCCAGGGCGCCTAATATGCCAAAGCGAAGCCCGTATGTGAACCCCCTTTTTGCACACAGCTTCATCCACCGGTTTTGCTTAAGTTTCCCACAATACGTGGTGGGAAGTCCACAGAGTTATCCACAGACAGTGGCTCTAGTGGGAACGTTTGTTCGCTCGGTTTTGTTCCCACCCTGTTCATTTCAGCGGATCCCTCTTTCGTTTTCCAGCATTTGGACTGCTGCTTCGGCGTGGCGGAAGGGCTTCGACGCGGCGGTGGCGGTCCTACAACCAGCGAGACCTGATACCTTCGAAAGATGCCCAATCGTCTCGCCGCCGAAACATCTCCCTACCTCCTTCAGCACAAGGACAACCCCGTCGACTGGTATCCGTGGGGCGAAGAAGCGTTTGCGCGAGCGACGGCCGAGGACAAGCCGGTCTTGTTGTCGGTGGGCTACTCGTCGTGCCATTGGTGTCACGTGATGGAGCACGAATCCTTCGAGGACCCGGAGACGGCAGCCACGCTCAACGAGTGGTTCGTGCCGGTGAAGGTCGACCGGGAAGAGCGTCCAGATGTGGATTCCATCTACATGGAGGCGGTCCAAGCGATGACGGGGCACGGAGGCTGGCCGATGACGGTGTTTCTCACCCCGGACGGCGTGCCGATGTTCGCCGGGACATACTTTCCCAAGCACGAACGCCCCGGGATGCCGTCGTTCGGTCGGGTCATGGCGGCTGTGCACGACGCCTGGACGAACCGGCGGGACGAGGTGCTCTCACAGGCGGAACAGCTACACGATCTGATCGGACGTTCAATCCCTGCTGCAGACCACGTTCCGAGTGGCGATGATCTCGCCGCGGCCTACCGCTCGATCGCGGCCGCTTCCGATCCCGAGCACGGCGGGTTCGGCCGGGCACCCAAATTTCCCCAGGAGCCCGTCCTGGAGTTTCTCTTGCGCAGCCACCAGGCGGAATGGGCACCCAACGCCGGTCGCATACTCGACGCAACACTTGCGGCCATGGCAGCGGGCGGAATCTACGATCAGCTCGGCGGCGGCTTCGCCCGCTACTCGACCGATCGTGAGTGGCTCGTTCCCCACTTCGAGAAGATGCTGTACAACAACGCTCAGCTAGCCCGGATCTACCTGAGGGCATGGCAGATCAGCGGGCACGACACGTACCGCCGGGTGGCAATCGAGACCATCGACTACGTCCTGCGCGACCTGACCAACGAGCAGGGCGGATTCATGGCCGCCGAGGATGCCGACTCGGAAGGCGTCGAAGGCAAGTTCTACGTGTGGACCCGCGAGGAATTGGCCGCCGCTCTCGACGACGATGCGCTCATCGAATTGGCGGCTGACTGGTTCGGGGTGACCGCCCACGGGAACTTCGAGGGCTCCAATGTGCTGACCCGAAACTCGGCTCTCGCCGAGGTCGCCGACCGGAACGGCGTGCCGGTTGTGGAGGCCGAGCGCTTGATCGACCAGGCCCGTTCAACGCTCCTGGCAGCTCGCAACGAGCGGATTCGGCCGGGGCTGGATGACAAGGTGATCACCGCCTGGAACGGTCTGATGGTCCGGGCTCTGGCAGAGGCCGGCGCCATCCTGGAACGCCCCGACTATCTCGCCGCCGCCGAACGCAATGGACACTTCGTACTCGAACACCTCCACCGTCCCGACGGCCGGTTGCTGCGCAGCTGGAGCAAGGGGCGCGCCGACCTGGTCGGGTACCTGGAGGACTACGCCGCCTATGCGCTCGGGTTGTCGGTGCTGTACGAGGCGACCGGCGCCCTCGAATGGTACGAGGCGTTCGCCGACCTCACCCGCGCCATCCCAGGTCTTTTCGCGGACGAGGTCGGCGGGCTCTACGCCACAGGCTCGGACGCCGCACCGCTCATCGTCCGACCCCGGGACCAGATGGACAACCCCACGCCCTCGGGCGAGTCGATGGCAGCGGAGGCCTTCCTGCGACTTGCGCTGTATACGGGCGAGAGCGAATGGCTCGATGGCTTCGAGCACATCACCCGGCGGGCCGGCAGGCTGATCGAACGTGCCCCTTCGGTCGCCGGGCACCTGCTGGCGGTACTCACGTCGTATCACGTCGGCATGAGAGAGGTGGCGATCGTCGGCCCCCAGGCCCGCGAACTGGCCCGGCCTGTCTGGCGTGCCTACCGACCCCACCTGGTGCTGGCGATCGACCCGGAGGGACGGCATGCGGACGAGGTGCCGCTGCTGGCGGGGAGGAGCCGGCCAGGCGACACGCTCGCCTATGTGTGCGAGCGGATGACCTGCCGCGCCCCCGTCTCGACGTCGGCCGCGCTGGAGGCGGAGCTCGACGCGGTTCCGACGTGAAAGCGCTTCAGACCGTGGCGTCGGGGGTTTGTTCTACGGCCGGCGCTGCTCCCACCGCGCGCCTGTACGCCGCGAGAATTGGCCATGTGGCCAAGAATGGGGCGAGCAGCCACAGCGGCCGGGTCAGCCACCATTCGGTGGTGGGCTCGGAGGGAGGCACGTATCCGAACAGCGCGAAGGCGAGCGCCACGACGATCGCCATGCCGGAGGAGTGGAACAGGTAGAGCGGCAGCGAATTCTCGTTCACCCAGACGAACAGTCGTCTCCACCGTAGATCAGTTTCCAGGCGGTGCAAGACCCAGTCCCGGATGAGGATCACCACGCCGATCTGAAGAAATGTCAAGCCCACAATCGCCAGCGTCGGAGGGCCCATGTTGGAGAACCGGTCACCGGGCACGCCGACCAGGGAGCGCGGATAGAAGCCCATGTTGGTCAGCGCGACCAGGCCGAAGAGACCGCCCCAGAACAGCATCCACCCCAGCCGGCGCGGGGCGGCGATGAAGCGGTCGTAATAGAAGCCGAGCTGATGGGCGAGGCCCCAAATGACGATGAAATTGACCCAGGCCGCCCAGCCCTGCCCATGACTGAAACGGAGTACATCGAACACGGCCGCCAGACCGAGCAACCAAACCGGAACCAGTTCACCCCAGCGCCAGTGAGCCCGAATAGCTACCGGCGCGACCAGCACCAGAACCACGTACACCACCAGGAACCACAGCGGCGACAGCACCAGGATCACCGCCGACCAGATCCAGCCAGGGTTCATGACGACGTCGAGGACGACCCCGAGGACGATCCAGGCTACCGAGAGCCCGACGGCCGGTACCAGCAGTCGGCGGATGCGTCGTTTGAGGAAGCGACGAGATGTGCCTCTCGTGTACCTGTCGAAGGCGAGCCGGTGGGTGTAGCCACCGACAAAGAAAAAGACCGGCATCACCTGTAACACCCAGGTCGCCACCCACATGCCGCGGGTGAAACCGATCGGGTTGGACGGCGAAACAGTCGTTTCGGACACGACCAGGATCGTGAATACCCAGTGCCAGACAACGACTACAACCAGCGAGGCCGACCGCAGAAAGTCCACGTACTGGTCGCGCGGAGTCCTAGGGGGCACATCGACTCCATTCTTTCGTCCTCATCGACAAGATACCGTCGCGGGTGCGGCGACTTGTGCAACCTCTCAGCTCAGCTGGGCCGGCGCGGATTGCCGGCTGTGGAGCTCGGCCGCATACCAGACGAAGGCGATCCAGAGCGCATCGGCCAGCCCCAGGTGAAGGAGCTGCATCCAGACCGGCACCAGCAGCGCAACATTGGTGATCCCGGCGGCGAGTTGGACCGCCACCAGCCAGATGATCGCCCGCGCCAGCGCCAAACCGTATCCGGACAGGCCGGCGGGTCGGACGAGCGCGATACGCATGATGATGAGGGCGGCCGCGATCGCCAGCGCCGGGTGCACCACCCGCAGGCTGGTCAGCAATGACTCGGCGCCGAAGCCGTCGAAACTGAGCGAGTTCTTTGGATAGAGCGTGTCGGCCAGCGCAGTAACTGCTCCCGAGGCGGCCACTAGGACCATCAGTCCGAGGCCGGCCGCAACGCGCGGGTCGCGGCGTAACCGGGACCATTCGATGGTTTTGTCCGAAGTCGAGAGGGACACGGTGATTGCCAGCGCCCCCAGCAAGAGCAGCGTGTTCAACAGGTGAAGCGGGACCGCCACGGTGCGGGCAACGGAGCTGTCGTCGCTGACCCACTCGAATAGCACGATCCCGGCACCTATGAGCGCTTCACCAACGATGGTCACCACGGCCCACCAACCGGCTGTCCGCAGCTGCTGCTCGCCGCGACTCACATTGCCAACGGTGCTGCGCCGAATCGTGAAATACAACGCAAACACCGTGATGAGGGCCAGTCCGCTGAGAAGCCGGTGAGCGAACTCGATCGCCAGCGCCCCCTCGATCTCGGCCGGTATGACCTGGCCGTCGCAGGTCGGCCAGGACCGGCCGCAACCCGCCCCCGATCCCGTCGCCCGGACGAGCGCACCGCCCAGGATCACGACGACATTGAGGATGAGGGCCGCCCACGCGAGCCTCGCGATACGGTGCATGGCCTCACGTTACGCCGCGGGCGCCCCTTGCCAAACCCACGGTCGGACCGAGACGGGCCGGCTCGGGGTCAGCTCGATGATCCCGGGTCGCCCAGCGGGCCGAGCCCTCCGATGGCCTGCGGATCAACCAGGTTCTGCAGGCGGACCTGTCCCCGGGCCAGCAGCTTGTTGTCCGCTTCGCGCCGGATCTCTACCTGCCACAACTGCTGGGTGCGGCCCCGGTGGATCGGCGTTGCGGTTCCTCGGATGCCGCCTTCGCGGTGGGAACGCAAGAAGTCCGTGGTATTCGATATCCCGACGACCCCGGCGAAGCCCTGCTCCAGCGCCCATACGGCAGCACCGGTCGATGCCAGCGCTTCGACCAGCGTGCAATAGGTGCCGCCGTGTACGATCCCGTACGGCTGTCGGTGGACCGGGCCGGTGTCGATCCGGCCCTCGCAGCGGTCGGGCGTGACCTCGGTCAACTCGAGGCCGAGGGCGGCGTTCAAGCCTTCGTTGTGAGGGAGGTCGTCGAGGATTGCCATGTCGGCCGACACGCTAGGAGCGCGGCAGCAGATTGACCAGCAGTCGCCAAGGAGGCTCAGGACGTGGGTGTGTCGCCGTTCTGGCTCGGTGGCGCCGGGTCGGCGGCCGCGGGGGTGGCCGTTCCCTCCCCCAGCAGACGGCCGCGGAACTCGCCGGCGCTCCTCACCAGCAGCACCGTCGGCAGGGAGCGCAGCAACCCCTCGATCCGTTCGGCATACTCGGGCTCGCCGCCCGGCGCGACAGAGCGCAACCCCAGAAAGACCACGTCCGCCGTCCGCGACTTCTCGCACATCACCTCCTGGACCGAACGATCTGACCCTTTGAGGATCACCTCGGTCTCAGCCGAGATCCGTGAGTTCCTCACGATCTCGCCTAGCAGGGCTGCGTTGCGCCGCGCCATCATGTCGCTTGTCGCGATGCTCTTGATCGAGATCTTGGCGCTACGCCACTCGGGATTGAGAGACATGAGATGGGCAAACAACACCAGCATGTCTCCGTTGTGTTGCAGACCACCCCACCACACATGTATCTCACGGCGGGTCTTGTTGGGTGCCAGCGGCACCGGGCGGCAGATCACGGATGAGATCCCTAGGTTGGACAGGGCCTCGATGATGGTGAGCGCCGAAGACCGGCGTTCCATCTTGTCGCTCCAACCAAACATCACCGTGTTGGTTTCGATTCCGGCGATCCCGTTCGACTGCGCGACGGTGATGGCTCCCTCGATGAAATCGGTCACGACGTCTACCTCGCTAAAGGCCTTCACGCCGAACTCGTCGAGTTGCGCGTCTAGCTCGGCTGACCACTCTTTGACGGACGCCCCGATCTCGGCGACGTTGCCGATCTTGAGGTCGGCCACAGTCAGGATTCCGCGATCCTGCACCAGCCAGTTGGCGTAGTGGGCCAGCGGCCGGCGCTTGACCAGGGAGCCGGCGAACAGCAGGATATTCGGCCGCCAGTTGCGAGGATCGCGGGGCAGCCGCCGCAGCTGGAGCACCGACGAACGCACCAGCGAGGTCAGCGCCCCCCGGCGCAGGTCGCCCCACGGCGCCACCATTGCCCGGCGGCGCATGACCAGGTAGACGCCAACCTCCACCGCCACCGCCACGAACAGCACGCCGGGATTGATCAGGAACATCACGAAGAAACAGCCGATCGCACCTGCGATCGACGCCCACCACGGGACGTTCCAGGTGGGGCGAAACGACGGGTCTCCGGCCAAACGCTCGACGCCTGCCACCAGATTGACCACACCGTAGGTGGTGAGGAAGAACATGGTCAGCGCCGGAGCCACCGCGTTGAGGTCTCCCAACGCCACCGCGCCCAGAGCCACCGCCAGCGAGATGAGGAGTGGCACTCCCGGACCCTGAATCTGGCCGATGGCGCGCCCGAAGAAAGATGGCAGCACCCGGTCGTCCACCATCGCCTGCAAGGTACGAGGAGCGCCGAGAACGCTGCCGACCGCAGACGAGAAAATAGCGCCCCAGATTCCCGGGAAGATGAGCACTGCGGCGCCGCCGGCGAGCGTGAACCAGATCAGGTTGTCCTCGATCAGCGTCTGACGATCGGCCGACAACCCGAGCGCGATCACCACCCCGATGTACACGAAGAACCCGACCACCACTGCAATCAGAGTGCCCCACGGAATCGATTTGGTCGGTTCCTCGAGGTCGCCCGAAAGGGAGACGCCGGCCATGATTCCGGTTACAGCCGGGAAGAACACGGCGAAGACTTCCCAGAACCCGAGGATGGATCTGGGCTCGACCGCCGCCGCAACGGGATCCGGGCCGTGGGTCAGGACCCCAAAAACCAGCGCCACGAGCGACAACACGATGCCCGCCATGATGGGAAGCTGCAGCTTCAAGGCCAGACCGGCACCGCGGGTGGCGAGCATCGCCACCGCCAGGATCGTGATCACGGCCACCGGGCGCTGCGGTACCTCCGGCCAGATGAGCTGCAGGCTCTCGGCCAGACCGAAAGCGTAGAGCGTCACACTGAACGCTTGGGCGAGAAACAGCGGTATCCCGATGGCCGCCCCGATCTCAACCCCCAGGCTGCGCGAGATCATGAAATAGGCGCCGCCGGCGCCCACCCGCATGTTTGTGGCAACCGCGGCCACCGACAGCGCCGTCAAGAACGTCACGCCGTTGGCGATGATGACGATGGCGACGGCTCCGGCGATGCCGGCGTTGCCCACGACCCATCCTGTGCGGAGGTACAGGATCACCCCCAGGATGGTCAGGATGGACGGCGTGAACACGCCCAAGAAGGTTCCGAGCTTCCGTGTCCGTCTTGGGGATCGGTCCCGCCCGTTGCGCCGCTCGTCACGACGTAATTCCCTCATCCCACGAGCGAGGGTACCCGGGACGCGGTTCTATTTCGTTGCACCCCGGGCCCATTTTTTTGACGTCCTCGGAGTGCGCCGGACTGCGACGCGCCGGTCCACCCGCCGGCTCTCTGCCCAGGTTCGGCCCGGTGATCGACCGATCCGAGTCCGTCCGGTGAAGGTGAGCGGACCCACTACGCTGCGAGATCGTGCAGATTCATGACAGCGCGATCGACGCCATCGGGAACACCCCGCTGATCCGCCTTGCCCGGCTGCACCCCCCCGGCAATCTGGTTGCCAAGGTCGAGTACCTGAACCCGGCCGGGTCGGTGAAGGAGCGCATCGCGGTGCACATGATCAACCGCGCCGAAGAGCAGGGCTTGCTCAAACCCGGTGGAACGATCATCGAGCCGACCAGCGGGAACACCGGGGCCGGGTTGGCGCTGGTGGGAGCGATCCGCGGCTACCGCGTCATCTGCACCGTTCCGGACAAGGTATCGCCGGAAAAGATCGATTTGCTGCGAGCCTACGGCGCGGAGGTGATCGTTACACCGACCGACCGGCTGCCCGAGGACCCGGACGGCTACTACGGGGTGGCCCGGCGCCTCACAGCTGAGATCGAGGGGGCATTCCAGCCCAACCAGTATGTCAACCGGTTCAATCCCGAGGCGCACTATTTGACGACTGGACCCGAGTTGTGGGACCAGACAGATGGCAAGCTCGATGTTCTGGTGGCCGGGGTTGGGACCGGTGGGACGATCACCGGGGCGGGACGGTACCTGAAGGAGCAGAATCCCGGCATCGAGGTGGTCGGCGTCGACCCCCAAGGTTCCATCTTCACAGCACCCTCTCGTGCCGACGTGCACCAATACAAGGTCGAGGGAGTGGGCGAGGATTTCTGGCCTGAGACACTCGATCGCGAGATCGTGGACCGCTACATCATGGTGACCGATCAGGAGTCGTTCTCGACGACCCGCCGGCTGGCTCGGAAGGAAGGACTGCTGGTTGGCGGCTCGTGCGGTATGGCCGTCGAAGGTGCCCGGCGCGTGGCGGACGAGGACACCTCGCGGCTGGTGGTCGTGATCCTGCCTGACTCGGGGCGCGGGTACCTCTCCAAGATCTGGAATGACGAGTGGCTGAAGGATCACGGGTTCACGCCGGATTGACCCGCCACAGGTAAACCCGCGGTCGGGTCAAAACCGAGTTATCAGCAGAAGAGCGCCGGCGTGTCGAGCGGGCGCAGTGACTTGGGGGTCCTCATGGTCGGTTCGAGCAAGCATGTCGGTCTGTGGGTGGCAGCAATTGCGATCATCTTCGCCGCTCTCATCGCGGTCTTAGGACGGTCGAGCGACTGAGGTCGGCGCACCCGCAACCGAGCATGACGAAGGCCCCCTCGATCGAGGGGGCCTTCTGTTCTGAAATCCAGCAACACTTCGTCTCACTGACAGTCTGTCTCAGTGACAGTCGGTCTCGGTGACAGTCTGTACCGGTAACGGGTCGTCCCCGTCCCAGTTCGTCACGGTGCTCGGCAGCCGAGCCGGCCCTACCATCGACCATTCCGTCGACGAGCAGGCCGGGCTGGCTCAGCCTGAACCAGAGACGCCGCATGAGGACCAGCATGCGGGCTGAAGGATTCGGTGGTCCGAGTTGGAGTCGCCACCTCTGCTCTCGGTGAGTGCGCTCGGTGAGTGCGCTCGGTGAGAGCGAGCGACAGACTCTCATGGCCGTCGCTCAGCGCTCGGCCACCTCCAGAGTCCTACAAGAACTACCCAAGTTGGACCACCTCCTTTCTCTGGTAGCGCCATGATGGCACACGCAAGCAGGTATCGGCGTACTTTTTCCGGGTCAGCGATGCGACCACAGCGCCGGGCGGAAGTCGACGTCGACGCACAGGTCATGGTCCATCACGGTGCGCCGCAACTCGAGTTTGAGCTGATCGTCGAGTTCCGGTTCTTCGACACCGGCCAGGTAGGTGTCGAGCATGACAGGATCCCAGTCGGGTGGCGGAGCGGCGGACATATTCCCTCCGTAGGTTGGCGGACACTACCACTGAGAGTCCTCAGAATACTACAAGGAGTGGTAGGCCGGAAGGCTCAAATCTGTGCAGTACCTAGACGGCGGAGCGGAGGGTGTCGAACAGCGTCGACACCGCCTCCGCGAACTGATTCCACGCCCAGCGCAGGAGCAGAATGAGGACGATCAACACGACTGCGGTGAGCACCTGCCGGATCCGGTACGTCGTGGATTGGCGATCATCCTCGACGTAGGACCTGAACTGGGTTGGCGCCCGCGCCAGGAGTCGCCTGCGCCGCCACCGATCTCGCACCCATGTTGCGGCGCTCGTCAGCAGCTGCAAGGGGTCGGCCGGATCACGCCTGGATGGTGCAATCACGGATTCCCTGGTCGTCGCGCTGTGCGGCTCGTCGGCCTGCACAGGAAAGGGCGGGGGTTGAGTTGCGATGGTGCGCACGGGGGGCGGCTCGGTCGCTTCCACCGTCGAGGGTTCGGACCGGAACGTCGCGTTCCCCATGTCCGTGTCCGGCATGGTGAGCGGCTCCGGCTGCGCCAGAGTGCCGGCGGCATCGGGTGGAGACTCCTCCTCGGTGCCGGTCGCCGCCGAATGGGGGCCGACGGCATCCGGGTCGCCGGTTGACTCCACCACCAAGTCGCGGGCGTCCAGCTCGAGGACCTCGGCCAGCACGGGTATCACCGCCTGGTCCGGGCTTGCCGTTGCCTGCTCCCATGCCCGGATGGTGCTCGCGGGAACACCGATCCGTTCAGCCAGTTCGTGGGCCGACCATCCGCGCAGCCCCCGGGCGATCATGATGGCCTCGCCTACGGCACTTGCGTCGCGTGTTTCTTCGCTCATGGTCAATGGGGCGGATCCTCCGGCACGCTGTCGGGTTCTTTCTCATTGGTGATGCGCATGGCAACCACGTTCTTGACGTTCCAGCAGAGCGTATCGCCGTCCTGGACGATCAAACGCATCGGCCCTCCGGCCGAGCGGTCCAGCCCACCGGCGTCGGGCCCTATGAGCAACCAGCCCTTCCCGCTCGCGTCTGCCAGCGGTACCGACGCCCGATAATGGCCGTCGCCGCTCTCGAATGTCGCATACCCGGCGCCGGCCGCAGGGCCGGCCAACTCCAGCAACGCTCCCACCGGAACCACTCGTCCGGCCGGGGCCAGCTCATGGCCGGTCCGGACGGACGAGAGCTGGTGGATGGCATCGAGGCCGAGGTCGTGGGGATGTTCCACTTCCCCCGAGATGCTCAGCTGGATGGGTGCACCGGCACGACGCACAGTCATGATTCAACGGTAGCCAACGCTGGGGACGACTCAGCGGTTCCCACCTTCTGGAGCCGACAACACCGTTTAACCTGGCCGGTGGAGGCGAACGAGCGCCTGGTGGGCTCCCCGGTCTTCAAAACCGGTGGGGGGTCGAAAGGTCCCCGGCGGGTTCGATTCCCGTCCGCCTCCGCCAACGAGCCGAAGACCCATGCAGCGTAAGGGTCTTCGGCTACAGGGCCACTCGGCAGCGGCCCGCTCTCTGGTCAGTTCGACGACTCGGTGTCCGTCAGGTGTCCGTCGAGTGTCCGGCAGAGATCCGAGATATACATGATCCATTTGCGGCGAGGACATCTTGATCCGATGGGAAGAGGTGTCATACCGGTCCAACGTCACTTGGATCGAAGAATGGCCGACCTGCGTCTGCCCGGCCTTCGGGTTGGCGCCGGTAGCAATCAAGAGCGAGGCGCACGTGTGACTGAGGACATGCACGCAGAGGTGTTCGATATCGGCCCGAACGAGCGCCGGCTTCCAATAGCCGGCGCTGAACTCCTTCCGGCGCAACGGTCCGCCCCTGGGCGCGGTCAAGACCAACGCCTCAGGGTCGGTGTCGGCGCCACGGGCAAGGTGCTCAGAAATCCTGTCGCGAAGGAACACCGGCCGCGCCACCGCCCGGGCTCGGTACGCCTTCGTTGGTCCGAAATGGAACCCTCCGCCCACCGAGTGTCCGAGATCGAGCACCTATGAGTGCGGGTTCCTACGTATTGCCCGACGTCGTGCTGGGTGGTGGAGTGTGAGGCGCGCTATGGGCGCGGGCTGCGTGCCGGGTAGGTGAGTCCACACGGCGTAGTTGATGAAGTCCGCCCGGACGACGCTCCCCCCACACCTACTCGTCCTGCGTTCGATCCCGGAGTTTGTCGACCTCGTCGACCACTCGTTGCGTGTCGGGACGATCCCGGAGTTTGTCGACCTCGTCGACCACTCGTTGCACATCCGGACGACCCCGCAGCTTGCGCCACGCGCTGGCAAACCCTCGAAACATGAAGAAGCCCCTTCCAGGTAGTGGAAGGCGATCGGCGGTGGAGTGTTCCTGCCGCCCGGGTTCCTTCCTGCGAGCCCCACACTCCGAAGCCCGGATTCGTGATAGGCGGGGCAATGCACTGGATTGTACCGGCTCTAGACCACGGAGGGCCGCAAAGAATCCGCACCTATCACTCAATCTCAGACCAGAACGAGGATTCCACCGAGCGTCCGAGATTGGCACGCACGCGCTCGGGTCGTCGTTCGACGTATCAACAGGTCGTTGCGTCCCGTAGGGTCCGGCAGGCTTCTGCCATGCGGGCGGGTCCGAGTTGGGTGACCCGCCGCCGGCACGAGTCCCCCGGCAGGGTGTGCAGGTTGTCGAAGTTGGCAACACAGGCAGTCGGTATACCATCGACGTCAGGAGTTCGAATTCTGACACGAGGCCGCGGGACACGCGGGTCAGGGCTGCGACGACCACGGAACCGATCCGATCGGCAACCGGGTCCCGGGTGAGGATGAGCACGGGACGGTCGCCACTGGGAGTCGCAGCGAACCAGATCTCACCCCGTTGCATCGGCCCAATCCGACCAGTCCTCGGCGGGACCTCGGCTCCTGTGGGCGCCAGTTCCACTACTCTGCGCGGGAGCACACAGGAACTGATGAAGGAACCGCTGGACGTCAACGGATATCGAATCATGCCTGGATGGCGGGTTGGTCATCTGATGGAGGAGAACGCCACACGATCGGGGCTCCTCGTCCCCGCCGGCACGGAGTCTTCCAGCGACGCGCTCACGCTGGTCGATATCAAGAGCGGCCGTAGATTCTGGGCGGTCCCCACCGGCGCCTGGCGCTTCCTGTGGCCTCCGACCGGCAAGGTGGCCGTGGCCGTGCGGGAGTCCCAGATCATTGCCGAAGAGGACGATGACACCCCAATGAGCGAGAGTTCCTATCTCTGAGACGTCTCCTGATCCCGGGGCTGCCGAAATTGAGGGACATCGGGCGGGCATGCCTGGCACAGTTGGTGAGTCGAAGCCTCGCATATGACTTCTGAGCATCAGTCACGCCAACGCCGCCGCCTGACGGCCACCGTCACCGACCTCGAAGTCGTCCGCCAGCGCGCGTTCCTGATCTCGGTTCGGCTAGGGAACGACAGCCCGCTCCAGCTCGAACGCAGCGTCCAGGAGCTGGAACTGCTCACCGACACCGCCGGATCGGACCCGGTGGCGTCGGTGATCGTCAGCCGGGCCCGGCCCGACCCTGCCACCTTCATCGGCCCCGGCCAGGCGCGAGAGCTGGCGATCGAGAGTATGTCGCTGGACACGGACGTGGTCGTCTTCGACAACGACCTCACCCCCGCCCAGCAGCGCAACCTGCAGGCCATCTTCCAGACAGACGTGGTCGATCGGGTGGCGGTGATCCTCGACATCTTCGCCCAGCACGCAACGAGCCGCGAAGGCATGATGCAGGTCGAGCTGGCGTTGCTCCGCTACCACCTGCCTCGCCTGCGGGGGCAGGGAACCAAACTCAGCCGCCAGGCGGGGGGAATCGGCACCCGGGGGCCGGGCGAAACGAAACTCGAAACCGACCGCCGGCGCATCACCCAGCGGATGGCGAAGCTGGTCCGGGACCTCGATGACCTGCGCGGGGTCAGGGACACCCAGCGCAAGGCGCGGCGTCGCAAGCAGATTCCCACCGCGGCGCTGGTGGGCTACACGAACGCCGGGAAATCCACATTATTGAACGCGCTGACGGATGCCGGCGTCCTGACTGAAGACCAGCTGTTCTCTACGCTCGACTCCACCACCCGCCGCTGGCAGCTACCCGGCGGCCAGACGGTGCTGCTATCGGATACGGTCGGGTTCGTCCAACGGCTTCCCCACCAGCTCGTCGAAGCGTTCCGTTCGACGCTGCAGGAGGTCTCGGATGCAGATCTGCTATTGCACGTCGTGGACGCGTCCGACCCCGGTGCGACGGATCAGATCGCTGCGGTGCGAGAGGTGTTGGAGTCGATCGACGCGGGCTCGATCCCTGAACTCCTGATACTCAACAAGCTCGACGTCGCCGAGCAAATAGCCGTCGACCGGCTGCAGCAGCTCTATCCCGGCGCAGTCGCAGCCTCTGCGCTGATCGGTGATGGCCTGCCCAACCTTGGCGAAGCCATCGGGACGGCACTCACCAAGCAGTTCGAAGAGCTGTCACTCGTGATTCCGTATGAGCGAGGCGACCTACTTGCCTCGCTCCACCGTGACGCCGAGATCCTGGAGGAGGTCCATGGCGACTCGGCCACCCGCCTCACGGTCCGGGTGCCGCCCGACGTCGCCGCCCGCCTCGCCCCCTTCGCGTCTGAATAGCCCGCCGGTGCCGACGAGGGTCAGGCGTCCGTTGCGACCATGGCCGCACCAACGATGCCGGCGTTGTTGCGCAGCGCGGCGGGAACCACTTCAGTTTCGATGTCGAGCTGCGCGGCGTATTTGTCGAAATTCTTCGAGATTCCACCACCGACGATGAACAGGTCTGGAGCGAAGAGACGCTCCAGATGTGTGAGGTAACGCTGGACGCGCCGGCCCCACTCAACGTAGGACAGGCCTTCGTGCTCCTGGAGGCGCCCGGCCGCCCAGGTCTCGACCACCGCGCCCTCGAGCTCGAGATGACCCAGCTCCGTGTTGGGGACCAGCACTCCGTCGACGAAGAGGCCGCTCCCAATCCCCGTACCGAACGTGAGTACCAGCACGACCCCGGACCGGTCACGGGCGGCACCGACCTTCACTTCGGCAACGCCGGCGGCGTCCGCATCGTTGATGACCGTCACCGGGCATCCGGTCGCCGCGGTGAAGAGGGCGTCGGCGTCGACGCCGACCCACCTCTCATCGACATTGGCGGCCGTGTAGACGACGCCCCGTTTGATGATGGCGGGGAACGTCACGCCGATCGGGCCGGACCAGTCGAAATGGCGCACCAGTTCGGCGACCACTTCCGCGACCGCGTTGGGCTTGGACGGCTGGGGTGTTTTGATGCGCTCCCGCTTGTTGAGGAGCTCGCCCTGGTCGACATCAACCGGGGCCGCTTTGATCCCCGACCCACCGATGTCCACGCCCATGCGTGTGTTCATGACCACCTCCAGCCGCGGCGGAGCCTACCCACGCCGCCGCAACCCCCACACCATGCAGCCCGGCGCGGAGGTTGTGCAACAACCTCCTGCCGGTAGCCTCGCCGCCATGCGGATCCTCCTGCGCACGCTGGAGACAATGGCCGGCGGTGTGATGGCGAGCCTGGTCATCGTGACAGCCAGCGCGGCGGCGATTCTGGCCGCCGGCCGCCGGGCGCAGCCGCCTATCACTGCGGTCATCCCGGTGCTGGTGTATGTGATCCTGATCCGCCGGCGGATCGACGCGGCGTTCGTCGTGGGGCTGGTGTTGCTGGCCGTTCCGCTGTTCATCGATGTCGGGAACAGTCTTCTTGCCCGGGTGGCCATTGGTGTTCCAGGCGCCGCAGTGATCGGATTCGGGACGACGCCGGGTCCGGTTCTGCTCGACCTGGCCGTCACCGGGGCGATCGCCGTCGGAGGCGCCCTGGCGGCCGACACCGCAGACGCCCATGAACGGATCGGGCTCGGCACGCTGTTCCTGATACTCGCCACCATCGGCGGCTGGCTGGACATCCCGGACGTAGACCGGGTGCTGATCCTGCTCGGGGCATCGCTCCCGGTGGCAGCACTGGTGTGGCCGATCCCGCTCGCCAGAGCGGGGGCCGGCGCCTACCTGTGGGTCGGCGCCCTGTTGTGGACGGCGGTCGAAGACGGGGCGATCCGGCTGAGTTCGGTGGTGGGAACCACCGCTGCGCTCGGGATGCTGCTGATCGAGCCGCTCGTCCGCCGCTCCTTGGGCTGGCAGGACGGCGTCTTCTTGCGGACGTGGGGTGACCGCCCGCCGCTCGCCGCCATCGCCCCCAGTGCAGTGCAAGCGGCGGTGGTGCTGCTCGCCTCCCGGGTCGCCGGCCTCCAGCGGAGCACCGAGGTCTCGCTGGTCCTGGCCGCCGCCATCCTGGCCGTCGCGTTCGCCGGTCTACGGACCGCCGCTCCCCGGCTGGCCCGGGGCGGCGTACGGCCTGAGTAGCGCCCGCACCACGACACAATGTTCTTGGAGGATGGTCGGACGCGCCCGACCAGGACGCCGGTCCGTCTTTGGCGGAGAGGCGGACCACTCCCGCTGCGGGGGCGGCGAGCCGGGTCGGCATGGGGCTGTCAGTGAGGGCGCTCTTGCGCAAGCCGTCCGGTAGGCTGACCTTCGCGCCAGGGACAACGAAGCCAGGTAATGCTCACTCCGGGGCAGTGGGGCGTCAACGGGGGCATGAATGATCGTGAACACGTCGGTTCTTCTATCCGGCCTCGTGAGGCCGTGTCGCGCATCCGGGCGGGCCGCCTCACCGGGCCATGCCTATGCGCGGTCACGAGTCGCGCATTCGGAGACAGCATGATCGAGCCGACCTATCTGCTGGGCCTCGACTCCCTGCAGGACGCCTTCTACCGCCAGCTCGACGCGGTCCCCGAGGCCCGCTGTATCACCTGGTACGACCGGCGGTCAGAGGTTCGCTGGCAATCGCGGGCCGAGTTCTACGCGGTGGCGGCCGGACGGGCCGCCCAGCTGCGAGAGGCCGGACTTGGCGCCGGTGACGCGTGCGTCATAGTGCATCACAGCGATCCGACATCGATGGCCACCCTCGTCGGCACGCTGCTGCTGGGCGGCCTTCCGCTGCTCGTGGCGCCGCCGGCAATCCAAGGAGTCAACTCCGACCTCCCTCGCGTCGTGACGAGCACCGTGCAGCGAACTCACGCGCCGGTGGTCTCGTGTTCGGCGAGCCTCGAGAGCATGCGGGATGAGCTGCGTGGGGCGAACCCCGCGACCACGTTCCTGTTCGGCGACGATCTCGACGGAGACTCCACCCAGGAGCTGGGAGAACGGATCCTGCCGGGACCGCTAGATCGGGCCGCCTACCAGCTGACGTCGGGAACCACCGGGTTTCCCAAGATATGCGTCTGGAAGCAAGAGGGTGTGCTGGCGGCGCTCGACGGCATGTACCGGGCGATGGAGCTCAGCGCGGACGACGTGTTCTTCAACTGGACGCCGCTGTATCACGACATGGGGCTGGTCAACAACACGTTCCTGTGCCTGGCGGCAGGGATCCCGATGGTTATGCACAGCCCGCTCGAGTTCGTGAAGAACCCGGCGTCGTGGCTGACGGGCCTGCACGCCACCGGTGCCAACACGACCTGGTCCCCCAACTTCGGTTTTGCAATCACCGCCCAGCGCGCCAGGGACAAGCAGCTGGACGGTATCCGTCTCGATCACGTGAAGGGATTCTGGAACGCGGCCGAGCGGATCCACTTCGAAACCATGCAGACCTTCGCCGAGCGTTTTGCTGCGTTTGGAGTGACGCCCGCGCAGCTCAAGACCAACTTCGGCTGTGCTGAGAACATCGGCGGTGCCACCTTCAGCGATCCCAACGGCCCCTACATCGTGGAACACGTGGACCGTGACATCCTGCAGGACGCGTGGATCGCCGCGCCCGTCCCCGGCGACCACCCGCTGGCGACCCCGCTCGTGTCGGCCGGACGGCCCCACCCGGGAATGGACATTCACATTCTGGGCGACGATGGCGAGCGCCTGGTTGACGGCGAGGTCGGCCTGGTGGCACTCGATTCGCCGTCGGCCCTGATCGAGTATCTCGAAGATCCCGTTGCCACCAAAGAGGCCATCCTGCCCGACGGTCTCGTACTGACCGGCGACCTCGGATACCTGCGCGACGGTGAGCTGTTCTGGACCGGGCGCGCCCGAGAAAGGATCACCCAGCGGGGCAAGAAATTCGACCCCTCCGATTTCGAGCCGGCGCTGTTCGAGGTGGAAGGACTGCGCAAAGGGTGTTTCGCCGCGTTTGGGGTCGACGATCCCGCCCAGGGCACCCAACAGATCGTCATCGTCTCCGAGGTACGGGAACCATTGGAGCGCACCACGAAGGAGATCGCCGGCGACGTGCGTGAATCGACCATGACCCACCTCGGTGTCAATGTGGCCGAGGTCGTGCTGGTCTCCTCCGGTACGCTCACGAAAACGTCCAGCGGCAAGCGACGCCACCGGCACTTCTCCCAGATGTATCTGCGCGGCGACCTCGACCCGTTCATCGTGGAAGAGAGCTCCCCGTGACGGCCGTACCCGACACCGCCAGCATGTATCAGGATCCCCTGGAGGAACTCTTCATCGCCCAATTCGCGGCCCCGCGGGAATTGAAGCCGGTAAACCTGCGGGCGATAACGCCCTACCACCGAGCGCTCATGTCTATCGACGGCACGGTGACCAAGTTCATCGAGGCATTCCGGATGGAGCCGGTCCGGGTGACGGTAGTGAGCCAGGAACACCGGGCACTGGCCGAAGACCACGAGTGGCTCGAAGCCGGCGCCGGCACTCCGGTCATCGCCCGTGAAGTCACGCTCCGCGGCGCGCTTTCCAACCGGTTCTATGCCTTCGCCCCATCGCTGCTCGTCGTCGAGCGCTTGCCATCCGCAGTGCGGGAGCAGCTGGCCGACCATCCCCACGGGATCGGGCGCATCATCTCGGAGGCGAATCTCGAGACCCGCCGCGACATTCTCTGGTACGGGCGGGAGCAGCTCGAACCACCACCGCCCGGCTCCAACCACACCATGTACCTGAGCCGCACCTACCGCATCATCGAGCGGGAACGACCCCTCATGCTGATCAACGAGAAGTTCCCGACCGGCGACGAAACGCTGCCATCACACCACTGAGGAGTCCGCATGAACGAGCGTTACTTCGATCCCTTCATCGAGACCCTCGGGCGCAACGCACTGGAAGAATTCCAGATGCATCGCTTCCGGATGATGCTCGAGGAGATCCTCAGCGGGAACGGCTTCTATCAGCGCAAACTGTACGACGCCGGCGTGCGCAAGGCCGGCGACATCAAACGGCTGGAAGACCTGTACAAGCTGCCGTTCACGACCAAACAAGAGCTGACGCTCGACCAGATCGGCAACGCGCCGTATGGAACGAACCTGACGTACCCACGGGACCGCTACACGAAGATCCATCAGACGTCCGGGACGACAGGTGAGCCGCTGCAATGTCTGGACACCGACGAGAGCTGGGAATGGTGGGCGAGGTGCTGGGCGACGGTGTATCGAGCGGTAGGAGTCACGCCCCGTGACCGCATCTTCTTCGCCTTCTCATTCGGACCCTTCATCGGGTTCTGGAGCGCCTACGAAGGCGCCAAGCATGTGGGCGGACTGGCGGTGCCCGGGGGCGGTATGTCCTCGCTCCAGCGAGCACGAGCGATCCTCACCCACGACATCACCGTTGTGGTTTGTACCCCGACCTACGCCCTGCACCTGGCTGAAGTCGCCGAGGAAGAGGGACTCGACATCGCCGGTTCTGCCGTCCACACGACGATTCACGCCGGCGAGCCCGGCGCCAGCTTGCCCGGCACGCGAAGCCGTATCGAGAAGGCCTGGGGAGCCAGAGCATTCGACCACGCCGGCGCCACTGAGGTGGGTGCGTGGGGCTTCGAGTCGCAGGCCCAGAACGGCGTGTTCGTGCACGAGGGCGAGTTCATATTCGAAGTCATAGACCCCGATACCGGCGACCACGCCGAAGAAGGCGAGCTCATCATCACCAATCTGGGCCGGGTGGGCTTCCCGGTCATCCGCTACCGCAGCGGGGACCGGGTGCGGATCGCGGAAGGACCATCCGCAGACGGACGCACCTTCCGGCGGCTCGACGGTGGCGTGATTGGCCGGGTCGACGATGCGATGACGGTTCGTGGGATCAATGTCTTCCCGAGCGCCATCGAGAACGTTGTCCGCCGGTTCTCCGAGATCGGCGAGTTTGCGGTGGACGTGTACCGCCGCGACGAGCTGGACGAGCTCGAACTGAAGATCGAAGTGTCGGGCGCCGAGCCGGACATGGTGGCAGCAGCATTACAGGGCGAAATCCGGGACAGCATCGGTATCCGCTCGACAGTTTCGGCCGTGCCGCACGGGACCTTGCCCCGTTTCGATCTCAAGGCCCGGCGGTTCAAGGATCACCGCTCACGCGATTGATCTGGGGACGCCAGTCCCAAGACTTCGAGATACAGATGCTCAATGGCGGCGGCCGCTCGATCCAACGGGTAGTTGGCTACGACGTGCTCGCGGGCCGCGGCGCCGAGCCGCTCTCCCAGCTCGGCATCATCAACCAGGCGGGCCACGGCGCCGGCGACCGCGGCCGCATCCCGGGGCGGCACCAGCAAGCCCGTCTCGCCGTGCGTGACGATCGTGTTCATCGGCGCCACATCGGTGGTGACGACGGGCAGGCTGTTGGCCATTGCCTCGAGCAGTGCCACGCCCAGACCCTCGAACAACGACGGGAACACGAACGCGTCGGCAGCGGCCATCAGCGCGGGTACGTCGTCGCGGGCGCCGAGGATGTGAACACCCACCCGGCGGGCGGCCATAGCGGCCAGAGGCGCAGAGTTGGTCCCGCGCTGGCCGGCGATGACGAACACAGTGGCGGCCACCAGGGTACGGACCTCGTCCACCGCTTCTATGAGGTAGCGCTGGCCCTTCTGCGATGTCTGGCGACCGACGTTGAGGACCACGAACGGCTCGCCCGGGATTCCGAGCTCGTCGAAGAGCCGGGCCCGGGCCTCTGGTCGGGAAAGCGGCGACACCGCCCGCTCGAGGTCGATTCCCCGCGGGATAACCACGATCTTGGACGAGGGGAGACCTACGGTGCGCTCCCAGGATGTAGCAACCGCAGGAGTGAGCGCGTGGAAACGGGCCACGCTTCGCATCGTCAGCTGGTCGAGTACCCGGTAGGCGGCCAGCTTCCACGGCCGGACGTGGGGATTGTCCACGGCGCGAATGGGCTCGTGGCTGATGTTCACGAGAGTTTCGATCACCGGGATGCGACGAAGCCGGCCCACGATTCGCGACGCCAGGCTGGCATCCGCCACGCTGCAGTGCAGCAGATCCGGCTCGAGCCGGCGGACGTGCTCGTCCAGTCGCCGGATGATGTCGAGCCGGAATCGCGGTTTTTCGCCCGGCCCGTACAGGAACTCCACATCCACGGCGTCGGGCACCTCTGCGGTCCGCAGGCCGCCTTCGTCGTCGGTGAACAGAGCGACGAGGGTATGGCGCAGCCGCGGGTCCTCGAACCGCTGGAGGTTCGAGACCAGTTGTTGCTCGGCGCCGCCGTTGACGCCCAGCGAGTTTGTGACATGGACTATGTGAGGCATCGAGGCTCCCGGCCTGAGGGGAGCCTAACGATCACCCGCTCCGGACGTCCGCGTCGGCGAGGAGGGTGTTGATGGCTACGGGGACGGTCGACCGGCTGCTGGCCCGGATGTCCGCCATTCCCTTCATGCGGGGCAACGTCGACCTGGTAGTCCTTGCCTATCACGGGGTAGACGATGCCCTGAGCTTCGGGCGCCATCTGGACCACCTCGTCGCCCACTACTCACCGGTCCGGCTCGACGAGGTGCTGGCTGCGGTCGAGGGTGCACCACTCCCCCCACGTGCCGCGCTGATCACCTTCGACGACGGTGAGCGCACAGTGCTCACCGTCGGACTTCCAGAACTGACCCGCCGCGGTTTGCCCGCAGTGGTGTTTGCCGTGCCGGGCGTGATCGACACCGACCGACCGTTCTGGTGGGTCGAGGCGGAGACACTTGCCCGGGCCGGCGCCACCAGCCGTCTGGTGCCACAGCAGGTCCAGAACGAGGGCCCGTCGGCGCTCGTCCGCTACCTGAAGCAGGTGCCCGATGTCCGAATGCAGGAGATCCTGGCAGAGATGCGCGCCGGGGCCGGACCCGTCCGCACTCGCCAGCTGAGCTCTGACGAGGTGCGCCGCCTCGACGAGGAAGGGGCTCAGGTCGAAAACCACTCGATGACCCACCCCCTCCTCGACCAGTGCACCGATGAGAAGATCGCCACAGAGATCGCCGCGGCTCACGAGCGACTGACGGACATCCTCGGCCGCTCGCCCTCGGTATTTGCGTATCCGAACGGCAACACCGACGAACGAGTCGGAGCGGCCTTGGCTGCTCATGGCTACCGGGCAGCATTCCTGTTTGACCATCGATTGGTCCGCCTCCCGATCCGCGACCCGCTGTCTATCTCGCGGGTGCGGGTCAACTCGACGACAACGCTGGATCGCTTCACGGCCATCGCGGCCGGGCTCCACCCGGCCATCCACCGGCTGCGGAACCGGCCGTGAGCCCATCCGACATCGTCGACTTCCGCGACACGGTGGCTGTGGAAGCGATTACGCCCGCCTGGCACCGACTGGCGTGGGAGACAGCCGGTTCGTCGTACTTTCAGTCGCCTGAATGGGTGCGCGCCTGGTGGGAGCACCTGGCCGACCGGCCCGAGACGCGTGTGGCCGTTTGGCGCGACAGGCAAAACGATCTCGAAGCGGTTGCAGCGATGTCCAGGCGTTCGGAACGCCTCCACCGCAAGCTCCGCGTGCCGGTAACGTTCTGGACCAACGCCGGCAGCGGACCGGGCGCGGCCGACCACACTGGGTTCCCGGCGCTTCCGGGGCGCACGAGCGACGTGGCCGGCTGGCTGGCCACCCTCGACGGGTCGGTCCTCATCCGCAACGCCGCCCCGACGTCGGCCGCGGCCATTCCGGCGGGAGCCCGGGCGGTGGAGGAATCGCCCTGCCCCCGGCTGTCCATCCCGGCTGGCGACGAACCGATCGGTCGTTCGTCGAAATTCCGCAAGCGGCTCCGCCGCAACAGCCGCATGCTGCGGGAGCGGGGTATCGAGTTCCGGGCAGTGGCCGGACCTGATATCAGCGCCTTCATGCTGAACCGACTCATGGATCTGCACGAAGCACGCGGCGAGGCGATGAGCTGGTCGACTACCTTCACTCCCGCCCGGATCGGGTTTCATCGCCAGCTGATCGAGGGCAGCGACCCAGGTCGCGGCCCGGGCATCATGCTTGCGGAAACCCCGGAGCAGATCGTCGGGATCCTTTACGGGTTCTGGTGGCGTGACACATTCAGCTACTTCCAGACCGGCTGGGATCCCAGCTGGTGGGAACTCTCCTTGGGGACGGCTCTCGTCTACGAGATGATTCTTCACGCCCGGTCTGCGGGCGCCCGCGTATTCGACTTTCTGCGGGGCCCCGAGGACTACAAGTACCGGTTCGGCGCCGAGGACCTGGTGGACCGCACGTGGCTGCTACCCCGTGGTGCTTCCGGCAAACTGCTCGAAGCGAAAGCCAGAGCCGGCTGAGCTCGCCCTGGCGCCCGCTGGAGCGACAATCGAGGGCCGTCAGCACCCCATCATGGGCCCGTATAGCCTTTGAAACGCCGTCTGAGGCGATCCTCCAGCTGGAGGCCCATCCGGAGCTTCCGCTTGAAGAAGACCATCCCGTCGGACAGCTGGACCGGAACCCGGTTCAACTTGCGCAGATCGGTCCGGGCGGAGATTCCGGGACCGCTCCCGAGCGTCGCGGTCCGGTAGAGCCTCTCGACGTGAGGGTGGGCAGCGGCCGACCACCAACCATATGGGTAGCAGAAGTGGATGGGGCGCGCGCCGAGCCTCTCTTCGATCAGGCGGTTGGACTCCTCCAGCTCACGGGCAATCTCGTTGGAGCCGATCAGGGTCAGGTCGGGATGCCGGTGGGTGTGGGCGCCCAGCGTCATGAGTCCGGAGCCTGCCATCTCCGCCACCTGCGACCATGTCACCGGTTGGGCCCGACCACCCGGGTACAGCGGCTCGCCCGATTCGGTCGGATGGGTCGTCAGATAGAGAGTGAAGGGAATCCCCGCGTCACGCAGGGGCGGAAAGGCCAGGCGATACATATCGTCGTATCCATCGTCAAACGTCAGCACCACCAGCCGGTGCGAGTCCGGCTCTGCCCGCCGGCTCAACGCAGTCTCGAGATCAACGATCTCGAAGTTGGCCTCTAGCCAGTCGAGCTGGCGGGTGAAGATATCGACCGGCACCTCCATTTCCCGGCCGAGCCCGGCCTCGATCTGGTGGTACACGAGGAGTCGCGGGCCTGCCAAGCGGCCGAATGCGGGGTCGGCCAGCGCGGCTGCGGCTTTTATCGACCGTCGTACAGCGCGATCGAGGGCTCGTTGAGCGGGACTCTTCACCTGACCGCTTATCTCCTCCGCAAGTGGCCGGGGGTCAGCCGGGCGGCGTCAGCGCGACCAGTTCTTCTTCGGTCAGCACGTCTTGCACCAGCAGCCCAAGCCGCTGAAGCGGCGCCACGTTAGCCCGGATGCCCTCGTCGAAGTTGGGGTCCCATCCCTGCGGCTGCTGCTCGGGCGGCTTCCACGGATACCAGATTCGGGCGTTCGGCGTCGTTCCCTCGAACAGCCAGCCCAGCGCGATGTCGAAGGTGCGTACGTCTTTGATCTGATCCTCCAGCCGGCGGATCTGCGCATTCTTCCGGTTCTTCGTAGCCATCTTCAGGTGCCGGTTGAGGGTGTCGAGCTGGCGTCGCAGGAGTTCGGCACGGAGGAGGTCGATTCTCTCTTTGGTGGCCCGCTTGAAATGGGTGAGGGCCTGGAACGTGCCGCCCGGGCTCGACACGTGCCAGATCTCGGGCTCGCGGCCGGTCTGGGCGAGGTGACGGGTGAAGAAATGCTCGGCGGTCCAGTGGTTGATCGCGGTGGCCACCCGTTCGCTCGTCCTCCCGCCGGGCTCTACCGCGAAGAAGCTGATCAGGTCGGCCTGGAGCCGCCGGCGACTGTCATCATCGAGGCCGTCAGCGAGCGAATCGAGCACTCGGCTGCCCAGGGTCTTGTGTCCCTTGATCCGGACCAGCGGAACAAAACCGTACTTGGTCACCTCTCGAATACCGGGGTCGAACCGTTGGGTGCCTGCAACTCCCGAGAAACCCTGCACGATGTGATAGATCGTGGTCTCCATCATTTCGGGTAGGTGGTCGAGTGCGACATGGCCGTTGCCGGTGACCGCCGGCGTCCGGTCCTCATGGCCGCCGGCCGCCAACGGTAGGTCGATGGGGACGATTTCGGCGGCCTTCAGGTCGGCGGCTGACTCCACCGGCACCGGCGCCGGCAGCGCATCCACCTTTGGGGCGGGCGTCGGGTTGGCGACCTCTTTGGCTTCGACTCTGGGAGGCGCGGCGCTTTCGGCCTTCGCCGCCGGTCCCGCCTTCGCCCGCTGGCGTTGCATCGCGGCCACCACCGCATCCACCGGGTCCTCTTCATCGTCGCGCCGGCGTGGCGACGGCGGTTCGGATGCCGGGAGCGTGGGGACTAGTCCGTCGTCGCTGCGGGATGCCTTCATCACCAGCACTGCCCCCATCACCCCCACCCCGAAGCTGTTGAGCTGAGCGTGCAGCGCCTCTGCCATCGGGGCGGTAGTGCGGCCCGGTCGGATCGCGAAGATGACGTGGTCGAGCCGGTTCAACACGGTCTGTGCGGTCGTTTCTGTCGCGTCGCTGGTGGTGACGATCGTCATGTCGAACAGGTCACCGACCTCTTCGAGCATGATGGCCAGGCGCCTGCTCGCCAGAGCATCCGCTGGATCTCCGAGCCCCTCACCTACCCGCATCGCCACGAGACCGGGCCGGATCTCCTTTGTCTCGGTCACTGCACGTTTTACGAAGGACCGGAACGACTCCTCATCGTCCATGCGATGGGCCAAAACTTCGGAGAATGTCGGGCCCAGGCCGTCGAACTCGGCCAGTTCGGCCGGGTTGTCGAAGTTGGCGTCGATGAGAAGCACCCGGTTGCCCGATGTGACCATGCTCATGGCGAAATCAGCCGCTAAGGCGTGGACGGCTTCGGGGGGCGAGTTGACGCCGGCAAAGCCGAGATTGGCTCTGGTGCCGCCCAGGCCGCTCTCCACGGTCACACGCATCGCCTGGACGGCCCGCCGTCGCTGGGGTGGGCCCCCCAGCTCGTACCACAACTGCCCGGCCACCCGAAGTGGGTTGCGCGGTGGCAACTCGGCCAGAACCGGCATGGTTCCAAGATCCGACCCGACCCAGACGGTCTGCCGGGCCCGGTCGGCCAAGATGACGATTCCTACTGAGAGCCCGGTTCCGACAATCAGCCCCAGTATCCCCGCCAGCACCTCGGAGGCGGGTTCGGTGGTGTTGTCGATCGTTTCGGTGATCCCCAGGGTGAAGGGCTCGGGCGGCTCGACCTCGAGCAGGATGGCCGTGTAGTCGTTCAACAACGTGTTGTACTGGTCGTTGAGGATCTCGAGACGGCGGGTCTTTTCGGAGAGCACATCGGACGACGGGACGGCGATTGAGCTGATCTCCTGGTCGATTTCGGCAATCCGGTCCTCGACAATCTGGATCTCGGCTTCGACATCCTCGACCGTGCGAGGCTCGTCTTCCTGGGGATTGGTGTCCGGACCGAGCAGCAACTCGATCTCGAGGTCGTCCAGAACTCGCTCCAGCGACTCGCGGTCGCTGGTGAGCTCGTCGACCCGCACGACCAGATCGGGGTCGGCCTGCAAGTCTTGGTTGAGACCGTTTATCTCTTCCTCGATCGTCGCCAGCGCCGAATCCAAACGCTCTATCTCTGCTTCGCGCTCTGACTGCGAACCTTTCAGGCGGGCTCGGGCCGCGTTGATGTAGGTGTCGCGCAGCAACAGCGCCGTAGTCTGCGCGTCTGCCTCGTTGCGGGCCAGGCCCACGAACTGGATGATGCCGACGTCCTCGGGGTCAATCCGGATGATGGCCAGCGGTCCGATGTTGTCAGCGTTGGCGTCCTCAGCGAGATCCATCGCCGCCTCAACCAGGTTCTGCAATCCGGTCTGGCGGTCGTCGTCGTTCTCAAATGTGAAGAGGACGGGTGCGATGGCTTCGAATTCCGGCTTGATGCGGCTGTTGCTGACGGACGTTATGACAAACCCGGCCACGAGACCAACGCCTGCCAGGGCGACAAAGAGCCACCAGCGGGCGCGAGCGATTCGTAGAAGCCGACTCAGTTCCACGGAGCCAAATCACCTTCCAATGCACGAAGGTCTACGACTTCATCCCCCCGCCACGTCTTGCATGCCATGTTACGCAGCACCCGCGTGGCGCCCGCGGAGTCGCCAACCGCGGCCAGCTCCTCGAGCAGCTCGATCGTGTCGAGCACGGTGACCGGACCCGGATAGCCTGGACGCGCCACCCCGATCTTGGGATGCTCGGTGAACTGGAGTGGCTCCCACGACAGCACCTCCTGCATCTTCTCACCGGGCCGGCGCCCAATCACCTTGAGTTCGATGTCTCGACCAGGGACGAGTCCGGCGAGGCGGATCATGCGATGGGCGAGATCGCCGATCCTCACGGGCTCGCCCATGTCCAGTACGAAGATCTCGCCTCCGTCGGCCATGGCGGAAGCCTGCAATACCAATTGGACCGCCTCGTCGACCGTCATGAAGTATCGCGTCATGTCGGGGTCGGTGATCGTGACGGGGCCGCCAGCCTGGATCTGGTGAATGAAGGTGGGCACCACGCTCCCACGGCTGCCCAGAACATTGCCGAAGCGGACACTGGAGTAGAGGGCACCGTCGCCGCGGGCGTGGGCGGCCTGTGTCAGCATCTCCGAGATCCGCTTGGTGGCGCCCATCACACTGGACGGGGCTACGGCCTTGTCGGTGGAGATGTTGATGAACCGCTCAACGCCGACCTCGCGGCCGGCATCCATGACGTTCAGTGTCCCCACCACGTTGGTCTTGACGGCTTCATCGGGGTAGTGCTGCAGGATGGGCACGTGCTTGAGCGCGGCGGCATGGAACACGATCTGCGGCCGGCATTCCTCGAAGACACGTCGGACTCGATCTCGGTCGCGGATGTTGCACAGCACCGTCCTGGGGCGCCGGGCTCCGACCACCAGCCACTGCAGGGTCGCCTCGTGCAACGCCGACTCGTCGCGGTCGAGCGCATACACGGTTTCGGGATCGAACATCAAGAGCTGGCGGACGATCTCGGACCCGATCGAACCGCCCGCTCCCGTGACCATCACGGTCTTGCCACGAATCAACTCGGCCACCGTTTTGAGATCCGTGGACACGGTTGGACGGGGCAACAGGTCGGTGATCTCGAGATCCCGCGGATCGGTCGAGGCCAATTCTCCCGCCAGCACCATGTCGATGTCGGGCATGATGCGCAGCGCCACATCCACCCACATGCACTGGTCCAGCACCTGGCGGGCGAGTCTGGCGCCGCCTTCGGACACCACGATCTGATCGATCCGGTGGTGGTCGATCAGCTCGGGAAGCTGGTTGAGCGGTCCCACGACCGGCAATCCCGCTAGTCGCTTGACACCCGCTCCCGCGTTGACCGAGACGAAACCGACGATTTCGGTAGATTTGCCGGCATAGCGGGCAAAGTCGGCGGCGGCCCGCCCGGTCCCGACGATGAGGCTGCGCAAGGGGCCTTCTTCACCGTGTTCCCGCCGGAACGAGAACAGGCGAGACCGGAAACGCACGAGCCCCATCCCGAACAGGCCGAGCAGCCCACCCCAGATGATCGTCCCGAACGGCACAGGTCCGAGCCGATCGAACAGCGCCCGGTATGCCATCACCAGCGTCAGGTTGACGGCCGTCGCGATCACGGTCGACACGGCGACCAGCTTGGCTTCGGCAATCGAGGCGTACTCCCAGACGTGTCCGTACGCGCCGAGAACCACGTTGAAGAAGATATGCACCAGGATCGCCACCGGTAGAAAGGTGAACAGGGAGCCAAACAGCCCGGACGGGACCCCTCCTGCCTGATCGAGATACCGCAGTTCCAACGCTGCCAGATAGGCGAGGCTGATCAAGAACGCGTCGATGATCGCAAAGGACAAGTCGGCTCGGAGATGCGCCGCCCCCCTCGCAACGCGCACTCTCCACGCGCTCGACCCTGCAGAATGAGAGCCCCGGCTCATCCTCTCCACAGATCGCCTCCCTTAGTCCCCCCGGGGATTCCGAATCCCCGTGAATCCAGTCGTCCCCGCCCCCTGGCGCTTGCATAGGACTGAAAGGCCTGCACCTTCGGCAATCCTGGCAAACGCCGAGCCGGCAACGGACCCCCAGTCTCCGTCGACAATAGCCACTCTCGGTGCTCTACGTACGCTGTCTCGCCTGTGGCGAGGTAGATATCACCCTATCTGCGGAAATATGGGTCGTGAGACCCATATTGGCCACCTCCGACCGGGTGGATTTGAACACAGAGGGTGATAGGTTTGGCCCGCGCGAGACCGGGCGGTATGCCGCAGACGGCCGTGCGCAATCAGGCCAGGGGAGGTTTCCGAATGAATGTGCTCGTCACCGGCGGGGCCGGATTTCTGGGCCGCCATGTCGCCCGCGAGTTCGCGGCACAAGGTCACGCCGTCACGATCTTCGACCAGGCCGCCGCCGACCTCGACTGCGACAGCGTCATGGGGGATCTCGTCGACCCAGGCCAGGTGCGGGCGGCCGTGGCCGGCCACCATGTCGTCGCACATGTTGGCGCCATCGGCGACGTCTACCTGGCCGGTGAACAGCCCGCTCTTGCTGCCTCGGTCAACGTCACCGGGTCGGCCAACGTTGCTGAGGCCGCATTGGCGGAAGGCGCCCGCGTCGTCTACGCCTCGACGTGGGAGGTCTACGGTGAGCCCGAATACGAACCAATCGACGAGGATCATCCAACCAATCCCGACCACCCGTACAACATCACCAAGCTCGCGGGTGAGCAGATCCTGCTGGCTGCCGGCCAGCTCCGCGGGCTCCCGGTTGTGTCGTTGCGGCTGGGGACTGCATACGGTTCTGGTTTGCGCCCGAACTCCGTATTCAGGATCTTCATCGACAAAGCGCGGGCAGGTGAGCCGATCACCATCCAGGGCGACGGGTCCCAGGGCCGCCAGTTCACCCACGCAGCCGACATCTCCCGCGCCTTCGTGATGGCCGCCGAGTCAACAGTCTCCGGGATCACCCTCAACACTGTTGCGCAAGACACGATCTCGATCAAAGCCCTCGCCGAGATGGTCGTGGAGCGCTTCCCCACCGAGTTGACCTTCGGCGCACCCCGCCCCGGCGACGTCCCGCCGGCTCTGGTCTCCGCCAGGCGGGCGGCGGAGGTTCTCGGGTGGACCGCCGAGGTGCCCTTCGACGCCGGGCTCGACGAACTGATCGGCGACGTCGACGGCCACGACTGACAAATCCCAGTCCGCTCGGCCAGACTGCAGAGAGTCCGGGGGAACAGTATGAAGCCGACAATCCTCGTCCTGATCAAGGGCCTTGGAATCGGGGGCGCCGAGCGCTTGATCTCCGACGGCGCTGATTTCTGGGACCGCGACCGGTTCGACTATCGGGTGGCGTACGTGCTCCCATGGAAGAACCAAGTGGTGGGTGACCTCGAATCGCTGGGCATTGCCGTGCGGTGCATCGGCACGCACCGGGGCTTGACCCCCGGAGTAGCAGCGAGGCTCAGGCGGCTGGTCAATGATTGGGACGTGGATCTGGTGCACGCTCACCTTCCCGCCACCGGCATAATGGCCCGGCTGTTCGCCGGTGTGCCGGTGGTCTACACCGAGCACAACATGGAGTCCTCCTATCGGGCGCCGACCCGGCAGCTGAACCGACTCACGTACGCTCGCCAGGCGGCGGTCACCGCCGTGTCCGATGCCGTGGCCGAGAGTCTCGCCGGTTTCCCCGGCCCGAAGGTTCGGATCGTCGAGAACGGCGTCTCGGCGCGGCACCGCCCCGAGGAGGTGGCCGCGTCACGGGGCGAGCTGGGTGTCGAACCGGGCGACTTCCTGCTGACACACGTCGGCAACATCCGACCTCACAAGGGGCACAGCAACCTGATCGCCGCGGCGGCACTGCTGCGCAAGCGCATCCCCCGGTTCTTGATCGTGTCAGTTGGCGGCGAGAAACACCGGGGCGATCTCGACCGGATCCGCCGAGAAGCCGAGGCGGCCGGCGTGAGCGACGTGGTCCGGTTCCTGGGGAGACGGGCCGGGACGGAAACGAGAGCCCTCGTCGAGGCCGCCGATGTCTATGTCAACCCTTCTGACTACGAGGGCCTGCCGGTGTCGATCCTCGAAGCGATGGCTCTCGCCCGGCCGATCGTGGCCACCGAGGTCGGTGGAGTCCCCAGCGTGATCACAGACTCCACCGGTGTCTTGGTGCCGCCCAACCACCCACAGGCACTCGCAGATGCTGTGGCCGACCTGCTCGAGGACCCGGACCGGGCCGGGTCGTTGGGCCGCGCGGCCCGCGATCTCGCCGAACGTTCCTACGGACTCGACCGGATGATCTCCCAGCTGGAGGCAATCTACGACGAGGTGCTGGGTGGCTGACACGATCACGGTGCGAGAGTTCCGCGACGGCGACGTCGCCGAGATCCTCGATGTCTTCCGGGCGGCATTGGGCGAAACGCCTGTGCTCAAGCGTACGCCTGAACTCTTTGCGTGGAAACATCTCGACAATCCCTTCGGTAGGTCGATCATCCTGCTGGCCGAATCAGGCGGCCGCCTGGCCGGCGTGCGGGCGTTCATGCGATGGGAGCTGGCAACACCAGACGGACGAACCCTGCGCTGCGTGCGGGCCGTCGATACGGCAACACATCCGGCCTACCTCCGCCGCGGCATCTTCAAACGGCTGACGATGGAAGCCATCGATGTAGCGACCGGCGACGGCGTAGACCTCATCTTCAACACGCCCAACGTCAAGTCGGGCGCCGGTTACCTCAAGATGGGATGGTCCGTGGTCGGACCGATCGGGATCATGGTGCGACCCCGGTTCAGCGCACTGCGGGGTACCGGCCGGGCCGAGACCTTGCCGGCACCTTCGGACTTCCTGCGCAGCCCGGTCCCGGCCCGTCCCCTCGCCGTTCCCGATCGACCTGCCCGGGGACTGCGTACTCCCCGCACCCAGGCTTATCTGGAGTGGCGATACGCCGGGCATCCCACGGCCAGGTATTTCATGGTCGATGCCGCCGGAACCGTCGGTTACCTGCGTCCCAACCACCGAGGAGCACGCCGAGAGCTCGTCGTCTCCGAAGTCATCGGTCCCGATCCGGCGGCTGCGATCGCCGCCGCCCACCGTGCTTCCACCGCGGATTATGTCGCCGCCTGGTTCTCGTCGGGCGGACCGGAACGCCGGGCGGCAATCTGGAACGGGCTGGCCCCGGTTCCCAAGGTCTCGGCACTCACTCTGGTGTGCCGTCCGCTGGGGGAACTACACCTAGACCCGACAGAGTTGGCATCATGGGATCTGGCGCTCGGTGACCTGGAGCTGCTGTGAGGACCGGTTGTGAGGAGTGAAGGTGCGGTCATTTGGGTGAGCATCTTCATCGCGCTCGCATCGGTCGGCCTCCTCTACGTGTTCGATTTCACCTTCCAGGACGTGATCCTGGCGATCCTTGCGTTCCTGCTGGTCGCCAAGATCGGCCGGGTCGTGACGAAGGACGTGGATCGCGCGTGGATGGGCTGGCTCATACCACTGGCCTTCATGGTCAAGCTGATCGGGGCCACGTTTCGCCACTACACCGTCACCGTCGTCTACAACTCGGGTGATGCACTGACCTACTACGGGTTCGCCGAGAACGCGATCCACGCTTGGCGCGGTCTGCAAGTGCCAGTCTCGGTGGGACGCAGCCAGGGCACCCGATTCATCGAGGTGCTCACCAGCCTCATCTTCGCCCCCTATTTCCCGACGATCCTCGGTGGGTTCATCATCTTCGCCACGATCGCCTTCCTGGGGCAGATGCTGTTCTATGCGGCATTCCGCCGGGCGATGCCGCACAGGCGGTTGAAGCTCTACGGCCTGGCCATCTTCTTTCTCCCCTCGCTGTTGTTCTGGCCGTCGAGTATCGGCAAGGAATCAACGCTGATGCTGTTCATGGGCCTGGTGGTGTACGGCGCCACGCTGATGTTCCAAGGCAAATGGCTTGGGGCGCTGCCGCTGGTGGCCATCGGCATGGGCCTCACGGCGGCGATCCGTCCTCATGTTGCGGCGCTGCTCGCCGGAGCCCTGGTAGTCGCGCTGATCTTCGGCCGGATGCCCCGTATTCGCGGCGGCAAGTTCGCTCGCGTGTTGCTGATCGTCATTGCTCTCGCCGGCCTGTTCGCCATGGCGGCTGCGGTCACTGCCCGATTCGGGGTGGGTCTGAACGCACAGGAGGTCGAAGAGTTCACCGCGCAGGTCGAGGGACAGACCGAACAAGGCGGCTCTTCCTTCGACGCCGAAACGGTCACCAGTCCGACGCAGCTGCCATCCGCCACGGTGCGCGTCCTGTACCGACCACTCGTCTACGAGGCGCACAACCTGCAGGCCCAGCTGTCATCGCTGGAGAGCACGCTCCTGCTGGTGGTCACCGTGCTGCTGTTACACCGCATGATCCGCAACCTGAAGATGATTCGCCACTATCCCTACCTGGCGTTCAGCGTGATCTTCACGGGCGGTTTCGTCATCGCGTTCAGCTCTATCGGCAATGCCGGGATCCTCTCCCGGCAGCGGGTTCAGGTGGTCCCCTTCTTTGTGCTGATGCTGTTGACTCTCTCGATCAGCCGCAAGCACCTGGCCGCCGACGGAGAACCGGGATTCGAAACTCCCGCCGCGCCGCCGCCCAAACCGCCGATCCTGGTCGGACCGGTGCGCCCCTAGCGGCGGCGATCTAGGCGTCCACCCTCAGAAACCCGCCTTGGCGGGCGGCCGCCAGGAACCCCGCTACCACGACCATAAGCAAGACGACCGCGCCGACGCCGCCGACCAGCCGGTCGACGGCGACCACGGCCACGACGATCACGGCCTGCAACGCGGCGGAGGTCGCCGCCACGGCCTTCACGCTCATGCCCCTGTCCCGCAGCTGGTCGTATACGTGGCTTCGATCACCTTCGAACAGGGGACGGCCGTTGATCCAGCGCCGGATCAGGGTGACCGCCAGATCCAGCGCGAACACACCCAGCAAACCCATTGCGATCCATACTCCGACCGTGACCATCGGCGTGGCACCGGCTGGTGAAGGCGCCGGCCCGGTGTGGGATTGCAAGATCCCGTACGCCAAGAACAGGGCAACCGTGTAGGCGCCATTGTCACCCAGGAACACTCGGGCCGGGTTCCAGTTGAAGAGCAGGAACCCGATCAGCGCAGCCGCCAGGATCAGGCCGAACCATCCGTCGAAGCCGCGCAGCTCGGTGAGCCACGCGATCCCGACCGCGGTGACGACGCCGGCCGACGCGACCAATCCGTCGAGCCCATCAAAGAGGTTCACGGCGTTGATCGCCATGACAACGAGAGCCGCGCCGACGACCAGCCCCCACCAACCGTGAATCCCTACGTCGGCCCGGGTGACCACAACGACACCCGCTGCAAGCTCGATCACGAGACGCACCTTGGGATCGAGCTCCAACTTGTCATCGGCCAGCCCCAGCAACAAAACGATCCCGCTGGCGAACGCGAGCCCGGCGTCATACCGGCCGGCCAGCACGAGTGCCGTATGCACCCCGAGGTAGATGCCGACACCACCGAGAGGTACGGCGATCCGTTCGTGCACGGAAAGGCCGGGCTGGCGCTCGGGCCGATCGACCCAGCCGACCGCCGGACCCAGCCAGATCGACAGCCCAGCCCAGGCCGCCGATATCACAAAGGCAGCCACGAGCGCGGCGATCAGGCCGTCCAAACCAGCACCTTCGAAGTCTCGCCAGCATGAACCTCGATCGTGGCAACTTCCCGAAAGCCCACCGATTGGTGCGCACCGAGTGATGCCGTGTTGTCCGCTGCGACCACCACCTGGACCTTGGCAAGTCCCCGCTCGCGATACCCGTCGACCGCTCGTGCCAGCATCCGCCCCCCCAGTCCCTTGCCTCTCATCTCGGCACTCGTGGCGATGGAAAAGAGCTCAGCCTCGGCGTGATGCGAGCTCACACCGGTGCCATGACGGAACGTCTCATAGATGCGCTTCGTCACGCTGGGCCGGACGAGGCGCGGGGCAACGGACCAGCCCGCAGCGATGGCATGTTTCCGCAAGAAGTGCTTGTAGAAGCGGCTGGTCGAGACGACCGAGGCCACGAAGCCGACCGGTGAGACCCCGTCGTCGGCCACCCAAACGTCCGCTTCGGGCCAGCCGATCAACGCGTCGTAGAGGCGAGTGAGGAACGGACGGCCGAGAGTGGGAAGGAACCCGGTTGTGATCTCGGCGTGGAGCCCGGCCAGGGCGGGGGCGTCGCCGGGCATCGCCCGGCGAATGATCGGCGCGATGGGGCGGTCGGCGCCGAGAAGGCTCGACATACCTTTCTGTCTCGCGACCCGCCGGTAGGTGTCCATGACGATCTGCACGACCCGGTTCTCGTCGAATTCGGCCCGGGCCCGAACGAAGCTCGCTTTACCCATTCGCACCCGCAGACCCGCGTCGTCGCCCAGCATGGCGATGGCATCCGCCAGGGCCGGCGCGTTCATCGCCGGGACCAAGAGCCCGTTTTCGCCGTGGTCGACAACTTGGCGGCACCCGCGGATGTCGGTGGCTACGAGGGCCAGGCCCATGGCGGCAGCTTCCATGGCCGCCCGGGGAAAACCCTCACGGTGCGATGGCAGTACGAACAGGTCGAATGCCGAGTACAGATCCTCGACATCGTTGCGCATCCCCAGCATGCGTACGCCGAGCTGTTCGGCCCGAGCGATCGTCGACCGAGGAAGCGCACCTGCTTTGGTGGGGTCGTCAGGCCCGGCGACGACCAAGACATATCGATCCCGATCGAGCCCGGCGAACGCATCGAACAGCTCGGGATATCCCTTCTCTGCTACGAGCCGGCCGACGATCCCCACCACCACCTGGCCGTTTCGCACACCCCACTCCCGGCGCAGCCGGGCCCGCGACTCCGAGCCGACCCGGGCCGGATCAAATCGGGAGAGGTCTACCCCGTTGCCGAGCAGCTGCATCTTGCCGGGCGGAGTTATTCGCAGGCGCGCCATCAGCTCGACGTCCTCGACGTTTTGCGCCAGCTCCGCATCCGAGAACCGGGCCGCGATCGCCTCGAGCAGGTATACGACGGCTCGCTTGGGCCAGGGATCATCTTCAGTGGCATACAGGCCGTGCACCGTGTTGATGACCATCGGGACGCCGGCCAGCTTCCCGACCAGCCGGCCATATATGCCCGGCTTGGGATTGTGGGTGTGCAGGACGTCGACCGGGTTTGCCTTCAAGTGGCAGTACAGCTCACGCGCCGCCTTCAGATCGGCGAGGAGATCCATGCCTCGGGTAGAGGAGTCCAACGGGAGATGACGAACTCCGGCGGCTTCCAGCTCGGCGACCCACGGCCCGGTGCCGGAGATGCCGAAACAGGTACCGCCCTCATCGATGACCGCCTTCAGCTGGGGGAACAACAGCAACCGGAGACTCATGTCGACGGTGGTCAGATGCGCGACCCGCATGTCAGACCTCCAGGCGGGCAGGCCGGCGACCCAGTACCACAGCCCGAAACACCTCGTCGTATCGATCGAGCGCGTGGCGCAGCAAGTAGCGGCCCAACACTCGCTCCCGGGCAGCAGCGCCGAGGACCTCGAGCGCCGCCCGGTCGGCGGCGACCTCGGCGAGCGCGTCGGATAGTGCGCCCTCGTCGCCCCGCCGCACCAGGCGGCCGGTGACGCCGTCGATGACCACGTCGCCGACGCCGCCGACGTCAAAGGCAACTGCAGGTACGCCGGCTGCGCCGGCTTCGAGCACCACCCCAGGCAGCCCCTCGGTCTTGGACGAGAGGACCAGCACATCGGCCCAACCCAGATGGGGTTTGACGTCGGGCACCGGACCGACCAATTCGACGACCTCTGTCAGGTTGCGGGCGTTGATTTCGTGTTCCAGCAGTTCGACCATGGGGCCCTGGCCGACGATTCGGAGCTGGACCGGCTGTTCGGTCGCCACGTCCGCCACCGCCCGCAATGCCACGTCCGGGCCCTTCTCGGCGGTGAGGCTGCCGATGAAGAGGACCCGCAGCTCGCCGACGCGTGGCTCGTTGATCACATCCGCGAACGCCTCCGGCACTCCGGTTGGGGCGACGGCCACTTTGTCGGAAGGTACGTGCAGGCTCTCGATGAGCTGGCGGCGAGTGGCATTCGACACGGAGGTGATCAGGTCAACCCGCGACATGAGAAACGCAGTACGGAGCCGGCTGAGGCGTGACCGGCTCCACCAGGCCGGCTCGCCGATAGAACCGTAAACCAGGCGGGGCACCCGCTTCCCGAACCGGGCTGCAAGCGCGTAGCGCAGGGTGGCACTGCCATTGGCGAAGATGACGTGGGGCTGATGGCCATCAATCCGGGCCCTGATCGCCCGCACCACATCCCGGTCCATCGGACCGAGCTCCGATTTTGCTCTACGGGTGAGCGCCGGCGCGGAGACGGTGGGCTCAGGGGCATCGACCAAGGCTCGGAAATCGACATCCCAACCCCGGTCGCCGAGTCCATCCGCAAGCTGCTCGCCGAACACCTCGGCGCCGCGTCGCTGACGCGACGTCACCAAGACCAAGAGTCGAGGTGTCACGGTGTTGCGTTCCCCGCTCAAACGCTCTCTCCCAACGTCGAGCTCTCGAGTGCTGGCACGGATTCAAACTACCGGCAGCGGCGGGCTTACGGAGCCGGTCCAACGGTGCGGCGGCCACTCGTCCCCGGCCCCGACCGGCCAAGCCGGCGGGGGCCGGTGCCCCAGTTGCGCCGGCTCACACGGTGAAGGACTCGCCCCACCCGAGTGGAACGAATTCGATTTCCGACTGGTCCAAAACGCCCTTGGCCATCCCGTAGAAGAAATCGCGGGCCTGATCCGTCAGGTAGAAGTCGTGGATCGGGATGACCTGGCGCGGTGCCAGTCGCAGCGCAAACTCCACCGACCCACGCATCGTTCCCCAGGGCATGATCAGTGGCAGGGCCAGCACGGCAGCGGCCGTCGTGGGCTCGTGGCTGTCCCCGGGATGAGTGAATACGTCGTCCACGGTGTAGGCCCGATTGGGGACGGTCGTACCGTTCGGCAAGATGCCATGGTCGCAGTCCTCGCTGCTCACTCCTTCGGGATCGGAGGTATGCGCCTCGATGCCGGCCTCGCGCAGAATCTGCGCTACCGCGTCGTTGCAGTGCACCGTGAGGTCCTGGGACCGATCCAGCAACCACGCGACGAAGTCGGACGACACGTGGTCCATGTGCTCATGGCTGATACACACCCTCTGAACGGCCCCGATCGAGTCGAGGTCGACCTGACCCGAGGTGAACGTGAAGAAGCCCGGGTCGTGCAGGGTGGCGCCCCGGTCGGTGGTGACCAGGACACAGGAATCCGCAAGGCGGCGAATGGTCGTCATGCCCGTCGAACCTAGCGGACGCGGCCAGCGGCGATGGTCGATCGCTGTAGTCACCAGCCCGGATTGCCGATCATCAGACCGATGGAAGAAGGTCCCAAGCTCCACGCGGTATGGCTTCTCTGGCTGGCGACGGGCGGTGTGCTCGTCTGGCTGGCGTGGTCCCATGTCGCATGGCGCGCCCAACCGACCCACGAACTCGACATCCTGGTCTTCGACGTAACCGTGGCCGATGACGGCTACAGGGAGCACCAGGTGATCGGCAGCGTGCTCGAGCATCGCCGAATCCCCTACGATCTGGGCGCCGACCACGTCGGGGCCGCTCCCGGTGGTAGCCCGCATGGCCGCTGGCCTGCGCGGCACCCCGACCTCATCATCCTCGCAGACGGGTACGGCGTATACACCGACGATCAGGGCCGGATCGACGATCTCGGCAGCAACCTGGTGTCGGCGGTCCTGACCGATGAACAGGCCGCCGACCTCCACGCCTGGATCGCGGACGGTGTGCCGGCGTACGCCGAGTTCGCCACCATCCCCACCCCGACCCCCCGTACCGCTTCAGAGTTGCTCCAGACGGCCTTCGGGGTCAATGCAACCGGCTGGCTCGGTCATGCAGTGGAGGACCTGGCTGAGCTGAGCCCCCGCCTCAAGAGCCTCGGCCCCCAGCCCTGGCCTCATGAGGGCCCCGGCTTCATCTTCGTCACCACCCGGGCCGGCGATGCCGAGCCCGCGCCGCAGCTAGTCGTGCTGTCCGAACCAGAGCTGGATGCGCTATACCCGAGCTTCACCGGTCGGCCTGCCGGGGGCCGCGGCGAGGCCGCTCCATTCGCCGGCTGGTTTGAACTCATCACACCCGACGACGACGTCACAGTGGATGCCTGGCTGGAGCTGCCTGTCAACCCGGCAGGCAAGGGGAAACTCGACGCGGCCGGCCTCCCGGTCCGCTGGCCCGCCGTCATTCGGGGTGAAACAACCATGTATGTCGTCGGAGATCTCCTGGAGAACACCACCGACCTCACCTTCAAACAGTTCACGCCGGCCGCAGGGCTCACCTACTGGCTGATGCCGCAAGAAGATTCTGCGGCCTTCCACCAGATCCTGCTGCCGGCCCTCGACCGCACCATCGATCTGGCCGTTGCCCGGGCCTCGGACGGGACTGCGCAGGTCAGCCGCTAGCCTCGCACTGACCTGCGGCAGGGAGCAGCATTGACCGCCGATATCGGGCTGATCGGTCTGGCCGTGATGGGCCAGAACCTGGTCCTCAACATGGCCGACCACGGTTACACCGTGGCCGTGTACAACCGCACAACCGAACGGGTCGACGAGTTCCTTGCCGGCCCTGCGGCTGAAGCCAGCGTGATCGGCACCCACTCGCTCGAGGAGCTCGTCGCCAGCCTCGCCGGCCCCCGCCGCATAATGCTCATGGTGCGGGCCGGTCCGGCCGTGGACCGCGTGATCGGGCAACTCGAGCCTTTGCTCGACCCCGGTGACATCATCATCGACGGCGGCAACTCCCATTTCGCCGACACGCGACGGCGCACGCAACAACTCGAAGCAAACGGCCTGGCGTTCATCGGGACCGGGGTTTCCGGCGGCGAAGAAGGTGCTCGCCACGGTCCCTCCCTGATGCCGGGCGGGACCCTGTCGGCCTGGGCCCACGTCGGTCCCATCTTGCAATCGATTGCCGCCAGGACCGCCGACGGTTCGCCGTGCTGCGAGTGGGTCGGCTCCGACGGAGCCGGGCATTTCGTGAAGATGGTGCACAACGGGATCGAGTACGGCGACATGCAAGTGATCGCCGAGGCCTACCACCTGATGCGAGCCGGGCTCGTCATGACGAACGCCCAAATGGCCGAAACATTTCGCGGATGGGCAGACGGCGCCCTGGATTCGTACCTGATCGACATCACCGCCGACATCCTCGGTTTCGTTGACGACGACGGGACCGAGACGATCGACGTGATCCTGGACGCCGCAGGCCAAAAGGGCACCGGCAAATGGACGGCGGTGACGGCGCTCGAAGTGGGCCAGCCCGTCACACTGGTCGCTGAAGCAGTCTTCGCCCGCATCGTATCCGCTCTCAAAGAGGAGCGGGTGGCGGCGGCCGCCGAGGTCGGGCAGGAGATCACCCGCCTCGACGTCGAGCCCGGGTCATTCACCAGCGCAATCTACGATGCGCTCTATGCATCCAAGATCGTCTCGTACGCACAGGGCTTCATGCTGATGCGAGCCGCCGCCGCAGAATACGACTGGGATTTGGACTACGGGGCGATCGCCCGGCTGTGGCGCGAAGGCGCGATCATTAAGGCCCGTTTCCTCGACGACATCGCCGACGCCTTTGCCCGCAACAATCACCTCACCAGCCTGATTCTCGACCCGTTCTTTCGAGAGGCGCTGGCCACGGCCGAGCCGGGCTGGCGCACGGTGGTCGCCACGGCTGCGCAGGAAGGGATCCCAGTTCCTGCATACGGAACTGCGCTCGCGTTTTACGACGCATACCGCACGGCTCGGCTCCCGGCCAACCTGATCCAGGCTCAGCGGGACTACTTCGGAGCGCACACCTACGAGCGCGTTGACCATCCCCGCGGCGAGCACTTCCACACCAACTGGACGGGCGAAGGCGGTGCCACAACCGCCGGCAGTTACAGCGCCTGATGACGGCCCCGAACGGAGCAATGACTGTGGCCGGCGTGACCGTGCGCCCCGCAACGCGCAAGACCTTCGAACTCGACGTGGCACGGTTGCCGACCGGAACGATGGAGTCGATAACGGTGTCGGTCATCAACGGCAGACACTCGGGTCCCCGAGTGTGGCTGAGTGGCGCCATCCACGGTGATGAGCTGAATGGGATCGAGATCGTGCGCGAGCTCGTCGAGCGTATCGACCCCAAGAGTCTGCACGGCTCGGTTGTGGCCGTCCCCGTCGTCAACGTTTTCGGATTCCTGACCGGGTCGCGCTATCTGCCCGACGGTCGTGACCTCAACCGCTCGTTTCCGGGCTCCAAACGGGGCTCGATGGCAGCCCGGCTCGCCTACATGTTCATGAAAGAAATCGTGGAGGGCTGCGATGTCGGGATCGACTTCCACACGGCGTCTGCCCAGCGCACCAATCTCCCTCAGGTGCGAGCCGACCTCAGCGATCCGGAAACGGTTGAGCTCGCCCACAGCTTCGGCGCCCCGTTTGCGATCAACGCCAAACTGCGCGATGGGTCGATTCGAGAAGCGGCGACGTCGCGTGGGATCAAGGTGCTGCTCTACGAGGCGGGCCAGATCATGCGTTTCGAGGCCGAAGCCATCCGGGTGGGGGTGGACGGCGCCCTCCGGGTGCTCCGGCATCTCGGATGCGGAGAATGGTCGACCCCACCCGGCGCCGACCCGATCGAGATTCACAAGACCCGTTGGGTCCGGGCCAGCCGAGCGGGCGTCGCCACTCTGGACGTCGAGCTGGGGGCGGAGGTGGCCGCGGGTGATGTGCTGGGCACAGTCGGCGATGTGCTGGGCGGGCGCCGGCGGATCGTCCGGGCGCCGGAGGCGGGGTTCGTGATCGCCGCCAACCTCATCCCGCTGGTCAACCGAGGTGACGCGCTGGTGCACATCGCGATTCCGGGCGTGGAAGGCGACGATGAACCGGTCGTGCCCCGCCGGCGCCGGCGGGTCTAGCCTCCGGCGGGCTCACGCCATGGAGGGCGGTTCGTCCTCTTCGCTTCCGAAGATCTCCGCGGCTTTGCGCCGGAGCCGTTCTTGTGCCTCGTGCACTTCATCGAGCGATTCTCGCAGCTGATCCAACTCGCCGGCCCGCACCCGCAACCCTTCGCGGATGAACAGAGCCGCGGCCTCGGAGCGGCTCTTGACCGCCCCCACCTTCACCCAGTCGTCCAGCGCCCGGGTGCTCTCCTGGTCGAGCCGCACCATCACCACCTGGTCTCGGGGTGCCCCCGCCATGTCCTTCAGCGATTCGATGAGCTCCGGTATGAACGCGAACGCCTTGATGCGGGCCGCGTCGAAATCGCGGGGTCGCATGTCGAACTCGATGTCGAGATCCGACAGCTCCCGTCGAATCGCGTCGAACATCTCTTCGAAGTTGCGTCCGCTCATGCGCCTGTCCTTTCCCAGCCAATCAAGCCTCACCGTATGTCGTAATACTATTACATCCTCTTTGATACGCGCGTTTGTGCCAGGGGCCTCTAGGCGACAGCGAGGCCTGCGCATATGGTGCCGGTATGGGTTGGCTTGTGGACATCACGATCGGCGCCGTGGTCGGGACCATCGTGGGAGCGATTGTCGCCATCAATGTCGGGCTGCTGCTGGGGATCGACTACGAACAGGCGATCTCTGGAGCGTTCAGTCGCACCTCCTTGGGCGGATGGCTCGTCACGCTGCTACTGGTGGCCGGACCGGTGTGCGGGGTGTGGCTGATGCGCAAGTTGCGGGCAGACCGGCGTTCGGTCCCGGTCAGCCGGTAGCCGGTTCCGCCGTCATCACCACTTGCCGCTCGCTGATCGGCAGGTGGATGAGCGCCGACACCAGCCCCAAGCCAATCGAGATCATCCACACCGGATCGTACGAGCCGGTGGCATCAAACACCCGGCCGCCCAGCCAGACACCGAGAAACGCCCCCACCTGGTGGCTCAGGAACACGATGCCGTACAGCGTGGAGAGATACCTCGTCCCGAAAATGGCGGCGACGATGCCGCTGGTCAGGGGCACCGTGGCGAGCCACACGAAACCGATGGCGGCACTGAATGCGAGCGCCGAGACGGTGGTGAGCGGCGCCACGAGAAACACCACCATCAGCACCGCCCGGACCGAGTACACGACGGCCAGCAGGGTCCGCTTGCGAATACGGTCGCCCAATGAACCGAACATCAGCGACCCGGCAATGTTGAAGACTCCAATCAACCCCAGCGCCGTGGCAGATACCCACGTCGGGAGCCCGCCGTCCTGGATGAACGCCGGAAGATGGTTGGCGATGAAGGACACATGGAAACCACACACGAAGAAGCCGGTGACGAGCAGCACATAGCTGCGGCTCCGGCGGGCACGCTGCAGCGCCTGGGTCATGGACAGTGTCGCCGTCGGATCGAGATCCCGCTTGCCCTCCACGGGGAGCAGCAAGGACAGAACCGCGACGCCGACGAGCACCAGTGCCAGCAAAGCCATCGCGGTGCGCCACCCCAATCCGTCGATCCAGCGCTGGGAGATCGCAGCCATCACGAAGATGCCGGCCGAGCCGGCGGCGGTGACCAGCCCGAAGACGGCACTGCGCCGATCTTCCGCCACCACCCTGCCCACCGCCCCCAAAGCGACAACGAAACCCGTGCCGCTGAGCGCGATGCCGACCATCCCCGCCATCCCCACGAACAGGCCCACCGGGTCGGCGGCGATCGAGGTTATGTAGAGGCCTCCCGCGAAGAGCAACGCGGACCCGAATATCACCCAGCGCGGACCCAGCCGGTCGGACAGCATCCCCGCCAGCGGCAAGCCGAACAGCACGCTTTGGACGGCGATCGCCAAGCTGAACAACTCCCGCCCCGACCCCAGGGCCTCGGACACCGGCGGCAGGAACAGCCCGAAGGAACGGGCGGTGCCCGACGAGACGAGGACAGCGAGCGCAGCGATGCCGACAACAATCCACCCGCGACGGAGGTTGGGGCTGGACTGGTGCATGGCGGCACGGTACTCGAATAGCATCATCAGATTCACAAGGGAGTTGAGCTGACCGGGCCACCGGCGGGTTGGCGGCGGCCCGGCTGCTCGAAGCAATGGAGTCATCAATGGGAGGCTTTCGCATGAGAAAACTCGCACTCGTCGGCCTGGTAATAGCCCTGATCGCAGCGCTGACACCAGCGGCCGCGGCTGTTCCCGGCTCGGCCACGATCCGGGTCGTCAACGCCCTCGCCGACCGCAGCATCGATGTGTACGTGGATGCGACGCTGGAGGTGGCCGGCACGGCAGCCCTGAGCGTGTCCGACCCGTCGGTGGTCGCGGCCGGCTCGCTCACGTTCTCGTTCTTCACCACCGGCGACGGGCCGCCGTCGGCGCCGACCGCGTCGCTGACGACCACCGTCGACAGCGGGGATGACGTGCTGGTGATCGCGCATCAGCTCGACGACGCCTCGTTCGCAATCTCGGTGGTACAGGCGTTACCCGTCACACTGGAGCTGAGCGAGTCGTACACACAGGTCATTCACGCCGCCGACGCCCCGCAGTTGGAGATCACCGAACTCAACAACCTGTTCATCACCCCTGCCGAAGGCTTCACCCTCGTCTCGGGACAGGCGGAGGGCACGCAGTTCTCGGTGCCGGGCACCAACTCGTTCCAGTTCGTCGATGCGAGCGGGCCGACGACGGTCTTGGGACCGACCGACGTGGATATCGCCGATGGCGCCTACAACGCGGTGGTCCTGGCCGGTTCCCAGCCGGACGGCACGCTGACCATCATCTCCTTCCAGATCGGTGGGCTGTGGGACACCGTGTACTACTCGGCGCTCCTGTCGGGAGACAACGAGGTCCCGCCGGTGGTCAGTGCCGACCGGGGCCGGGCGGCACTCGTCGACTTCGGCAGTGAGCTGTGGGCCACGATCACAATCCAGCCGGGTTCGGCAAGCACTGTGACCGCCGCGCACATCCACGCCGGTCAGCCTGGAGACAACGGGCCGGTGCTGGCCGTGTTGCTCGATGCGGCCGGATCCCCCGAGCTGGGCGGCGGCCGGCTCGTCCAGTCGTTCGTGACCGATGCCGACCTCGCAGTGGTGGACGCCGCCGCATTCGACGGCAACTACTCCACGCTGATCCGCATGCTCAAGGCCGGTGAGGCGTACATCAACGTACACACGAGCGAGAACCCGGCTGGTGAGGTGCGCGGCCAGATCGAGCCGCTCACCATTCCGATGGAGCCGGCGCTGTTCCCCGACATCGAGACCAACGTCCACAGGAACAACATCAGCATCATTGCGGAGGCGGGCATCGCACTCGGCCGGGCGGACGGCAACTTTGAGCCGAACGCCAACGTGACCCGCGGCCAGCTGGCGACCTTCATTGCCCGTATCTTCGGGCTGGTTCCGATCCCCGGGTCGGTCTTCTCGGATACGGCCGGGTCGGTGCACGAGGCCAACATCAACGCGGTCGCCGCGGTGGGCGTCGTGCAGGGCCGGACCGACGGCACGTACGGTCCCAATGATCCGGTGACCCGCGGCCAAGCTGCCGCCATGGGCGCCAGGGCGCTGGCGATCGATGCCAACGTCCCACCGCCAACGCCGTTCACCGACATCGGAGGCAACACGTTCGAGCGCGAAATCGCGCTGCTGTTCGGGATCGAGGCGGTCAACGGATGTACCACGACCACCTACTGCCCCAACGACCCTCTGACCCGCGGACAGATCTCGAGCGTCCTCAGCCGGGCCTTCGGATGGGAAGTGATGCTGAATGTGTAGCGCCGGCGGCGCCCTGATCGACCCGGCATCGCCGCAGTGGCACACGGCCGGCCACGGCCGCGCCGCCAGGTGACTGTGTTCGCAGCGCGGCGGCCGTCGCTGGCCGCCGCGCTGAACAACGCCCGCGCCGCGCTCGGGACGCCGGGGACCTGGCTCACCGGTACCCAGCGGGTGGCGGTCACAGCTGAGGCGCGGGCCGCGCGCCGCTGCGACCAGTGCGATCGCCGCCGGACCGCCCTGTGGGCCGGGTCCGAGCCCGGACACCACCACACGGCCGGCGGTGTACCGGCGAATACCGCCGAGCTGATCCATCGCATCACCACCGACAGTGCCCGCTTGACCCGGGCCGTGGTGGACCGAGCGGCCGCCGCACTGGGCGAAGGCGACTACGTCGAGATGGTCGCCACCGTGGGAGTCCTGGTCACCCTCGACACCTTCACTCTGGCGCTCGGGACCGACACACTGGATCTACCGCCGCCAGTACCCGGGGAACCCGAACGCACCGCTCCGCCGGGCGCGGCCCGCCGGCACAACTGGGTGGCCACGGTGGATCCCGAACAGGCTGAAGGGCTCGTCGCCCGGCTGTATGCCTCGGACGCGACCGTGGCGACGGTCGTCGAAGCGCTGACGCTGGCACCTCGCGGCGCAGCCGATTTCTGGCGGCTGGCGGGACCGCTCTACCTCAAACCGGATGAGCCCGGCCCGGGGCACGAGACGGAGGGCAGCCTCACCCGGGCCGAGGTCGAGCTGATCGCAGCTCGGGTTTCCGCTCTCAACGAATGCTTCTACTGAGTGTCCATGCACGCCGAGCGGCTCCGGGTGAGTCGTCCCGACGACCTTCCGCTGGAGGCTGTGATCGCGGATGAGATTCCGCTGGACGAACGCGCCACCGCGCTCGTCCTGTTCATCGACGCGGTCCATAGCGGCCGGTCGGACCGGATCGAGGCGGCTCGCCGGACCGTGCAGGACGCGGCCAACGAGCCCACGACGATCGACGCAGCCGGGGTGATTGCGGTGTTTCACGGCCTCAACCGCGTTGCGGACGCGACCGGCTGCGGGCTGGGTGCAGACGCAGCCGCCACTGCCGGGGTACGCGCCTACCTCAACCTCGACCGCCACGCCCCCACCTGAGAGTCACCAGCAAGGCGACCACCGGCGCGGATCAGGCTGTCGTCCAGATCATTTGATTCACATGATTCTCGAGTGCCTCCTGGCGGCCGGAGACTGGGGCGGGATCGATGTTCTCGGCCGCCACCTGATCGGCCAACGACGCCAGAGAGGCGGAGGTCATGATCTCCTCGCCCAGCCCGCTGTTCCATCCTGCATACCGTTCTGCCAGGGCTGCGGCCACGCCGCCGTCCGCGATGAGGCGCTCGGCCACCAGCAACGACCGGGCGAGGGTGTCGATCCCCCCGACGTGGCCGTGGAACAGGTCGTCGCGGGAAAGGGACTGGCGCCGCAGCTTGGTGTCGAAGTTGAATCCGCCGGTGGTCAACCCGCCGCCGCGGATGATCTCATACATTGCCAGCGACAGCTCGTCTACTGAGTTGGGGAACTGGTCGGTGTCCCAGCCGTTCTGGTAATCACCCCGGTTGGCGTCAACCGAACCGAAGATCCCGTTGGCCACGGCATATGCGACCTCGTGATGGAATGAATGCCCGGCCAGGGTGGCGTGGTTGACCTCGATGTTGACCCGGTACTCGTCGGTGAGCCCGTATCTGTCCAAGAACCCGTGGACCGACTGGCAGTCGTAGTCGTACTGGTGTTTGGTGGGCTCCTGCGGCTTCGGTTCGATGAGCAGGGTTCCCCGGAATCCGATGGCGTGCTTGTGCTCCGCGACCAGGGTGAGGAAACGGGCCAGCTGGTCGGCCTCCCGCTTGAGATCGGTGTTGAGCAGCGTTTCGTAGCCCTCGCGCCCTCCCCACAGGACATAGTTCGCCCCGCCCAGCCGGTGAGTGGCCTCCAGCGCATGGCGCACCTGAGCGGCTGCGTGCGCAAACACCTCGGGGTTGGGATTGGTGGCGGCGCCGGCTGCGTATCGGGGGTGCGCGAACAGGTTGGCCGTACCCCACAGCACGCCCACCCCCGTCTCGTCCATCTTTGCCTGTGCGTAGTCGACCATCTCGCTGAGGTTGTGGACCGATTCGGCAAAGGTCGCTCCTTCGGGGGCAATGTCCCGGTCGTGGAAGCACCAGAACGGAACACCCAGCTTGGCGAAGAACTCGAACGCGGCGTCCATCTTGCGGCGGGCAGCGGCCATCGAGCCGGGCTCCGCCAACCAGGGACGGTCGAAGGTGCCCGCGCCGAAGACGTCGCTCCCGGGCCAGTTGAAGGAGTGCCAGTAACACACCGCGATCCGCAGTTGATCCTCCATGCGCCGGCCGAGCACGACGCGGTCGGGGTCGTAGACCCGGTAGGAGTGAGGACCTTCCGCCCCAAGCCCGCCGTACGAAATCTTCTCCGGAACGTCAGTGAAAAAGGGCTCCGACATGCTGCGCCTCCTCGATCGGGCGCCAATCTAGACAGTCGGCGTTCCCGCCCGCTGTGGGCGGCTGACCTGGTTCAGACCACAGGGGTCTGCTTGGTACCCCACCGGCCGACGCGGGGAGACCTGACGATGCTCTGCGCCAGGGTGACGGCCCCAAGGGCTGCGGTGGGGAGGGCGACCGACTTGATCCCCGAGATGAAGGCCAGACCGAAGGCCTGGACGATGGTGAAGAGATCGCCGAGTGGCGCGGCCACCGGTCCCGGCAGCCTCACCCGCAGGAATTGCAGCGCGCCGTCGAGATCGAGCGAAGGGGCCGCCGCCGCACTGCCAACCGGCTCTGAGGGCGCCGGCCTCTGCGAATACGTCTGCAGCTGGGAGGCGAGCGCCGCCAGCGATTGTGGCTGGGGCGGAGAGAGGGACCGATCGCCGGTGGCTTCCAGCAGCTCTGATCCAACGCCGGCCCGGCTGGTGTCGGCCGACCCGGGCTCGCTCGGGGACTCGTCGGTGGCTCCGCCGGCCGGGCCTGATTGGGACCCGGCTGGGCGCGGGGTAGTGGTCGTCGGCCCGGATGTGACCGTCGCCGTGGTGGTGGCGGGCGCCGCAGCTGCGGCGGTGGTAGCGGTAGTGGTGGAAGGGCTGGCTGTCGCCGTGGCAGCAGTGGTCGTGGTGACGGCAGTCGTCGTCGTGGCCGCCACTGTGGTTGTGGTGGTGGGAGCCGCGGTCGTCGTGGTGGTGGCGCTCGACGTGGTGGTCGCCGTCGAGGTGGTGGTCGTGGTGGGGAGCGGCAGGCCGGCAACGTAGCTGGCGTAGGCGGCCGACATGCTCGCCTCCACATCGGCGGCTTTCTCATGGACCTCTTGTTTCGCTTCGGTGCCCTTGGCCTGGACTCCCGGGTCCAGCGGGTAGAGGAGCATGATGTTCGTGATTGCCAGGTCGGCGGCGGCAGCATCTGCCTCGACGTCGGCGATCGCTACCGTCAGTTCGGCCTGCGCCGCGGCTGGCGACGGCTCAGTCTTCAGATAGTCGCCGAATGCTTCCTCGCGATCATCCATCGACCGCATGGCGTCAGCGGCGATCTCTTCGATTTGCTGCTCAGGATCATTGGTGGCGTGCGCCGCAGGTGCCATCATCACCGCTGCCGCCACCAGAATGACCAAGAGAGTCACCGCTGCCGCGGCGGCCCGGCCGCCGGCCCCAGATGTGCCCATGCGACCCTATCGGCGATCGGCCGAATACCTTTAACCCGCCGCACCTGCGGCACTCAGGTTTACCGGCATGACAGTCGATCTACCAGAGGTGAGCTGGTTGAAGGACTTGAGGGGCCGTCGGGATGCCGCCACCATCGTCATCGGCGTGCTGGTCGCCGTGTGCGTGGCCGCCGCCTCGGCGCTGTTTGCCCAAAGTGACCAGACGGTGCGCGCAATCGACAGCTCCTACGAGCTACAGCACACCGAGGAGGCGCTATCGGCCACGACCGCCCTCCGGGCCGCCTTGGCAGTTTCGTTGCTGATAGCAGACGCCCGGGCAGAAGGCCGGGTATCTGATGAAGAGCGCGACGTTGCCCTGGCGGATCTGGCCGCCATCTCGGCCGAGCTCACATCGAGGGTCGACCGAATCGAACCGCTCGGGGGCGGCGCGCCGGACCTCGCGTCGCACGCTCGCAATCTCGATGCGTCGGTCGCATCCTTCATCGGCCTGATCGAAGAGACGGACCTCGCAGGCGCCCAAGCGGAGGCGACCCGTCAATCGATCCCCGCGCTGGAAAGACTCGAGTCGGAGCTGGAGTTGCGCCGTTCCGACGCGCTCGAACGCCTCGGCCGCGAGCAGGGCCAGGCCGGGACCATGGCGCGGGCGGCCAGCATCGCGGTGGCACTCCTGGTCCCGCTCGTCGCCCTCGCCGGATTCAGGATCATCCAACGGCGACGCCAGCAGGAGCGTGAGCTGAAGCTGGCCCTCCGGCACGAGGAGGAGCGATCAGCGGTCAAAGACCAGATGATCGCCAATGTGAGCCACCAGCTACGCACTCCCCTGACCGGCATCTACGGGATGGCCGTGGCGATGCTCGAACAAGGTTTCGAGGACGAAGAGTTCAGCCTCGACGCGACCGAGATGATCGTGGCCGAGGCCGACGGTCTGGCGCGTATGGTCGATGACCTGCTCATTGCGACCAAACTCGACAATTCAGAGATCGCGATGGTTCCGGAACGTTTGGAGCCCGCCTCGGTCATAGCTGAAGTGCTGGAGGGCACCCGCTTCCCCCAGCCGATCGAAGCCGCATGCGAGCCGGGTGAAGTGGTGGCGGACGGGATTCGGCTGCGACAAGTGATCAGGAACCTGATCGCAAACGCAGTTGCCCACGGGGCCGGCCGACGATGCATCGAAGGACGCGTGGCCGGGGACTCGTACATCATCAGCGTCATGGACCACGGCTCGGGGGTTGATGCAGCAACAGAGCCGCACCTGTTCAAGCGCTTCACGCGTTCGGAATCGGCCGAAGTCGCAACCGGGTCGCTCGGCATCGGGCTCGCCATCGCCTCCGAGCTGACGATTCTGATGGGCGGCGAGCTGACGTACCGGCGCGAACAGGGGATGACGGCGTTCGATCTGTCGCTGCCGCTCGCACGGATGACCACCGCAATCGTGCCCGCCGGCACCTGACGGAAGGTCCGTATCAAACCGCTCGTTTGTAGGCCCCTGGCCGCGTCCCCATCACCCGCAGGAAGGCGTTGCTGAAGGCGGCCTCGGTGGAATAGCCGACGGCACGGGCGGTCGACGCGACCGACGCGTCCTCCTCCCGGAGCAGCCGCGTCCCCAGGTGGACCCGCCAGCGGATGAGGTAGTCCGCCGGCGTCTCGCCCACCATCTCCTTGAACCGCGCGAAGAAGGTGGAGCGCGACATCCCCACTGCGTTTGCCAGCTCGGCCGCCGTCCACTGATGGTCAGGACGCCGGTGCAGCAATCCCAGCGCCAGCTGGACCTGAGGATCGCGCAAAGCACCCAGGAACCCCACCGCCGCGGCCGGCAGCTGATTGATGTACTCGCGCAACAGGCAAACGATCAGCGCATCGGTCAAGCGCGCAACGATCGTCTCCGAGCCGGGGACGGGCCGGTCGACCTCACCAGCGATCAGCCCGATCAGCGTTTCGACCATCGTGGCCATCGCCCCGTCTTGGTCACGCACGTGGACCATCTGAGGCAACATCGAGAACACCGGATGGGCTTCTCCCCGGTCGAACTCGACGGTGCCGCAAATCAGCGAGGTGCGCGGTCCCTCACCCGCAACGACCAGATGACCCATCCCCCGCTCGTCGACCCGGGTCAGGCTCTCCATAGACTTGGTTGGACGGTCGGGGGCATCGGACATCAGGTGATTGTCGCCGTGGGGCATCAACACCACGTCGCCCCGCTCCAGGAGTTGCGGCCGTCCGTTCTCAACGAGTTGGGCCCACGCACGACCCCGCACGACGGCGTGGAAGATGCCCGTCGTCAAGTGGCCCGACTCGAAGCCCCACGGCGCCGCCAGCGAGGCCCGCGAGAACACCGAGCCCCGCATACGGACCGAGCTGAGTATATCGGTAAGTGCATCCGACACAGGATCTTCGGACTTTCCAATAAGAAATACCGACTAACGAATATTACTTCATCTCTCTTCACAGATTACATTGCTGATAACGGCATGCAAGGAGCAAACCCATGCGCAAGGAACACCTGGCCGCCATCGCCAACTTCTTTTTCCCGGGCGCCGGATATCTGATCGCGGGGGTCAAGCAAGGCCTGGCGATCTTGTGGCTGGCCGGTGTGATCGGCCTGACCTATGTCGAGTTCGGCATTCGAGAGTCCGAGCCCACACTGTATGCGATCATGTTCGGTTCCGTCTTCCTGATGAACATCGCCTTCGCCATCGACGTCTTCAGGATTGCCCGAGGGGAATCCCGCGAGCTCGCCTCCACCTGAGCCCGCCGCCCGCGTGGCCCACCCCGCGGGCCCGCGAAAAATCTCCCAAAGCTGGGAACCACAAAACTAGTCACTGACCGTGACGCGACCACGCAACGTGGTATTGTGAGCCCAGTCTTCCGCCGGCCGCTGAGCTGGCACATGGTCCGGGCTCTGCCCGGACCACCGGAAGAGCTTGGGGGGTGGAGCTGCGGGCAGGGGTCGCCCGCAGCTCTCTCGCGTACATACCGGTCGCCGGCGGGAAGGTTGGCCGGAGGACGCCCCGGCCTAGATAGTCTCTGATGCATGGAGATTCGCCCGCCCGATCCCTCCGAACACGACGCCCTGGCGGCCCTCGCCGTGCGCGCGTATATGGCCGTACCCGGGATCGAACGCTATGCCGACCATTTGGGTGAGCTTCGTGACGTCGCCGGCCGGGTACACGACAACGTCGTGCTCGTCGCGTACATCGGGGGCCGCCCGGTCGGGCTGGTGACCTACGTTCCTGGACACGACAGCCCCCTGGCGGAGTTCGAAGATCGGGACGCGGCCGGTATCCGGGCACTTGCCGTCGATCCCGGCTACCAGCGCCGCGGGATCGGCAGAGCGCTCACCGTCGCCTGCCTCGATCAGGCGCGAGCCGACGGCCGCCGGCTGGTTGTGCTGCATACCACGGACGAGCTGGTCGCCGCTCACAAGCTCTACGGGTCGATGGGCTTCGAGCGCGATCCTGCTCGCAACTATTCGGCGGATGGGATCAACCTCTCCGGCTATGTATACCGGCTCGAGGAACAGGCCGATTCGCCATGATCCAACCGTGCAGGGGCCGGACCGCGTCACGTTTCCGCTGGCGCAGGCGGGCTGGGTAGACCACCCAGGGGACCGCCGCCTCCGGCTCAGTGGTGGTGGCGTTCGAAGATCTCTCGAACCGCCCCGATAGTGTCGGCGTCATCGGCCGACTTATCCGGCCGGAACCCCTTTACCCGCGCGAAGCGCAGGGCCATGCCGCCCGGGTACCGGCTGCTCGACTGGACGCCGTCGAATGCAACCTCGACAACCAGCTCGGGCCGAACCGTGACCTGCCACCCGTTCTCGTCGATCGCCAGCGACTTGAGCCGGTCTGTCTGCCATTCGAGCATGTCATCGGTCAACCCTTTGAACGTCTTGCCGAGCATCACGAAGCCACCCGCATCCGGATCGCGGGCTCCCAGGTGGAGATTGGACAGCCACCCGGTGCGGCGTCCGTGACCCCATTCGGCCGCCAGGACCACCAGATCAAGGGTGTGGCTCGGTTTCAGCTTGAGCCAAGAGGCGCCTCGCCGTCCCGCCGCATACGGGGCTGTGAGTGACTTGATCATGATGCCCTCGTGGCCGGCTGCCAGCGCCTCGCCCAGGAAACTCTCGGCCCGGTTCCGGTCCGAGGTCACGAGCTGAGGTATCCGGTAGCGCTCGGGCACTGCCGACATCAGCAGCTCGAGCCGGCGACGCCCGTCTTCATCGACCGTGTCGGTGCCGCTCAGATGCAGAATGTCGAAGAAATACGGCGTGAGGGGCATCCCACTCGCCCCATCGTCCGGCTGGCGCCCGAACCGGCCCATCGTCACCTGAAACGGAAGCGGACGCCCGTCGTCGCGGAGGGCGATCACCTCGCCGTCGAGTACGAACCGGGTAGCCGGGAAGGACCGGACGATCTCGACGACCTCGGGCGATCGATCGGTGACGTCCTTGAGGTTACGCGTGAACAGCCGCACCTCGTTGCCGTTGCGGTGCACCTGGACCCTGGCCCCGTCCAGCTTCCACTCGAGAAGAACCGCGCCGGCATCCGGAATCGCCTCGTCCAAAGAATCCGCCGGTTTGGCCAGCATTGGCTGGAGTGGCCGGAATAGCTCGAGGCCCACCCGGGCGAGGCCCTCCCCGCCTTCAGTCATCGCGGTCTCAGCCACGTCCGGTAGATCACCGTGCAGCATGTGCGCCCGGCGCACGGCTGCGGGTTGGACCCCGGCCGCGATGGCAATTGCCTCGATCATCACGCCGTCGAGGGCACCCTGGCGCATCTCGCCCAAAAACAAACGCGAGATGAACTCCTGTTCCTCGCGGGTGGCCCGACCGTACACCGCCCGCAGAGCGTCGATCTTCTGGATCTGGGACCCGGGCCCGGTGATCGCCCTCAACTCCTCGGCCAGTCCGTCGATGTTCTGCACCGTGAGGTTGGCCGACGTGGATGGGGAAACGTCGAGATCTCGAATGGTGGCGTAGCCGACCCCGACCTTGCCCTGTCGCAGCTCGCCGGTCAGAAAGCCGACTACCAACGGTATTTCCGTTTCATCCGCTGCTGAGAGCAGGTCCGCCAGCCGGGCGATCTTGGCCTTCCGCCCGGACACCTCGGCGACGTCCCGCGACGCTGTGACTACGTCGGCGAGGAGCATGAAGCATCGAATCTACCTGTTCCACGACGGAACGGAACCGCGCAGCCTGCATTAAGGGTCCATGGCACGGTCCCGGGATGTACGGTCGTACGCACCTACCGAGCTGCCTACCGCGAGGCGCACGGTGGAAGCGGCACGACGAAAGCAGGCATCCGTGAGATTGCGCCGGGCCGTTGGCCGCGGATGGGGATCGACCCGGGAAGAGCAGTTCCGGCCGCTCCCCGGAGACGAAATCATCCCGCAGCCGGCATGCGCCACCACCCACGCGATCACCATTGACTCCGGACCTCACGACGTCTGGCCATGGCTGGTTCAAATGGGCTACGGCCGCGGCGGCTGGTACACGCCCGCCTTCGTCGACCGCTTGTGGGGCGTTCGCAACCCCAGTACCGATGAGATCCTCGGCGAATGTCAGCACCTGGCGGTGGGTGACATCATCTTGGACGGCCCGCCGGGAACGGCTGTATTTCGCGTGGAGGGGGTCGATCCGCCGCGTTCCCTGCTTCTCCATTCCCGCCGTCATCCCGTGACGGGTGTTGCCCCCGACCCCGCCGGCCCCCGACCCGGCCCGTACGTGGACTTCAGCTGGTCCTTTGTGCTCGAACCGATCGCGCCGGATGCCACCCGCCTGCTGCTGCGCGCCCGGAGCAACGCTTCACCCGCCTGGCTGAACTTGTTCGCCCGGGCGGTACTCACACGCATCGACATCGTGATGGGCCGCTGGATGCTGCGGGGCATCCGACGACGGGCCGAGTCGGGACCGCTGCGCCGTCGTGCGACGCCCCCGTCACGGCGAATGATCCTGGATGCCTCCCGTGCCACCAGGCGCAACTCGGCAACCGGATTCTTCCAGTGTGACGTGACCGCAGCGCGGGGTCTGCTGGCATCCCGGCGTGATGAGAGCAACCGTCCGTTGTCACTCACCGCTTTCGTATGTGGCGCCCTGGCCCGGGCGGTGGCAGCCGAGCCACTGGCCAACTCGGTACTGGACTTGCGCAACCGAGTTGTGAGCTTCGACGATGTGGATCTGATGGTGATGATCGAATCGGAGGTCGACGGTCGTTCTGCCCCGATCGGCCGGATCATTCGCTCGGCGAACCGGAAGTCGGTCGAGGAGATCACCAATGAGTTGCGGCGGGCTCAGGCGGCTCCGCTGGCAGCAGAAGCCGGTCGGATGCTCCAGATGGGTCGATGGGTTCCCGCCCCACTACGACGGACGGTGCTGCGCTGGATCGATCGCAATCCGAGGCTCGCCAAACGAACCAAAGGAACCGTTTCCGTCTCATCGGTCGGAATGTTTGCTCGCGGCGGCGGATGGGGCCTGGGCGCCCTTCACCACACCGTCGGCGTGATCGTGGGGGGTATCACGGCTCGGTCCGTTGAGAAGGACGGTCGGCTGGATACCCGGGAGTTTCTCAGCATCACATTCTCGGTCGATCACGACATCATCGACGGCGCCCCGGCCGCCCGAGTGGCCGCGGAGATGCGCCGGATCATCGAAAGTCCAGGCGCGGCGATGATGAGTGGAGCGCCCCAGACGGCCGCTCGCTGACGACCCGACTGACCGATCGGCTCGAGTACATCTACGCTGCTGCTCCATGCGATTCGGTGTCTGTTATTACCCGGAACAGTGGCCACAGGAGCGTTGGCCCACAGACGCCGCCATGATGGCGGAAGCCGGTCTCGAACTGGTCCGCGTGGCCGAGTTTGCCTGGTCGTCGTACGAACCCGGGCGGGGTCGCTTCGAGTTTGGCTGGCTGGACCAGGCTCTCGACGTCTTGGCTGCGCACGATCTGGGGATCGTGATGTGCACTCCTACCGCCACCCCGCCCGTGTGGCTCGTGCGGGAACGTCCAGAGGTCCTGTCTGTCGGACCGGACGGGCGGCGACGAGCCTACGGCTCGCGGCGTCATACCTGCGTGACCGCACCCGCCTACCGGGAGGAAGCAGCCCGAGTGGTGGACGTCCTGCTGGATAGGTATGCCGATCATCCCGCCATCGTGGGATGGCAGGTCGACAATGAGCCGGGAAATCATGATTCCGCCCGCTGCTGGTGCGACGCCTGCCAGGCGGCATTCGGCACGTGGCTGGAGGACCGGTTCGACACCGTCGACGCGTTGAACGAGGCGTGGGGTACGGCGTTCTGGTCGATGACGTATCCCGATTTTGCGGCTGTGCGTCTACCGGTCCCGACGGTAACCTCTCACAACCCTTCGCTGCTGCTCGCCCATCGGCAATTTGCGTCCAGGCAAACCCTCGACTTCCTGCGCAACCAGTTCCAACAGATCGAGTCTCGCGTGACCGCCGATGTGATGCTCACCACTAACTTCTACGGCGAGGACACGGCCGTCGACCAGCGAGCTGCGTCCCGGCTGGGCGGTCACGCCGCGGTCGACAGCTACCCCCATGGGCCGCGGGATCCGATGATCACCGCATACCACCTCGACCTCACCCACTGGGCACCGGGCGGCGACGGCGGGGCATGGGTCATGGAACAGCAACCGGGACCCATCAACTGGACACCGGACAACCCGCCGGTACCCGACGGCCAGGTGCGGGTCTGGACCTGGCAGGTCGCGCTTCACGGATTCGACGCGCTGCTGTACTTCCGCTGGAGGCCGGCCCGAGGCGGGCAGGAGATGTATCACTCGGGGTTGTTGCGTCACGACGGTACGCCCCGGGCTGCGCTGGCCGAGGTCGGGGACACGATTCGCGAGCTACGGGGATCCGGAAGGGTGCCGCCCCCGGCACCCTCGGTGGCGCTCCTCCAGTCCTACGACGACGCATGGGCCATCGAAGTCAACCCACATCGCCGTGGTCTGACGCACCGAGATCTGCAGCTGGGTGCTTATGTGGCGGCCCGACGGCTCGGCCTTGACGTGGCGATCGTCGACCCGGAGGACGATCTCACTCCGTATGACTGGATCCTGGCGCCGGCTCTGCACGTGGCAACCGAGAAGCGGGTGGCCGCGCTCGTGAACGCGATCAATCGAGGCAGCCGGCTCGTCATCGGTCCCCGCAGCCTGGTGGTTGATCGGCATGGCAAGATCTCGGATCGCCCTCTGCCCCATGGGCTGACCGACCTCCTTGGAGCCCGGGTGGACGAGATGCTCAGCCAGACCGAACCGCTCACGGTGGAGCCGTGGGGTACTCCGGCGGGCGTATGGACCGATGTGCTCGAAGTGGCAGGCGGAGAGGTGGTGGCCACGTACGCCGGCGGGACCTCTCTCGACGGCCGGCCCGCCATCGTTCGCAGCGGCAATCTGGTCTATGTCGGATGCTCCGACGCGGGTACTTGGACGCGGTTTCTGGCCGGTGTGACCGATCGGGTGCCCCGGCCGGACCATCAGGAGGTGTTCGAGCGCACCGGGGGGGTGGGAGCTCGTAGCTGGCGGGCGACGATCGACCACCGAACACTCGACGTAGCGATCACCCTGCGCTGAACCCGCTTCGGCCGCCCGGGACCTGGAGTATTCGGGGCATGCGCAACTGAAAAACCGTCCATCCGCCATCGCGCAGATACCTCAGGTCGCCCTCCATGAGCTCGGCCAGCTTCCTGCTGATGGACAGCCCGATGCCGACCGAGTCGGCGGAGTGGCGGGCAGTGCGCGTCCGTTCGTACGGGCGGAACGCACGCTCGGCATCGCCCGGCGGCAGCCCGTCACCGTCATCGCACACCTTGACGATGATGTGCCTGACGTCTTCTCCCAGCCGGATTTCGATCTTTGGCCCACCGTAGCGCTGCGCATTGGTGAGGAGGTTGCGCACGATCTGGCGGAACCGGGCCGGGTCTCCAGAGCAATACAGGTCCCGTTCGGCCGGATCCGGCGGGGAAATCCGCTCTCCGGCGAAGTCGAGACCGGCTACCACCGCCGCCACCTCGGCCAGCACGTCGATCTCCTCACATTCGACGGCGAGGTGCCCGAGATCTGCCCGGGCCGACACCAGTAGATCGTCCACCATGTGCGCCACGTCTTGAGCCTGGCGGTGCAACACGGCGGTCATGGCCTCACGGTCCTCCGCGGCCATCGCCTCACCCTCACTCCTCAGAACCTGGGCATAACCAACGACCGCTGACAGCGGCGTCCGCACTTCGTGGGAGACCGAAGCGAGCAGTTGCATCCGGGCCTCGGCCAGATGCTGCATATCACGTTCTCGAGAGCGCTGCTCGGTGATGTCGTGGATGGTGACCACCACCCGGGAGTAATCGGGCCGGCCTCGCTCCTCCGGTATCACCATCGTCAGCCGGGCGTCGAACACCGATCCGTCGGCATGAGCCCCGTTGAACTCGATGAGTGCCGAGCGCTGTCCCGTCCATACCGTTTCGAGCTGACGGGTCCAAGAAACGTGCGACCCCTCATTGATGATCGCGGGATCCACGGGACCCATGACCTCGTCGCGCGGCTTGCCGATGACTTCAACCCCCGCCGGGTTGATGGCTGTGATCCGGATCCGGGAAACGGCGGCGGCCAGGCGGTCGGGCCGGCCGGCCAGATAGCCGGCGAGGTCAGCGACTCCTTGCAGCCGGAGTTCGGCCATCCACTCCACCACGTCGGTGTAGTCCTGAGCCATGGTGGGCGCAGGCGATTCCCGAAACAGCTCCTTGAACGACATCCCGCCTGGCGCTGCCGGGGCCGATTGCTGGGCTGCGAGGTTGGTCAGGAACTGCTTCCAATCTTCCCGGTCAGACGGTGGGCTTTCGGTCGATAGACCCGATTCGGCCAGCGCGCGAGCAACAGCCGGACCGAGCTCCGGTTCGAGGCTCCCGAGGAGCCGCAACGGTCGGCCGTGCTCAGGCATGCGATTCAGTTATCGGCGTAGAACCGCCAGGAGCTGAACATCCGGGTTCCGCACCTACAGATCAACGGGCCGGAATGACTCGTACGACGTGCACGTCGTGGGCGTCCACCCGGGTCGAATATGACGTCCGCGTGCCAGAGCGCTGCTCGCCCGTTGTCACGTTGTGCACGACGGCCGAGGCTCCAACGTCCAATCCGAGGTGCTCCCAGCCAATCGTGAGCAGGGCACCGTCGGTTTCGCTGGTGTTGAAGAATCCTGCAGCCCAACTCCCGTCGCCCAGCGCCTTGACCCACACCTGGCCGTGGCCATGCCCCAGCGCCGGGATGCGAAATCCCTGGCGGCCGAGCGGGTCCTGGTTGATTGCGACCAGATCCGGATCGGTCAGCAGGCCCAGGGTGAACTCATCCATCGCCCGCACATCGCATCCGATCATGAGGGGCGCGGCCAGCACACACCACAACGCAAAGTGAGATCGGTACTCTGCGTCGCTCAGCCCACCTCGCCCCACGTGGCCGGCGCCCCGCATCCCGACCACGAGCATGTCGGGATCGTTCCAGTGACCGGGACCGGCATAGGGGTGGAGATCTGCCTGCAACTCGAATCCGATGTGCGCCACCGACTCCCAGGAGTCGAAGATGTCTCCCGTCGTCCGCCACATATGTGCACCAATCGACGCCGCCCATTCCCACGGCCGGTTGACACCCCATTCGCAGATCGAATAGAGGATGTCGCGCCCGGACGTGCGGAGCGCCTGGCCCATACGCCGGTAGAGGCCAACAGGGTCGCCACCGGCTGCCGTGTAGCAGTAGTCGTACTTCAGGAAGTCGACACCCCATTCGGCGATTGTCGCCGCGTCGAGGTGTTCGTAGCCGTAGCTGCCCGGCAGGCCCTCGCAAGTGTGGGTGCCGGCACAGGAGTAGATGCCGAACAGGAGGTCGCGAGCGTGAACCTCGTTGGCGAGCTCGGAGATGCCCATGGAGAATCGATCCGGGTCAGGGGTGAGACGCCCGTCGACTCGTGCGGGAGCCATCCATGCGTCGTCGACGACCAGATACCGGTAGCCGGCTTCACGCAGCCCGGTCTCGACCAGGGCATCGGCCGTCTCGAGAATCAGCTCCTGGTCGATGTTGGGACCAAAGGTGTTCCAGCTGTTCCAGCCCATGGGCGGGGTCGCGGCAAGCACGTTGTTTCTCCGTTGACTGCTCGAAACGCCCCGCCGCGTCGCCAGAGGGGGCAAGGTGGCTTTCACCTGGTCAAACGCGCGAAGGGCATCAACCTTGACGCACGGCTTCGACCGTAGCCCAGCGCCGGCGACACGGTCAAGGCAAGGACAAGGCGGCGAGTCCGCTCGTGTCCCGCCCGTTATGCTCGCCGCCGAGCCGGAGGTAACGCGGGAATGAATCCCTGCTGAAACATGCGTGATCACGTCGCACGGATCTTCCGCGATCGGTTCGGCGGTACGCCGGACCTGGTCGTGCGCTCGCCCGGGCGGGTGAACCTGATCGGCGACCACACCGATTACAACGATGGGTTCGTCCTGCCGATGGCAATCGATCAAGCCACCTGGCTGGCCGCCCGCTCCCGAAACGATCGCCGCATATCGCTCCAATCGGAGAAGCTCGGCAGCGCCGAGTTGAGCCTCGACGAACACGCCCCGACCGGCACCTGGTCGGACTACGTGCAAGGTGTTCTGTGGTCATTGGAGCTGCCGCTCGACCGCGGCTTCGACGCGGTCATCGCTACGAGCGTTCCTGTGGGCGCCGGGCTGTCGTCGTCGGCCTCCCTCGAGCTGGCCGTCGCTCGACTCACCGTCGAGCTCGCCGGTGGCGGCTGGGATCCGGTCGCAGCCGCCCTGGCGTGTCAACACGCAGAAAACGAATTTGTCGGGATGCCCTGCGGCATCATGGATCAGCTCATCGTCGCATCTGGCATCGCCGGCGCCGCACTCCTGATCGACTGCCGAACGCTCGAAACGAACCCGGCGCCCCTTCCCCATGAGGTGACCGCAGTGATTCTCGACACAGGCACTCGCCGCCGGCTCGTCGACTCCGAATACCAAAGCCGCCGCGCGGCGTGCGACAGGGTGGCTGCAGCTGTCGGGGCGCCCGCCCTGCGCGACGTCAGCCTCGACCAACTGGATGCCGTCCGCCTCGACGAGAATGACCGGCGCCGGGCGCGCCACGTGGTCACGGAGAACGACCGCACGGTGCGAGCCGCCGCCGCCATGGCCTCCGGCGATGTCGCCGGGATGGGCCGGCTGATGAACGAGAGTCACGCCAGCCTGCGCAACGACTACGAGACATCGAGTCCGGCGCTGGACGCGATCGTCGAGATCGCCCGCGGTCACCCTGCCTGCGTCGGCGCCCGGGTCACCGGGGCCGGGTTCGCCGGTTGCGCCGTTGCCCTCGTCCGTTCGGAACGAGTTGGGGATTTCACCACCGCCGTCGGGCCCGGCTACGACGCAGCCACCGGCAACACGTCGGCGCTGTATCCCACATCCGCCGCCGCCGGGGTCTGCCTGGCCTGATGGACGCGCCAACGCCGGTTGCTGCCCGCCGAAATCGGCCGGGTCCGCGGCCCCGACTCGCATACCATCAACCGGATGGACGCGCTCCGCCCCCGGGATCTGTTGACCGAAGGCACCCAGCTGGTGCGGCTTCTCGTGCGCGGGCATCCGGTGGCTTTCGCCACCGCTGTTTTCGGCGCCGCCTTGTTCGTTTCGGCCATCGTTGCGTCTGCGGTCGTCATAGGACGCGTCACCGAAGAGTTGGTCATCCCGGTGCTCGACTTCGGAGCGCCGAGTCGGGGACGGGTGGCAGGAGCATTGCTCGCGATCGTCGGAGTAGCCCTGTGGAAGGCGACCGGTATCGTCGTGCGCCGGATCGGCGCCGGGTACCTCCAGTACCGATCGCGTATCGACCTGCGGCGCCGGATGCTCGACCATCAGCTCCGGCTGGAGGCTGCCTGGTTTGATCAGCAGGCCGTAGGTGAGCTGCTATCGATCTCAGAGAACGACACCGCCAAGGCCACGTTCATCCTCGCGCCGCTTCCGTACGCCACCGGCACCATCTTTCTCGTCTTGGGGACGCTGGTGCTGCTGTTCGTGTTCGACCCGATGATCGGAGCGATCGCACTTACGGGGGCGGCGGCGACGATCCTCGGCGACTTCTGGGGGATGTGGAAGACCTTCTCGGCGTTCCAGGAGGTGCTCCAGCTTCGGGGCGAGGTGAGCGCCGTGGCACACGAATCGTTCGACGGCGCATTGACCGTCAAGGCGCTGGGCCGGGAACGGCATGAGACCGACCGCCTGGCGGCGGTGTCGAACCAACTCCGGGATCAGTTCATCGTCGTCACACGTTTGTTCGGGACCTACCGCAGCGTCGTTGAGGCCCTCACACCGCTCACCACCATCGTCGTGCTGTGGGTGGGCACCATCCGCACAACGTCCGGAGCCATTTCGGTCGGAGACCTGGTCACGGCCGTATACCTGCTGGCATTGCTGGCCCTCCCGATCCGCATCCTCGGTTATGTGATGTGGGATCTGACCGAGAGCACGGCCGCCTGGCGACGGGTTTCCCGGATCCTGACCGCCGACCAGTTTGTGTCACACGGCGACGAGCAAGCACGAACGGATGACGACGGCGCAGAACTGGACGCGTCGGCCGTGAGTTTTTCCTATCCGAACGCCGAACCGGTGCTCGTCGACGTCGAATTCTCCGTTGATCCGGGCAGCACCGTCGCGATCGTGGGCCCGACCGGCTCGGGCAAATCGACGGTCGCGATGTTGCTCGCCCGCCTGTGGGACCCGGCCACCGGGGCGGTACGTATGGACGGCCGTGACCTGCGGCAGCTAGCCCGGGGAGCGCTGCCGTCCGAGCTCGCCTATGTTGCGCAAGAGGTCTTTCTGTTCGACGACACCGTGCGGGCCAACATCAGGCTCGGAGCGCCCCTGTCGGAATCCGAGGTCCAAAACGCGGCCCGGATGGCGGGAGCCCATGACTTCATCAGCGAGCTCCCCGACGGATATGCCACGCTGATAGGCGAGCGCGGTGCGACGCTCTCGGGGGGCCAGCGCCAGCGAATCGCACTAGCCCGAGCGCTCGCTCGCCGCCCCCGCCTTCTGATCCTGGACGATGCCACCTCGGCGATCGACCCCTCGGTCGAGGCCCAGATCCTCCAGCGTCTGCGCTCGGCCGAGCTGCCATCGAGCATCGTGATCATCGCCTACCGGCCCTCCAGCGTTGCGCTCGCCGACGAAGTCATCTACGTCGAGGAGGGCCGGGTCAAGGCGCAGGGCAAACACGATGACCTGCTGAACCGGGAGCCGGGGTACGCCGATTTGCTACGCGCCTACGAGCACGACGCCGGACGCGGTGGGGGTGGTGAGGGGGGATGACCGCGACGCCCATCAAGACCTTCGAGAGCCTACGTCGCGCTTTTGTGCGAGTGCCGGCACTGTCGCAGGGGTTCCGCCTGACGCTGCTTGCCGCCCTGGTATCGACCGCGGTTCAGGTAGCAGTTCCGATTGCGGTGCAACAGATCATCGACAACCAAATCCTCTCCGCAGAGGGGCTCAACCTGGCCGAGGTCGGGCGGCTCAGCCGCCAGGCCATATTCGTTGTCCTGGCCGGCATCGTGGCTCGGCGGCTCACGATCGTTCGGCTCGGAACGGCATCAGCCCGCGGGCTTTCCGACCTGAGAATCCGCACATTCGGCCACCTCCACCAACGATCCGTGCTGCACGTGCAGGCCGAGCGCCGCGGTTCGCTGGTGTCGCGGGTTACGTCGGATGTCGCCACTATCCAAGACTTCATGGACTGGGGTGGGCTTGGCGCGATCACCGGCGGCGCCCAGCTGCTGGTGGCATTGGCCGTCATGGTGATCTACGACTGGCGCCTCGCTTCGTTCGTGCTGGGTGCCGTCGGGCTCTACGCAAGCTTGCTTTGGTGGTTCCAGGGGATTCTGCAACGAGCGCACGACGAAGTGCGCCAACGAGTGGCGGATTCAATGTCGCGGCTGGGTGAGGCGATCGCCGGCGTGATGGTCGTACGGGCGTACGGCGCAGAAGAGGCGGCTTCCGGCCGCACCGACGTCTCCTTCCAGGCCCAATTCGAGGCCGAGTACAGGACGGCCAAGCTGGGAGCCGCTCTGTTCTCGACCGCAGACATCTTTGCAGGCTTCATCACGGCCGGGGTTGTCGGGTTTGGCATCCTGCTGGGCGACATGTCGGCCGGGACGCTCCTCGCCTTCCTCTTCCTGGCGACCCTGCTGGTGGAGCCGGTCCAAATGCTGGTCGAGGTGCTCGAGGTGGCGCAGTCGGCCGGAGCCGGCCTGCGGAGAATCCTCGAGGTGCTCGACACGGAAATCGACATACCCGACCCGGCCGACACCCGCCGCGAGCTGCCCAGAGGTCCGTTGACCGTCGAGTTCGCGGGAGTCGGCTTCTCCTACCGGCCGGGCCAACCGGTGCTCCTGGATGTGTCGGTGGAGATTGACGCCGGTCGGCGTGTCGCCATCGTCGGTGAAACCGGCTCGGGCAAGACGACGTTCGCCAAACTCGCAGCACGACTGCTCGACCCGAGCGAGGGCACAATCGCGATCGGTGGCATCCCCATCAAGGAGGTGCCCTTCTCCAGCCTGCGGCGGCGGGTCGGCTTTGTCCCCCAAGAGGCGTTCCTGTTCAACATGACCATCGCCGACAATGTGCGGTACGGGCGGCCCGACGCCAACTACAGCGAGGTGCGTTCCGCGTTCGAGGACCTCGGGCTACACGAATGGCTGGATGACCTGCCGCAGGGCCTGGCGACTCCTGTCGGTGAAGGCGGCGGCCAGCTGTCGGCCGGCGAACGGCAGCTCGTAGCACTCGCCCGGGCGTGGATCACCAACCCCCACCTGCTGATCTTGGACGAGGCGACGTCGGCGGTCGACCCGGCGCTGGAGGTCCGGCTGCGCCGGGCGATTGCCCTGCTGGCCGAGGGCCGCACCTCCATCACCATCGCTCATCGGCTGTCGACCGCCGAGGCGAGCGACGAGATCCTGGTCTTCGACCGAGGCCGGCTCGTCGAGCGCGGCACCCACCCTGTGCTGCTGGCAGCCGGCGGCGTGTATCGCGCACTACACGCCGATTGGTCTTCCGGCATCAAGGGTGATGTTGGATGACCGCGGCGGGGCAGGAGGGTGAGTCAGCGGCTCCTGGAGCCGGCGGGTGTGCGATCAGTGGCGTGTCACGTCGCAGGAGCGAAGAGGTCTACCGGGTTGCCGTCGGGGTCGAGCACGGTGGCGTAGCGCTGGCCCCAAAAGGCGTCGAATGGGGTCTTGACGGATTCATGGCCGGCTGCGATGACCTGGTGGTAGATCCGATCGACAGACAGAGCGTCCCTACACATGAAGGCCAGGGTGACACGGCCGTTCCCGTCACCCGGCTGCCAGGCCGGGTTGACCGATGCGATCAACTCTTCGGTATCAAACATGATCCGAAGCCCATTGCCGATCTCGGCTTCGACGTGAGATTCGGCCTCGGCGCCGGGCGGTATGTCAAGTCCTACCATGCGGTAAAAGTCGAGCGTCGCAGCCATGTCCGCCACCACTACACCGACGGCGTCGAGTGTCGCCACCCTTCCCTCCCTCATTGCTCGGGGCGATTCTGCCAAAACCCGGGGTGTGAACGCCGCGTTCGGTCCCACGGGCGCCCGACTCACTAGTCGGGTCGGCCTCTAGCATATGCCGTCGCACCACCAGGAGGACGTCGATGCAGGCAGTCGAGTTCATCTACGTCGGGGACGTGATGTGCTCCTGGTGCTGGGGTTTTGCCCCCACCATCCAGGGTTTGGGCCGACACTTCACCGTTCCGATCCGGCTTGTGAACGGCGGCCTGCGGCCCGGCCCGGAGGCAGAGAAGCTGGACGACGGCATGCGTTCCATGTTGCGACACCACTGGACCCAGGTGGCATCGGTTTCGGGACAGCCGTTCGATCTGACTTTCCTCGACCGCGAGGACGGGTGGGTCTACGACACCGAACTGCCCGCAATGGCGATGGTGACTGTGAGAGAAATGGTGCCCGATCTGACATTGCCCGTATTCGAGCGCCTCCAGCGGGCCTTCTATGCCGACGGGTTCGACCTCACCGATCCCGCGGAATACCCCCGGCTGATTGATTCGTTCGAACTCGATTCCGCAGTGTTCTTGGCGACGTTTGCGAGCGAATCGGCCCGCTGGAAAGCGTGGGAAGATTTCGAAGAAGCTCGCAGCATGGGCGTCGCCGGATTCCCCACGCTGTTACTCAGGACGGACGGCAAGCTGGCGGTCGTCACCCGCGGCTACGCCCCACTGGAGCGCATCGCACCGGCCGTCGAGGCCTATCTGCACGACGAGCTGGGGCCCCCCGCTGCGGGCTTGGTGTGCGCAATCGACGACCCGAACTGCTGACAATCCTGGGGCCGGCACCGGGCGCAGCGACACCCAGATGAACGCGGTTGAAGCGGCAGGACGGACAGCTGCTGGTGATGAAGCTGTCCGGTTCCGAGAAGCGAGCAGAAGAGGCCCCCCGGTCGGAGCATGCTCCGACCGGGGCCTTTTCACGTTGGAGGGACTGAGATCTGGAAAGAATGTTCAAAATCTCGGAACTTCCTCCCTCCGCCACCGTCTGATCAGCGCCGGAGAGGGCCGGGGAGGTTATCCCCCCCAATCTCCCCGGGCTGATCCGGCGCCTTTCCTCCTCGAGGAGGGGCGGCTTGGCCGCCCCTCCTCGACGTACTGGGCTCGGAGGACGATCAGCGATTGATCACGCGCGCCCTGCTCGTCTCGGCGGTCCCGACGGGCCACGAGGCCCAACAGCAGCCAGACCAGTCCGTTGAGGACGACGGTCACCGCCAACCAGGTCATGCCAGATCGATGTCGACCGGTACCGCCCGGGTGAGGGTGTGTCCCACCGGTGACGTCGCCACCACCTTGCGGTGGATCTCAGCCAACGCGGCCTCGTCTGCCTCCGCATCCAGATGGACGGCTACCCGGATCTGCTCGTAGCCGGCGTTGCCATCACCCAGTCCGAGGAACGTGTGCAAATCCACGTCGCCCTCGAGGTCTATACGAAGATCGTTGATGGCAATACCCGCGGCCGTCAGGTTGGCGGCGTATCCGACCGCCAGGCAATTCCCCAGCGCTGCGAGCAGCTGCTCGACCGGGTTGGGGGCGGTGTCGGATCCTCCGAGACCGGTCGGCTCATCCGACTGGGCCGGCGGGAACTCGCGTATTCGACCTCGGGACCGGAACCCACCATCCCAGGTCACGGTCGCGGCCCACCTGGTATCGGCCTTGCCCGGTTCCCGGCGAATCGCCTCGACCAGGGAGCCGACCGCCTCGATGTCGACATCGTTCAAATGGGTGGAAGTAGTGGTCATTCATATCCTTTCTCCGGCCGGACGCCCCGCGACAGACCGCAGGTCGAACAATGGGTGCTCCCGGGTGCCGACGTCCGGCTGGTCAGGGCCTTGTGATCACCCGGGAGCGCGGACAGCGAGCGCGGCCGAACGTTCGGTGGGTGGTTCTCCAGGGCTCATACATACGCGATCCTCCGCTCGCATGGCACGCGCTCTGAGAGCGCCGCGAGCGGGAGTCCCGCCACGACCACTCATCGGTCAGGCATTGGCACCCACGCACGAATGCGTTGGTTGCCGCGGTTTCGCAGGGCCTGTCCCTCCACCGCTCTAGATGAGCGCGTTGGTTGTGAATGGGGAGCATACCCGGTTGTGGCACACTCGGGAACCGCTCAAGCGGAGCCGATGTCTGGCTCCTCGCGGTTCAGGTCGGTAATGATGCCCAAGGCCGCACCCAGCGTGTCGAGCCGGTCCGACAGCGTCTCGCCCGCCGGATACAGCCGAAGCGTGTTGATGCCCTGATCGCGCCACACCCGCATCCGGTTGCGCACCATTTCGGGCGTGCCAATCATCGTGGTTTGCAGCACCATTTCGTCGGGGATCATCCCGGCTGCCGCCTCCCGCCGACCCTCGGTCCAGAGCCGCCGGACCTCGGCCGCTACCTCGGCCCAACCTTGTCGCGAATACGCGTCGTTGTAGAAGTTGGTCGTCGACGATCCCATTCCGCCGAGGGTGAAGGCCAGGCCCGGTTTGCGGGCCGCCACCATGTCGGAGACGTCGTCCCCGAACGCGACCTCGCCACCTTGCGAGATGTCGATGTCTGCCAGCGTGCGGCCGCTCCTGGCAGCCCCGGCGGCAATGTCGCCCAGGAACGCTTCCGCCCGTTCTGGGATGAACGCGGTGCCCAGCCAGCCGTCGGCCAGCTCACCGGTAAGTTGCAGCATGCGAGGCGACAGGGTCGCCAGGTACAACGGCATGAACGGCTGCGGCTGCACGGCTAGGCGGAGCGCCTTTCCTTCCCCATCGGGCCGCGGCAGCTGGATGGTCGCACCGTCGTACACCACCTTCGATCCGTTCAACGCCAGCCGAATGACCTCAATGGTCTCGCGCAGGCGGAGAAGCGGCCGGGCGAACTCCACGCCGTGTAAGCCCTCGATCACCTGAGGGCCGCTCACCCCGAGCCCCAGCAGGAACCGCCCGCCGCTCATAACGGCCAGTGACGCTGCGGTCTGGGCGGTCATCGCCGCACTGCGGACGCCAACTTGGAAGATTCCCGCACCGATCAGCATTCTGTCTGTGACCGCCGCCAGATATCCCAGCGGAGCGGCGGCGTCGTAGCCCCACGCCTCCGGGACCCACACGACGTCGACTCCTAGATGCTCGGCCTCGCGCACGTACGGCAGCGTCTCGTGCCAGTCATGATCGGGCGCAACGCTGATGGCCGATCTCATCGCTTCTCAACGAGTTCTTTGATCCCCTCTACCACCTTGCGCATCTGGATCCGCTGTTCATCGATGCGACGCTGGATGATGTCGTCTTCCCGATCGGGCCGTCTCTCGATCGCCGCACTGAGACCGCTAGGCCCGGGCCCAAGCTGCATTCGGTAGGTGAGCGACGCTCCTCGCTCTCGCGGTTCGATCAGAAACGTCCACACGGCGGCCGGTTGCTCAACGCTGCTGACGGCCCACCCAAAAGCCCGATTCGGCTCGAACACCACCACCGTGCTGGTCGTCTCCCACTCACCTATTCGTTCGTGGTGGCTCCTCCCCCGAAATGTCGCGCCCAGCCCGGCGGGCCTCTCGATCCACTCACCACCCAGGTACTCGTCGCTGAACCGGCTGGGCAGGTCGATATCGGTGATGAGCGGCCAAATTTCTTCGGGGGCGGCGTAGATCTCGACAGTGAGGTCGGTGGTAGGCGCATCGATCAGTCGCATCTTCACGTCCTTTGCGGTGAAGCGTACCGACGCCGTCACGGGGCGGCCACACAAAGCGAAGAGCGAGACGTCGTCCCTACCACGTCTCGCTCTTGGCTTGGTGGGCCGGGCGTTTCCTGGCAGAGGTGCTCGACCGTTTCACCTGGTGATGGGCGTTTCCCTGGGCAAGTTCCGCACCATCGCTCTTCTCATCGGCCGGTGAGGTACCCCTGCTTGATGACCATTCTGGGATGGCACGACCGGACTGACCACCCAACGCCGCTCAGTCGGCGAAGCCGGCCGCACCCAGAGTGGCGGTCAATGTGAGGACCTCGTCATTGCGGACGATGGTGAGCTCGATTTCTGTGCCCGGGAACTCCGAGAGGATCTCGGCCCGCAGATCCGACGAGTCGGATATCGGCGCGCCGTCTACCGCCGTGATCAGGTCTCCGACCAGAATGCCGGCCTCCTCGGCGGCCGAACCGGGCGTGACGTCGCTGACCAGTGCACCGACCATGCCATCGTTGAAACCGGTGGCGGCGACTCCGAGGCGGGCCAGCTCAACGTCGACACCCTCGACGAGCTGCTCTGCCACGATGTACGCCAGATCAATGGGAATGGCGAATCCGACACCATCATTCGCCCCACTCTGGGTGCGGATGGCATCGTTGATCCCGATGACACGACCGTTCCGGTCGACCAGTGGACCCCCCGAGTTTCCGGGGTTGATGGCGGCGTCGGTCTGGATCATGCCCACGCCGTTGACGTCGCGATTGAGCGCGCTGACGATACCGGACGTCACCGTCTGATCTAGCCCAAATGGGCTGCCGAGGGCAATTGCCCGCTGCCCCACGACCGGCTCGACGTCGACGCCCAGGGTCGCCACCGGCAGGTCGGGTAGCGGGTCGATCTTCACGACCGCCACGTCGGTCGGGGTGTGAGCCCCAACCACCTCGCCGCTCACCCGCAGGCCATTGGCCAGCCGGACCCGCACATTGGCAGCGTTCTGGACGACATGCGCAGCAGTCAGGATCAATCCGTCGGCGTCATAGATGACGCCGGAGCCGACGCCAACGGCCAGCTCTATTTGCACAACCGCCGGGCCGACTGCCGCCGCGACCGCTGCCGCCGGTTCGGAAACGTCGCCTTCGATGACAATCGGGGGCTGCGTCGCACGCGGCGCTTGGGTGGTCGGGCTAGAAGGTTCGGGGGTGGGCGGGGCAGTCGTCGGCGGCGCAGTGAGCGACGTGCTGATCGGCGTTGACGCTGCCGGCGCTGGAGATTCGGCCGACAACCGGCCGAACGTGAACGACGCCGCCGCCACCACGATGGTCACCAACCCGGCGACGAGCCATGGCACGACACGGTGCGATAGGGCGGGCGCTGAAGCGGCAGGCGGGATGGGATCCTGCGGCGGGGACGGAGGTGGGGGCGAGTGTGGTGCAGATTCGCGCCACGGCTCGCGGGGTTCGAGCAGCTCCGTGGGCTCTGTGGCCGGCTCCGTGGTTCCGGATGCGGGCCGACTCTCCTCATCGACCGGTTCCACCCGCATCGGCGGACGCTCCGGCAATGAGCCGGGGCCGCTTCCGGCGGCCGGCCATTGGTGAGGTTTGCTCTGAGTCACAGGAGTGCTCCCTTGCGTTTTAGACGTGACACTAAGCGGCGTGGTGTCAATAGGGTGTAAACAGGCGTCACCGGGTGGCAACCCCGGCGGCCTCATGCGAATTCCCCCGGATGCCCATCCGCAAACACCGGCGCGATCCGGTTGCCGGTATGGGTTGCCGCTGCGCTAGCTTCAGTCCATGACGCGTACGGCACAACTGCTCGCCATCCGATTTGACGAGCCACTCAAAGCCCAAGAACTGCTGATCGCCGCCCTCCGCCTCCAGAAAAAGGGTTCGATCATCATCGATGACGCGGCCATCGTCACGAACGAAGACGGCCGGGTCCGGATTCATCAGACCAAGGACATGAACACGGGCCAGGGAGCCGCCACTGGAGGCTGGTTTGGCGCGCTGGCCGGATTGCTGTTCCTGCAACCGCTGATCGGTGCCGCGCTAGGTGCCGCAATCGGCGGGTTGTGGGCGAAGCTCCGCGACATCGGCATCGACGATGATCGGATGCGCGAAATGGGCGAGTCGCTCCACGCTGGCGAGGGTGCCCTGTTCCTGCTTCTGCAGGACGCCTACCCGACCCACGTAGCCCGGGAGCTGCAGCGATTCGACGGCTCGATCCTGCACTCGACATTCGATTCCACCGACACGGAGTCATTCGAGACAGCGCTGGCCGGCCTGGTCTGACCGCAGCACGTCGACCAGACCGGACGCCGCCTGCTCAGGACAGCCAGCCGCCGGCCCGGTCAACGAGAGTCATGGAGACCTCATGTGCCAGGTCGAGCACCTGGCACATGGAATACTCCCCCAAATAGACGCCCACCAGTGGGACGTCGACCCGCCCGACCAGCGACAGACTGCGCTGGGGCGCGTCGGTCACTGCGGCGAATGAATCAATTGCCGAGACTTCGATTGGAAGATCGGTGCGCCCGATCCCCGCTAGATCAGTCGCCAGCACCAGGAGATCAGGCGGAGCTGCGAGAGGGGGCAGCGCCCATTTGAAAAAGAGCGGAAGTCGGAACACCCCGTCTGGGTCGTCGACGGCTTCGCCCATCTCCGCAACCCGGTCTTCGAACCCGAGCATGACCCGCGGCTCTATCTCGAGCACCAACAGCATCTCGACAGGCCCATCACACGCCTCGCCGGGATGCAGATCGACTTCCCAGGCCTGGCCCAGGGAATACGACTCGATGAAGTGCCGCTCATCATGGACGTGAAAGCCGTGATCGATTGCGTGCGCTTTCAGATCGGTGACAAAGGCGGCGATGTCGATGGCCATCGGCCGTTTCCTCTCGCGGACGGGGCAAGCGTAGTGAACAGCGGAGGACAACCCGACCAGTCAGATACCAGCCATACCAGGCGGTTTACGTCAGATTTCGCCCGATGCGCTTGAATCGAGCTGTGAAACTTCGCTCTGTCGCGATCGCCGCAGCACTCGCCCTCACCGCGGCCGCCTGTACTTGGGGCGCGAGCGACGACGATGCCCGGCCGCCGGCGACCTACGGCGCGGCATCGACGGCCGCTCCACCGATCACTTCCTCAGCTACCACCGCTCCCGCCCCGCCCGCCACTCCGACGACGGTGCGGGCCGCACCCGCCGCGGTGGAACTGGCCTCGTGCTCGGAATCCGGCGACTTCGACCTGCTGTGTGAGGCCTACACGATCTTGACCGATGAGTACGTGGATGTTCTGGACGATGAAGTCCTGGCCCTGGCAGCGGCCCGCGGGATCTCCGAATTCGCGGCAGACGAAGCTGGGGATTCCGGCACCGACCGCTTCGTGTGCCAGACCCCGAGCGACGAGTTCACGATCACCTGTGACGCGGCCGCCGAGGTGCTCGGCCGGGTCGAGGTGGAGACCGTGACCGAAGCCGCCATCCGCGGGATGCTCGAGTTCGGGCTCAACGATCCCAACACCGTCTATTTGCCGCCCGAGGCGGTAGCGCGCATCGCCGAAGACAGCTCCGGCGAGATCTCCGGCATCGGCGCGGTGGTCAGCTCTCAGCGGGTAGAGGCGGACGGATCGACCTCGTCGTGCTTCGTCCTCTCCGAGACCTGCCGGATGACGATCGTGGGGGTCATTGCGGATGCCCCCGCCGACACGGCCGGTATGCGCGTAGGGGACGTCACGATCAGCGTCGACGGAGAATCGGTCCTGGGGTGGACCGCCGATGAAGTCATTGCGGCCGTGCGCGGAACCGAAGGCACCACCGTCGTACTGGGAATGGAGCGGGACGGAGAGCTCATCGAGCTCTCGATTGTCCGCGCGTCGATCCTCGTGCCGGTGGTCGACGTAGATGTGCTCGACGGCGGCATCGGCTACATCGCATTGACGCAGTTCACCAACAACAGCGATGAGTTGTTCCACCAGGCCCTGGCAGATCTGCTCGACAGCGACGTGGACAAGCTCATTGTCGATCTGCGCAACAATCCGGGGGGCGCTTTGACGGCATCGGTCCGGATCGCGTCTGAGTTCCTGGCCGATGGGTGGGTGTTGCGGACCGAAGCACCCGATGGTGCGCGCACATATGAAGTGCAGTCCGGCGGGCTTGCCACCAGTGACGACCTGGCGATGGTGGTGCTCGTCAACGCCGCCAGTGCATCGGCGTCCGAGGTCGTGAGCGCCGCGCTGCAGGAGGCAGGTCGGGCGACAATCATGGGAGAACCGACCTTCGGCAAGAACACCGTCCAACAGCAGTTCAGTCTTGCGAATGACGGCGCCCTGAAGGTGACGATCGCGCGCTGGGTCACGCCGGCGGGCGCTTCGTTCGGCGGCCACGGGGTGCAGCCCGACGTCGTGGTCGAGGTACCCGGCGAGGCTGAAGCAGACGTGATGCTGGAGCAGGCGATCGCTTTCTTCGGGATGTGACCATCGCCGGCACCGGCCAGACGGACGGAGGCTACGGCTGGTAGGCGTAGCCGGCGTGACTGGGCTCAAACCCGAGCCCGGCATAAAACCGGGCCAGCCGGTCACACCGGCGGTCATGCAGCAGCTGCACCGCCGTGCAGTCTCGTCCTTCGCCGTAGTGGACGGCCCAGCGCACCAACGAAGAGCCGATCCCACGATTGCGCTGCTCCGGAGCGACCCGGAGATCCGCCAGCTGGAGCCGCCGCCGGCCGGTGGCCAGATCGGGAATCTCCACCACCTGCATGCAGCCGACGACGTCATCGCCCATCACCGCCACGATCAGCCGGTGGGCGGGATCCCATTGAATCGTCTCGAACGCCTGGTGGTGGTCCGCGGTGGGCGCTGGTATGGGCGCTGCTGACGCATCCCGGCTCATCAGCGACACGATCGCTTCCAGGTCATCGGGGTGAGCGTCCCGCAGCGCAATGCCTGCCGGGAGGGTCATGGTGTCAATGCCGCACTTCGTAATAGAGATGCGCCGGGTCGGGCGTGTCCAGGACACGCAGCGAACCAAACCCCGCGCCACGAGCAATCTCCCGGGCCTTTTCCGGATGAAAGCCCATGGTCCCGAGAGCCATTCCGTCGGCGGTCGAGGTGCCCGAGGGGAGGCAGCTGATGATCGAATACCCGTACTGCATGGCGAGGAGCGGATTGCGGAGATTGTCCTCGAAGACCGGAGCGCATTTCATGTCTTTGATCAGCCATACCCCTTCATCGGCAAGTTGCTGCTTGATTGTTACCGCTGCGACATCTGGGCGCGGCATGTCGTGCATGCAGTCCAGGGTGGTGATCAGATCGAACGGCTCCGTCTCAGGCGTGTCCTCCAGCGCAGTGTCGTAGATCGTCACATTGGTCCGACCTCCCAGGCGGAGGCGGGCGCGCTCCGTAGCCGGAGCCGAGGGATCGACTCCCACCAATGTGGCGTCGGGAAACGCCTCGGCGAATGCCTCGAGAGCCACGCCTCCCCCACACCCGACATCGGCCATCCGGCCGCCGGCGGCCAGCCGCTCTGCGACGCCTTCGAGCTGCGCCACCACAACCGGGATCAAGAAGTTCTTGAGCCAGGGGGCATTCATGCGGTCGATCTGCGCAGCTGTTTCCATTCCCATATCGCCGTACGTGAAACCACGGCCGGTACGGAAGCTATCTGCGACTCGGGCAATGTCTTCGGGCGGCGTGCCGCCGACAAACGCGCCGATTGCACACAGCAGCGACTCCTCGTCAACGAGAACGGCCGCCGCCTCGTCGGTCAACACGTACATACCGGTTGCCTCCCGCTCGAGGAGCCCGGCCGCAGCCTGGCCCAACAGCCATTCGGCAACCCATCGCTCGTCGAGATTCAGCGCGTTTGCCAGCTGCCCGGCGGCAGTTGGACCTCTGCCGGCGAGAGCCCTGTACAGCCCGAGCCGATCGCCGAGGTGAATCATGACCGAGACCAGCTCGCCCTGTTTGTACTTCCACACGTCCAGCGCCAGCTCCTGCGCCCGTTCCATGTCGAAGCTCATGCGCCTCCTCGCTCGCGTCCGGTCAATCTAGGGCCGGTGACGCTACGGGCTGGGCGGATCGACCTGGCCCGGCCGGGGCGCAGGCTGGCAGCTCCAGTGCCCCCACGCCCCCCGGGGGTGGTTGATCGTGATCGAATAGTGCACCAGCCAGGCCGCAGCCGCGATGTTGGGCTCTGGGGCGTAACGACTGGCGCCCGGAAAACCGGCGTTGGCCGAAGCGAAGGCCCAGGTTCCCTCGAGGAACTGGAAAAGCCCGGCGGCGCCCGATTCGGGGTGAGTGGCGTCCGGGTTGCCCCGGCTCTCGCAGTGCATGACCTCGAGCGCCTCGCCGACCCGACCCGGCGGGAAGTAGCGTTGGACCAGAGGCCGCCAATGCTCAACGCCGGTCAGCGCCGCCAGCCGCCGTTCCTCCAGTTCGACGCGGTCCAGCGCCGCCTGGTACGACTCGTCCGCGGCCGCCACCTGCTCGAGGGCCGCCGCGAGTATCTCCTGGGCGATACCCAACTCCTCGGCCAGGCTCACCTCGGCCACTGCCAAACCGTCCCGCAGTCCGCGCAGCTCACCCTCCTGGTCTCCCAGCTCCGCCCGAGCGGCCTCCAGGGTCCCCCGCCGCTCCCGCAACCGATCCATGAAGCCGATCGCCAGATCTACGTGCTCGTCCAGCGCCTCGCTAACGACTGCCGCGCCGTGATACGAGTCGCTGAGCCACATCGCCGTCCGCCCCACCGCGGCAGTTTGATATGCGGCCACTGCGGCCGCTCCGGCAGCCGTGCGCAGCTCTACGACCTCTGCCTCCAGTTGGTCGAGCTCGGCCCTGACCGCCAGGTTGCGGTGTCCCACCGTCCAGAGGTCCGCGGCCGCGCGGTCAAAACGCTCGACGGTGTCGAGCAGCGTCGACTCCACCTCCGACTCCACGAATTCGGCCGCGACCAGCTCGGCCGCAGCCGCGTTGAGTTCCGCTTCGGCTCGGCGGGCGTCGGCCCGGGCCGCATCGACCTCGGCCTGTGATTGGCCCAGCGCCACCGGTGGCGGTATGGAAATGGCCGCGGCCAGAACCAGCACAAGCGCAGCAGCTCGCCGCATGGACCGAAAGCGTACCGGCCGTCCGCCGGGTCATCGCGCCAATCCCCGGTAGGGTGCAGGTATGGATCATGTCGTCGCCTACCGGCAGAGCCGAGAACGCCTGACCGACCTGGCCGCCGACCTCTCGGGGGAGAACCGAGCAGCCATCGTCCCGGCATCACCGGCGTGGACCGTGAAGGACACCTACGCCCACGTGGTCGGCGCGGCAGCCGATGTCGTGCATGGGCGCCTGGACGGCGCCGGCGGCGACGCATGGACCGCAGCCCAGGTCGAAGCCCGGGCCACCCACGGTTTGGAGCAAATCCTCGAGGAGTGGGACGGGATAGGACCCCGGTTCGAAGCGAGCCTGGCGGCCGCGCCCGATGCGCTCTGGCGATTCGTCAGCGGGACCTGGCTCCACGAACAAGACATCCGAGGGGCGATTGGGTTGCGCGGACTGCGCGACACCGAGGGCGGCGCGGTGGCCCTTCGCTTGGTCGATGCAGTCGCCGACCGGGTGGACAGCGCCGGACTCACGGCGCTGCAGGTGGAGGCCGGCGATCACCGTTGGGTCCTCGGCCCAGGTGAACCGGCCGTTGTGCTGACGAGCGATCCGTACGAACTCGCCCGGGCGGTGGGTGGACGCCGCAGCCTCCGCCAGATGGCCGCTATGGAGTGGCAGGGGGATTTCGAGCCGTACATGCCGCTCCTTCCCTCTTACGGACCGACCGCGGTCGACCTGACCGACTGACGGCCCGGCGCTCATGGCGAGTGGCCGCGGACCCGGCGGTCAGAGCAAGCCAATCATCGAGCGGCCGCCGCGCTCGTTGGTGGGGAGCGCGCCCACGGTGCCTCCTACCACCCGTACCTGCCGACCATTGCTCTTCGCCCCACAAACGCCATACTGCCTGCCCATGTTCGACGGGCAGATAACCTTCATCTACGTAGCCGATCTCGAGCGGTCACACGATTTCTATCGCGCCACGCTCGGTCTCAGCCTGGTGCTCGACCAGGGCCGGTGCCGGGTCTACCGGGCAGCCACAGCCGCCTACATCGGGATATGCGACACGCGGCCTCCTGTGGCGTCGAGTTCGCTGATCCTGACGCTCGTCACCGATGACGTGGACGGTGTGCACACCCGGTTGGTCGACGCCGGTGCTCCTATCGACGTCGCTCCCCGATCCAACCCCGAGTTTGGGATCTACCAACTGTTCACCCGCGATCCCGACGGCTACGTGGTCGAGGTGCAGCGCTTCGACGATCCATCGTGGGCGAGCAGTGACGAGAGCATTTGAGGGTCGCGTCGGGGGGCCGGTAGGACCGCTCAACCGGCCTGAGGCACTTTTTCAACCCGGCGAGCCAACCCGCCAATGGTGAGCGCGGCGACACTCAGCGCGCCGGCTACCAGCAGCCACGCCGCCCGGAACGAGACTTGCTCGCTGAGGAGCCCGATCAGGACGGGAGCCAGGCCGGCGCCGACGAAGACACCCGCCTGCGCGATCGCTGAGGAGGAGGCCACCGACCCGGCATTGGCTCTGACGACGGAATATGTCATCAACCCGGGCCAGCCCCACCCAGTGGCGAATGCCACCAGCGCGGCGATGGTGAAGCCGAGTCCGGCGGCAACGGATAGAAAAAGCGCGGCGACCGCTCCGGCGGCCATCAACACCGCCATGGCCCCAAACCCGCGCCAGCCGAATGCGTCGGCGAGCAGCCCATTGACGATCCGGGCCATGATGGTCACCAATCCCCCAACGGACAGGAGCACCCCCGCGGTGGCTTCGCTCAGCCCGGACGCCACCGCTGCGGTGACCGTGAAGGTGCCCAGCATCGACGGCGCAACGGTGGCGAACACTCCGCCGATGGCCAGCCTCCGCAAGCTGGCCGGATCCAGCAGCGCCCGTGTTTCCCGCGGCGAAGTCGTGGCGTCGCCCGGCCCCGGCGCATCCGGTGGGATCAGCAGATAAACCCCCGCTGCCACGACGGCGCCGGCTGCGAACGACCAGCGCCACCCGGCGTTGACGATGATCAGCGGCACTGCGAGGCCGGCCAGGAGGGTCGACGTGGGAATGCCGGCATGTTTCAGCCCGAACACCACGCCTTGCCGCTCTCGGGACACGATTTCGGCCAGGGCGGTGTTCGCAGCCGGATTGCCGAATCCATAGAAGAAGGCGGCCACCATCAGCAGGACGGCGAGTGAGGCCAAATTGCGGATGGCGACCGACATGGCCAGCAACAGAACGCCGGTCCCGATGACGTTGATGCGCATGGCGGTTCTCCAGCCGATCCGTTCGACCAGACGTCCGATCGGGAAGCTCACGACTCCGGCCGTCAGGAAGAAGGCGGCGGTCAGATAGCCCAGGCCGCCGGCCCGAAACCCGACGTCCTTGCCGATCGTGATGGCCCCCGCCCCGAGCAAGAACACCGGCAACGTGCCTACCGCGATCAGCAACACGGACAACGCCAGCAGGCGGCCGTGCAGCGCAGTAGGAAAGAGCTGCGGCGGGCGAGGATGTGGCACCACCAGATCGTAGGGTGCCGCCGAGCCGGTTCTGCCGCTCGGTTGCCTAATTCAGGCTGGGGTCGATCGGCATCGAAGCAAGCAGCGACAGCCAGCCGCCCTGACGCCGTAGCACGTCCGACCAGAGGTTATCGGGTTCATGGGAGAAGACGTCGTCGGGTACTGCCTCCACCACGATCCAGCTGCCGACCGCCAGCTCGCCCTCCAGCTGGCCCGGCCCCCACCCGGCATATCCTGCAAAAACCCGCACCTCGAGGCTGTCGCCCTCGGCCGGTTCGGCATCCAGATCCACGGCGCGGATCCCGTGTACCTGGGCCCATCCTTCCAGCACGCGTCCCCCAACGCCCCGGGCCAGGCCCAGGCCACCGCCTTCGCCGACGGGCCCGCCGATGAACACCACCCTTGGCTCCACTGCGAAGGACCACCAGCCGGGCAGATGGTCCAGCAAATCGGCGTCGGCCGGGCGATTCAGAACAACCCCGGCGGCTCCCTCCTGGTCGTGCTCGAGCACCAGAATCACGGTGCGGGCGAAGTTTGGGTCCAATAGGCCCGGGCTGGCTACCAACAGCCTGCCGGCCACCGGGTCCCCCGTGGCAGCCCCGTCACCGGACACGGTCCCTCCCAACCGTGCTGACAGGCGCAGGAGGCGTCTCGATTTGCCGAGGCGCGGCGGCATCGACGGGTGCCTTTCGGCGGCGCCCCACATGTCGCTGGGCAGGCAACGCTCGCATGGGCAAACGCTACCGTCCGGCACACGAAATTGGAGGGGGCCCCGGCCCGGGCCGGGCCCGGCGGAGCCGTTAAGGTACCGGGATGCCTGGCTCAATCCTCGGAAACGTCGTGAAGCGAGTGGAGGACCCTCGGTTCATCACCGGCACCGGCAGCTATCTAGACGACAAGCAACTCGACGGCCTCGTGCACATGGTCACCGTTCGCTCACCCGTTGCCCACGGCGTGATCACCGAGATCGACACGGACTTCGCAAAATCGATGCCCGGGGTGGTCGGCATCTACATCCACGGCGATCTGGAGATCGCTGACCTCCGAGGCACCGGTGGTGCGCCCAGACAGGCCGCAATGCCGGTACCGGCCCGCGATCGGGTGCGGTACGTCGGTGATGTTGTCGCCGCGGTAGTGGCGGAGACGCAACGCCAGGCGCAAGACGCGGCGGATCAAGTATGGGTGGAGATCGATCCATTGCCTGCGGTAGCGGATGCCTCCGCAGCCACCGCAAATGGAGCCCCCGTCATCTGGGAAGAGATCGGTACCAACGTCGTGAAAGAAACCGATCACCATCCAGATGGCGATCCGCTGGCCGACGCCGACGTGGTGGTCTCCGCCACGTTCGTGAATCAACGGCTGGCGGCGGTGCCGCTCGAGAACAACTCGGCCCTCGCCTATCCAGACCCTGAAACCGGGGGACTCGTCCTGTGGGCGGGCACCCAGAACATCTTCGGCCACCGGAGCGGTGTTGCTCGGGCCCTGGGAATGGATGAAGGCCTGATCCGGGGCCGCATGCCCGACATGGGTGGTGGGTTTGGCGCCAAGTTCCCCGTCTATCCGCAGCAAGTACTGGTAGCGGCACTGGCCCGCCACCTGGAGCGGCCGGTGAAGTGGATCGAGACTCGGAGCGAGAACCTGACGATCATGACGCACGGTCGCGATCAGATCCAACACGTGAAGCTCGGCGCCAAACACGACGGCACGTTCGTAGGCATGACGGTCGAGATCGATGCGAACGTCGGGGCCTATCCAACGTTCGGCGTCTTCCTTCCCGGGCTGACGCTGAGGATGGCGCCCGGCGTGTACAACATTCCCAAGGTCTCGGCGAAAGCGCGCTGCATAGCCACCAATACCACACCGACACACGCGTACCGGGGGGCCGGCCGCCCCGAAGCTGCGTCGCTGCTGGAGAGAGTCGTCGACATGCTCGCCACCGAGCTGAATATGGACCCTGTCCAGCTGCGACGCGTCAACTTCATATCCAACGACGCGTTCCCGTTCGAGACCGCAACCGGTGAGACCTACGACGTCGGCGACTATGCGGCCGCTCTCGACCGGGCGGTGAAGCTGGCGGGTTACGAGGAGCTTCGCGCCGAGCAGGCGCAGCGCCGGGAACGCGAGGACCGGGTGCAGATTGGCATCGGGGTGTCGGCGTATGTCGAGATAACGGCACTAGCCCGCGGCGACTGGGGCTCGGTCGTGGTGGATCAAGACGGTGGGATCACCGCGCTCGTCGGCACCAGCGGCCATGGCCAGGGCCACGAAACCGCGTTCGCCCAGATCGTGGCCGAGCTGTTCAAGGTGCCGATCGAGCAAGTCCGGGTGGTGGAAGGCGACACCAAGCTGATAGCTCGCGGCGAAGGAACCGGGGGCTCGCGGTCCCTCCAGATTGGAGGCTCGGTGATCCTGCAGGCCGGAGAGGGCGTGATCGACAAGGCCAAGCGGCTGTTCGCCCACCTCAATGAGGTTGCCACCGAAGACGTTGTCGTGTTCGACAACGGCTCAGTCGGCGTCGCCGGAGTACCAGACTCCGGCATGACGTGGGGTGAGCTGTCGCAGGCGGCCCACGATGCCGACCGGCGCCCCGCCGACATGGAGGCCGGTCTCGAATACGCGACGGAGTTCGAATCGGAGCGAGCCTCATTCCCATTCGGCGTCCACATATGTGTCGTAGAAGTCGACACCGAGACCGGGGATGTACGGGTGCGGCGCCACATCGCCGTGGACGACTGCGGCCGGATCTTCAACCGGCTGCTCGTGGACGGCCAGGTCCACGGTGGCGTGGCCCAGGGAGTCGGCCAGGCTTTGCTCGAACATGTCCAGTACGACGCCGACGCCAATCCCGTCACCGCCAATTTGGTCAGCTATCTGATCCCCGGGGCAACCAACGTGCCGTCAGTCGAGGTGGATCACACCGAGACGCCCACACCGCTCAATCCGCTCGGCGCGAAGGGGATTGGGGAGTCGGGGACGATCGGGTCGACTCCGGCTGTGCAAAACGCCGTCGTGGACGCGCTGGCCCATCTCGGGGTGCAGCACATCGACATGCCGGCCAGCCCCTCCCGGGTGTGGACCACGATCCAGGCCACGCGCCGCACCTGAACACCGTGGGCTCGTGGCTCAGAACTCAAGGCCGACGGCCCCACACAAGAAGCGGGTGAACGGAACCGACCGCCGGCAATAGTCCGTGAAGTCCTCCATGAAGTGATCCGAGGTAACGGTGGATTGCTTCACGCGGGTCGATGCAATGAAATCCTTCCGCTTCAGATCTTCGATCAGTGGATGATCCGCGTCGAAGCCCTTTGGGGGGCGGGCTAGCGTGTCGCCCCCCAGCTCGAAAACGTCGGTGAACCGCTTGGTGCGGGAGGCCTTCCTCCAGCCGTCGGGGTCATCGTCGATCGCATGGCGGATCTGGTAGGCCGCCTTCGTTTCCGGTCGCCACAGCCCGACGCCCATGTAGCACTGACCCGGCTGCAGGTGGAGGTAGAAGCCGGGTGCGTGCACGTCCTTGGCGCGCTCGTGTCGGAAATGCATCCCGGTGTTCGTCTTGTAGGGGGTCTTGTCCTTCGAGAAGCGGGTATCCCGTTGGATCCGAAACAGCGAACCGCCCACGGTTCGAGAATCTGCCACGAAGTGCGGTGAAATCCTGGCAAGGGGTTTGGCGAAGTCGTTGATGAAGTCGAGCGCGGGCTCTCGAATGTGCGCCTCATAGGCGTCTTGGTTCGCCTTGAACCAGTCTCGATCGTTGTTGGCTTCCAGGTCGCGCAGGAAGGCGAACAGCTTTGGCGTGAAGTAACGGGTACCCATGACTCAACGCTACCGGGCCGGGCGCAGAGCCGGAAGGGGCCTGTGGGCCGACCCGCCGCGCCCCCTCCTCCGAACCTCTGCCTGTCCCTCAGGCAGCCGGCCGGGGCCCGGAGAATCCCCCCACGGAGGCGTGACTGATCAGAGCCAGTCGAGACCGGTCTTGCGCGCAACCGCGTAGGTCACCCCGAACACGGCGGCCACCAGGACCACGGTCGGTATCACCACGAATGTGGTCGGCGAAGGCCAGAGGGTCCACGTTGCGACTATGGCACCGATCAGAGCGAGCACTGCGACGCCGCCGCCCCATACTGCCAGGCGTCGACTGATGCGCCGCCGGGTGGAAACACGGTGCGTTCGTGCGACGGCTCGCCGAGCCATCCGCCCGTGCCGGCGTATGACGTAATCCGGGATGGTGTCCGGTACCTGGACGTCAAACTTGTCGCCGTTCATTCCGTGATCCCCTTACGGTCCTATGGATGCTTCGGCATGGTGCCACTTGTCCTTGAACCGTGCGTTTCGCGAATTCGCACCCGTGGCAGGTTCCTAGACTGAGGATACGGGGAGGTCGGAATGCATGAGGAAATGCATGAGAAACTGAAGCGGCGCGCGGCAGCAGCCCGCCGGGCGCAACGCAACCTGGGCAGCGCCGGCGGAGCGCGCCGCACGGAGGTTCTGGTCCATCTCGCACGGCTGCTCCGAGAGCGGGAGTCCGAGCTCGTGGGCGCCAACAAGCTCGACCTTGAAGCAGCCGAAGGCACCGACCTGCCGCAGCCGATCCTCAAACGATTGGCCCTCACCCCCGCCAAGCTCGAGACGCTGCGGGAAGGAATCAGCCAACTCGTCCAGAGCGAAGATCCCGTCGGCACCACGATCACCAGGCGGGAGCTTGATGACGGCTTGATCCTCCGTCACGTCCGGGCCCCACTGGGGGTGTTGCTGATCGTCTTCGAAAGCCGGCCGGATGCCGTGATCCAGATCGGGTCACTGGCCCTTCGCGCAGGGGATGCCGTGCTCATGAAAGGTGGGTCCGAAGCGGCCAACTCAAACCGGGCGCTGACCGGCGTGTTGCGCGAGGCGGTCGCAGCCGCCGACCTTGATCCGGACGTCGTGCAGAACGTCGAGGGACGGGAAGCGGTCGGCGCCCTGCTCGAAATGGACGAGGACATCGACCTCGTGATCCCTCGCGGCTCCAACGAGCTGGTTCGATCGATACAGGCCCAGTCGCGGATCCCGGTCCTGGGCCATGCCGACGGCGTCTGCCAGCTGTTCATCGACGTCGCGGCAGACGGCGACAAGGCGGTGCGGATCGCAGTCGATGCCAAGACCGACTACCCGGCCGTCTGCAATGCGATCGAGAACCTGCTCATCCACCGAGCCTTCCCGCACTTCGATGCCGTGCTCGATGCACTGGAGGCGGCTGGAGTCGAGCTGCGTGGCGACAAAGCCGTAGTCGCGCGGCGGCCGGGCGTGATGCCCGCAACTGACGAAGACTGGTCGACCGAATACGGCGATCTGGTCTTGTCGGTTGCGATCGTGGACGGAGTCGAGGACGCCGTCGACTTCATCCATACCTACGGCTCCGCTCACACCGAAGCGATTGTGACCGAAGACCAGGACGCTGCTCACCGGTTTTTGAACGACGTCGACGCCGCCTCGGTCTTCTGGAATGTTTCGACCAGGTTCGCCGACGGCTTCCGGTACGGGCTGGGCGCCGAGGTCGGTATCGCCACCGGCCGTATCCACGCTCGCGGACCGGTCGGCGTCGAGGGCTTGTTGACGACCCGATGGCTGCTCGAAGGTGACGGCCACATCGCGTCGGACTACGGGCCCGGCAAGCGGTCCTTCATCCATCGCGACCTGACCTGATCGTCACGTGGAACTCGACCCATGGCTGTTCGAGCCCGACTCGATAGACCCCGAAACCGCTGCGTTCAACGAAAACCTGCGGGTTGTGTCACGGGATGCGCCCAACATCACGACGGTGACGCCCGAGCAACTGAGGGCCGCCCGGGCTCAGGGTGAATCAGTCTTCGGTCTATTCCAGACGTCCGACCGTGGAGTTGAGCGGACGATCGATGGGCCGGGCGGGCCGGTCACCCTGCGGCAGATCCTCCCGGCGGGCACTCCCCGGGGCATGCTGTTGCACCTCCACGGCGGCGGATGGGTGCTGGGCAATGCCTCGGAGCAGGACCTGCGCCACCTGGCCCTGGCCGATCACCACAACGTCGGAGTGGTTTCTGTCGAATACCGGCTGGCGCCGGAGCACCCCTACCCCGCCGCGCCTGACGACTGTGAAGCGGCCGCGCTGTGGCTGGTTAATCACTGCCAGGAAGAGTTCGGGACCGACCGGCTCGCGATCGGCGGCGAATCCGCCGGTGCGCATCTGACGGCGGTGACGCTCGTTCGGCTGCGCGACCGGCACGGCTACACGGGCTTTCGAGCGGCCAATCTCGTCTACGGGGCGTACGACCTTGCCATGACCCCGAGCGCCGCTAACTGGGGGGACGAGGTGCTGGTGCTGTCGACCGAGGTCATCGAATGGTTCCGGGAGGCATTCGTCGATCGGGAGCTGACCCGGGACCCAGACGTGTCGCCGCTGTATGCCGATCTGCGCGGACTGCCACCGGCGCTCTTCACGGTGGGGACTCTCGATCCGCTGCTCGATGATTCACTGTTCATGGCGCAGCGCTGGATCGCAGCCGGTAACCGGGCCGAGCTCGCCGTGTATCCCGGCGGGGTGCATGCCTTCGACTACTTCCCGGATCTCGCCTTGGCCCAGGCCGCAATCGGCCGGATCAATCAGTTCCTCGCAGAGGCGATCTGAGGCTCGCCGCGCTCAGCCGTGCAGCCCCGCCAGCACGAAGCGGGACGGGCCATCCAGCACCACCTGGGTTGCCCGGGCGGCGGCGTACAACACAGTGTCGTCATCCGAGCGGACCTCGGCGGCGGTGAAGATCACCCGCCGGGTGCGGCGGATCACCGACCCATGGGCGATGATCGGGCCGGCCGGGGCGGCGCGGATGAACTCAGCCCGTAGGTCGCCGGTCAAGAACTCCGGGGGATCGGCCAACCCGTACACACACCAGGCCATGGCCGAGTCGGCCAGCATCGTGATCATGCCGCCGTGTACGACCGGGCCGTTGGCCGTGGGAATCGTGTAGCCACCGGTATCGGACCAGGAGATCGTGGCGCTGCCGTCCGAGCGGACGTCGATCCAATCGAATCCAACCGTGCTGGCCGCCGCCACATCGAACTCGCTGACGCGCACTATCCGGATATCACTCTGCACCCTTCAACTCCCTCTACACCCGCGATGATCGCTTCACGTGCGGGCTCCCGCCAACTCCCGGTTGCCGTCATCGAGCACCCGGTCGTAACGCCGTGACTTCGATTTCGACTTTGATCCTCGGATCGGCCAGTCCAGCTTCGATCATCGTCGCGGCCGGGCGGGCCGCGCCGAAGTAGTCGCGGAGCAGCGGCCAGCACTTCGGGAAGTCGGCGGCGTTGACCAGGTAGTAACGGACGCGCACTATGTCGGAAGCCGAGCTCCCGGCCTCTCGCAGCGCCCCGTCGATGTTCGCCAGCGCCTTGCGGGTCTGTTCGATGATGTCATCGCTGATCGTCATGGACGGGTAGTCGAATCCGGTGGTTCCTGAAACGAACACCCAGCGGCCGTCAACCACGGCCCGTGAATAGCCCACCTGCTCCTCGAACGTGCTTCCCTGACTGATGTAGGCGCGACCCATCGCAGCTCCTGGTTGGGGGGTGGGACGGTACACCGACCGCCGCCCTGCCGGGACCAACCGACCAGGGTGGAGTGTCAGCGGCCTCAGACCACGAATCGGGCGGCTTCGTCCAGCAGGACACGCCAGCGAGGGGCATCAGGCGCGGGTACCTGCACCCATTCTCGAAAAGCCCTCCCGGCCGGGGCGAACGGCCGCCCGATACCCTCGGCCACCAACTCGTCGACCCGCGCAGCCGGGAGCTTCACGATCAGGCCTCCCCCTCCGTGATCCGGCATCGCGAAGAACTCTCCGTTGATTCGCAGGCAGGGCGTCCCCATCATGGTTCCCTCCTCCACGCCGCCGCGCCCCACCAGGTCAGCGGCGAGTTCCCAGAAGAGCTCCATGGGATCCATGTTGACCTCCATCTGGACCACCGACGTCGCATCCCGGCGGGATTCGACGTCTAGAAGTAATACCGGGTCAGCGTCTCGGCCACCGCAGCCGGTCTGGGCGAGCCTTCCAGTTCGATGGTCACCTCTGCTTTGACCTGAATGCCGTCGTCGGTGTCCTTGACGTCCCGCAGGACCGAGCGAGCTCGGATGCGGGAACCCGCTGGAACCGGCGAGATGAACCGCACGCGGTCGAGGCCGTAATTGATGCTCATCTTGGCTTGGGGAAGGCTCAGCCGGGGCGCCAGCGACGCCAGCATCGAAAGCGTCAGGAATCCGTGGGCGATGGTCGTTCCGAACGGCCCATCCGCCGCTCGTTCCCGGTCGACGTGAATCCATTGATGGTCCTCGGTGGCGTCGGCGAACTGATCGATCCGTTCCTGGCTCATGACGAACCATTTCCCGACGCCGATCTCGTCGCCGACCCGTGCCTGCAGGGCTTGCTGTTCAGACGCATCCATGCCGGGGAGGGTACCGAAGTCGGACGCCGTCCACCCACACAAGCTCTCGCCCCGTGCGGCCCGCTATGCATCCCTGACCCACCCCGAGAGCGAATCCGGGGGTGTTCCCGATGGGGTCAGGGGCTGTGATCGCCGACGCTGGAGGCATGCCAACTGTGACTGCATCAATCCGCCGGGCCCAGCGTCTCGCCGAGGCGACTCCGGCTTCTCGCAACCGCTACGTCGACTTCCTTCGCGCCGTCTCCATCGTCGCCGTCGTCATCGGCCACTGGCTGATCGCAGCTCCTTACGCGGCCGGCGGCGAGCTGCGGGGCGTCAACATGCTGGCGCACACCCCGTGGACCCAGTGGCTGACGTGGATCTTCCAGGTCATGCCGGTGTTCTTCGCCGTCGGCGGCTACGCCAACGCCGCATCATGGAACGCGTCCCGCCGCGCAGGCCACAGCTACGGCACGTGGCTCGCCGCCCGGCTGCGCCGGCTGACGATCCCCCTGCTGCCGCTGCTGGCCGTGTGGGCAGTGATCGGCATCGGTGGCGCCGCGTTGGGAATCGATGAGGATCTGATGCGCCTCGGGTCCCAGTCGGCCCTGATCCCCGTTTGGTTCCTGGCGGTCTACGTGGTCATCGTGGCAATGAGCCCGTGGCTGATCGAGGCCTGGGACCGGTACGCGTGGAGATCGTTCCTGGCCCCGGCCGGGGCGACGTTCATCGTCGACCGTGCGGTGGCGGGGGGATTGGAACTTCTCGGCTGGGTCAACTTCATCCTGGTGTGGTCGGCAATCCATCAGCTCGGGGTGGCGTGGCGACGCGGCGCGTTGCCCGCGGCCCCGGCGCGAATCGTGGCAGTGGGTTCGGCCCTCATCGCTGCGTTGTTGGTGACGATTGGCCCCTACCCGGTGGCGATGGTTGGGGTCCCCGGAGCAGAGGCCTCCAACAACGCTCCCCCCACGCTGGCGCTGATCGTCTTCGGCACCATGCAGATGGCCGCGCTGCTCGCAGTGGAGCCGGCCGCGCAGCGGATGCTGCAGCGCCCCGCCGCGTGGACGGGCACGATTCTGGTCAATGGGTGGATCATGACGTTGTACCTGTGGCATCTGACCGCCATGGTGCTGGCAATCGGTGCCATGCTGCTCGTCGGTGGAATCGGATTGGGTATCGAGCCGTCCTCAGTCGGATGGTGGCTGACCCGACCGTTGTGGGTCGTCGGCCTGCTGGCGGTGACGCTTCCCTTCCTGGTCCTGTTCGGCCGCTTCGAACGACCCCGGCCGGCCCCGGAGGCGTCACCGCATCCGCTGGTGGCGCTCGGGGCGGTGGCCGCCGTGAGCGCCGGGCTCGGCCTGCTGGCGGCCCAAGGCGTGCAGGGATCGTTCTTCGGGGTCCGGCTCGAGGCGCTGGCGCTGCCAGCGGGGGCAGTGCTCGGATTGATCTGGGCCGGTCGGACGAGACGGGCATCCGAGGATGCGTCCACGTCCTCCGAGCGGGCGGCCGCCCACGGCTAACCGGCCGAGTCGGTGAGCGCCACTCGGATTCGCCGGAAGCCCTTGCCTTTCGACTCGACCTTGGTGATGGCGACCCCTCCCACCTCAGCGGTCGTCTCGACGTGGGTGCCACCGTCGGCCTGCCGGTCGAGGCCCACGATGTCGATCACCCGGACCTGGGTGAGCGTAGGCGGTAGCAGGTTCACCTTGGTTCGGATCAGGCTGGGATCTAGGTCGGCCTCCTCCCGGGGGAGGAACGACACCTCGACCGGGAGCTCCCGGGCGATCGCCTCGTTGAGCGCCTCCTCGAGCGGATCGCGGTCTTCCGGGTCCCAATCGGGTATCTCGAAATCGAGCCGGCCGTGGCCCGGCTCCATATTCCCGCCGGTCACCGGGCTCTGAAACCGCTCCCAGACGACGCCGCACAGGGCGTGGAGGCTGGTGTGGGTGCGCATCAGACGGTACCGCCGTTCCCAGTCGATCTCACCCCGCAGTGACGTGCCGGTGGCCGGCAGCGACCCTTCGACCCAGTGCCAGACGCCGTCCCGGTCCTGAGTGACTCGGGTCACGACCAGTTCGTCGTCCCCGATCCAGAGCGAACCGATGTCGTGCGGCTGGCCGCCTCCGCCGGGATAGAAGACCGTCCGGTCGAGCAGTATGCGGCCGTCGTCCACGTCGCTGCCCACCACGCTGGCATCCATCGTCGCCGCATAGGCGTCGGTCGAGTAGATCCGCTCAGTCATGCCGCAACGCTAGCGGGCCCCGCCGGCACGACCCACTGCGCCCGCCGCAACCGGTCGTACGAGCGGGGCCGGCCCCTATCCTCAACGCCATGCATCCACCCCAACCCAAGAAGGTCCGGACCATCCGCTCGTTGCACGGTGAAGATTTCGTTGACGACTACAGCTGGTTGCGAGACCGCAACGACCCGGACACCATCGCATACCTCGCTGCCGAGAACGAGTACACAGAGAGGGCCACCGCTCACCTCGAGGATCTTCGCACCCAAATCTTCGCAGAGATCAAGACCCGCACTCAGGAAACCGATCTGTCCGCCCCCGCCAAACGCGGCGAATACTGGTATGCCTCCCGCACCGAGGAGGGCAAGCAGTACCCAACGCACGTGCGGATGCGGGCCGAACCAGACGGTCCCGAAGAAGTTCTGCTCGACGTCAACGCGCTGGCTGCCGACCACGAATACCTGCGGGTCGGGGTCTTCAGCGTCTCCCCCGACGGGCAGATGCTCGCCTACTCGACCGACACCGATGGCAGCGAGAAATATACGATGCGGATCAGAGACCTCGCCGGCGGCGCCGATCTGGACGATGTCCTGGAGAACACGTACTACAGCGCGGCGTGGTCCGCTGATGGCCGCCACCTCTTCTACACGACCATCGACGCCGCGCACCGGCCGGACAAGATCTGGCGCCACGCCCTCGGCACCGCGCAGTCGGAAGACGAACTCGTGCTGCATGAGCCGGATGACCGCATGTTCATTCACGTGACGACGAGCCAGGACGAGCAATATGTGATCGCAGCCGCCGGCAGCCAGACGACGGCCGACGCCCGTTACATTCCCGCAGACCAACCAACGGCCGAGTGGCAATGGGTCCTCCCGCGGGAGCATGGCGTCGAATACCAGGCAGACCACAGAGAGGGGCGCTGGCTGGTGGTCACGAACGACGATGCGGTCAACGGCCGGCTTCTGTCCGTGTCGGTCGGCGACCCCGCCGACGTGATCGAGGTCATCCCGCACGACCCGGCCCGCAAGCTCAGCGGAGTAGTGGCCTTCTCCCAGCATGTCATCGTCTTCGGGCGCGGCGCCGGGCTCACCGCAGTCACAATCCTCGCCGACGGCACCGATCCCCACGACCTCGACTTCGATGAACCGGTGTACACGGTCGGCCCTGAACGCAACCTCGAGTACGACACAACAACCTTGCGGATCCACTACCAGTCGCTCGTGACGCCTCGCCGCATCATCGACGTGGACCTCACGACCGGCGAGCGGCGGGTCGTGAAGGAGACGCCCGTGCTCGGCGGTTTCCACTCGTCCGACTACACGTCGTCGCGTGACTGGGCGACGGCCGCCGACGGGACCCGGATCCCGATCTCCATCGTCCACCGCGCCGATCTGGACCGAACCCGGCCGGTTCCGGTATTGCTCTATGGCTACGGGTCGTACGAGATCCCGGTCGATCCCACCTTCTCGATCCCCCGCCTGTCGATCCTGGATCGGGGCGTCATGTTCGCGATCGCTCACATCCGGGGTGGAGGCGAGATGGGAAAGCCCTGGTACGAGTCCGGCAAGATGACCAACAAGGCGAACACCTTCGAGGACTTCATCGCTTGTGCCCGCCATCTGATCGACACCGGCGTCACCACACCTGAACTGCTGGTTGCGCGAGGCGGATCAGCCGGCGGCTTGCTGATCGGTGCCGTCGCCAACATGGCGCCGGAGCTGTTCAAGGCCTTGATGGCCCAGGTCCCGTTCGTCGACGTCGTCAACACCATGTTGGACGAGACCCTGCCGCTGACGGTGATCGAGTGGGAGGAATGGGGCAACCCCAAGATCGAGGAGCAGTACCGGTGGATCCGGGAGTACTCGCCCTACGACAACGTGGATGGCCGCGAGTACCCTGCGATGCTCGTCACCGCCGGGCTCAACGACCCGCGGGTCAGCTACTGGGAACCCGCCAAATGGGTCGCCAAACTGCGTGAAGTCGGCACCACACGCGGACCGCTCCTCTTGAAGACCGAGATGGGAGCAGGCCATGCGGGACCCTCCGGCCGCTACGACGCTTGGAAGGACGAAGCGTTCGATCTGGCCTTCATGCTGGACCAGGTTGGGCTGGCGGGCTGAGCCGGCTCCCCCGGCCCCCGGCCGATCAGCGAATGCCGACCGGCCGCCATCCTGGGTCGAATGTGGCCCCCCAGCTGTCGGACAAGCGTTGCTCTGCGAGCTGGCTCCAAGCCTGCAATGCACAGAACGGAGCACATTGCGGAGTGTCGCCGTTGCGGGTGCCCACGTGCACGCAACATTGCATCAGGCGCTCCTCGATCATGTTTGACATGTCCATGAACGGCTTGACCGTGAGCCGCACGATCCGCTCGGCCATCAGTGTTCGCAGCCGTTTGGCGCCGCCTCCCACCACCGCCCGACCGGCCATTCGCAACATGGCGGGTATTCCGAGGTCGCACGTGCGGCACACGATCTCGAACAGGTCTCCGATCGTGGGGTGGGAGAGCGACTGTTGCTCCGACAGCAACCCGAGCAGGGAGACTCGGACCGAATCGCGCAGGTCGTTCATGATGTCGGAAGACGCGATGGTATTGGACACGAGTCCCAGGTGTTCGCGGAGGCGGTCATGGCCGATTGCGCGTACCAGCGACCGCCACGACCCATCGTCCTGTCTGATCATGTAGCCGATAGAGCAGCAATGAGGGTGCGAGCAGGGCAGGGCGGTGAGGTCCTCCCACGTCACCACCCCGGCTGTCTGCGGTCCCAGCCGCCGCAACACGCCGCCATGGGTCAGGCGATCGCGGCGATCAATCGGTCCTGAGCGTCCTGAACCAAACTGCGGCTGGATCGACACCCCGCCGACGAAGGGAGTGTCGAGGGCGAGGCTCACGACGGCGCCGATCTCGTCGTCGTTGACATCTTTTGCTGCCGTCATCGTGAGGGTCGTGAAGACACCGGCTTCGCTGAGCCGTGCTACCGCTCGCAGCTTCATTGCGCTGAGATCGGCACCCCGATGATGGCGGTACGTGGCCGAGCGGAGGCCGTCGAACTGGAGGTAGACCTCGACCCGGTCCCGTCGCGCTTCGAGCGCAGCGATCAATGAGTCGTCACGTGCCACCGCCACACCGTTGGTGTTGACCAGGATGCGGGTGATGGGACGAGCGGACAGCTCGTCGAGGATGGAGACGAAATCGGGGTGGAGCGTCGGCTCGCCGCCCGAGAGCATCACCACATCGAGATGATCCCCCTCACGCCCGAGGCGCTGGTCCACGTTGGCCAGCACCTCGCCCGGCGGGACGACACCGCCGGCATGGGGAGCGGAACCGGCGAAACACGTGGGGCAGCGCAGGTTGCACTCACTGATGATGTCCTCGAGCAGGATGCAGGTGTGCTGGGTCTGCAGCTCGCCCAGACCCTGCCGGTAGGCCAGGGGGATCTGGTCGTAGTTGCCGGGCGTGTCGGGCACATGCAGTTTGGTAGGGGCGGTCCAGGTCTCCAGATATCTCAAGATCTGCGGATCCTCGTCGTAGAGGGTTTCCACCCGTCCGTGTTCACGACACCCCCGCACCAGCCATACGCGATCGTCGCGAACCGACAGGTAACCTGACAACCGCTCGACCAGCTCCAGCGGCCGGTCCGGCCACTGGTCGTGGCAATCGGGGCAAAACGCAACGACGTAGCGGTGGATGAAATCGCCTCGGAGCGGCATCCCTCGGGCCACCGTCATGCTCCCGAGAGCGAGGCGACGATCAGCGCCACGCATGTGCCGATCAGCACCAGCAGCACCCCGAGGCCGAGGAAGAAGCCGGTGAGGAACCTGCCCTGGGCCCGGCGGTAACCCCAAATGGGAATCAGAACGAACAGCGCCAGCGTCACCAGCCCGCCCAGGGAGGCCGCGCCCCGGGTGGCGCCATCGCTGCCGGTGGCGTTGGCAAGACCGGCGAGGAGGCCGCTGATGAGTGCCCCCCCGAACACCGCAACGAGGAACCCCAAAAACCCGGCCGTCTTCGGGTAGCGGGTTACGAAGGATCCGCCGCGGCCGTCGGGACGGCCGGGTCCCGCCGGTGGTGGCTGGTTGGTCACGCGATCCCCGGGACAGCTCGGCCGCGGCGGATCAGGCGCCATGTGATCGATACAACCACCACTGCGAATCCGGTCAGGAGGAACAGCTGGGATCCAGACATGCCGAACCAGAGGGCCGGGTTGCCCCGGACGAATTCCAGCGCGAAGCGGGCGATGGCATAAGCGCCTACATACATGGGGAAGAGCCGTCCGGCGAAACGGGCGTCGTCCCGGACTCGCAACAGGAGCACCAGGGCCAGGACGTGGAACCCAATCTCGTAGAGAAACGAGGGATGCATCGGCAGCCCGAGCCGGCACTGGGGGCAGAACGGCATCTGCATGGCCTGCTCCGCGCTCACGGCCAGCCCCCAAGGAAGAGAGGTCGTGGTCCCGATCTGCTCGGTGAGGAAACACCCGATCCGGCCGATCGCCATACCGAGGGCCACCGCCGGAGCGAAGAAGTCGCCGGTCGAACCACGATATCCGATCAGCTTCTTCGCCACGATCGCCCCTACGTACGCGCCGACCAGGCCACCGAGAATGGACCGGCCGGCATGGGTGAAGAGCCCGGTGACAGTCGGTTCGGTCCCTTCGGCCAGGTACCGAATGCCGGTGCCCACCCGGGCGAACAACCCGCCCCCGACCAGCGCACCGGCCACCACCGTCCATAGTTCATCGCTCCACCGGCCCCGCCGGCGGGCCTCTAGCACGAACACCACACCCGCGGCGAGGACCCCGACCCCGATGAAGAACTCGTGGGTCGGGATGCTCAGCCCTCCCACCGTGAAGAGGACGGGGACCATGGGTTCACGCTAGCTGCGAACACGCCGGCGCGACCGGCGAGACCCTCACGAAGTTGGCTTCAGTCGCGGGCAAGCAGCTGGTCTGCCACTGCGTCCAGGTCGGGCGCGACGATATCGGGACGTTCGCTGACGGCGGTGAGATACATACCCGGGCGGGCGACGAACGCTCCCAACGCGCCGGCCCGCATTGCGCCGGTAACGTCCCAGTCGTGCGCGGCGATCATGCGCAGCTCGCCGATCGGCCGACCCAGCCGCTCGGCCACGGCTCGATACGTCGCAGGGGCGGGCTTGAAAGCTTCCACCATCTCGACGGAGAACGTCTCATCGAAGAGGTCGGCCAGGCCGGCGTTGGCCATCTGGTCAGCCACCATCGACCCGCTGGAGTTGGTGAGCGTGACCATCGCAAAGCCGGCGGATCGTATCCGTTCCAGGGCAGCCCGCACCTCCGGGTGCGGTGGCAGGGCGCGCATGCCGGCCACCACCTCCTGAGCAACTTCTTCGCCGAGTTCGATCCCGGCTCGTCGGGTAACCAGCAGCAACGCGTCGGTCCCCAGCTCGTCGAACGGCCGGTAGGCGCCAGTGAGGGTCGCAACGAGCGAGTTGCGGAGCATTTGCCCGAACCACACCGGCAACAGATCAACCGTCCCGACTGTTTTTTCAAAGGACGGGCGCAGCGCTCGGAGGTCGAGCAAGGTTTCGTTGACATCGAAGACAAGAGTTTCTCGGATCATCCGGGTTCTCCTTGCGGGTGGCTCCAGACGGTCGCTGGCCGCCCGGGCCACGATACGAGTAGCGTGCCGCCCACGAACCATGCCCGATCTGAGCCTGTTTGTGAACGACCTGGGCGATCCCGTGCCCGCTCTGACCGCCGACGAAATGCGAGAAGTCGACCGCCTCGCCATCGAGGTACACGGGCCGAGTCTCCTTCAAATGATGGAGAACGCCGGCCGCAACCTCGCCCTGAGCGCACTCGAGCTGTTGGGCAATCGCTGGCGCGATGGGCAACTTCTCGTGCTGGCTGGGACCGGCGGCAATGGCGGCGGCGGGATCGCCGCCGCCCGGCACCTGGCCAATCGTGGGGCCGACGTGGCGATCGTCGTGACGAACATCGACGGACTCGAGGAGGTGCCGACGCTGCAGCTGGACATCTTCAGAGGCACCGACGGCCGCACGCTGGGAGGGTCCGAGCTCGCCTCCACCGAACCAGCGCTGGTGATCGACGCCATAATCGGGTATTCCCTGCGAGGATCTCCCCGAGGGGCCGCACTCGACATGATCGAATTCGTCAACGAAAGTTCGGCGCCGGTGGTGTCCCTCGACACGCCCTCCGGCCTGGATGTCACCTCCGGCACCTGTCCGGGCGCGGTCGTCACGGCCACCACGACGGTCACCCTCGCATTGCCCAAATGCGGTCTCACCGCGCCGCAGGCCGGCGACGTCGTATTGGCCGACATAGGGATCCCGCCGATCGTGTACAGGTCGCTCGGGCTGGAGTTCACATCGCCCGTTTTCGACCACCGCTATCGAGTCCCGCTGGGCCGCGCATGACGCCAGCACCCCGCCTCGCCCTCGTCGCCTCACTGGCCCCGGAGGCCCAGCAGGCGGCGGAGCGCCTGTGCGCGACGTACACATTCGTCGACCGTGACGAAGCGGACGTGATCGTGGCACTCGGCGGAGACGGTTTGATGTTGCGTACCTTGCATTCGACCGTTGATCGGCCAGTCCCGGTCTATGGCATGAACCGCGGCTCATTGGGCTGGCTGATGAACCGGTACCGGCCCGATGATTTGATCGAACGGGTGGCTCGGGCCGCGCCGGTCGTCCTGCATCCGCTCGAGATGGAAGCTGACACCGAGTCCGGCCAGACCCTCCGTGCCTATGCCTTCAATGAGGTGTCGCTCTATCGCCAGACCCATCAAAGCGCCAAGCTCTCGATCAAGATCGACGGTGTGGAGCGACTGCCGGAGTTGATGGCCGACGGCCTGGTCGTGTCGACGCCGGCCGGGAGCACCGCCTACAACCTCTCGGCCGGCGGTCCGATCGTCCCGCTCCAGGCGAATGTGCTCGCGGTCACTCCACTCAGTCCGTTCCGTCCGAGCCGCTGGCCCGGTGCGTTGATCCGGGACAGCGCCGCCGTGACGGTCGACATTCTGGAAGTCCAGAAACGACCGGTAGGAGCGGTGGCCGATTCAACCGAAGTGCGAAATGTGAGCTCAGTCCGGATTCGCAAATCCTCCCAGACCGCCCGGCTGCTGTTCGACTCGGAGGATTCACTCGATGACCGGGTGATGGGTCTGCAATTTGGATGACCCAGCCGGGGGCCGGAACCACCGACCCCCGCGGGTGTCCGTCCGTCGCCGATCAGAACTCAACGGTCAGTTCGATCATCTCGTTGGCGCGCAAGATGACCGCCGGCACCCTGGCGCCCTCCTCTATCGTTTCCAACACTGCGTAAAGGTCATCCGCGGTGCTCAACTCGGCCCCGGCGACCGACACCAGCAGATCGCCCTCCCGAATGCCCACTTGGCCTGCGGGGCTATCGTCCTCGACCACCCGAACCAGCAGGCCGTCGGCTTCCTCCAGCCCGACCGCCCGACGCATCTTGCGGGCGACCTCGTTGGGCGCAACTCCCACCCCCAGCCTCACCCGGCTTGCGGCTTGACCCGTCCGCAGCCGCGAGATCGTCTGGTCGAGCGTGGGGCCGGCTGGGATCGCCAGGTAAAAGCCCTCGCCGAGCCGGTTGGTGTTGATCCCGAGCAAGCGACCGTTGCGGTCGACCACCGGCCCACCCGACGACCCGGGGAGGAGCGGCGCCGTGTGTTCGAGGCTTCCTCGGATCTTGCGGCCCCGCGGACCGCGGAACTCGCGCTGGGTGCCGGATATGTACCCGATGGTCACCCGGAGCCCCTCCCCGCCCGGATTACTGAGGCCCAAGACCGGCAGACCGATATCGGGCGTTTCGCCGGCCTCGCGTGAGATCGGCACCATCTCGCCGGTGTCTGCCTCGATGATGGCCAGGTCGGATTCGTAATCAGCCGCGACGACGGTGCCCTCCGCCCGCCGTCCGTCACCAAAACTCACTCCGACCCCCTCACGGCGGACGTTGTGGGCATTGGTGAGCACGATGCCCGGCTCGATCACGATGCCCGAACCCCGGGGCCCGCGGCGGCCGATCCCTACGACCGATGGACCCACCTGATCGGCGATTTCGCTGATCGCTTGCTGCATTTCTTCCAAGAGCACCGCACATCCTTTCGTTGCGGTCTGGTCCGCCGCCTCGCCACCGGATCGGATGTCCGGTAGTCGCCGGCCCTCCGGCCCGCCGGGCCCAGCCAGCCCAGTGGCAGCGGGGTTGAGATTTGCTGGCTGGTTGTCGGCTCCTCGTCGGCCTCCAGGTTGATACTTGTTACTTGCAAGTTACAAGTTACCATAGAGGCATGCGGGCCGAAGCCGGATCGGAGAGCGAAGTGAATCCCCTCACCGCCGCCTTGGAGCGGGTGGGTGATCGCTGGACGCTGCTGCTCGTCCAGGCCCTGCTGCGGGGCCCGCGACGGTTCGGCGACCTCGAGCGCGAGATCCAGGGGATCGCACCCAACATTCTCACGAAACGGCTCCAGCATTTGGGACGCGAGGGCCTCGTGCTCGCTATCCCCTACACCCAACGACCGCTGCGGGTCGATTACCGGCTGACGGGCACCGGCCAGGAGCTGGCCGGGGCGCTCCGGCTACTGGCTCACTGGGGTGCCCGCCACAGCGAAGCCGACCCACCCCGGCATGATGCCTGTGGGACTCCGTTGGAGCCGCGCTGGCACTGCCCTACTTGTGAGCGTCAGGTCGCCGATGATGAGGAGGCCATCCGGTTCCTGTGAGTCGGGTGGCCGGCGGTGGGTCGGGATCCCTCAGCCTTCGATCGTGTGCTCGGGACCGCGGAAGAAGCGGGTGGTGGGGTACGCCAGGCTGATGCTGGGATCCTCAGCAAACGCGGCCAGGATGGCCTTCCAAACCATATGGTCGATCGTCCGCCGGCGGCGGACAACCACCAGCAGCCGGCCGGTGAGCCGAACTCCGTTCTTCACCGCACGAACGTAGACCGTCGGGGTCAAATGCCGATAGCGAAGAAAGTAGTAAGTGGACGCCTTCTCGATCTCGGCGGCAACCCCGTCGGCCGGATCTGCCGAGAACTCGTCCAGGATCTTCTGGAGCAGTGATTCGGCTCTCTCCCAGTTCGATTCGAACGTCACCGTGACTTCGATCTCATGCCAGACGTAGGGAAAGCCCTCCGTGAAGTTGGCGGTCGGCTCGGTGAAGAGCAGCCCGTTCGGCACGTGCAAGATCCGCCCCGTCGACTGATCCGCATCCACCCAGTTGCGGATCTCCAACAGACTGAAGCGCAGCAGCCGGATGTCGATCACATCGCCGGCGTGCTTGCCGATCTCGATTCGATCGCCGGCCCGAAACGGCCGCCGCACGAGGATGTAGACCCAGCCGGCGATGTTCTTGATGACGTCGGTGAGCGCGATCGTCACACCGGCTGCGATCAGACCGATGAAGGTGGAGATGTTGCCGAGTTCCTCGATCCAGACCACGCCGATCGCCAACACGGCAACACTGACGGCCAGGTAGCTGAGGGTCTTACGCGATCGGAAGATCGCAGCCGAGTCTTCGAACCGAGTTGTGATCGTCCGAATCGCCAACCAGCGCAGCAGAGCGAGACTGCCGACAATGAACACCGTCCACAGCACTTTGGCGCTGTTGGTATCGAGGAACGTATTGAGGTAGTCGGTCATCGGTCACACCCGGCAGTCCGCCGCCCGCCTGGATGGAAGGTGTCCGTGGGGTCGAGGCGACGGGCAGCACCATCGAGGCACGTACCGACTGGGTCCCCCGCCCCATTCGTTCGCCGTCCCGCGCAGGCCTGACGCGTTCGCTCCATGCTGCGCACCCTACCGGGGCTGGTACCCCACGCCACAGTCCACGCTCGGCTCTCGACCCGCCAGCCTCTACCCTGCGTGCCACCCTCGGTGGAGTCCCTGGTGATTCTCGGAAAAAACCAAAAGGTCGTTCTAATATCGGTGGCCGGCGCGGGCCGTACCTCATGACTGCAGTGCGGCCTTCGGTGCCTGCACGCTGCCGGAAGCTGCAGGGGAGGGACCGTTGACAAATCAGCCCGACAGCAGCGACTGGGTGACCGAGCCGGTTCAGGCTCGTAGCCAGGAAACTCTCACCCGGTTTCTGGACGCCGCCGAGGAGCTCCTGAAAGAGCAGTCGTTCGACGACATCACTGTCGCCGAGATAGTGCGCCGAGCGGAGCGGACGGTGGGCTCCTTCTACGCCAGATTCACCGACAAGGATGCTCTCGTCCGCACTCTCGTCCAGCGTGTGATGGATGAGCTCGTCGCCAACATGCGGGATCGGTTCGCACCCGACCACTGGCGTGAGACTCCTATTGTGGAAATCGTGTCGGCCGCCGTCGCCGCTGCCGCCACTACGCTCTGGAAGCACGTCCACGTGGCCCGCGCCGCGCTGATCCTGGCCAGCCGCGACGAGCACGCACGCATCTTTCGGGCTGCCAACTATCAGGCGATGTCGGAAGCTGTCGTCTTCGCCATGAAGGCCTCAGAAGCGGACCCGGACGACGTTCCCCCCGACAGTGCGATTCGTGACGCCATCGAGGTGGTGACCGCCGTGCTGGACACACGCCTCCTCTACGCCGACTCGTGGAAACCCGGGGAGATGCTCGACCTCGGCCGGGAGATAGACGACATCACCGATATCTGTCTACGGGTGCTGCGACTGGGATAGTGCCGATCGACGACGCGGGCGCTGGTCCAGCGAGACCGAACCGCACCGTCCTGCGCGGCCGTTGCCCTCGAGGCCCGCGGCCACCATCTCGCCGGACTCTGATCGAGTCAGCTCCCCCGCCATCGGCGCCGCCGGGACGGGTGGCTAGGTTGACTGATCCACGATCGGGATGAGGCCATGACGAGGAGGATCCGGATCGGCGTGCAGCTGGCCCCACAACACGCCGAGTATGCCGACATTCGCCGGGCCATACTCCGCGCCGAGGAGCTCGGGGTGGACGTCGTCTACAACTGGGATCACTTCTTTCCAGTCTGGGGCGATGCCAACGGCAAGCACTTCGAATGCTGGACGATGCTGGGGGCGTGGGCGGAGGTGACCGAGCGTGTAGAGATCGGCGCGCTGGTCAGCTGCAACTCCTATCGCAACCCGCACCTCCTGGCCGACATGGCCCGCACGGTCGACCACATCAGCGGCGGACGCCTGATCTTGGGCATGGGTTCGGGCTGGTTTGAGCGCGACTACACCGAGTATGAGTACCCGTACGGGACCGCCGGCGGTCGGCTCCGGGAGCTGGAGGTGGGTTTGTACAAGATTCGGCGTCGCTTGTCCCAGCTCAATCCCCCGCCGACTCGCTCCATCCCGGTGCTTATCGGAGGTGGCGGGGAGAAGCTCACACTGCGGCTGACGGCGCAATACGCCGACATCTGGCATGGCTTCGGCAGCCCGGACGTCATTCAGCGAAAGAACGCGGTGCTGAACGATTGGTGCGTCCGCCTGGGCCGCGACCCGACCGAGATCGAGCGGGCGGTGGGGGTGGACGCCGGAACGCCCGTTGCCACCGGTGACGAGCTCTTCGCAGCCGGAGTGACCCAGCTGACGATCGGACTCAACGGTCCCGATTACGATACGGATCCGATCACCGACTGGCTGGCCTGGGCGCAGGAGAAGAACGGCCGATGAGGCGGCCGCCGGTCTCAGCTTGGGACTGGTGATGCTCTAACGTCTCCCGATGCTCATTTGGGGACTGGTGCTGGTTGTCGCCGGCATTGTGGTGATGTGGCTCGCGGCGGACCCGTTCGTAGTCGCCGCCGCCCGTCTCGCCTATTTGTGGGGAGTCTCGCCCGTCCTCATCGGCGCGTTGGTGATCGGATTCGGCACATCTGCCCCGGAGCTCCTCGTCAGCGGCATCTCGGCGGCCCAGGGTGAACTCGAAGCTGCGGTCGGCAACGTGGTCGGCTCGAACGCCGCCAACTTGAGTCTGGTGCTGGGCGTCAGCGCACTGATGTCCCCTGTGTCGGGGCACCTCCGCACGGTGCGGCGGGAAGGAGCCGTCACGCTGGTGGCGATGGTCATCATGAGCTGGATCATGCTCGACGACCGGCTGGACCGAGTTGAGGGTCTCGCGCTGCTCATGGGCATGGCCGTCGCCAGCGCATTGATCGTGGCATGGTCCAGGCGCGACATCGCTATCGGGGCGGTCGAGTTGGACATCGAGGGGGTGCATCCTGGCGAGCACTACGCAGTTTCCCGCGAGCTCCGCAACGCGGCCCTCGGCATCATCGCAATTGTCGTGGGTGCGGCGTTACTGAACCGGGGAGGAACGATCCTGGCCGACGTACTGGGGCTGACCGGCGGGTTCATCGGCGCCACCATTTTCGCGCTCGGAACCAGCCTCCCCGAGCTCGTCACCGCAATTGCAGCAGCCCGCCGCCGAGCCAACGACCTGGTTGTCGGCAACGTCATGGGCTCCAACATCTTCAACTCGCTGTTGGTCGTCGGGAGCGCGGCTGCCCTCGGGCCCGGCGTGCTCAGCGAGCGCCGCATAAGCGAGCTCATCATCATGCTGTTGATCGGGGTGGCGGCCGGAACGTTCGTCGCCACCGGGAACCGCCTCAACCGGATCGAGGGCGCCGGGCTGCTGCTTGCATACGGGGGCTTCCTGGCCGCCACTGCCCAGATGGCGACCGGCTGATCTGCGGCCCACCTGTCAGGTCGCGGCCGGATCTAGCGCGGCGCCGATCTCACGATCGTTGGCCTCGCTGACCACCGGCATCCTGCGGGCAAAGACCCGGAGCAGAATGAGGCCGCCGATCCCCGCCGCCAGCCCGCTCCATTGGCTCCAGGTGAACGGGCCGAGGGTCGCATCACCGTTGACGTCGAGCGACAGGCGGGCGAAGTCGATGACGAACCGCTGGAAGCCGTACCAGGTCACCCAGGTGGCAAACAGCTGGCCGTAATGCAGCGGGCGCCCGGACCGGTACAACCAGACGAGAAACACCAACAGCAGGGCTGCGCCCACCAGGTCGTACAACGCCGTGTGGTGGTAGACGCCGCACAGGCCGTCGGCCCCCGCAGTCGCACATTCCAGCGCATCGTGCTGAGGGGCGACGTCGTAGCCGGGTTTGATGCCGAAGCCGAGGAAGAACGTCGTTGGGCCGCCGAGGTGCTCGACGATGGCCAGGTCACCGATTCTCCCGACAACGGTACCGAGCGCCATGCCAAAAGAGGCCATGTCCGCGTAGGCGAGGAACGGAAGCTGCAGCCGGCGCAAACGCAGCCATCCCCCCAGAATGCCGCCGGCATAGCCGCCCAGTATGGAATACGAGCCGGCGGGGTTGAATGCGTCGCCCAATCCAAAACCAGGATCACCGAGGTGGGCGGGCACCGTCAGGAAACGGGCGCCCAGAATGGCACCAATCAGGGCCCACGTCAGTACCGAGGCAAACTTCTCTGCGTCGTAGCCCCGAGACCGGACATAGCGGGTGGCCAGCCATGCGCCGGCGAGAAAGCCCAGGGCAGCAAACACCCCGTGCAACGAGAGGCGGATCGGCCCCACCTCGAAGATGGGTATCGGAGGATATGAGATTGCGCCCAGCACCACGCTGAGGTTACCGCCCCCGGGCACGCATTGAATCAGTCGAATGTCGCGCCATGGACTCTGATTGTCCGGCCCGGGGTACAATGGCGCCGTTCCGCCAACCCCCCGCATCGCATGATCGATCCTTCCAATCAACGATACGTCGCGCCGACCCTCGTCCTGGCCGGGCTGTGGACAGCCGCCGTGTGGGGTTCGAGGCTCCGACTGCTGACAGCGGGCGAAGCCGCTAACTGGCCGACCGTGGCCCGCATCGTCGTTTCTCTGGCTCTTGCGGGCATGCTGCTGCTGCTGGCAGTCGGCGCTAGCAGTCGCCAGAGTTCGGGTGCGCCTGCGATCCTGTTCGCGTTCTCCGTCTGGATGGTGATCGTGTGGGTGCCGGCCACGTTGAGCGTGGCGGCGGGCAACGGTTCGTTGTCTTTCAAGGGTGTGCACACCGTCCTCGCCATCGTGTCCCTGGCGTTTGGCGCGGCGCTGGCCGGCCAGGCGCGGCGCGAAATGACTTTCAGCCGACCAGCACGTCGATCAGGACCGCCGCGAACAGCAGTGCCAGGTATACGTTCGAGTAGGTGAACAACCGCATGGACCGCTGCGGGTCCTGCATGACCCGGAACGCTTGGAGCACAAACCCGGCTCCGAGAGCTACCGCTGCCAGCATGTACAACCAGCCGAGGCCGGCGACAGGCACCAAGGCCAGTGAGACCATCCCCACGATGCCCGTATACAGCAGGATGTGGCGCGTGGTCTGTGTGACTCCGGCCACCACCGGCAGCATGGGCACCCCCGCCGCCGCATAGTCCTCCCGATAGCGCAATGAAAGTGCCCAGAAATGAGGCGGGGTCCAGTAGAAGACTATGGCGAACATGATCCATGCGGCCAGGGAAAGGGAGCCGGTGACTGCGGCCCAACCCACCAGCGTGGGCGCGGCGCCGGCCGCACCTCCGATCACGATGTTCTTGGGAGTTGTCCGCTTCAACGCCAGGGTGTAGACCAGCACATAGAACAACAACGCTGCGGTCGACAGTGCCGCTGCCAGTAGGTTGGTCGCGGCCCACAGCCAGGCGAAACCAGCGAGGCCAAGGACGATTCCGAACCGAAGCGCTGCAGCCGGTTCCACCCGATGGCGGGGCAGCGTCCGCTGCGAAGTCCGGCGCATCAGCCGGTCGATGTCGCGATCGACGTAGTTGTTGATGGCGTTGGCTCCGCCCGCCGACAGGGTGCCGCCGATGAGCGTGGCTACAACAAGCCAGGTACCTGGCCACCGGCCGGCGGCCAGGACCATCGACGGTACGGTGGTGATGAGAAGCAGCTCGATGATCCGCGGCTTCATCAACTCCACATATGCCGCAGCGATCGCTCGCCCCCCTCGAATCGGAGACGCGGGGTCGGTGATCGTCACGCCGGGATCCGCCATCGGCTCAGGATACCGCTCTGCTCCCGCACAGCCTCATTCACCGGCCGGCGATCACGGCGGCAGCGGCTACTACCGGCGGGAGCTCCAGCCATCCCCGGTCCGCCCCGACCCTCGGATTGTGGAGATGCGGAAATGGGACCGGCGGGATCGGATGACCGAGAAACGGACACAGCTGCTCCCATCCGTCGCCCTCTGTGATGTTCAACTCGAGCAGGTCGTACGGCCCCCCTGTAAAAGACGACCGGAACTCACGATCGTGCCGCCGGTAACGAGCCAGGTAGTGCTCTTCCTTCCCGGCAGGCGCCCCGACGCCGTCGTAGACCCACTCCCGCATCGGAGTCGAGCTGGTCCCGAATTGATCGACAACGCGGCGGATCCAGTCCCCCGCCCGCCGCCACGTGAGGATGAACTTGCTGTCCGGGTACGCAACGTCGAACTCCCGATAGAGCAGCGGCCACGGATTGTCTCGAAAAGCGTCGTAGCGTCGCACCAGCCGCCGGGCGATAGTGAGCGCCCTCTTGTCGAGATCCGATCGGAACACGGCATTGGGACCCGTGACCCGGTAGCCCAGAATGCGAAGAGGCGGCGCCGAGCGAAGTCGTACCCGTCGTGTGAAATCCGATCCCAAAGACCTTCGGCGGCCGCATCGTCGCCCCCGTCACGTCCGGCGCCCTCGGGCACCAAGCTACCGGGAAGAGACCCCTTCCTGGGTGCTCTGTCCGGGCCGGGGCACGCGAAGCTTGCTGCTGGAGGCCGGTAGCCTCCACCCCATGCGCAGTGCTCGGCTCCTCATCTGGATGATGATTCTCACCGCAGGCGCCTGTGGAAGCCCGGGCCTGGATGAGGACGCGCTGGTCCTGGTCGTGTCCTCGGATCTGGCGGTAGGCCCGAACCGCGTGGCGGTCGGGGCGTTGAACGCCGAAAACGAGTCGGTCGTCCATCCCGATCTGGATGTCGGCTTCGAGTTCTTCCGGCCGGACGGAACACCGGCCGGAAAAGCGGAGGCCGAGTTCATTTGGGCGATCCCCGATGTACGCGGCCTGTGGGTTGCATCCTTCGATTTCGACGTGGCCGGTGCGTGGCAGGTGGGGGTTCGCAACGGAGACGGCAACCTGGCGGTGTCGCCCCCCTTCAACGTGGCTCTGGAGGCAGCCGCGGTCGACGTCGGCGAGCCGGCCCCGCGGTCGGTATCCAAGACCACCGGCGACGGGAGCCTGGCCGAGATCACGACCGACACCTCTCCGGACCCGGCGCTGTACGACCAGACTGTGGCCGACGCGGTGACCTCTGGGCTTCCCTCCGTGATCGTGTTCGCCACCCCGGCGTTCTGCGTGAGCGCCACCTGTGCCCCCAGCCTCGACACGGTCAAGTCGCTCACCGGCGAGTTCGAGGATGTCAACTTCGTGCACGTGGAGGTGTTCGACAATCTCGATGCGCCCTCTCGCGATCAGCTGGTGCTGGCTCCCCCGGTCGCGGAGTGGGGCCTCCAGACCGAGCCGTGGGTCTTTGTGGTAGACGAGGACGGGATCGTCCGAGCCCGCTTCGAGGGAGCGATCGGCGAGCACGAATTGCGCCGGGCCCTGGACGCAGTGACCTGAACCACACCCCGTGCCACTGTCTGCACCTGCGCTACTCAGCGTGGCCAACTACCCTTCGGGCTGATCACCCCTTGGTCTGAGGTAACGGGCGGGCCGCTTCCCCCCTTTCGGCGGAACCTGGTTGGGGGGGTGCGCGCCACAACTTGAGCCAAGTATCGAGGTGATTCTCCGTGTCCGACGGTCTCACACGACGTCGCTTTCTGCGCTCCGGCAGCCTGGCCGCGTTGGCCGGGAGTGTGTTCGCGACCACGGCAAACTCTCCGGCGTCTGCAGCAGGCCGCGTCCGGTCCGGGTCGGCGGCCGCCTGGCAGGCCCCGCTCAGCGGCACGATCTCAGGGACCCAGGACTACGACGCCGGCTTTGAAGTGCCGGCGGGCACCACGTTGCGGTTCGACCCCGACGTCTCTACCACCGTCACCGTGCGGGCCAATGTGATCGTGTACGGCACCCTCGAGATGAAGCCGGCCAACGCAAGCATCGTCCACAAGCTGGTTTTCGACGCCGTCGACGAGTCGCTGTTCGAAGGGGGCGGTACCGACCCCGCGCCCGATGACACCGGCCTGTGGGTTATGGGGGCCGGGCGGCTCGATCTAGCGGGGGCGGAAAAGCAGGCCTGGAACCGGACTGGAGACCACGCGAGCTGGTCGAGCTCGGACGAACTGGTCGTCACCCCCACCGCAGCTGGTGACTACACGTTCAGGAGTCATACCCGGGGGTCGGCGGTACCCACCGTTGCCAACCCGTACGGCGGCGAGGCGGCCTATCTCGAGCCGTCGAGCCTGGCGTTCTCAGACATCTTCGGCAACACGCATACCGCCAACATCGAGTCGATCGCTGCCGCCGGGATCACTCGCGGGTGCACAACCGTCCTTTACTGTCCCAACCACCCGGTAACCCGCGGCCAGATGGCTGCGTTCCTGAACCGGGCACTGGGTCTGCCCGCCGCCCCCTCCGCCGGATTCTCCGACACGATCGGGCACACATTTGCGGACGATATCGACCGGGTCGCGGCTGCTGGTATCACCCTGGGTAGGACCCCGAGTAGTTTCGCGCCGGATGATCCGGTCACCCGGGGCCAGATGGCGGCCTTTCTCACCCGGGCCCGTAACCTGCCACCGGCACCCCCCGCCGGGTTCTCCGACACGATCGGGCACACATTTGCGGACGAGATCAACCGGGTGGCGGCCGCTGGAATCACCCTGGGCACCACTGCGACCACGTACGCTCCCGATGAGGTGGTCAGCCGGGCACAGATGGCTTCTTTTCTCGCGCGGGCATTCGACCTCCCCGTCCCGGATCTGGGCAACCTCACCGATGGGACGGCCTTTCGGGCCGAGATCCTGAACCTCACCCGCAACGTTCGGATCGAGGGCACGGCTTCCGGCAAGACGCACATCTTCATCCGGTCGTCGGCGGCTCAGAGCATCCGCTACGTGGCGATCCGGTATGTGGCGCCTGATTTCAAAAGTGGCAGCGTCGCCGATGTCGGCCCCATCGATGCCACCGGCCGCTATGGAATTCACTTTCATCACTGCGGCGACGGGTCACGCGGAACGACCGTGGAAGGCTGTGTTGTTCGCGACGCCGATGGGCACGCCTTCGTTCCCCACATGAGTCACGGGATCACGATGGTGAACTGCATTTCGTACAACACGCGGATGGATGCGTACTGGTGGGACGAAGGCAAGGCCAACCAGACCGACGACATCATCTGGGACAAATGTGTCGCCGCCGGGGTGGGGGCGGGGCCCAATCACAATCCCCACCGGGTGGGCGGCTTCGCCCTGCAGTTCGGCGATCGCAACGTCGTCACCAACTGTGTGGCCGTCGGGGTGGGGGGCAGCAGCGACTCGGCAGGGTTCAAATGGCCGGAGTTCGCCAACAACTCGGTGTGGACTTGGGGCTCAAACGTCAGCCACAACAATCTGCGATCGGGCTTGTTCACGTGGCAAAACGACACGCGGAACCACGATGTGGGCTTCTTCACGTCGTATCACAACGGCCTCCATGGCATCAACCACGGGGCCTATTTCAACGAGTACTTCTATCACGACGCGGTGCTCTACGGAAACGCCGGCGCCGGCGTGATCCTCAAGGCCGTCAATCATCTGGGCACGTCGGCCGCACTCAGGTTCGAGCGGCTGGTGATCGACGGCGCCGGGATCACACCCACCTTGGTGATCAACGGTCAGCACACGGGGGCCGCCGAGAACATTCCGCTCCCGACCAAGTTCACCGACTGCACGATGCTCAACGAGACCGACGTCAAGGTGAAGGTGAAGAACGTCCGCCAGGACGGCGGCATCGGCGGCCAGGGCTTCAAGGATCGATGGGACTTCGTGAACTGCGGGATGCAGGTAGCAGACATCTACTTCACCGCCGACGCCGATCCCGAATCGCTGGTGCGAGCACAAAACGGGTCCTCGGCGTTCGAGGTAGACGTGACCGGCAGCCGAACCATCAGCCCATTTGCCTAGGTTCGACCCGTTCGATCGGATGCTGCCCTCGCGGCCTTCACTCGAGCCCGTACAGCCGGCAGAGCGCGCCCGACACCGCTGATGGTAAGTACGCGCCGGCGCGCTCACGTCCTGCTTCCCCCAGCCGGCATCGGGTAGCCGGATCTTCCGCCAAGGTCCGTACGGCGGCGTTGAGGGCTTCCTGGTCGTCGACGGGCACCAACAAGCCGCCCTCGCCGATCACCTCGCGCAGCGCCGGAATGTCGAATGCAACCAGCGGGATCGCGTTCATCATCGCTTCTGCAGCAACACGACCGAAGGACTCTTGCCGCGACGGCATCAACACCACGTCGGCCTCGTTGTAGATCTCTCGTACGTCGTGCAGCCGGCCGAGGTGGACCACCCTGTCTTCGAACTGCCGGAGCGCCTCCCAATGCGGGTCCTGCTCGGCCGGCTCCTTGCCGGCGGTCAACAGGCGCACCGGCAGGTCGGCCAACGCCGCCATGAGGGCCGGCAACGTGTCGAACCCCTTCCTGGTCGAGTCGCCACCCAGGAACGCCAGGGTGAAGACCTGGCTGTCGGGCGCCGGTCGGTCGGCGAGCACGAGCGCGGGATCGATCGGGTTCGGCACGACCGTCATCCGGTCGGGAGTGGCGACGCCCGCTTCGAGTATCTGGTCGGCCGCGGCGTGCGAGACCGCAGCCCACCGCGTGTCCACCTCGGGTGTCCGCCACATCGGTGCGAGCGCCCGGATCTGACGGGGGACATCCACGCCGTGCGCCCATACCACGAGCGGCACGCGTGTGGCGCGGGCGGCGGGGAATGCCACGGCCATTTCAGGCATGCCATTGGCGTGGATCGCGGCCAGCCGCGTTCCGCTGGCCAGAGCCCATCGTCGGAGTGACCAGGCACTCAACAGCGCCCGAGCCGTGCGCAGTGGCCCGTGGGCCCGGACGTCCACGAGCTCGTCGAACAAACCCGTGCTGTCCAGATAACGCGCGGCTTTGCTGCCCATCGGGGCCCCGAGGATGCGATGCACACCCTCGATCACGCCGACATGCGTCTCCAGCGCGCGAATAGAGCCACCGAGCGCGGGCGGCAGCGAGACAAACAGCACCGATGCGTGAACAGCCATGGACCCGGCGAGCCTATCCCCCGGTCGCGCATATGCAGCGGGAAAGCTAGACCCCGGGTCCCGATAGGCTCGGCGGCATGCGGATCCTCTACCTCGCCGGGCTCGGCCGCAACGGCAGCACGATCGTGAGCAACGTTCTCGGAACGGCCCCAGGTCTGTTTCCGGTCGGCGAGGTACGATCGATTTGGAGCCACGGGTTCGGGTCCGGCGCGCTGTGTGGATGTAGCACCCCGATTCCCGAATGCCCGTTCTGGTCCCAGGTCGCGTCCGTGGGTGGGCTCGACCGCGGCGGGGCGCAACGATCGGCCGATCTCCACCGGCAACTGGTGAAACTCCGCCACCTGCGAGCGCTGGCGTCGGGGGAGGCGCCGGTGGATCTCGAGAATGACCTGGCGGAGTACCTCGACGTCCTCAGCCGCCTGTATCGCGCGATTCACGAGGTAGCCGGGTGTGATGTGATCGTCGACTCGAGCAAGGCGGCGCCCTACGCCGCCATCCTCGCCATGCTCGAAGCAGTAGATCTCAGAATCGTTCATCAGGTGCGCGACGCCAGGGCGTCGGCTCACTCGTGGACTCGGCGGCGCGAACACACCGACCTCCAGGGTGCCATGATGCCTCAATACCCTCCGTGGAAGACCGCCCTGCTGTGGAACGCATGGAACCTCGGGGCCGAGAAGCTGCGATCGAACCCGTACCACCGCCTGCGCTACGAAGACTTCGTTGGTGCGCCTCGCGCCGAGCTACGCCGGGTGCTGGACTTCGCAGGCTTCCCCGATAGAGACGCGCAGTGGGTCGGCGAGCGGACCGCCGCCATCGGCGGGCACCACATGGTCCACGGGAATCCGTCGCGTGGCATGAGAGGCCCCGTCGAGTTGCGCCCCGACTGCGAGTGGGCCGGGTCGTTGCCCCGCACCTCAGAGGCCCTGGTGCTGGCCATGACGCTTCCGCTCCACCTGCGCTACGGATACGGCCTGGGGCGCCCACGGCCGCGCCCCTAGAACCGGTCCACTCGGCGCTGCCAGGGCACGCTCCACCCTCCAACAACACCCGGTCGGCAGTACACTTCGCCCCAGGCCAGGGCATCGGCCGTATTGGGCGACTGGGAGTTCCAACGGTGACGCGCGGATCGGTGTCCGTCCTGCCTGCGCATAGATGATTAGGTTTGGAGTTGGGGTTCGCATGGAGCCAGTCGTCAACGTGATGGGCGTCAGCAAGACGTATGAGCCATCGCCGCCATGGCTCAGGATGATGCTGCGGTCGTCCATCAAACAGCCTGTCCATGCGCTGAAGAACGTTTCACTCAGCGTCGACGGTGGGCGCATCGTCGCCGTGGTGGGACCGAACGGAGCGGGCAAATCGACACTCTTCCGGGTGCTGACCGGCCTTACCACCCCCAGCGGCGGCTCGGCCACGATCCTTGGTCACGATGTCACCTCCGAATCGGCCATCGTGCGTCGCCATCTCGGATTCATGCCACCCGAGGAGCGAACCCTGTGGATGCGCCATTCGTGCGCCGAGAACCTCACATTCCATGGCCGGCTGCAGGGCATGGGGGGCAACCACCTGGCGCGGCGGGTGGATGAGGTGCTGGATGTGGTCGGATTGGGTCGCGCAAAGGACCGTGTGGTTTTCGCGCTGTCCTCGGGAATGAACGCCCGCCTCCGCCTCGCCCGGTCGTTGCTGCACGAACCTTCGGTGATCATTCTCGACGAGCCCACCGGCACGCTGGACCCAGTGGGTGCCCACGAAATGCTCACCGTCATCCAAAAGGTCACGGTCGAACGCAACATCGCCGTCCTCCTCTCCAGCCACCGGATGGAAGACATCGAGGCGCTGCACGACAACGTGCTGATGATCTCCTCCGGCCAGGTGGCGTACTGGGGCGACCTCGATGAGCTCCGCTCGAGATGGGAGAAGCCCCAGATCGAAATCGCATTCCGTGAACACGACCAGGCCCTCGCCGGGGCGAAGGCGCTCCGCTCGCTGCCGGGGGTAGCCGGCGTGGTTCAGGAGGACCACGTGACCTATGTTGCCACCGACCTGCCGATCGGCGACCTGCTCGGCCGCCTCAACCGCCAGGTCTCCGGGATCACAAAGGTGGAGGCGACGCGGCGACCACTGCGAGAACTCCTTGCGGACATGCTCACCAACACCGAAGGCCAGGTGGCGTAATGGCCAGCCAGTTGATCGAACGCCAGCCGGTTCGCCATGCCGCTTCCCAGTTCCACCGGGCTCGGCGCACCGCGCTCGGGTTTTTGCGGATGGGCTACCTGCGGTCGGTGGCGTACCCCCTCGGGTTCGTGCTCGAGCAGCTCAACGCCCTCGTGTTCCCGGTCGTGTTCGTCTTCATTGCCCAACTCACCGGGCCGTCCGGTGCAGCCGACCGTTTCGGCGGCGACTACTACACGTTCGTGATCATCGGGATCTTCTCGGTCCATGCCATCACTTCGGGTATCAAGGGTTTTTCCGCCGAACTCGATCAGGCCATCGTGCACGGCAACTTCGAAATGCTGCTGGTCGAGCCGATCCGGTGGCGCATGCTCCCGTTCGCCATGTCGCTGTGGCCGATGATCCTCGGCTTGCTCACGGGCGCCTTCATCCTCCTCTCGGGCGGGGTGCTGGGCGCTGAGTACAACCTGGTGGGCTTGCTGCCCGCCCTCCCGATCGTTCTTCTCGGCCTCACGGCCGGCCTGTCGGTCTCCATCTTCTCGGCCTCGGTCAAGGTGCTCGCCAAGAAGGGCGACCCGATCCTCACCGTCTTCCTGCTCATCGCTCACGTCTTCTCCGGCGCCTACTTTGCGCTGGAGATGATCCCGGGATGGATCCGCTGGGTGTCCTACCTGATACCCCATACCTACGTGATCGGCGCGCTGAGGCGGGTGCTGATGCCGGCCGGCTCCACGCTCGACGCGATGACCCTGGACACGGCCCTCGTGGGGCTGGTGATCTTCAACGTCATCATGTATCCACTGGCTCTGTACCTGTTCGGACGCGGCATGGAGGTGGGTCGCAAATACGGACTGCTCGGCGGCTACTAGCCGAGCCGGTGGGCTGGCCCGACGGGCCGGCGCCTCAGCAGCTCTCGCTAGCCTGAAGCCGATGCGCAAGACGCCCGAGGATCTACCCGACCTGCACGGGGTGCTCGATCTCGGCCACTCGGCGGGCGGAGACCATCTGCGCAGCATCCTCATCGCGGATCGGCGCCTCACGGCTCAGCAGATCGCCGTGAACGTCCGGGGCACCGGCCGGATCGGGGGCACCGGCGCGGAGCTGAAGGACACGGCAGCCGGTGAGGTACGCCATGGCATCCATGGGACGAGCCGGCTGGAATGGGGCAGAGGCGTCGTGTACGCCAAAATCACGCCACACCGCATGTTCACGTTCCACATGCAATGAGAACATTCACGACCACGACGGCAAGCCCGCTCGGACCCATTCAGCTCGCCGGAAGCGAGCAGTACCTGACCGGCGTGTGGTTCGCCCAACGCCGGCACGCACCGGACACGACGGGTTGGGAAAGCACGCGCACGCCGTTCGAGCGGGCGCTACTTCAGCTCGAAGCCTATTTCGCGGGCGAGCTGCGGGAGTTCGTCCTGGATCTGGCTCAGGAGGGCACCCCATTTCAACGCCAAGTCTGGGAGGAGCTGGCGACGGTTCCCTACGGATCCACGATCTCCTACGCCGAGCTGGCCGCTCGCATCGGGCGGCCGGGTGCAGCCCGGGCGGTTGGGGCGGCAAACGGACGCAACCAGTTGTCGATCATCATCCCTTGCCACCGGGTGATCGGACACGACGGGCGGCTGGTCGACTACGGCGGCGGGCTCGCCCGCAAACAAGCACTACTGGAACTAGAAGGAGCGCGTTGAGCAGCCGGCCCCTTCCCGGAGCAAGTCAATCGGCCGCGCCGGTCGGGCGATCTCAGACCTTGGCGGCCACCAGATTCGCGATGGAGTTGATGGACTGGAAATTCTCAGGCACCAACTCGTCATCTTGGACCTCGACGTCCCACTCTTCCTCGATGAACGTGATGATCTTGAAGATGCCGAGCGAGTCCACGATGTCTTTCTCTAGCAGCTGGTAGTCGTCGGGCAGCTCATTGGCCGGCTTGTCCCAGCCCAGCTCCGTGGCGATGTAGTCCCTGATCTGATCCTTGATGCTCATTGACGTTCCTGTTCCCTTCCAATCTCATCTGCCAACGATCGCCGGTCAATCTTGCCCGTCGATGTTTTCGGTAAGACCTCCGACACTCTGAAGAAGTCGGGGATCATGTAGGGAGGCAGCCGTTCCCGGCAATGGGACCGAAGCGCCCGCTCGTCGGCTGGACCGTCGAGCGCCAGCCACGCCAGGATCTTGTTGGTGACCAGCGGGTCGGTGATGGGCAGCACCGCACACTCCCTGACCCGAGGATGGGCGTACAGCGCCGTCTCGATCTCGCCGAGCTCGATGCGGTATCCCCGGCTCTTGATCTGGTTGTCACAGCGCCCCAGAAAGCGATAGTCGCCGTTCTCATTCACGCACACCAGGTCACCGGTGCGATACACGGCGTCCGAGGATTCCGGCCGGAGCGGGTCTGGGACGAGCCGATCGCGTGTCGTTTCCTCATCACCCCAGTATCCATCCATGACGGTAGATCCTCGCACGCACAACTCGCCGACCTCGCCCGGGTTGGCCTCGGTGCCGGCCCCAGTCAGCACGAATGTGTCGACGTCGCTGATCGGCTTGCCGATCGGGATGTCTGTGTGCGGAGGCGGCGGGGCCGGGACTTCGTAGTAGGTGCACACATTGGTCTCGGTTGGACCGTACTGATTGATGAAGCGAGCGTGCGATGCCTTCCGCATCAGCTCGCCCAAGTACTTGGAGGGAAACACCTCGCCGGCGAAGCTGATGATCCGCAAGGAGGGCAAGGACCCCGGCCCAAGATCTCCCCGGCGGACCAGCATCGAGAGGACCGAGGGCACTGAGTACCAGATCGTGATCATGTGGTCCTCGATGAACCGTTTGATCTGAATCGGAAACATCGACGTTTTGTGCGGGACCAGGACCACCGCCGCACCGACCAAAGCCGCGCCGAAGATGTCGGCCACGGACATGTCGAAATGGAGTGGCGGCTGGTTGGAGAAGCGGTCGTGCTCGGTCGCTTCGAAGTAGTCCACGAGCCAGCGGACATACGTCAACCCATTGATATGCGAGAGCTTCACACCCTTGGGAGCGCCAGTCGAACCCGAGGTGTAGAGGATGTAGGCGAGATCCTGGCCGATACCCCTATACCCAGTGAATTCAGTCGGCTGGGCCTTGATCGCATCGCGTCCGATGACCTTGACTCCGCCAGGAGCATCGAGATCCATCGCTTCGGCGTTGGCCACCACCAGATGGGTCAAGCGGGTATCCGCGGCAACAATCTCAGTCCACCGCTCGGCCATCTCGGCCCCGGTGATGACCACCTCGATCCCGCAGTCCCCCAGAATGTAGGTGGCTCGGGCCGCGGCCGGCGCATACGGGTCAATGGGTACGTAGGCGGCGCCGGTTTTCAGAATGCCGTACAGCCCGGTAATGGCTTCCAGTGATTTCGCGAGGTACAGACCCACGCGGTCGCCGGGCCGCACACCGAGTTCCACGAGGAGGTTGGCCACTCTGTTGGCGCTGGCGTCGAGCTCGGCATAGGTGAGCCGGCGGTTCTGATCGATCACGGCCACTCTGTCGGGGAATCGCCTGGCCGACCCCTCGAGCGCGTGGTGCAAGCGGTACGTCATTTACCCCTACCCCTGGTATTGCGACGGTCCTCTGCCCTGGTCAGCACCCAACGGACCATCTCATCAACCATTTCATTCTGCACTGTTACGCGCGCCATGTTGTGAACTTCTCCATCGCGCAGGGAAACTTCGATCGCGGCTCCCCACGTCATGAGGCCGCCCAGGCGCCCCTCCCGGGCCTTCGAGAAGTCGACGTAGTCGGCATCTTTGGATCCGTACGAAAACACGACCGGGACCCGGCGGCGGCCGAGCGTCTGGAGCTGGCTGATGAGCCGGGCGCTCACCCACGGAGTGGGATCCTCGTATGCCCCGGGTAGATACCGGCGCAATCGGCGCCAGCGGGCGGTGAGGAAGGTACGGGTGAGCCGGAGGTAGCGGCGGCGCCCCTCGGGCCGGCGAAGGTCGCTGAGCCGGATGGCCTTGACGGCGTGCGCGAAGTAGCCGGCCAGCGTTGCATCGTATGCCATGCGGCTGCCGGTGCCCTCCCCCCGGGCTCCGTCCCGGACCGGGCATCCGATTGCGTAGACGCCGGCCACCGCCGGGTTGGTGGCCGCGACCTCGAAACTAGCGCGTGCGCCGTAGCAATGCCCGATCAGCAAAACGTCGCCGGCTTCCGCCGCCATGGCGGCGACTGCGGTGCGGGCGTCGCCGACACTCGGCTCATCGAGCGCGAAGGTCTGCGCCACGCCACTACTGTCGCCAGTCCCCGTGTAGTCAAACCTGAGCACCGGGAAACCTTCCGCTGCGAGAGCCCGCGCCATTCGGAAGCCCCACCGATTCGATTGCGAGTGAACCACGTGGCCGCCGGCCGACAGAATCACTACCCCCAATCCGCCCCGGGCGCCTTCGGGCAGCGACCACATCGCGGCCAGGCTGGCGGCTCCGCTGTCCAGAAAGGCAGGGGCGTCTGTGACGTGCTGGGGAGCGTCGCTGATGGTCACTGCGCCCACCCCAGCCTTCGCAGCCAGTCCCGGGCCGCAGCCAATACCTCCGACGTCAGCATCCGCTGCTCCTCAGCCACGAAATAGTCCGCGCGGTGATTGGCCACCCACCAGGACTCGCTCTCCGACGCCAGGCTCCGTAGGGTCCGGACCCCGGCTGCCTGTAATCCGTCCAACACCTCATCCAGCGCCTTTTGGCGGCGCCCGAACTCCACGACGAGCGCATCCCCGCCGTCCGGTCCCAGCTCACCCGACAGCGTACGTTCTGCCATCGACGCATAGAAGCCGGGATGTAGCGAGTGTCCCAGCACGTCGACGCCGACTCCGTCCACCAGCTGGTCCCGGAGCCTCTTAGCGGTCAGATCCGTCTCTCCGTCGTGCACGGCCTGGGCCATGCGGGTGCGGAACAGCTCGTTGAAGTAGCGGCTGCCAGAGATAGCCGGTTCCCACAGGCTCACCGGCGCCTTCTCCCCAGAAGCTGCGGCTGCGGCAGTGAACGCCGCCAGCCGTGTGCCATGAAATCCGAGTGAGCCTGCGCCCGACCGATGCACGATGGCCTCTGCGACGCGGCGAACGTCCTCCAGCAGCCGTTCGAGCGTCAGGAGCGCCGGATCGCCGGTGCTGTTGCCGATCCCACGATGGTGGAAACGGGCTGCCGCAACTCCGTGCCGCGCCAGGTCACGGGCCAGCAAGACCTCACGCCGGTAGTTGCGGGCAAACTCGGCAAAGAACGGACTGCAGATCACCATGGCACCGTCACCCATCCCCGCAGCGGGAAGATGATGAACCACATAGACCTGGTCGGCACCGATCGTCACGAACTCCGCGACCTCTCGGCATCCGGTCGCCCGGTCGACCCACGTGGCGCTGGTGTTCATCGCTGGCACCACCCCTTCAGTCGACCGGGACGCCGGCCAGTTTGGCGATGATGTTGCGCATACTCTCCGAGGTCCCAACGTAGATGGTGGACGGGATTGCATCGCGCAGATCTTGCTGAATGTCGAAGTCGTGGAGGACGCCGCGCACTCCAAACGTCTGCATGGCGTCCAGCATGAACGGCAGATAGTTCTCGCTCACGAACAGCTTGGCCACAGCCGCATCCTGCATCCAGGGCTGGATCGACTCCCCGTACCCGAGCCGGGCAGCCATGTCGTAGATGACCATCCGGCTCAGGTTGTAGCGCACGATCATGTCGGCCACCTTCGACGACACCTGCTGATGGGCGCCGATGGGTTTGCCGTAGGCCTCGCGGGTCTTACACCACTCGATGACTTCGTCGAGCACGCGGCCCATTGGGCCGAGCGCCGAGGTCAACAGCACTGCTCGTTCCCACCCGGTCGATTCGGTCAGGGCCCGCAATCCCCCGCCGACCCGACCCAGCACGTGGGAGGCGGGGACCGCCACCTCGTCGAACACCAACTCTCCCATGTGCACGGTGCGGAGCGCAATCTTCTCGAAGGTCCGGCCGAGCGCAGCCCCCGGCCAACGCATGTCGACCAAGAAACAAGTCAACGCAAAGGGGCCGCGCCCCTCCCCGGTCTTCGCCCACACCATGGCCACGTCGGCGTTTGGCCCGTTGGTGATGAAAGTCTTGGTGCCGGAGAGAACCCAGCCATCCCCATCGGGCCGGGCAGCCGTGGACATGCCCATCGCGTCCGAACCGCCTGTTTCTTCGGTGAATCCATGGACGAGGGTGAGCTCACCCGCAATGGTTGGCGGCAGGTAGGCCGCCCGCAGCTCAGCCGAACCCAGCAGCGCGATTGTCATCTGAATGCCGAACACCTGCGAGATGGCCGCATACACCAGCCCGGTATCGCGACAACCTTGTCCCAAGCCCTCGAATGCGGCGACCGCATGGGACACGGGCGCGCCCCGGCCGCCATATTCCGCGGGCAGGCACATACCCAGCAGTCCTCGATCTGCTACCGCCTTCCAGGCGAGGGGGTCGTACGCATCGCCGCGGCGATCTCGCTCGAGACCCCCCGCGGGCAGCGTGTCATGCGCCCACGTTTTGATCTCGTCCCGGATCTGGTCCAGCTCGGGGTCCTGCCATGGCTGCATCGCCTACCAGTACGTCTGATCGGCCTTCGATGCGTCGATACCCAAAGCCATCTTGCCCAGATAGGACAGACAGTCGTCGCTCTTGGCGGGCATCAGCCCGCCGCAGCGAGCGTCGCGGTACAGCCGCTCGAGGGGCATGTGTTTGGAGATGGTGCTGCCTCCGCAGATCCGGATGGCCTGGGAGCCGAGCACCGGTCCGAGCTCTCCAACCATGTACTTGGCGCGGTGGATGGCGCGGTTCGCGGCTTCGGACCCGGGGGCCTCACTCACCAGCCGCGCCGCCTCATACGTCACCGACCGGGCCGCGCTGAGCTGAACGTCGAGCTCACCAACCATGTGCTGGGTCACGGAGTCATCGGCCATGGTCTGCTCCGTACCGGCCACAGCCTTCTTCTGCAGGTAATCGGTCATGAACTCGAAGATGGCGCTGCAAATACCGAGATATACGCCGTTGTAGCCTCCCACCTGCCAGTGCGGCTCCCGGGTGAGCTTGTAGAAGGCCATCCCTTCCGAGCGCATGAACAGGTGCTCCTTCGGCACGACGACGTCTTCCAAATACACCGTATTCGACGCGGTGGCACGCATACCGAGAACGTCCCATACATCCTCGATCCGGGTGCCCGGATTGTCGCGGTCGACGACGAAATACGACAAGGTCGGCACATCGCCCGCCGTCTGGGCCGCGGCGCGGGCGGCCACGACGTAGTAATCCGCGTAGCCGGCCATAGACACGAACGATTTGACACCGTTGAGCAGGTAACCGTCGTTCGTGCGCTCGTAGGTGGTCTTGATCTTGGAGTATTGGGCGCCGACGCCCGGTTCGGTGGTGGCCGAAGCGAACACCTTGCGCTGGTTCACGGCTTGATCGAACAGCCACGCTGCGAATTCTCGCATTGCGTCACCCCGCCGGCCGGGCACTTCAGACAGGTCCATCTCTGCCACCCCGCCGGTCACGATGTTGTGCATGTTGAAGGTGAGGCCAGTCGCTGCGTGGCCGATCGAGATCTGCTCCAGAGCTTTCGTGTACGTGAGGAAGTCGGCTCCCGAACCCCCATATTCCTCGGGCACCATGATCCCGAGGAATCCGGCTTCCTTCAGGTCCTCGAAGTCGTCGGCGGGGAATTCGCCCGTCCGATCGTATGCACCGGCTCGGGTTGCGAAGACCTGACCCAACTGCCGGGCCTGCTCGATCAGATGGCCGCTGTCCATGCCGCTCATGAGGCTCAACTTCTGTCGCCGGGCACGGTGCGTTTCATCCAGTCCGACACCAGGTCCAGGAACGCCTCCTGGACGGGGACCGACGGGAATCCGTGCACGAGGCCCTCGATGTCGTCCACTATCTCCACCCGACCCTCAGACCGCTCGAGGATGTGGCCCAATCGTCCCTCCCGGGCTCGGCGGAACTCACCGGTCAGCGGATCCTTTGTCCCGAAGACGAACAAGACCGGAATGTCACGGCTGACCATCTCGTCCAGCGGCTCGAGCAGCATCGGGCTCACCCAGTCGAGCCCGTCACCCGATTTGAGCGCCAGCCGATGCCGGACCTGTCCGGCGACCTGCTTCAGCTTGGCCTTGCCGAGCTTGATGTAGAGCTTCCGTCGGCCCGGTTCCGTCAGCGCCGCTTTGATCTTGTTGACGCTGGCAGCTCGCTTGGCGTAATGCGCAATAGACCGGTCTCGGGCCATCCACTCCGAAACCGCATCCGGATGGTCGTACCCGGCGGAAGGGGGTGTGGCCAGAATCAGCGCCGCAGTCTCTGGTATGTCCGGTGCCGAGGACAGCGCTGTGCGCGAACCGAAGCACGCACCGATCAGCACGAGCGAGTCGATCCCCAGGCTGCGCAAATAGGCCGCGGCCCCCTGCGTGTCGTCAGTGAACGGGTTGTGCAAGTGCAGACTGCGAATGACCCCGGTGCTCTCGCCGAGGCCGTGGTAGTCGAAGCGGATGACGTCGTAGCCGTCCCGAGCCAGGCGCCGCGCCAGCCGGACCGCTAACCGGTTGCGGTGCATCGAGATGTTCACGGTGTCGCCGCCCTGGATCAGGACCACCCCTACACCGTTCGGACGCTCCGGATGTGTGTGGATTCCGAAGAGCGTGTCGTCCCCCGCTGGGAAGTACACGGGTTGTTCGTGAGCGGCGATCGCTACGTCCTGCATCGTCATTGCTGACACCCCCTGGCGGATCCACGCAAGGCTAGGCAACGTTTGGGGGGCGCCCCGCCAGCACCCATCCATGACAGGCCAATGTATCGACTCTTGCGCGGCAATAAAACCCACCGGCCTGGTTCACAGGCCGGCGTAGTACTGCCCGACCTCAGTCCCGACAACGCTGTGGTAGCCCGGCTCGAGGTGGCCAATGTTGTCGCGATATCCGCTGCAATCCGGTAGCTCCGGTGAGAAGCCGGCATTCACCCCGGGTTCGATCGCCGCCACCTGGGCAATCGCCTGGTCGATGTAGGGATGCTGGACCGAAGCCCTCACCTGCTGGCCGTTCCAGTTGCACACGGACTCGTTGGGTCCGCCGACAACCGGCTGCAGCAGGATCTCACGAGTCGTCGGGTGCTGAAGCCAAATCTGGGTCACCGCTGCGCGGATGTTGGCGGTCCACGCGGCCACGTCGCTGCCCGAGATACCGCTGATCGTGAGCACGGCCCGATCGACGATGGGCACCTCGCAGCCCGAAAACGGATCCAACGCCCACCCTTCCCAGTCCGAGCCGGCGATCAGGTCCACGCCGGCTCCGCTGTCCCAGCGGAGCTGCCACGAAGCGTCGTCCACACCCGATTCGAAAGCACCTCCGTTCGGCTCATACCATTCGCTGGTCTGGGAGAACCCGATGACTTCCGTGCATACGAAGCCCACCCGAGGCGGAGGAACCATGGGAGTCAGGGCGAGCGCCCGCCCGAGGAAGGTCGCCATTTGATCCCGCCGGACGGACTGTCGAGGACAGTACCGGCTGGTATCGCTCACCGAACAACCCTGGGTCACTCCTGCCACCGCTACGCCGTCGATATTGCGCTCGTGGACCGAGCCGTCGTCGTCATCGAACACGTCCGCCGAAGAGGCAGTGAGGTTCGGGAACGCACGTACCAGAAACGTCGCCATCTGGGCCCGGCTCACGGGCTCGTCCGGGCAGTACCGGCGCGGGGCGAATGGATCGCATCCCGATGTCACGCCGATGGCTGCCATGACGTTGATCCATGCCTCATGCACCGAGCCTTCATCGTCATCGAACGCATCCAGGTGGCCGCCCGGGGGGAGCGAAAGAGCCCGGCCGATGAACGTCGCCATCTGCCCTCGGGTCACGGCCCGGCTCGGGCAGTAGAACGTGCCGGCCTCATTACACCCAGCGGTGATCGAGGCCGCGGCCACCGCCTCGATGTAGCCCTCGTGGGTGTTGCCGTCGTCGTCGTAGAACGTGCCGCCCGGTGGCGGCTCGCCGGCCCAGACCAGTCCGTATGGCCAAAAAGACGTCACCGCGAGCACGACCCCGACCAGTGCTGTACGCATGACCCCTATCTCCCGCAGCAAGACGGCTTGCGGAACCCAAACCCTGCTTCCAGCATACCGGGAGGCCGATCCCGACAACGACACGGAGTAGCAGCGGCGGTGCCGGTACACTTCACCACCGGAATGACCACGAGCCGACACTCGTGATTCGCGGTCACATCATTCTCGTATGGGGGCGAACATGACAGCCAGGGGGGACATACCTCGCTCCGTCCAGATGAAATCGGAGGACGGCTCGATCAGTGAGCCTGCATTCTTCGAAGCACCGACAGGCTCGTTGTTCGGCGTGACGCACATCCCGAGCAACCCCACCGGCTTGGGCGTCGTGATCTCGTCACCGCTCAACAACGATTTCTTGAAGAACAACCGGCGAGAGGTCTTGCTGTCGCGCCGCCTGGCCGAGCGAGGAATCGCAGTGCAGCGTTACCACTACGCGGGCACCGGCAACTCCGACGGAGATGCCGCTGCGTTGACCGTACAATCGATGATCGAGGACTGTGAACAGGCCACGGACCATCTGATGGAACGGACCGGCGTCGAACGCCTTGTGTTTGTAGGCTCACGTATGGGCGGCTTCCCGGCCGCAACGGCGGCCGCCGGCCGCCACGCACCGCTCGCCATGTGGGAGCCGATCACCGAAGGCCGAAAATACTTCCGGGAGCTGTTCCGCACCGTCATGATCGTCGGTATGCAGGCCTCAGACGGTGACGGCGCTTCCATGACCGACATCAAAGAGGCATTCGAGCGCGATCGCACCGTCGACGTCGCCGGATTCTCCGTGGGATGGGCCATGTATGAGGACGCGCAGCAGCGCCGCCTCGAAGAACAATGCGGGGAGGGAAATGCCCCCGTCTTCCTCGCCCAGTATCGGGAGAAACCCGAGCTGAAACCAGAGTACGCGAAGCTGGTGGCGGCATGGGAACAGGCCGGGCGAAAGGTCACGGTCCACCACGTCGCATTCGAGGAAGCGTGGCACTTGTTCGTGTTCGGCTTCAAGGCCGAAGAGGAGCAACAACACAGCCTGAACCTGCTCGATGCGACGGTGGATTGGATCGTGGGTCAGGTATGAGCGACGAGCGCCCGTTCGTCGACGAACCGGTGTTCTTCCCCGCCGAGGATGAGACGTTGTTCGGAATCCATTCCCATCCCATCGCCACGCGTCGCGGGGTTGGGGTTGTGATCATTGCCGGCGGCGACAACGTGAATGCCGCCATGAGCCGCAACCGCGTGGGCCGGCGGCTCGCACACACTCTGGCAGCCGATGGGTATGACGTCCTCCGATTCACGTACCACGGCGTTGGTGAGAGCACCGGGGTGGTCGAGGGGTTGCACGTTCACCGGCCCTTCACCACGGACGTCGTCGGGGCCACCGAGTTTCTCGCCCGCCGCGGGCTCAGCTGTTTCGTACTCATCGGTTCGTGCTTCGGGGCGCGCACGGCCCTGTCCAGCGCCGCGCTGATCCCCGACACGGCCGGCGTGGTGCTCATCACCCCACCATCCGGCGCCTATGAGCGGGCAGAGGCCATGGCCGAGTGGATGGCCCGGACCCGCTCATTTCGTGAATATGCCCGGCGCGGGTTCAGCCTCACCAAGCTCCGCGAGATGTTCGACACGGGCAAGCGCCAGACGTACCTGCAGCTCTTCCGCAAGAAGAGCGTCGCCGTGTTCCAGAAGCTGCTCCGCCGGCTCCGGCTGGTGGAGAGCGGCGAGTATGACTGGGTCAGCCCGATGTTGCTTGAACCTCTGGACGCCATGGTCGAGCGTCAAGTCCCGGTGCTGTTCGAGTTCGGGACCCACGACGCCTGGGGATCCGAGTTTCGCGACGCCGCCAAGGGGCCGCTGGGCGCCATCCTCCGGCGGGGCGAAGGCCTGATCGAGGTGGTCGACGACTTGCCCGGGGTTGCCCACGGTTTGGTGCGGGTCCGGGTGCAGGACTCTTTCCTCGACACCACGGTCACCTGGCTGACCAATCGCGTTCCGGGCCAGCAGCCAGGGCATGAGGAGCAGAGTGCGGTGGCGGTCTGAGCGACCCCCGACTCAGTCGATTCGACGAATCCACGCCGAGGCACGTTCCACGAACGCCTCTTGTACGGCTACCGACGGGTATCCGTGCAATCGTCCCACTACGGAGGCATCTACTTCGATAGCCGGGGACGCGGCCAGCACTCCCAGCGGCCCTGCCTGCGCCTCCCGAAACTGGGCGTAGAAATCGTCTTCGGTGCCGTACACGAGGAGCACCCGGCCGCCCCGTCCGGCCACCGCGCGCAGGCCCCCCACCACCGAGTCCGCAACCCACGGTGTCGGGTTGGCACCCGATGTACGGTACGCCGTCAATGATCGAATCTTGTTCGTGAGGATCCGCAGGTACCGATCCCGGCGGCCGGCGATCAACAACCCGGCCAGGCCCTTGCGGCCGAAACCCCGCTTGAGAAAGTCGGCGGTCGAGTTGTCCATTGCCTTGCGTTTCTCGGGATCGGCGACGGGCAAGGCGGACAGCACCAGACCCTCGACGACCGGAAGTTCGGCCGCTACCCCGACGGCCGTTCGCGCCCCGAAACACGAGCCGACCGCATAGATGCGGTGCACACCCGGTTCGGCGGCGAGCGCGTTGACGATGGCGACGCCGTCGCTCACGAACGGATCGGACAGTGCGAAGGTTTCATTGTTGCCCGTGCTCTCTCCCACGCCGCGGAAGCCGACGCGAAGGACTGTGTATCCGTCGGTAGCGAGACCGCGGGCGAACTCAACCGTCCACCGGTTGCGGTGCGAGGGCAGGTTGTGATCGCCGCCTCCGTGCAGCACGACCACCCCCACACCGTTGGGCTCTGCTTGCGGCCGGGTCATGATCCCGAACAGGGTTTCGGAACCGACGTCGATGAAGTGAGGGCTCTCAGCAACGATCATGAGCGGGCCAGCCAGTCGGCAGTCAGGTCAAGTAGCTGTTTTTCTGCCTGGCGGCTCTGAACCGGAGAGGCGTGCTCGTCGTAGTTGTGGATCCACCACCCGTCGCCGGGCGGCACGATCGCAACGGTAGCTCGACCGCCGGCGCCGGCGACGGCGTCTGCCAGCAGTTGGATCCCCGCTTTGACCTTCTCGGTCCGGCTGGCCTGAACCATCAGGACGTCGCCCCAGCCGCCGGTCGGGAACTCCGCGGCGAGCGCAGATTCAAACAGCGCCTTGTGGATGTGATAGCCGACAACGTCGAGGCGTCCGGTGACCATGAGCTCCTCTCGCATGGCGGCCGAACTGGAAGTTCCCTCATCGCCGGCAATCACGCCGACCATCCGCCGGGTGCGGAAGACCTCATCGAAGTAGCGGCTGACGTCCGGCACCGGTTCCCACAGGACCAAGCGAGCGTCGGGCAAGCGGGACGCGACTGCCGCTGCGACGTAGCCGGCCAGCCGGGTGCCGACAACATCGACCGTCTCCGTCCCGGTCTCTTCTCGCAGCTGGTCCGCCACCCGGAAAGCGTCGTGGATCATCGAATCCATGGTCAGGTGAACGGCCGATCCGGAGCTATCACCACATCCGAGGTAGTGGAACCGGCCGGCGGCGATGCCGGATTCGGCCAACCGGCGAGCCAGGCGCACCTCCCGCCCGTAGTTCTGCATGAATTCGGCATAGAGCGGACTGCAGATCAATGTTGCTCGCCGCGCGTCGTTCGCCTCGTGGACGACCACGAACATCGGCGGTTCGCCGACAAACCCCGCTACCTCGCGCCCGCTCGGAGTAGAGCGGACAGCTCGCCCGGCGGCCTCGATCCCTGCATGTGAGCTCATTCAGAATCCCCCGGCTTCTGAGCCGGACCAACCCTATGTCGTCCGATGCGTTATCTCAATCCCCTAGCTGGCACTAGTCCGGTTGACCGAGCGGGGACCACACCTCGCTAGCTCTGGCCGGCAGCATAAGATGGATCAGATGCAGGGGATCCGGGACACCGTCCGGCAGTTCATCGCGGAAGAGCTCGCATCGGGGACGGTGGAAATCACCGACGACACACCGCTGATCGAGCAAGAGATCATGGACTCGACAGGAATTCTCACGGTGATCGGCTTTCTGGAGGACGAGTACGACATATTCATCGACGCCGATGACGTGAGTGTCGAACAGTTCCGGACCGTCAACGCTATCGCCGAGCTGGTGCTGGCCAAACAGGCAGAGGGCGAGTAGCGGATGGAGCCGGTCGAATCGGGGGGACGTTGGGCGTGGGTGCCGGGACGTAGATTGATCAAGCGTCTGGCGCGCAGCGCCCGCCTCCGTCTGTACGCGAACCCGGTGCGGCAGTTGTATGAACGTGGCGTCCTGGACCGCAATCGTTTGACCTGGCCCCAGTTCCTGGGAATCGGCGCTCCCAAGGCCGGCACGACCTGGCTGCATCACAACCTCGCGGCACACCCCAACCTCTACCTTCCCGACCGCAAAGAATTGCACTTTTTCACCGGGCATCAGTACCGGGGCGTGCGCTGGTACGCCCGCCAGTTCTCTGCGGCCGGCGACCGGATGCCGGGCGAGATCACGCCGGGATATGCAACTCTGCCGGCCGCAGAGATCGCCGGAATCCGACGCCTCTTGCCTGATGCGCGGCTCTTGTTGCTGGTGCGCAATCCGGTCGACCGGGCGTGGTCGCATGCCGTGATGAAGCTGGCGCGCGAAACCGGCCGGGCCATCGACGAGGTCCCCGATGCCGAGTACATCGCACACTTCCGAGGCGAACATTCGATGCAACGCGGCGACTACCGCCGCATGATCAGTACGTGGACGTCAGTGTTTCCGTCCGAACGGCTCTGGGTTTGGTCCTTCGACGACATCATCAACAACCCGCAGCGGCTGTTGACATCAGCTTTTCGACATCTCGGAGTTGATGAGGTGACCGATTGGAGCGGTTTTCCCTACGCCCAGGTGATCGACCGGGGCGTCCACGGCGGCACCGACGTCTTCGACAAATCGCCGGGGCCGGACATCCCCGAGCGGCTGCGACCGGCGCTGGAGGACCTCCTGCTGCCCCAGATCGAGCAGCTAGCTGAATGCTGGCCGGAGATCGCCAAACCGTGGCTGCCCTAGCCGGCCGGAGCCCCGCAGTCGGGCGGCCCACAATGTGGCGGATCACCTAGCATCGCGGGCATGGACAGGGGGTTTGTCGCCGGGATTGGGTTGATTCTGGTCGTCGCCGCGTGTGGTGGCGGGACGTCCCTGCCGGGGGCTCCATCCACCGATGCCACGGCCGTCAGCACCGCTGCAACCTCCCGCGCCTCGACGACCACCGCCCCGCCCGCAACGACGCGCACGACCGCGGCCACAACCACCACACCGGCACCAATCGCGGCGACCCCGAGCGAGCTTCCCGAGGGAACCGTCGGCTTCGTCGGATGCTCGGTGTCCCAAAACGCAGTCGCGGGATACACCCGTTTCCTGGGCGGCACGCGAATGTGGCCACCGAGCGCCCCCTACGGCGGCGGGTCGCTTGGGCGGTGGGAGCGCGGGCTACTTGGTGACAGGAGCCGATACTGGAGCGGGTTTGACGAGCTGCTGGCCGAACACCCAGACACCAAGACGATTTGGTTCTCGCTCTGTACCTTCCGCGGGGCACCGGTCGACAACGTCGACACGGCGTTGGCGATCCTCACAGAAGTTCGGCGCCGCCTGCCCGACGCAGTGGTCTACGTGTCCGGGCAGCCAACCTATTCCGGCGGCCACTTCTGCGAGCTGGCGGGCGACACCGGGGCTCAGAAGATGGCGGAGATTGCCGCAGAGCTGGTCAACATGGGGGTGGCCTTGGCGGGACCGGTGATGGGCCCGCTGGCGGCCGATGAAACCAGCGACGGATGTCACGCCAACGAGACCGGCATGGAGCTGATGGGACGTCAGCTGCTCGACTTCTTCGGATGAACCCGCTGAGCCCGAGCCAGAAGGGCTGATGCCGTCTCGCAGCCGGGCGGCGCGGCCGGAAATATGGCACGCCGCGACCTGCTCCGGCGCCCGTTCAGATTGCTGTGAGGCTCGGCTTGGCTCTGCCTATGGTGCGTCGTAGCATGCGTCTGCCGTTCGGACACCGGCCCGCCGGCGGTAGGGAGTGAGGGCCCAGAAAGGCAGCCCAGAAAGGCAGCGATGGCGAAGAGCACGCCGGAATCCACGGTGAAGCGCATGGGTTGGGTCGGCCGAGCCAGCCGCGGGCGCAACCGTTTCCTCCCGCTGCTGCTGCTGTTGCTGCTGCTGGCTGCGTGCACTACCGAGGTGCAGCCGCTCAACTCGCTGGACCCGCAGGGGCCCATTGCCGATCAGATCGACAATCTGTTCTGGCTCGTGTTCTGGATCGCAACAGCGATCTTCGTCGTCGTCCAGGGTGCGCTGCTGGTCGCGATCTTCGTCTTCCGTGACCGCAAGGGCCGGACGGAGGTTCCGCGCCAGGTGCACGGAAACGCCAAGCTCGAGATCCTGTGGACGGCGATCCCGACGCTCATCCTCGCCGGCATCGCCGTACCTACCTTCAGGACCGTCTTCGAACTCGCGGACTGCCCGACCGAGGCGATGCCCGTCGACATCATCGGGCATCAATGGTGGTTCGAGTATCGCTACCCCTGGTATGACATCACCACCGCCAACGTGCTCGTGATCCCCACCGACACCGAGGTCTGCGCCAGAATGACCTCGGACGACGTGCTCCACAATTTCTGGGTGCCCAAGCTGAACGGGAAGCGATATCTGGTACCCGGCCAGCAGACCGAGCTCCGGTTGCTGGCGGTCGAGCCGGGCGAGTATTGGGGACACTGCGCCGAATTCTGCGGACTCAGCCACGCCAAGATGCGGGCACGAGTCGAAGCACTATCACAGTCTGAGTTTGAAGCCTGGGTCTCGAATCAGCAGACGCCCGGCGCGATTCTCGAGGATGACAGCCTGGCGGCGGCCGGACAGCAAATATTCCTGAACGGCGCATGTACCGGCTGCCACAACATCGCCGGCGTGAACGAGATCAATCCCGACGAGGTAGCCGTGTACGGTCCCGACCTCACCCACTTCGCTACCCGAAACGTGTTTGCCGGCGCCGTTCTGCCCGACGGACTCAACCCGACGGAGGCCGAGTACGAAGAGGCGCTTCGGACGTGGCTGGCGAATCCACCGGCAGTCAAGCCCGGCTCCTTCATGGGGAATCAGAACCTCACGGCCGAGGACATCGACGCGTTGATCGCGTACCTGAGGACGCTGGATTGATGATCGAAGGGGAGGATTGATGGCAACCACCACGGCACCATCCGCGAACGCCACCACGACCATCTTCCGGCGGCCGACGTCACCTTCCGGGATCTGGTCCTGGATCACCACAGCCGATCACAAGAAGATCGGGATCCTCTACGGGTACACCGCGTTTGTGTTCTTCCTCCTCGGTGGTATCGAGGCGCTCCTGCTCCGCATCCAACTCGCCGGGCCCGACGGAGCTTTTCTGACCGCGGCCGAATACAACAGCCTGTTTACCACCCACGCGCTCACGATGATCTTCCTCTTCGTGATGCCGGCATCTGCCGCGTTCTTCAACTATTTGCTTCCCTTGATGATCGGCGCACGTGATGTGGCGTACCCGCGGATGAACGCGGTCAGCTACTGGATCTTTTTGTTCGGCGGCATCTATCTGTATTCCAGCCTCATCTTCGGAACATCCCCCGCCCCGGTTGGTGGCAATCTGGTGGGTGGAGCGACCGACGCCAGCTTCCTCGGGGGGATTCCCAACGGCGGCTGGTTCATGTACGCCCCCAACAGCGGCCTCGAATATTCTCCCGGCACCTCGCTCGATTACGCCGCAGTCGGTCTACAGATCCTGGGGGCGGCCTCGCTGATCTCGTCGGTGAACTTCATCGTCACTATCTTCAACATGCGGGCGCGGGGCATGCGCATGCTGCGGATGCCGGTGTTCGTGTGGATGACGCTGATCGTGGCGTTCCTGCTGCTCTTCTCGCTGCCCATAATCGCCATTGCGTTGTTCATGCTGACCTTCGACCGCCAGTTCGGCACCTTGTTCTTCGTGGCCGAGCAGGGTGGTGATCCGGTCCTCTGGCAGCACCTTTTCTGGCTGTTCGGCCACCCGGAGGTGTACATCCTGATCCTCCCGGCGATGGGCATCGTGTCGGAAGTGCTTCCCGTGTTCTCGCGCAAGCCCCTCTTTGGCTATCCCGCCATCGTGTTCGCCGGCGCGGCCATCGCGTTCCTCGGCTTCGGCGTGTGGGCCCACCACATGTTCTCGTCGGGTATCCCGACGGTCGCCCAGGCCGCGTTCGGGCTCTCGACCATGACGATCGCCATCCCGACCGGAATCAAGATCTTCAACTGGTTGGGAACGATGTGGGGCGGGCGGATTCGGCTGACCACACCGATGCTGTTCGCCATCGGATTCGTCTCCCTGTTCGTCATAGGCGGCCTGTCCGGCGTGACGCACTCGATCGTTCCTTCGGACTGGCAGCAGACCGACACGTACTACATAGTTGCCCACTTCCATTACGTGTTGTTCGGGGGCTCCATATTCGGGTTGTTCAGCGGCATGTACTACTGGTTCCCCAAACTCACCGGGCGCATGTACAACGAGGCGCTCGGCAAGATCCATTTCTGGCTCATGTTCATCGGCATGAACCTCACCTTCGGGCCGATGCACTGGCTGGGCCTGCAGGGAATGGTGCGGCGCACATGGGTATACAGCGCCGACGCCGGGCTCGGGATCTGGAACCTCGTCGTGACGATCGGGGCTTTTATCATCGCAGTCTCGATTTTCGTGTTCATGGTCAACTGGTCGTACTCGCGCCGGCGAGGACAGACCGCTCCCCCCGATCCATGGGACGCGCGGACGCTCGAATGGTCGCTCCCCTCACCCACGCCTGCGTGGAACTTCGGCAAAGAACCCGTGGTGCACGCCCTCGATGATTTCTGGCATCTGAAATATGAGCCGGTTGAAGGCGGGCGGGTGAAGCGGCGGGAGAACGCCGACGAGATGATCGCCGAACTCATGGACCTTCACGCCAACCCGGAGGAGGAGATCCATCTGCCGGCACCCTCCTACTTCCCGTTCTTCGTCGGGCTGGGGGTGCTCCTCATCGGATACGGCATCATCTACCACACCCGGCCCTGGGGGATCGCGCTCATCGTCCTCGGGGGACTCATCGCTGTGGGCTCGTTCATGGCGTGGGGTACAGAGCCGCTGGAAGAAATCCACGACGACCACCACGACGGGCACGAAGGCGACGAGGCGCACCTCGACGCAGCCGACCTAGCCGGGGTGGACGACTGATGGCCGACGTCGTCCACGATCCGTACGCAGAGAACGCGCTGGAGATCATGTTCCCCCCATCCGAAGGGGGCCATGCGCACGAGAGCACCGGCATCGACAACCGTAAGCTCGGAATGTGGGTGTTCCTGTCCTCGGAGTTCCTCTTCTTCGGTGCCCTGATCACCAACTACCTGCTTTTCAAAGGGCGTAACTTCGGCGCGAACACCCTGTACCCGGTCGAGCTGTACGACATTCCGTTCACGTCGATCAGCTCGTTCGTCCTGTTGATGAGCTCACTCACCATGGTTTTGGCTCACAGCGCCCTGGCCAGGGGCGACCAGCAGCAGACCCGCGTGTGGCTCATGGCAACCTCCCTGTTGGGTCTCGTCTTCATTTCGGGTCAGTTCTTCGAATTCACCGAGTTCATCCTCGAGGGTCTCAAACTGAACGTGAATCCGGCTGCGTCGGCGTTCTACATGCTCACGGGATTCCACGGCGCCCATGTCGTGATCGGAGTGCTGATGCTCCTCACCCTGTGGGGATTCTCAATGCGTCGCGGCGGGCTGTCCGAAGCAGAGGGCCTGAACCTCGAACTGGTGGGCCTGTATTGGCACTTTGTCGATATTGTGTGGATTGCCATCTTCGTGATCGTGTATCTGATTCAGTAAGGACGAACGATGAGCGCCGAGGCCTCAACCCATAGCGAGCACCACGTTCACCACCCGCAGCCGAGCGAATACATCAAGATTGCGGTGGTGCTGGCTGTCCTCACGGCGATGGAAGTTGCGCTGTTCTATCTCGAGGAGGGGGTGGATGCCATCGGCCAGTCGATCACGGTGCCGCTGCTTTTGATACTCAGTGCGCTCAAGTTTGTGATCGTTGTCGGCTGGTACATGCACCTGCGGTTCGAGAAGAGCTTCCTGACCCGGTTCTTTTCGATCGGCGCGATTCTGGCGGTCGGCCTCTACTTCATCACGCTGGCTGCGCTCGGCGCAATCAGTATCTTCGGATAGACGGCGATGGGCGTGTCCCCGGCCTCGCTCGCGGCGCCGGTGCCGACCCAAGCCCTCACCGGCCAGGCGTCATCGCTGGACGAGGCATTGACCTGGCATCCCCACGTGGACGTATGGCTGGTGCTATTCGTCTTGGGCTTCGGCTATTGGTTTGCCGTCACCCGTCTCGCCCCGCGCAACCTCCCGAATGGTGATACCGCAGTCACCGGCGGTCAGGTGGCGTCGTTCGTCGCCGGGCTGGTGATGCTCTGGGTTGTGTCCGACTGGCCCATCCACGATCTAGCGGAGGACTCTTTGTTCCTGTTCCATATGCTGGAGCACGTGGTGTTGGTGCTGGTCGTGCCACCGCTGCTGCTGCAGGGAACACCAAAATGGCTGGCCCGGATGGTACTCGGGGGCCGGCGGGTTCTTCCGGTCGTGCGCCAGCTGGCCCGGCCCGTGCCCGCCTTCTTCATCTTCAACGTCCTCATGGTCGGTATTCACTGGCCATACGTCGTAGACCTCATGGTGCGTAATCCCCTCGCCCATTTCGGCATCCACGCCGCCCTGTTCATCGCTGCGATCAACATGTGGCTACCGGTGTTCTCCCCACTGCCGGAGATACCCCGCATGTCCCCACCCCTGCGGATGTTGTACTTGTTCCTGTTGTCCCTCGGCCCGACCGTGCCGGCGTCCTTCCTGACGTTTGGTCGCGAGCCCATCTACGCGTGGTATCGCACGACGCCGAAACCATGGGGACTCGACGCGATCACGGATCAGACACTGGCCGGCCTGCTCATGAAGCTCGGGGGTGGGCTCATCCTGTGGGCGATCATCGTCGTCCTATGGTTTCGCTGGTACGCCGACGAGCAACGTTGGGATGAGCTGGAAGCGGAGCTGCGCCGGACGCCGTCGTGAGACGCGCGGTAGTGGAGATATCGATCTTCGTTCTGGTGGCCGCGTGCGGCTCCGGCAACGTCGTACGCGGCGTGGTGATCGACGTCACCGGAGACCTCGAGGGTGTCACGTCGTTCACACTGCGGGCCGACGGGGGCGAAATCATCGAACTGGTGCCGGATCCAGACGGGGCGTTCGCGTTCCCACTGACTCATTTGCAGGAACACCGCCAGTCGCTGACACCGGTGGCCGTCACCTTCGAAGAGCGGGGTGGAGTCAAAGTCGCCGTTTCGATAGCCGACGCAGACGGTGACCAGCACTGAGACGGTGCGCAGCGCTGGAGCGGATAGGGTAGCGCCGGGGCGGACTCAGCCGCCCGCTTGCTCACCCTCAGCCGGGGTTTCTCCTTCGGCGGGCGCTTCTCCTTCGGCGGGCGCTTCACCTTCGGCTGGCTGCTCTGCCACCGCCGGCTCGGTGTGCTCTTCCCCTTCTGCGTGGCCGTCGGCGCTCAACTGGGACGCTACGCCGGCGACGAGGATGAGCGCTACTCCCACGCCGGCGATGGCCAGGAGAAACTCGCCGCGAGAAATCCGCATGTTGGGCAGGCTCGCCATGAGGAAGGCAAACGTGAGAATGAGCAGCGAAACCAGCATGGCAATCAGCGGCGCGAATTCGTGGAACGTGACGAGCAAAGAGCCAAGTGGGATGACAAACCCGGCGATGGCGATGGCGGCAACCATCGGTATCATCAGCCCGGTGCTGATGCGCTGGCGAACCTCTTCCTCGTCCTCCTCGTGGTGGGCCGCCGGGATGCCGAGCACCTGCGTCATGGCCCCGGTGATCGCACCTAGCAGCGCCCCACCGAGCAGGATGACCACGAGCCCGGACCGCACGCTCAACAAGACACCCCCCGTGACGGACTCCTCGCCGGTTGCCACGAGGACGCCGCCTGCGACGAAGCCCAGCACCAAGCCGGTGATCGCACCCACGATCACCGCGCTCCGGGTCGTGCCCCGCAGGGCATAGCTGCGACTGGTATAGCTGGGAACCGCCCGGGCGGCCACAGCGATGATGGCGCCGAATATCGCCGACACAACTCCGATCGTCACCGTGGCGGCAGTTGGCGTCACGGCCACGGCTGCTTCGGGAGCCTCGCCGACGACATCGGCCCGACCGATGATCAGTGGACTGGAGAGCACCATCCCGATCAGCCCGAACACGGCGCCCAGCACCGCCCCTACCGCAGCACCGAAGCGAAGTCGCTCTCTGAGCGGGGCGGGCTCGACCTCCTCCTCGTCTTCCTCCACGACCAGCACGGCCGCCGCGGCCGGTGCAGCAGTGGCGGCCGGCACCGATTCTTCTGCGACGGCGGGCGCCGGTTCCGCCTCGGCTGCCGGGGTCGGCTCGGCGGCTTCGGCTGGCTCAGGAGCAGGCGGCGCTTCCAATTCAGGCGACGTCGTACCGCCTCCGACCGCATCACCACCGGCCCATGCCGCCAGCACGTCGTCGACCGAGACGCCTTGCGCGCTGGCACGGGCCGCGGCTGATCGCATCACTAGTTCTTCGGGAGCGCCGGCCAGCTTTGCGGAGACGGCGGCAACCAAGTCAGACATCGGCGGCGATATTAGTCCGAACCTGACCGGCGTCTGCCGTCACGGTCGCTATCCGCGTTATCCGGGTCGTCCGAGCCGGGCGGTGTGAGCTCCTGCTCATGCTCGGCCCGGCGGCGGGCGCGACGCTCTGCCCAACGAAGGGCCAGCACCGCCAGGCCGGCCGGCACGACGAACCACAAGATCTCGTCCCAACCGCCCTGATGCGCCAGCTGCCAATCAATCATGTTCCATGCTCCGATCACGCCATTGTACGGAGGGCGACGCCGAGCAGTGCTCCCGGCGAAAGTCGGTGAACCGCGGGTCCCTTTGGTTCCGTAGAATGATCGAGATGACGGACTGTGTGGGCCGGCGGTCGAGCCCCGGACTGTCCGGTGCGGATAATCCCGACATTGACCGGCCGGCCTGAACGTTGCCGCGGTCGCAAACTGCAACGCGTGCCTCGACGCGTACCTCAAATAGCCACGTAACATTGGGCCCGAGACTGATTGAATTGAGATGGAGACCCTTATCCGTAACCGAGCGGTGCTGCCAGTCCTCTCTCTCGCTTTCGTGCTGCTCGCCGCCGCGTGCGGTTCAGGGGACAAGGGCAACGTATATGAGGACCCCGATGAACGTGTCTTGTTCGAGCTACCCGACGGATGGAACGTCTACGAGCAGGACGAGCTGATGGGGCTGAGCGACGTCCCGTTCGCAACTGATACCTCTGATCTGCCCGTCATCTCGAGTGTTGCATTTGACGGGGCACCCGGGCGCAGCGTCGACAACCTGGTGACGTCGATCGCCAGCGCCAACTACCCGATCGGCTCTCAGGTGATCCGGTCGGTGTCGTCCGACCAGCGTGACCTCCTATCCAGGTCGCTGCTCGAGGACACCGTCTTCTCGTACAACCGGCTGGAGTCTGCCCAAGAAATCGTCAACGAGGACTTCTCGTTCGGAAGCGATTATGACGGTATTCGGCGCTTTGTCGGCTTCGTCGACGGCACCACGTCGGAACAGGGAGCGATCTATTTCGTTTCGGTCACCGATCCGACCGATTCGACGATCTACACGATGGCCGCCGGATGCTCGGTGGCGTGCTTCCAGCAGTATCAGGCCGAGATCCAAGAGGTGGTTGACTCATGGCTGGTGAACACGAACCAGTAGAGCCCGAACCAGTAGAAGCCGAACCGGTAGAGGCCAAGACAATCCACAGGGGCACGGGCAACCAGGAGCCGCCGCCGCAACCACGCCGAAAGAGCCAGCCCTGGGATCGGTTGAAGATCCTCGTGCTGCTCGGCTTCTTCCTTGCGTTCATGCTCTCGGCGAAGATCAACGCTCCGTTCACGAGCTTCGAGGAAGCGCTGGCAGAGCTCTGGTACGAAACTATCGGCCGTGCCCTCATGATCGGCTTCGGGCTCGAGCTGTTGCGCCAGCTGCACTATCTGATCGCGGAACGTTCGGCGCGGTACTGGAAGTTCTGGCAGGAGGGCCTGTTCGGCGGCGTCGAGCGACAGGCCCAAAAGCGGCTCAGTCCCTGGACCCGCTTCAGGCTTGGCCGGTACGTGCGGATCATCATCGTCCTGTTGATCTTCGGAGCCATCGTCGACTATTTCGTCGACGGCGTGAGCGGCCCGGTAGAGGCGCTGATCCAGTCACCGCGGATCATCGCCCGCAACCTGCAGCAGTTCATCTTCTTCCTGTTTGCCCCGCTGTACCTCATCATCCAGTTCGGTGCGCTCTTCTGGTTCCTCTCCCGGGGTGGCGTCGACACGGTGATGCCCGAGGAGATCAAGACGCGCTACGGCGACGTCTGGGGCCAGGACCACGTGCTGGAGCTGGTCCGCGAGAACGTCGGCTTCCTCGAGAAACCGGACGAGATCGAAGCCAAGGGGGGCTACATCCCTGGCGGAATTCTGCTCTGGGGGCCTCCCGGCACTGGCAAGACCCTGATCGCCGAGGCCACGGCCGGCGAGGTGGGGGTGCCGTTCGTGTTCGTCGATCCGGGGGCATTCATCAACATGTTCTTCGGGGTCGGCATCCTGAAGGTCAAAGGCCTGTTCCGAAAGCTCCGCAAGATCTCATTGCGCCACGGCGGGGTGGTCGTGTTCTTCGACGAGGCCGATTCGCTCGGAAGTCGCGGCAATCTAGCCCAAGGCCAGTTCGGCCAACCCATGGACGAATTCAACACCACTATCGACGCCTGCCATGGGTTCTCCTACCTGTCGTCGAACAGCCAGCAGCTGATCATGCGCGACTTCCTCAGCAGAGCGGTGCCGGACCCCCAAGACTCCGGCGCCGGCCAGCCGCGCCGGATCATCATGGGCGGCGGCGGGGGTGGCGGCGGCATGGGCACACTCCAAGCTCTCCTCACCGAGATCTCGGGCCTCACCAAACCCCGGGGCCTATCGAACCGTCTCCGCAAGAGCCTGGGCATGAAGCCGAAGGCGCCGCCCAAGTACCGCATCTTCATCATGATGGCGTCGAACATGCCCCAGGCTCTAGACGAGGCGCTGCTGCGGCCGGGGCGGATCGACCGGATCTACCGCGTCGGCTACCCCAGTCGGGAAGGACGCATCGCCACGCTCGAGGGCTATCTCGACAAGGTGGATCACGAGCTCACCCAGGAGCAAATCATCGATTTGGCGGTCAAGACGCCCTACTACTCCGGAGCGAAGATCAAAGACCTCGTCAACGAAGCCTTGATCCTGGCTATGCGCGACGACCGCGAGGTCATCACCTGGGAGGACATCTGGAAAGCCAAGCTCCTCAAGGAGTTGGGTCCGTCGGAACGCACCGAGTACATCGACCGGGAACGCCACGCCATTGCGGTCCACGAGGCATGCCATGCAGTGATCGCCCACTTGATGCTGTCGGATCAGGAGATCGACATGGCCACCATCCAGCGGCATTCGAGCGCACTGGGCATGGTGAAACCGATCCAGATGGAGGATCGGGTCACCCGCTGGAAGACCGAGTACGAAGGCGAGATCATGACCTCGATCGCCTCGCTGGTCGGTGAACGGCTCTTCTTCGACGGCGACAACTCGTCGGGCGTGAGTTCGGACCTCCAGAACGCCACCCGGCTGGCGTCGTATATGCACGGCGTCTACGGCATGGGTGAGGCGGTGTCATCGCTCGCAGTGCTGGCGGCCGGACGGTACGGGACGCCGGACCCGAGCCCCGACATCCTGAAACGGCGAGGAAAAGGCGTGGAGGAAATCCTCCAGCAGCTCTATCAAGAGACCCACGACTTGCTGGTAGAGCACCGGGAGAAAGTCCTGGCGATTGCGGCTGCTCTTGAAGACCGCAAGACGCTGTCGGGTGCGGAGATCACCGACATCATGGGCTCCGAGCCGGGCTCGCTGGCGCATGGTCGATCGGGTACCTGGCGCCGCATCGATCCCAACCGGGCGCTGCAAGCGGCCGGGCTGCTCGAGGAGCCGGCGGCGGCGGCGGCGCAGATGGTCGAGGCCAGTGACGATCCGCTCGACGAATAGGCGCCAGCTTCAAACTACTTGCTGAGGGCCGGACGAGTCCGGCGCTCAGCGCGTGCTGGTCAGGCTCCGAATCCGAAATCTCCCAGGCGGACGTCGCAGTTCTGCACAAGCGGCCTCCCTACGAGGTCACGCGCGGTGTCGATCAGCCGCAGCTCGTTCCCCACGATCGCCAGCAGATGCTGTCCGTCGCCTACGCCGAGGATGCGCGGCGGCGCCCCGTCGTTGGCACCCTGCGCGACGCCCACTTGCGAGGCGGTGCCGTCGGCCAAGGAGAACGTTGCGACTTGGAATCCGCCCTCGGCGGCGGCGGCGTAGAGAACCCGGCTGTCGTCGAAGAAGCCGGCGAGTACCACATTGTCGGGAATGAACCGCCGGTCCCGCTCGCCCCAGCCGCTCAGTTCTGACCCTTCGGTGTCCAGGAGAACGTGATACCGCTGTGCCGTCGTCTCGGTGTCCTGCGGGATCTCAGCGAGGGTGACGACGGCGAACTCGCCCGCGGGCGACCGGTAACCGACCTCCGCCAGCACCGGCAGCTCATTCGGGGAAGTGCCGGGTGCCCACTCCCATACCACCTGTCGGGTGGCGACATCCACCGCGACTACTGCGATGTTCGTGACCGTGGTCAGGTTTTGGTCGGCCGAGACGACCGAGCTCATGAGGATCAGTCCGCCGATGGAGGCGAGGGGGCGTAGGAATCTCCAGTCGCTCGCTCGGATCTCGGTCACCTCGCCGGTTCCCAATGCGCGGATCGTGGGTGCGGATGCCGGCTCGTGCAGCATGTAGACCTCGTTGCCCATTGCGACGGTGGCGAAATCGGCGTCGACGTCGGCTGCGAACAGCTGCCACTCCGTACCAAGCGGGTCGAGTAGATAGAGGTCTTCCTCGACGAACACATGACGCTGGGGGCCCGCAGCCTGCTCGACCAGAGGCAGCTGCGGCGGCTCGTACACGGAGTAGTCCGACGCCGGAACAATGCCCATGAGGCCCCGGTCGGGATCGTTGTCTGCGGCCTGCAACATCAGGTCTATCGACACCAGCTCGCCCCGGCGGTCCACCGTCACATCGACTGTGTCGCCCGGTGGCCGACCGGACATCACCGACAGAAGCGCCTCGGTCGAAGCCGTCCGCACGCCCTCCACCTCGACGATGAGGTCGCCGATTCGCAGGACGTCCTCGGCCGGGAAGCCATCGAGGACTTCAATGATCAGCGCGCCTTCCCCGGATGCGATCGTGCATGTTCCATCATTGGGGAACAGCGCGTTGGGGTCGGGAGCGAACACCTGGGTGGGCTGGTAGTCCGGCAGCTCCGGCAGCGGCGCCCGGTCGGGAACCGCCTGCCCCGTACAGGCGGCAAGGGCGAACGCCAGCACCGCGATCCGCATCACCCAACCCTTCATGACCGACAGAGTATCGCCGGCCGCCGGCTGTGGAAGCGGCGAGTTTCCGGGATCAGTGGATCGGGGCGGGCGCTACCAGGATTCCGTCGGCGTCCGCGTACAGCCATTCACCGGGGCGAAACGTCACGCCGGCGAACTGCGCCTCGACGTCGTCCTCTCCCCAGCCATTCTTGCGTGACCTGTTGGGCATTGCCGCCAGGGCTCGGATCCCGATTTCCAGGGTGTCGAGGACTGCGCTGTCGCGCACGCAACCGTAGATCACAATCCCGCTCCAGCCGTTCTCGATTCCCAGCCCGGCGAGCACGACGCCCACCAGTGCGCATCGCAGTGATCCGCCCCCGTCGACGACCAGCACACGCCCCTCCCCCGGAGTTTCCAGGCGGGCGCGTACCTTGACGTTGTCCTCATGCGCCCTCACGGTGGCGATCGGCCCGGCGAAGCGGTCCGGCGCGCCGAACGGCATGAACAGAGGTTCGGCGATCTGCACCAAACCCTCGTGACGGTCGGAAAGATCGGTGGTTGTGAATTCGATCATGGCATCGGAGGGTACCGGCTCAGATCTGGCAAAAGCCAAAAAAAGAAGAGGGGCGGCCATGGCAGCCGCCCCTCTTCATCAAGGCCGATCGTCAGTCGTCGTCTCCTGCGTCCTCGTCGTCCTCGTCGTCCTCGTCGTCGTCGTCGTCCTCGTCGTCGTCGGCGTCCTCGTCGTCCTCGAGATCATCGGTTTCATCCTCGAAGATATAGAGGCCGCCATTGCGGTCGGACGCGTAGATCTCGTCCTCGCCAGGCTCCTTGTAGACCCCCCAGAAGTCGTTGGGGAACCCGCCATTGGTCGACGCGTCGAGGAATCGGGCGATCTCGACCGGGTTGTAGGGATCGGTGATGTCAAGCACCACCATCCCGTCCCAGTACCACGAAATGTAGACCTTTTCGTCCTCCACGATCACGTTGTGGACGGAATAGGTGCCCACGGGATCACATGCTCCGGACGGGGCCGTAGTCGCGCTGCATTCCGTGTAGAACGTCGATGCCAGCGCCGGATTGGCCGGATCCGAGTAGTCCCAGATGCGCACACCGCCCCACGGCGTGCTGGTGCTGACGTTGTTGGCGATGATGACTGCCGACGCGCCCAACGAGGCCGCAGTGGCCGCTTTGTCCTCGAAGAAGCACGCACCCCTTCGCACAACCGCGATGTCGCCCGGATCGAACTCCCCTGCATTCAATATTGGGTCCGACACGGGTGGACCGCATGCCTGTCCAATCCATACGAGCTCGCCCGTCACCGGGCCGGTGTCCGCAAAGGTCGGGGAACCTGCAGCCGTGCTGAGCTCAGCTGCAAAGTAGGTGTTGCCGGCCAGCGGCCCTGACGCCACCGTCACGGTTGACCCGTCGGTCGAGCCGACATTGCCGGTCTGGTTTGCCTCGAAGTCGTCGCCAGCAACGGTGGCGATCGCTGTGCCCGGGATGGTCGGGTCACCGGGCAAATCGGAGTCCATAGTCAGGTTCCCCGGCGGCGCGAAGGCCTCCCATGCATCGAAGTCTTCTTCTGTCTCGACGACTACCGTTCCGTCTTCGCTGGGCCAGGCGGCATGGCTGTTGAGCTCCTCATCTAGAGAGCCGTTCGCTAGATCGACGGCCTGCGAGACGAACTCGGGATTGGTCGGATCGCTGATGTCCAAGAGCACCAGTCCCGCGTCCCAGTTGCTCAGGTAGGACTTGGTCCCATCCTCTGAGACTGTGATGTCGTGGAGGAACCGGTTGCTGGAGCTGCCGGGGCCGTCCAGGAGCCATAACGCGGCAGCCAGCACCCTGTCGACCTGGGCAGGATCGGCCAGATCGGTCAGGTCGCCGACACCCGGGTCGAAGAGCTCTTCAGCACCCCAGGCCGAGGCCAGCACCGGATTGGTCGGATCGGTGATGTCGAAGATCATGTGATTGTCGAAAGCCGTCTCGGCCACGACCGCCACATAATCCCGTTCGGCGGCGGCGTCATCTCCGTGCTCGTCGCCGTCCTCGTCATCATCGGCACCCTCGTCGTCATCCGAGTCGCCTTCGGCCTCATCGTCGTCTTGGGTGAACAGGAACAGGTTGTGGACTCCCACGTCGGCGATGCCCCCAAATAGGAAGTCCGAGATCGGGTTGAGTTCGTCGATTCGTACCGAGGCGAGGTGCACCGGATTCTCCGGATCATCAACGTTGTAGATCTCGAAGCCCCCCGGGCCACCGCCGCATGATTCATTCGAGTGAACGAGGACGTCGCCCGAGTTCATCTCCGCGACCTTGACATCGTTAGAGCGGCTGCCAACAGGGGAAGGGATCACCCCCACGTTGACCGGCTCATCGAGGTCGTCTACATCCCAAACCCAGATACCTGCGCCTGGTTCGCCGCCACAAGGGCTGTTGAAGGTGCCAGTGTACGCATAGTCATCGTGAGCCCACACGTCCGTGGTGGCGTCTTGTGCAATCCTCTCCCCTCTTCCTTCGAGCTGCAATCCATCACTGCTTGATCCGCTGCTGATCACCATGCCGGCTGCAGCGAACTGGACCGTGGCAGTAGGCGCCTGGGCTTCGTCCCCGTCGAGCGGTTGCTCATTACGTTCGAGGAAGCCGTCGGGATCCGCATTGGCCACGGGGGCCAGTAGCGAGATAGACAGGAAGATGCTGAGTATCACGACCCAGCGGGTTGTTCTCGAAGACACGCAGTCTCCTTTCCACTCCCCAATACGAGAGACAGCTGTCGGTGTTCGAGGCACGGCTCGCGGCTCTACGGCTCGCGGGCAGAAGCCCTTCTCTCGAAACGCCTCACCCCCTCCGGGCTCCATCCAATCGGCTTCTGTGGCCTCCCAAGAAGATCGACCCTACCGACGTAGGCCCAAGCGTGGGACACGAGTTGGGGAACCGATCGAGCATTCCGGCCGGACGGAAGAAAGTCAGCTGCGAAAGAACCGTCCGACCAGGTTCAGGATCACACTCAGCGCAACGCTCGCGATCAGCATCGAGGTGATGGGGATGTAGACCGACGACCGCTCGCCCTCGAACCGGAGGTCGCCGGGCAAGTTGCCGAACCACGACAGCAAACCAAATCTGGCCAACAGCCCCAGCACGATTGCGATGGCGCCGCCAACGATGAGATAGTCACCCCCGCGCATTCACGGAGGGTACCGCCGGGCCGACCCACCAGACCCGGTTCACATCAACCCGAGCTCCCGCACCGCCTCCCGCTCCGCCACTAGCTCGGCCGCCGACGCATCGATCTTGGCTCGCGAATAGTCGTCGATGTCGAGTCCGCCGACGATCTCGTACGCACCCCCACCTGCGGTGCAGGGGAACGACGACATGAGTCCTTCGGGGATCCCGTAGGAACCATCGGAGCGCACCGACATGCTCACCCAATCATCTGGGGGTGTGCCCAGCACCCAGCCTCGCATGTGGTCGATCGCGGCGTTGGCCGCAGACGCCGCCGAGCTGGCCCCTCGAGCCCGGATGATGGCACCTCCCCGCCCGGCCACCGTGGGAATGAACTCCTCGTCAACCCACTGATGGTCGTTCACCACCTCGTAGGCGTTGTCGCCCTTCACCTCACAGTGGAACAGGTCGGGATACATGGTGTTGGAGTGATTCCCCCAGATGGTCATTCTCTTGATGTCGCCAACCGGTGCGTCCACCTTGTTGGCGAGCTGGGAGATTGCGCGGTTGTGGTCGAGCCGGGTCATGGCGTTGAACTGGGTCGGGTCCAGGTCCGGAGCGTTGTTCATCGCAATCAGCGCATTGGTGTTGGCAGGGTTGCCGACGACCAGGACCCGCACATCCCGCGCCGCGGCGTCGCTCAGGGCCTTGCCTTGGGCGGTGAAGATGGCACCGTTGGCGCTCAAGAGGTCCGCCCGGTCCATGTCGGCGGTACGAGGCCGGGCGCCGACCAGCAGTGCATAATCGGCATCACCGAAACCGGTCTCGGCGTCGTCGGTCCGCACCATTCCGGCGAGGAGCGGGAAGGCGCAGTCTTCGAGTTCCATCGCGACGCCTGCGAGCGCATCCATCGCAGGCGGAATCTCGATCATCTGGAGGATCACCGGCTGATCGGGCCCAAGCAACTGGCCCGAGGCGATCCGGAACAACAAGGCGTAGCCGATCTGGCCGGCAGCGCCGGTAACGGCGATACGTTTGGGTGAAGTCATACCAGCAGGCTAGTTCGGGCGACTGATCAACCCCGGCCCCGGCTGACTCGGCGGGACGGCCGGCGCCGCATCGCTTCGGTGAGGGACAGCTCGGTCTTGCCCTCGAGCTTGCGGTACGCCCATTGCGCGGGTCCGATCAGCCGGTACCGCCGCGGCAGGAAGGGCCGGATGCGTTTGAGCAAGGCGAGATTCAGTTCCAGCCACCGCCGGCGCCCCCGACTCCACTTCACGTCGTACAGCTCCTGCAGCTCGCCGGGCAGGGTGCCGAACGCGGCGAAGGAGATGAAGCCCCACATCCATTTGACGCCGCGCGGCACCGGACCCGAGCGGATTATGTCAGCGACGTCGTCCGACACGTCGGTCCGGAGGAGGCGCCCGGAAGCGACCACGCGCTCGACGTAGGCCTCCAGCTCCTCGATCGTTGGCGGGACCTCGTCACGCGGCAGCCAGAGCAGCTCGGCAGAGAGCATGTTCTCCTCGTGGTACCGCTGCCGTTCATCCCGAGTCAGGCGCCGCACCGTTCGCTCGAAGAACCAGAGGGATGACACCTCGAGCGCGGCGTGCACCCACAGGAGCAGCTCGTGATCGAGTGCATCGTACGGCTCCCCGGTCACCTCATCGATCCCGTTCACCTTCAAGTGCAGCTTGTTGATGCGATCGGCGGCCTCGTCGGCCTCCCTCACAGTTCCAAACGTCACAGTGTTCTGCAACACGAGGGTCCGGATGAGCCGGGCCCACGGGTCGCGGGTGTACATGGCGGTCTGGCGCGCTCCGGCTGCCACCAGAGGATGGGCTGCGTGCATCAGCAGGGCCCGCGCCCCGCCGAAGAGTACCGTCAGCTCCCGGTTGACCTCCCACGTGATGGAGGCCGGGCCGAAATAGCCGTGGTCGTCCATGAGGCCCAGTATCGAATGGAATCGCCGCAAGTGGGAAGAGGCCTCGCGTTTTCCCTCCCCGGACTGTGGCTCTCGCGGTTTCCTCCCCTAGCGGGGAGGAAAGCGCGTGACGCGGGGAACGCGGCATCGCCGGTCAACTCCCGACTGTCCAGTCGAACCACCACTCCCTCGGTCCGGAGGTCAGGCCGTGGCCAACCCCGTCAGTGCAGTGGGAGACGATGCGCAGGGTATAGGGGCCCTGCGGGCCGGCGATCGCGACCGGATAGATGGCCGGATCGTCGGCGGGCAGCTGTGGATCGTCTGGATCCCAGTTTGGGAATCGCTGCCACGGGTACGCGCCGCCCACTATCGGGAAATCAACCACCGTGCGGAAGGTGGCCCGCCCGCGCTTGTCGGTGAAGAATCCGTTCGGCTGTTCTGCATTCCCGTTGCCCGCGCCGGTCGACGCGAGCAGGTCGGGCAGCGTGTGAGTGGCCGCCAGCGGGGTGGCCTGCCCGCCAGTGACCGGATTCCCCCCAAATGGATTGCCGTTGGAGTCGGTGCCACCGAGGCGCAGCCAGACCGTGTAGTACGTGTCGGGGCGGGCGTCTCTCATCTTGATCACAATCCGGCTGTAGCCGTCGAACTGGTTGATCTTGAGCGTCGCCGAGGCGCCCGGCCACCCCTCCGGATCCACGGGTCCAGGCGCCTGGCAATCCGCCAGAACACTGTGGCCGCTGGGCGACAACTCGTCGGGACCTCGACGCTCGAACGTATCCGAGATGGTTGGGCCTCCGGCGGCGTTGACCGGCATGGCCAGCCCCGCCCATAGAGCGGCAATTGCGACCAGCACCGTGGCGCGGCGTTTGAAGAACGAGCTCATGGGATCCCCCTCCCGTTGCGATGCTCATCCCACGGATGACTCCTGGAAGCCTATGGAAAGGATGGTTGGTTGGGTGTCGAAATCCAGCCTGCCCCGGCCTGGCACAGAGAAACGGCCGGCCGCCGGCTGGGCTCGCTCCGAGGGTGCGCGCACGCGCCCCGAGGCGCACCGGGTACGCTCCAACCTCATGACCGACATGTATGACCGCATCCTCCGACTCAGGGCCATTCGGAACTACGCCGACCAACAGATCTCTGATGAAGACCTCGAACGCATCCTGCAAGCCGCCCGCTGGACGGGAAGTTCGAAGAACCGTCAGAGCTGGTCGTGGGTCGTCATCCAGGATCCCGAACAAAGAAGACAGCTGGCGGAGGCAGGGGACTTCACCGACCCGGTGCGCAATGCCCCGACCGTCATTGCCCTGATCCAAGAGCCGGATGGATACGAGATGGACACCGGCCGGCTCGCCCAGAACATCATGCTGGCCGCAGATGCAGTTGGCGTTGCGTCCTGTCCCATCACCCTTCACCGCGAGGATGTGGCAGCCAAGGTGCTCGGCCTGCCGGTCGGGAGCCGGTGCCGCTATGCGGTGGCCCTGGGATACCCGGGAAAGGCAGCGGGCCCAGCCAAGATGGGCGGGCGCAAGCCACTGGTCGAGTTGACCCACCGCGAGACCTACGGCGGCTGACAGGGCGATCCGTCGGCCAGCGGAGCAACAGGCCCGGTTATGCGGCCGCCCGGACGCTCACGGGTTGCGGCGGGAATAGGCTGGCGTTGCAAGAGGAATGGACGTACAACAGCTCACGAGTTTTCGCCGGCAAAAGGATGAGTTCTTTGGTGCCGGCGACCGCTCCCCGATCCCACTCCAGGACCGGGCGCAGTGGGAAGGTTTGAGCTACTACGAACCGAAGGGAGACCTCGCGTTCACTCTGGAAGTCCAGCCGGGCGACAACAGCGAGATCACGGTTCAGACCTCCGACGGGCACACGCAGGTATCGTAGGCTCGGCATCGTCAGCTTCGAGGTGGGCGGCGCACAAGCCCAACTCACACTGTTCCGCACCGGTCATGATCATCAGATCTTTGTTCCGTTTCGCGACGCTACCCGCGGCAAAGAGACGTACGGCGCCGGCCGCTATCTGGACCTAGGAGCCAAACGGCGACGGGACGGTCACCATCGATTTCAACTACGCCTACCCGTACTGCGCGTACAACGAGGCCTACTCGTATCCGCTTCCTCCGCATGAGAACTGGCTTCGAGTCCCAATCCCGGCAGGCGAGCTCGGCTACAACCCATGATTGCTTCAGCCGAACTACGCAAGATGTGGCCGCTAACGTTCGTGCTGCACGAGGAGAACCAACCATGAGCGCAGATTCCACAGCCATCCTGCGACAGTCACCGTTGCTCGCAAAGCTCACGGACGAGGAACTCGCCTCCTTGCTGGCTTTGACCAACGAACGCTTCTTCGACGACGGCGAACTCCTCACCAGGGCCGGCAGCAACGCCTCCCTGGGTATGTGGATCATCATCGAGGGCACTGTAAATGTGAGTCGCGACGGCAACTTGCTCACCACGCTCGGTCCGGGTGATCACGTTGGGGAGATGGCCATCATGTCCAACATGCCGCGCTCGGCCGACGTGATCGCGGTTGGCCCGGTGCGTACTCTGCAGCTGGCACGCTGGGACCTACGCGGGCTGGTCGCCGACCATCCTGATATCGCTCTGTCCATCATGGACGCCATGGCCGCCCGGCTGGCGGCTCAGAACACTGCGTCGTAGCGCCCTTCAGACGGTGCCGTATACGTGCTCCGGCATGAAGCCGATCACTGCCCGCCGGTCATCCAACATGGCCCGGTGAAACTCGTCCCAGTCGGGGTGTTCCCCGGCTACACCCCGGTAGACATCCTCCAGTTCCATGCTGGTTGTGTCCCGTAGCGACGCCACCGGCGCGCTGACGGTCGCCACACCTTCCGCCACGACATACCGCCCGAACGATCCGTCGGTCACGTGTAGTGACACCCTCGGATCGCGACGGGCGTTACGAGTTTTCGCCCGCCCATCGGTCACCGAGATCCGGACTGAGCGGCCGTCGAAGAAGTATGCAATGTTCGACAACTGTGGACGGCCGTTGCGTCTCAGGGTCACAAACACACCTCGCCGCTCCGATCTCAAGAAGTCGTCCTGTTCAGGCGTCATCAGCCACTCCTACTCGGATGAACGAATCAATCGCCGCTGCTATCTCGCCAGCGTGCGTCAACGGTGCCTCATGGCGCGCACCCTCTAGCTCCAAGACCGTGACGTCCGCCAGCCGTAGAGCAAGATCGTACTGGTGCGTGGCGGGAATCAGCTGGTCGGACGTCGTGATGATGGCCAGCGTCGGTGCTTCGATCTCGCCGACCCACTCCCGGGAATCGAATCGCAGCGAAACGAACCCGGTCTGCCAGTACAGCTCCGGATCTCGGGACATCTGCTCGTTCCACAGCCACTTGGCGTGGGATGGCGGGAACACACCACGCTTGAGTAGATATCGGTACCGAGCGGCGGACAGCTCGGTGCGGCTCAACCGATCAAGGGCCCGGCTGAGCAGAAACAGCCCCCGAGATGCCCAGCGTTGCAGACCCGACATGGCGCCCGCCGACGTTCCTCCGAGGATCAGGAATCCGACCTTAGAGGGGTATCGGTGCGCCAGGCTCTGGGCCACCATCCCGCCCATGGAGTAGCCAACGACATCGACCTTCCCTAGTCCCAGTTCGTCGATCACGCCGGCCACATCGTCGGCGGCGTCCGAGATTTCGTACCTCCCCCGCCTCCGAGCTGATCGGCCGTGGTTGCGCTGGTCGATCATCACCACATCGCGCGATTGCGCAAGCAGTGGTGCGATTCGCTGCCAAACGATCGCACTGTGGTCTCCCCACCCGTGTATCAGCACGATAGGAGGACTCTCGGGCGTGCCGACTCGCCGGATGAAGAACTCGTGCTCGTCCACAAACAGGCTACGGCCGGGCACCGGCCACGGGTGCACCTGTGGGGCCGGCGGACGCGGCCGCGGCTCGGGGCCGAATAACCGCCAGACCAGGCAGGCCCCCGCGACCGGCATCGCCCAGTCGCGCAACCTCACCCGTGGACCTCGATCCGCCCGGCCTCGCCCTCTGCCACCTCTCCGATGATCGCAGCCGTCACATTGCGCGCGGCCATCTGTTCCAGCAGAGCTTCCGCTGCGTCGGGGGAAATCGAGAGCAGCAGGCCCCCGCTGGTTTGCGCGTCGGCCAGGATCTTGATCATGACGTCGTCCACGCCGTCGACTTTCAGATGGGGGGTCACAGACTCCAGATTGCGACCGCTGCCACCGGGATACACGCCGGCCTCAGCAAGAGCAAGCACGCCATCGAGCAGCGGGACGGCCCCGGCGAAGACCGACGCTCGCAAGCCGGACCCGACCAAGATCTCACGGAGATGGCCGAGCAGTCCGAACCCCGTCACGTCGGTGCCCGCGCTGACCCCTACAGTCCGTGCTGCGTCCGCCGCGCGATCGTTCAGCTCTACCATCGTCTCGATCGCGGCCGCGATCACCCCCGGCTCGGCCTTCCCTTCCTTGATGGCCGTGGCGATGATTCCCGTGCCCAGCGGCTTGGTCAGCACCAGCACATCGCCGGGTCGGGCCCCGTCGTTGGTGATGAGGTGCTCGGTCTGCACCGTGCCGGTGACGGCGAACCCGTACTTGGGCTCGGCGTCGTCGATCGAGTGGCCGCCGACAATGGTGCAGGCGGCCGCCGCCATCACATCGGCGCCACCCTCCAGCACCCGGCCCAGCACCTCGAAAGGTATCGCGTCCCGGGGCCAGCCGATCAACTGCAGTGCAGTGGCCGGAACTCCACCCATCGCATATACATCCGAGAGGGCGTTGGCCGCGGCGATGCGACCCCAGTCGTACGGGTCGTCGACGACCGGGGTGAAGAAATCGACCGTCTGTACGATCGTTTCACCGCCGGGCAGACGAAAGACGCCTGCGTCGTCCGAGGTCGTGAAACCGACCAGCAGGTCAGGGTGGGTCGTCGAGGGATGGGATGTCAGAGGGCGCAGGACCTGCGCCAGCTCGCCGGGACCGAGCTTGCAGGCTCAACCCGCCCCGTGAGAGAACGACGTCAGTCGCACGTCCATGTTCACCGCCTTTCGCACCCGAGTTTGGCAGACCACGCCGGTATGAGCGGCGCCGCCCGTTCGAGCACCGGCCCGCAGCTTGCCTTCCGAGTCGTGGCCCATCGCTGGGGGCCTCACAGGCGGTCACAGGGTTCCCGAGTATTCCGAGTGCGCCTATCCTGGCCCGTCATGACCAGCGAGACCACCTGGCTCACGCCCACCGCTCATCGGAAGTTGGTGGAGGAGCTGGAAAACCTCACAACTGAAGGACGGCGAACGATCGAGGAGCGGATCGCCGAGGCGCGCTCCCACGGGGACCTCCGCGAAAACGCCGATTACGACGCGGCCAAGAACGAACAGGGCATGATGGAGGCCCGGATACGGCAGATCAGACATCTGCTCGACACCGCCGAGGTGCGGGAGGTGGCCGACAGCGACGTGGTGACGGTCGGCAGCGTCGTGACCGTACGCGATGACGATGGAGACGAACTCGATTACTTCGTTGCGATGCCCGAGAACAAGGTCGACGGCTATCTGCTGGCGTCCCCATCGGGACCGCTGGGGGAGGCACTGCTCGGAGCAGCCGAAGGTGACGACGTCACGTACCAGGCGCCGGGCGGCAGCTTCACAATCAAAGTCGTGGGCATCCGACCCTTCGACGGCTGATCAGCGCCTCGAGGGCGGAACCAGGACTTCCCACAAAACCGGTACTCTGGCGCTGCTTGTGACCAGCACCAGGAAGGCGTCCCGTGCGTTTTCGCCTCCAACACCCGCGCCAGTTTGCCCAGCGTCTGCGCCAAGAGGCGCGGAAAAGCCCGCGCGACGTCGAGGACTACCTCGACGCCAATGCGGCTCAATGGGAGGCGCTGGTAGAGGCCGATCCGCATGACGCTGCCGACATTCTCGAGGAGCTGGGTCCCGACGCCGCCTCCGACCTGATCGAGACTCTGGACCCTGACCAGGCGGGTCCCGTCATCGAAGAGATGGGGACGGAACTGGCCGCCGAGCTGTTCGATGAGCTCGAGTCCCGTGACCAAGTGCTGTTGCTGAGCAGTGTCGACACCGACACTGCGGCCGACATTCTGGGCGTCCTCGACGACGACGATCGCCTGGAGCTGTTGGCCCTGCTCCCGAGCCGGACGGCGGCCGAGGTGCGAAGGCTGCTGCTATATCCGCCCGATTCAGCCGGCGGTTTGATGACCACCGAAGTTGCGTCACTCCCGGTCGGCCTGACGGCCGGCGAGGCGATTGAGCGACTGCGGCGTATGAATCAGGAGCTCGACGACCTGTCATACGTGTATGTCGTCGACGATGACTATGTGCTGGTGGGAGTCGTTTCGTTTCGGGACCTCGTTTTCGCCCGTCCCGGCACCGGGCTCGACGAGACCATGATCCCCGAGCCAATGTCAGTCACCCCCGACGCCGACCGCGAGGCCGTATCGGACCTGACCCAGCGCTACAACCTGTTCGGTTTGCCGGTCGTGGACGCCGCGGGGCGCCTGATTGGGATGGTGCGTAATGAAGCTGTGATCGAAGCGATCCGGCGCGAAGCATCCGAGGATTTCGCGGCGGCAGTCGGTGCCGGTGTTGAGGAGTCGGTGTTCAGTCCGATCCACCAGTCGGTACGGATGCGTTTGCCGTGGCTCATCATGAACCTGGTGATGGCGTTGCTCGTCGCACTGGTCATCGAACGCCAGAGCGGGATCATCGAACAGCATGGGGTGCTGGCGGCGTTGATGCCGGTAGTGGCTTTGCTCGGGGGCAACTCCGGAGCCCAATCGCTCGCAGTAGTGATCCGGGGACTCGCTTCCGATCAACTGCCCTCGAGCCGGGTTTCGTCAATCCTGGGACGGCAGGCCACGGTCGGAGCGCTCAACAGCATCCCGATTGGTTTGCTGGCGGCTGCGATCGGAGCGACTTTCGGCGGAATCGACTTCGCGATCATCATGGCGGTGGCCATCATGGCCAACCTGACGATTGCGTCGTTCGCCGGAGCTGCTATCCCACTCGCGCTCCGGGCGCTGGGGCTGGACCCGGCGCTGGCCTCGAACATCTTCCTGACGCTTCTCACCGACATCATCGGGTTCGGCGGTTTCCTGGCGGTGGCGTCGATCCTGTTGTGAGGCGGTTTCAGCCGGCTCGGGCGATGGGCATCTCCACGACTGTCCCTTCACGCCGCAGCATACGGGCGAACTCATGCACCACCTCGGCGTCGAAAAGGCTTCCGGCGTTGGCCTCGAGTTCACCCAGTGCCGCCGGGCCCGACAGTGGCGCCCGGTAGGGACGGGCCGACGTCATGGCATCGAACGCATCGCAGACCAGGACGATGCGGGCCAGATCCGGGATATCAGCGGCCCCGAGGCCGTCGGGATACCCGGTGCCGTCAAGGTGCTCGTGGTGCCAGAGGACGGTTTGAGCTACCTCAGGCGCCACCGATCGCTCCAGCATCTGGTACGCCGCTCGGGGATGCAGCCGGATCAACTTCCACTCTGCCTCGCCCAATGGCCCGGCCGCGGCAAGCACGGAATCCGGCAGCGAAAGACGGCCGACGTCATGCAACAACGCGGCAGCCCGGAGATGCTCGAGCCGGCTGCCCTCGACCCCGAGTCGGGCGCCTAGCGCCACGACCAGTTCGCCGACGCGCTCCGAGTGCTCAGCGAGCGATGCGGATCGCACCCGGAGCGCCTCCAGCAATGCTCCGGTTGCGGCCCCAGGCCCACCCGCAGGTGACCGGCGGGGAGTCATGTTGGCCGAATCCACCGCTTCCACGCGGTTCTTGCCGCTTGCTTTGGCGCGGCGCAGCGCGGCATTCGCCAGGTCAACCAGCTCATCTCGATCAGCTGCGTGGTCCGGGTAGACCGCCACGCCGATGCTGACCGTCACCGGACCGACACCCGGAATGGCAGCCTCGGCGGTCGCGCGCCGGAGCCGTTCACCGGCCTGCAGCCCACCGTGTACGTCGGTCTCTGGCATCACCACGCCAAACTCTTCGCCCCCAAGCCGGCAGGCGACATCGACTTCGCGCGTCTCGCGCCGGAAGACTTCCCCGACCGCTCGTAACACCGAGTCGCCGGTGGCGTGGCCGTGCGTGTCGTTGATCATCCGGAAGCCGTCGAGATCCGCGACGACAATCGCGAGCGACCGTTCATAGCGGCGGGAGCGTTCGAGTTCTTCGGCGAAGCGATCAAAGAAGTAGCCGTGGTTCTTCAGCCCGGTCAGCCAGTCCGTCACAGACAGAGTCTGCAGTTGTGCCACGGTGCGCTCCAGTTCGATGTTGCGGGCGCGCTCCCGCTGATAGAGGTTCTGCACTTCCTCCAGCACGGGGCGGCTGGCCTCCGCCGAGAGCAGCCCGGTGCCGGACCGCACCGCCCGGATGGCACCGACCAGCTCGGCCGGTTTGCCCTTGACCACGTACGCGGCGGCGCCGGCCGCCACCATCTCACCCAGCCGGCCGGCCTGGCTGAAGCTGGCGAGAGCCACGATCTCGACCCGATGATCAACGACCTGGCGGATACGGTGGGCCAGCGCGGGCGCGCCCGAACCTGGTATGTCCATGTCGAGGACGACGACATCCGGCCTCATCGCCGCTGCGGCCTCGACGGCCGCCAGCTCCGTACCCACCCGGGCAACTACGTTGAATCCAGCAGTGGCGAGAATGCTCGACGACGCGGCCAGCGCCGTCGGATCAGGATCTACCAGCATTACACAAATGTCCACGAATCACCTCCCCAGCCTCCCAGGAGTATCGGCCGATGGGCGCGGGACTTGAACGCGAACAGTGGTTAGATCACGGAGTGTGGTGGTCAGGACCCGATCACGATGCCGGTGAGATCCGAGTACGGACCGCGGAAGGTGACATCCACCCCGTCCACCAGCTCCAGAAAGGTGTGTTGCTCGAGCAGCGCTTCCTGCTCCGGCGTGAGCTCGTCGGCCAGCGCCAACGCAACCACCTCCGGGTCGTCCACTACGGTGGCGGTGAGCGGCCGGAACCGGTCGACGATATCGAACACGAGGTTCTCGAGCTCGACATTGGTATAGGTTCCCGGCTCGACCAATACGACGAGCTCTTCTCCGTCGGTCGATTCGACGCGCTCGACCACCTCATACGAGGGCATGCCTGCGACCAGGTTGGGAGCGTCTCCCGTCTCCTCTGCTGCCGTGGTTGTCGTCGTTGGGGCGGTGCTGGCGGGAGTGGTATCGGGCGCGGCGACCGTGCTTGGAGCCGACGTCGGTTCAGGGGCCGAGGTTGTGCCGGGCGTGTCCTCGCCCCGGTCACAGGCAGCAGCCAGTAAGACCATCGCCGTCATGGCGCCGACCACGAGTGTCCTGCGCATGTCCATCACACTCCCTTCGGCCAACTAACGCCGACGGTCGGCGGCGCAGTTCCCCTCCGAACGATAGGAGCACTTGACCAGGCCGGCCGCAAGCGTCATGGTACCGGTTCCAGGGGCGCACCAACACGGGCGGTGCACACTTGGTCACCATTTGTGTTATCGGCGGTCAACCGCCATTGCCCGACACGTGCGGATTGTCCTAAATGTGATCTATTCTGTCGATGCGCTCAAATAGTTTTCGGATTCCAGCTCATTGGCCCGCCACGCGGGCCAAACATGTGCGTAGGATGACAAGGAGGATGGGGGTCAGGTGAGAGTAAAGCTGGGGTTCGCCATTCTCGGCGTCCTGCTGCTTGTGCCCGCCGTCGCGCGAGGCCACAACCAGCCTGGACGTACTGGCTGCCAGCCCACGACCCTCGAGACGTTGTTCCCCCCGACGACGACCAAAACGCCAGATGCCCCGAGCGTGTCGGTCGAGAACGGTCCTTCACTCAAGCAGCGCAAGCGTTCGCTGACCCAGTGCGCGTTCGTGTATTCGATGGTCTACCCGGTCGCGGTCGAATCGCCGCGGATCTCATCTTTCGGCGCCGACCGTGACGGCGGCACGCGCAAACACAAGGGCACCGACATCGCGGCACCAAAGATGACCCCGGTGGTCGCGGTTGCCGACGGCGAGGTGCATTGGATCCGTGACACAATGGGCGGCGATTGCTGCGCGATGGGCGTGCGCCACGACGACGGCTGGCGGTCGTACTACATCCATCTCAACAACGACACGTACCGGAGCGACGACGGTCAAGGATTCGGGATTGCTCCGGGAATCGAGCTGGGTAGCCGGGTGGAGGCCGGGCAAGTGATCGGCTTTGTTGGCGACTCGGGCAACGCAGAGACGACCCCACCCCACCTCCATTTCGAGCTGCGGACCCCTGGCAACGTCGCGATCGATGCAGCACCGAGCCTGACTGCTGCCGCCCGGGCAATGAACATCGCAGCCCACAACGCCAACGGTGAGGTCGCCGTTTCCCAGCCACCCGACGGCGCACTGGCCGCCGACCTCGACGTGATCGGGAGCGAGGCGACCAAGGGCAAACAGGGCGCAGCCAGCGACATCCAAGGCACATCGTCGATTCCCCTCGGCACGTTGCGGACACCATTCCGCGGTGCGTACACCGACGACGACCTCTCGCGCCACGCAACCGCCATCGACCTGCTTGCGTCGGTGGGCGTGCTCACGGGATGCGAAACCGGTCTCGAGTTCTGCCCGACTCGGCCGGCCACGGGCGAGACCGTGACGAACTGGCTCGAGCGATCGCTGAACATAACGGTCGACCCGGCCCGCATCCTCACCTACGGATCCTCGGGCATCGATCTCGAGCAGGCCCTCATGGAACAGCTGACGGCCGGAATGACGACGGAGGCGATCCGGGGATGCAGCGACCGCCGCTATTGCAGCGACGAGCCGCTCACTCGGGGCGAGTTCGCGGCGCTGGTCGTGGGAGCGCTAGACCTGGGCGGCAGCGCCCGTGATTTCTTCGTCGATGACGATGGACATCGATTCGAGCCTCATATCGACCTGCTGGTCCGGGAGGGCATCTTCGATACATGCGCCGAGCCCGGATCACCCGAGTTCTTGCCCGACCAGCCCATCAGCCGGGGCGAGGTCGCGACCTACATCTCCCGGGTGGTCGGCCTCACTAGAAGCCTCTCTTGCGCCGGCATCGACTAATCAACCGCGCACGAGGGGATCAGTTGGCCCCGAGTTCCTGCTCGACCAGCACCCGCAGATCGTCGGCCAACCGAGTGGTGACCGGTCCGCAGTCGAAGCTCCCGTGGTCCACAGCTGAGACCGGGGTCACCTCCCGCACCGTTGACCACACCATCACCTCAGCAGCCTCGAAGAGCCGTTCAATGCCCCATTCTCCTTCTCGCGCCGGGATGCCGGCGCCGGCGCAAAGCTCGAGCGCCACCCGGCGGGTGATCGAGTCCAGGATGCCCAGCCGTAGCGCAGGAGTTTCGACGATGTCGTTGTGCACCCATGCGATCGAGCTGGTGGGCAGCTCCAGCACCTGACCGTCGCGACCGATCAGCAACGCATCGTCGTATCCGTCCTGTTCTGCCACACGGGTTGCCGCCATGTTGGGCGCATACGACAGCGTCTTGACGCCCGCCAGTTCCCACGCCGCCCCGGCCGGGTGCCACGGCGCCGGTACCGATCGCAGCCGGAGTGATTCCGCCCGCTCCGGCACCGCCAGCGGCAGTACCACCACGGTGCTCCCGGCACCATCGGGACCGCCGGAGGCGAGTACGCGCACGGCGCAGTCCCCTGCATCGGCCGCCACCCGCTCCGACCACGCCTCGAGGTCGGCCCGGGCCGGCAAGGCGATGTCCAACGCTGCCGCGCTGCGAGCCAGCCGATCCAAGTGGTCCCCCAACCGGAAAAGGCGCCCGCCATACGACCGGATCGACTCGAAGCAGCCGTCGCCGCGCGTCACCATCGGATCGAAGACCGAGATCGAGGCATCGGCACTGGCCGCACCGTTGACCAGAACCGTCATCCGCCCCGCCAGCCGTTGGTGATGGGCAGCCGCCGATCACGCCCGAAGGCCTTGGTCGTGATCTTGACGCCCGGGGCGGCTTGCCGGCGCTTGTATTCGTTGAGGTCGACCATCCGCGCCACGCGCCGCACGGTGTCCGGGTCGAACCCGTCGGCGATGATCTGGTCTATCGAAGCATCCTGTTCGATGTAGCGAGAGAGGATTCCATCGAGGATCTCGTATTCGGGCAGGCTGTCCGAATCCTTCTGATCGGGTCGCAACTCGGCCGATGGCGGCTTGGTGATTATGGAGGTTGGAATGACTTCGCCCTTGGTGTTTCGCCACACGGCCAGCTGGTAGACCAGGGTCTTGAACACGTCTTTGAGCACGGCATAACCACCGGCCATATCGCCATAGAGCGTCGCGTATCCCACCGCCATCTCCGATTTGTTGCCGGTAGCCACAACCATCTCGCCGTGCTTGTTCGATATCGCCATGAGCAGCGCCCCCCGAATGCGCGCCTGGATGTTCTCTTCTGCCACCCCGAAAGGGCTTCCTGCGAACACGGGCCGCAACGCCTGCAGATACGCGGCGAAGATGTCGTCCATGGGGATCTCGTCGAACCGGATGCCCAACCGAGCCGCCAGGTCCTTCGAATCCAGAACCGACCCCTCAGAACTGAAACGGGACGGCATCGTAACGCCGCGCACCGAGCCCGGACCGAGCGCATCTGCCGCAATCGCGGCAGTGAGCGCCGAGTCGATGCCACCCGAGAGGCCCACAACCACCTTGGAGAAGCCATTCTTGCGCACGTAGTCGCGCAGTCCTACCACCAACGCCTGGTACACCTCTGCGAGTGGCTCGAGCAGCTCGGTGGAGGCAGGGCTCGCCAGCTCAGCTGGAGCTTGGATCGGCTCCGACCGGACTGTGACAGTCTGGTTGGAGGTGGGCGCCGCAGGCACCTCTACGTCGACGATGAAGTTCATCTCGGCAAACGACGGCGCCCGGAACGCCACGCGGCCCGAATGGTCGAACACGATGCTCCCGCCATCGAAGACCAGCTCGTCCTGGCCGCCCACCCGATTGAGATAGACCACCGGAACCGAGGAGACAACCGCCTGGCGGCGAACGAGCTCGATCCGTTCGCTGCCTTTGCCGTAGTGGAACGGTGAGCCGTTGATGTTGAGAAGGATTTGGGCGCCTGCTCGCGCCTGCCGGGCCGGTGGGCCGTCCGCTACCCAGATGTCTTCGCAGATGGAAACGCCCACCCTGACGCCGCCCACGTTCCACACCGCGTCGGCGTCGCCGCCCGGGGTGAAGTAGCGGTCTTCGTCGAACACGCCGTAGTTCGGCAGCAGCACCTTGTGGTAGATACCCCGGATCTCACCATCGTGCAGCAGCGCGCACGCGTTGGCCACAAACCGGTTGATCGCATCGTCGGGGGCCAGGTGATTGGCAACCGCACGATCGACGAACCCGACAACCGACGTGACGCGCTGGGCCCGTTCGGCCAGCCGGCGAACGGCGGCCAGATTGGCGTCGACAAACGCTTGGCGGATGACGAGGTCCTCCGGTGGGTAGCCGGTCACGGTCAGTTCCGGGAATACGAGTACATCCACCCGGTGCGACTCGGCCCATTCCATCAAATCGGCAACGCGCGCTTCGTTGGCGCTGATATCCCCCACCTGCAGGTCGATCTGGGCACCCGCGACCCTGATGGTTTGCACGGGCCCACCTTAGATGGGTGGCCAACGCCAAATCCCTCAGGTGAATCGGCGTTCGATGCGACGATATGATGACCGCCCCGACGAAAGCCACATGTCCGACCTTCTTGCCCAAATCCGCCGTCTGGCGGGCCAAACCGCCGACGAGATGGTGGAGCTGCGGCGCGAGATTCACCGCCACCCCGAACTGGGCCACGAAGAGTTCGAGACCACCAAACGGGTAGCTCACGCGCTCAACGCGGCGGGCATCCAGACTCGCAGCCGTATCACGGCTACCGGGCTCATCGCAGACGTCGGGTGTGAACGCCCGATCGTTGGCTTTCGGGCAGATCTGGATGCTCTGCCGATCGAGGAGCGCACCAACGTTCCCTACCGCTCCCAGGTCCCGGGCGCCATGCACGCCTGTGGCCACGACGCCCACACGGCCATCGGTGTCGGCATTGCCCGGGTGCTCAACCAACTTGACCTTCCGGGGACCGTGCGGTTCGTGTTCCAGCCGGCAGAGGAGGTTTTCCCAGGAGGGGCGTATGACCTGGTGCGCGAGGGCGTAACCGACGGCATGTCGTCGATCATGGCTTTTCACGTCGACCCTTCCATGAAGGCAGGCAAGGTGGGTTTGCGGGCCGGGGCGATCACCAGCTCATCGGACCGCTTCTCGATCGAGGTTGAAGGCCCGGGCGGGCACACAGCCCGCCCGCATGAGACGGTCGATGCGATTCACGCCGCCGCCAAGGTGGTCACCGACCTGCCGGCGTTGCTCGATCGGCTGGTCGACGCCCGGCAGCCTTTCGCGGTGGTCTTCGGCCAGATCCACGGCGGCCACGTCGACAACGTCATACCGTCGCTGGTGACATTGTCGGGAACCTGCCGGGCGCTCGACCGTGAGCTGTGGGATTCGTTGCCCCTACTGGTGGAGCGGCTGGCGCACGAAATCGTGGCGCCGTACGGCGCCAAAGCGGTAGTCCGGTACCAGCGGGGTATACCCCCCGTGGTCAACGACCCGCACGTCACGACCACCCTCGAGCGGGCGCTCACGGTCGCCCTCGGCGACCAGGCCGTCGGGCTGACGATGGCCAGCTTGGGAGCCGAAGATTTCTCGCGCTACCTGGAGGTCGTTCCCGGCTCCCTGGTCCGCCTGGGGGTGGGATTCGGGGAGGCTGCGCGCGATCTCCATTCAGCGTCGTTCGATCTGGATGAAGCCGCCATCGAGGTCGGGATCATCGGCGGGGCCTACGGACTGATCGAATTGCTCGCCGCCGGCTGACAGGCGGATTCGGTTATTCGACCTCAAAGCCTTCCGCAGCCAGCGCGTCCCGCAGCGGCTCGCCTTCACCCGGCCGTACAGACAGGGTGAGCACACCACCGCCGCCGTGCGGAGCATGGCGCAACTGCAGGTCCCGCACATCGGCCGACGAGGTCTCGAGGGCGCGGCCCACGGCGGCAATCTCGCCCGGTTTGTCCTGGAGCACGACTCGGATGCGCACGAGCGACGGAGCCAGGTTCAACCGCCGGTCGCGGGCCAGCGCCAGCCGCTGGTGGAGGCCGTCGAGGTCGCCGCTGGCCGCCACGTCCCGGAGCAATTCCAGCTCGGCGATGACCTGATCAATCGCCTTTCCCAGCTGATCGGCGTTGGCCACGAGCACCGCCGGCCACCAGCCTGTATCGGACGCAGCCACCCGGGTCAAATCCCGGAAGCTGCCGGCAGCGAGCACGGCAGAGGTGTCGTCCTCCGCGACTCCGGTCAGCAGGGCCGCAGCCAGCAAGTGCGGGACGTGAGAAATCTGAGCAACCGATCGATCGTGCTCGGCTGCAGTCATCTGGCGCGGGTTGGCGCCCATCGAGGCCACGACGGCGCTCACCGCTTCGACGTCGCCCGGAACTGCGCCGTCGGTCGTTATCACCCACGCCGCTCCCCTGAACAGCGAGCCGCTCGCCGCCCTGGGACCGGCATGCTCTCGACCCGCCATCGGGTGACCACCGACGAACCGGATCGCTCGTGGCGCGGCATCGACCACCGGTTGTTTGACGCCCGCCACATCGGTGACCAGCGCGTCGGTGTCGATCCGACCCAGGGACGAGAGGATCCCGTAGAGGGGGCCAGCCAGGAACACGATCTCTGCGGTAGCAACCGCCGACTGCTCGGATTCCGCCGGCTCGCTGATTGCTCCCATCTCCGTGGCGATCACGAGCGACTCCGGGTCGGTGTCCCAGCCGACTGTCCGCCACCCCAGCCGCGACAGCTCGAGCCCGATGGACGCACCAATCAGGCCGGTACCGAGAATCGCTGCAGTCCGCATTGCCACTGCCCGAGCTACTCCAGGATCGTGAACCGGCGCGCTTCCCACCCCGACTTGCTCAGCCCCGTGTGCACCGCGGGTGCCATGGCATCCGGCCACACCGAAACGACCATCGCCGTGTCGCCATCCACTGCTGGGATGACCACCTGGCACTGGGGGTCTTCCATCATCTCATCGGCCAGCTCGACCAGGGCAGCGAGGTGGGAACGGTCTTCCGCGGTGATGACGATCAGTTGCACTGTCCCATCGTATCCAGCCACCGCATGGGGGCATCACATGCAGGCGTATATAGGCCTACCCAGCTGGTTCGTCCGGTCTGCTTGCAATTGTTAGCGATTTGCGTATAATGGCAAGCGTGAACGAGCCAGGTGCATCGAGGTCCGACGAACCGTCTGACGGCTTGGATTTGGGCGCCTTCATACGCCAGCAACGGCAACGCTCGGCCATCTCGCTTCGCAAGCTGGCTGATCTCGCGGGCATTTCGAACCCGTACCTCAGCCAGATCGAACGGGGGCTGCGCAAGCCGTCTGCCGAAATCCTGAGATCAATCGCCCGAGGATTGTCGATCTCGGCCGAGACCATGTATTCGCGAGCCGGCCTGCTCGAGGAGCGACGGCCGCGGCCGACCGTGGTGGAGGCAGTTGAGGCCGACCCCGATCTCGACGCACGACAGCGACAAGTGCTCCTGGATGTGTACCGGACCTTCGTCCGGGAATCCCAGGACCGCACAGAGGAGACGACATGATCGAAACGACCAAGAAAGCGTTTTACGCAGCGGTAGGCGCGCCGGTAGTGGTGACGAAGCGCGCCGGCGAGGTGTTGGAAGAGTGGACCAAGAAGGCCAAGGACCTCCGTTCGAGCGTCAGCGAGGACGTTCGGAAAGAATTCGCCTCGTGGACGGCCGAGGGCGAGCGGGTCGTGACCCGGGTTTCAGAGCAACCCGTGGTGGAAGACATCGCCTCTCGCCTTGATATCGACGGCCAAGTGGGCAAGCTGCGCGAACAGCTCGATGACATCCTCGAATCATGGCGCAAGAACTTCCGGCCGCCTGCTGAGAAGATCGAGGTGACCTCGGCGCCCAAGCATCCTGCAGCCGAGACGGCACCCGCCGCCACGCAGGCCGCAGCCAAGAAGCCGGCCGCCAAGAAGCCGGCCGCCAAGAGCACAGCCGCAAAGAAGGCAACGACCGCCGGTAAGTCGACGACCAAGACGTCCGCCTGACCGAGACGATCGCGAAAGAGGGCGGGAGCCGATTGGCCCCCGCCCTCTTTCTACTCCGCTCAGTACTTGACCACCGGATCCAGCGCCTGCGCGCGATCGATCCAGCCGGCGACCATTGACTCTGTCGGGAGACGGCGCACCAGCCGCTTGGAGTCATTGACCACGAGCATCTTGGCTGTGAGCGATTTGGCGCTCCTCCGACGCAGTTCTTTGACCGTGTCGACGCCCGATGCTTCCAGCAGATCTGAGTATTCGGAACCAACGCCTTTCACTCGCATGAGATCGGCCCGGTTGACCCACTCCAGAATCTGACGCTCGGTGAGGCCGGTTGCCGATGCGATGTCCTTGCGACCACTTCGAGTTGCCCCCCGCCTCAGCAACGCCTCGGTCGTGCGGATGTTGGACTTCCGCAGCTTCGTTGCGTTCTTCGGCCCAATGCCCTCGATATAGTCGATCGACGCCATCCGCCGTCCTTTCGTCCTCGTCCCTCCGCCTGCCCGCCCGCGCTTGAGCTGGTTGGAGTGCTTGAGCGGCGACAGCCTAAAGCAAGCGGCCGCTTGGTTTCCACTCCGCCCGACAGCCACCGGCGCGTCAGCAGCTCAGCGCGGTCGCAGCTCCTCGAGGTCGGCCACCGTGTCCACATCGCGCGGCGGTAGCTGCTCGAACCAGACTTCATGGACCCAATCGGGGTGTGCCTGCAGCAGGTGGCGGGCTCCGGAATCTCCCTCGAGGCTCATTATCCGGGGCCAGAGCGTTCGGGAGATCACGACCGGGTTTCCCCACGTGTACCGGTATTTGGGTACCGCCGCCAGCGCTCGGCTCTGGCTGTGTTCACCGAGCAGAGTTTCGACCGTGGTTTGTTCGACACGCGGCTGGTCGCCCAAGGCAATCACTACCCGATCGATGGCGACCTCCTGCATGAGCGCGTCGAGTCCCACCCGCAGGGAGGCGGCCATCCCCTCCTCCCAGTCGGGGTTGATGACGACCGTAGTGCCGCCGAAATCGACGGCATCGAGCACCCGCTCCGCATCACAGCCGAGCACAACGAAGACTTCGTCGACCGGCCACCGCTGGACCATCTTGACGACATGCTCCAGGAGCGGCACTCCGCCCCAGTCGGCCAGCTGTTTGGACGAACCCATGCGACGGGAGCCACCCGCTGCGAGAATCAGCGCCGCCGTCTTCACGGCCACCGGTGACTACTTCCCAGCACCTCAGACATCACCTTCGTCTTCAGTCCGCTGCAGGTGTACCCGACCCTGGCGTCCCTTCAGGGACTCACCCGACCCTGATCCGTATCGAACCTGGATCATTTCGGCCAGAATCGACACGGCAACCTCCGCCGGCTGCTCGGCGCCGATGTCCAGGCCGACCGGGCCATAGATCCGGGCGATCTGCTCGTCCGAATAGCCGGCGGCTGCCAGGCGTTCCCGGCGCATGTTGTGGGTACGCCGCGAGCCCATGGCGCCGATGTACCGGACCGGGCTGTCGAGCACCGCCGGCAAGACCGGCTCTTCGAACCTGGCGTCGTGGCTCAAGATCACCACATAGGTGCGGCGATCCATCACGAGCTGATCCATCACCTCATCTGGCCACCCAATGATCACCGAGTCGGCTTCGGGGAACCGCTCCCGGGTCGTGAAGGCGGGCCGGGCGTCGTTGACGGTCACGCGGAAGCCGAGTTCTTTGGCCATACTGGACAGCGGCTGCGCAATGTGCACCGCGCCGAAGATGAGCAAGTGCGGCTGGGGGGCGATCGTCTCGATGTACACCTCGCGCTCACCGTAGGCCAGTGTGCGACTCTGCTCCGTGGCCATGAGGGTCATGGCGTCGGCCAGGACGTCGTCCGCGATGTCGTCGGGCAGTGAGCCGGAGACGTAGCCGGCGTCGATGTCGATCACTGCCGCTTGCCCCGTGTCGGCGCCGCCGATAACCACGGCCCTGGCACCCAGCTGCTCTTTCTCGATGAGCTGGCGTACGGCCGAGAGATCCTGTTCGGTCACCATTTCTCGATGTACACCTGGATCGTGCCGCCGCAGGCAAGGCCTACCTCAAACGCGTCCTCATCGGCGATGCCGTATGTGACGAGCCGGGGGGTGCCGGACTCGAGCACCTGCTCGGCATGCAGAAAGACGTCGTTCTCGACGCAGCCTCCGCTCACAGAGCCCTCCATGTCCCCGGCAGACGATACGAGGAACTTGGCCCCTTCGGGGCGAGGAGCCGATCCCTGGACCCGGACGACCGTTGCGACAGCCACGTCCTTGCCCTCGGCCGCCCATGCGTCCCGTATGTGCATGGCATCGATCATGCGAACCTCACCTCTTGCTTGGTACGGACTCTAGAAGCCGCACGACCTCACTGAGGTCGGACAGGCTGGCGGACGGCAGGAAATCGTCGATGTAGGGCAGCGCGATACGCATCCCCCGCGTCTCCGGCGCGTAGCCCTCCCGGCCGGCCAGAGGGTTCAACCAGACGACCCGATGCACGCTCCGGTGGAAGCGGGCCATTTGATCCTTCAGCAGGACCGGGTCTCCGCGGTCCCAGCCGTCGCTGATGATGACCCCGACCGGCCCGCCCCGCGTCACCCTCCGGCTCCAGCGCCGATTGAAGGTCTCCAGGGTTTCGCCGATTCGGGTGCCACCAGACCAGTCGTGCACCGATTCGGCCACCAACCGCAGGGCCGCCGCCGGGTCGCGTCGGCGCAGTTCGTGGGTCACCCGCGTCAGCCTGGTGGAGAAGACGAACGTCTCGACACGTCCCATCCGGGCGGGAGCGGCGTGAGCGAAGTAGAGGATCATCTCGGCGTACTTCTCCATCGAGCCGCTCACGTCCGCGAGGATCACGAGCGGCCGCTTCCGCGGCTTGCGAGCCGAGAACTCCATCGGAAGGAGATCCGATTCAGGTCCGACGATGTTGCGGAGTGTGCGGCGCATGTCAGGACGCCGTCCTCGTACGTCGGCCACCCAGCGTCGACTGAGCGCGTCGGCCGGGTGCCAGATCATGCGGGCGATCAGCCTGCGCACCTCTGCGATCTCCTCGGGCGTCAGCTCGCTGAAGTCACGTTTCGCCAGTCGCTCGGCATGCGAAGCACCAAGCTGTTCGGTGGTTTCGCGGATGTCATCTTCCGGCAGGTCCGGGGCGTCCGAGCCGAGGGTGGGGACCTGCACCGTGACGCGCTCGGGTGGGGTGATGAGCCTGGGTCGAGGCTGGCGCCACCCATGCCCGAAGAAGACGGCGAACGCGTCATCGAACACCGGGAGGTCCTCGCGCCGGGTGACGGTCATCGCCCGGAACGCGTGATACGCGTCGTCGCGGTTGGACAGGCCCAGCAGCTCGATGGCGTTCGCCAGCTCGGCCCCGGTGCCCGGGACCGTCTCGATGCCCCGGGCTCGCAGATAGCGAACGAAGTGGACCAGGTTGTCGGTGAAGACGGTGTTCACGCCCTGGAGAGTAGAGCGGTGCTGGAACCACGGCGATCGCCGTCCGCTCGGCCGGTCCCGGTCAGCTGCCGGCTAGCTCCGCCAGGGGTGGCCCGCCGGCGTCGCGGTTCCACTCGAAGTGGCCGCCATCGGTGAATGTCCAGCCGCCGCCCCAGGCGAAACCGTGCGAGCGGAATATCTCGACGATTTCCGGATGCATGTCGACCGCGCCGCCGTACGGATTCGAACTGGGATTGAAGTCGACGGCAACGCCCCACGCGTGGCGGGAGATGGCGCCTCCCTTGTCCCCGCCACGGATCACCCGCGGCACCCAGCAGCCTCCAGCGAGCTGGAAATCTGCGTAGGAGAGTTCGCCCGACAGCCCGGCTTCGATGACATCCTGGATGGCGGACCGTACGAGCGGGGCAATCGCCCGGTGGCAACGGAAGGGGCCAACTAGCGGCAGCTCGACCTCCACAATATTGGTCTCCCGCCAGCCCGGCTCAATCTGAATCAGATCACCCCGGCCGGTCTTCCGGTAGGCAAACTCACCGAAACGTTGCTTGATGAGCACCGTCGGCACCACAGAGTCCGGGTTCCAGGGATCGTCACTGCTATCGACCCGCAGGCGCCGATCCGGGAGCGCTCGCCACAGCTCGATGATTGCCTGATCCCTCGGTTCGAAGTCCCACATGACGAGCGCGGAAGGCCGCCAGAAACCGAATCGCGCCGCATCGTCGAGGTCGAATGCCAGCTCCGCCCAGTTCACCAGCCGGTCCGGAACCACCAAGCCGATCCGGCGCGCGTGCACCTGGTTGTCCCAGCCGAGGAACTCGATCACGTCGCCGGGACGGGCGCCCCGCAGTGCAGCCGAGGTCTCCCCCATCACCGCCAGGCCCCTGGCCAGGGCGTTGGCAACTTGGCGACTGGTTATAGGGGCTGCACGACCGGCCGCGAGCGCAATCGCCGACATGGGTATTTGGAACCCCGGGGGCGGAGCCTGGACGGTTTGGTCTTTGCGAGTGACCGAGAGCAGATTGATCGTTCCGGCGTGGATCTCAGCGGCCGAGATACCGTTGCGGGCGGCAGCGGACATGGCGGCGTCCACAACGACCGCCTCGAGGCCTCCCGGCTGGTACAGCGTCACGGTGGCTGTGTCGACGTCGTCGAAGGCGACCGCCGGGGCGGCGGGAACCAGCCACATCGGCAGCAGCCACAGGCCGCCGGCTGCCAGCCAGCGTTTGCGATTGGGGGTGAGCCTCATGTCGGTCGCGCCATTCCAGCAGAACGGGGACGAACCGGGACTTATCAGCCCGCGGCGAGCAGTTTCTCGACGCCCAGCGACCGGACGCGCTCGATGTCCTCTTGGTACTTCAGCACGACCCCCAGCGTGTCCTCCGCGACCTGCGGTTCCAGCCGGGTGCTGCCCAGCGCCTGCAGGGCCGACGCCCAGTCGAGAGTTTCGGCTACCCCCGGCGGCTTGAACAGGTCCAGCTCACGGAGCTTCTCCATCGCCGACGCCAGCTGCACCGCCAGCTGCTCGTCGACATCAGGCACCTTGCGCCGGACGATCGCCGCTTCTCGCTCGAAGGTCGGGTAGTCGATCCAGTGGTAGATGCAGCGCCGTTTGAGTGCATCATGGATCTCACGCGTGCGGTTGGACGTGATCACAACGACGGGCGGCCGCTCGGCGCGGATGGTGCCGATCTCGGGGATCGTGATCTGGAAGTCGGACAGAAGCTCAAGCAAGTAAGCCTCGAACTCCTCGTCCGCCCGGTCGAGTTCGTCGATGAGGAGCACCGGCCGGACGCCATCCCGGGAGCGCTCGATCGCCTCGAGCAGCGGCCGGGCTACGAGGTACTCACGGCTCATGACGTCCGAGACCGTGGCGGATGACGCATCGTGTGACGCCTCCAACAGCCGGATGGCCATCATCTGGCGCGCATAGTCCCATTCGTACAGGGCGTGGCCCGCGTCCAGACCTTCGTAACACTGCAAACGTATGAGCGGTTGCCCGGCGATCGCCGCCAGCACCTTGGCCACTTCGGTTTTGCCAACGCCCGCCTCGCCTTCCAGGAACAGCGGTCTCCCGAGTTTCAGCGCAAGGAAGATCGCGACGGCCAGCGCGCGATCAGCCACGTATTTCTCGGAAGCCAAAGCATCGACCACGTCATCGACTGATTTGATACTCACGGCGGAGAGCTTAGAGCGTCGGGGCGGTTTGGCCGATCCGGGACGGCAGCAGCTTCATTAGCGTTACGCCATGGAAGTGCCTGCGGCGATACCCCAGGTCACGGCTCAGGAGGCCCACGAGCGGCTGGCGGCGGGAGCGCTGCTCATCGACGTGCGTGAGCCGAAGGAATGGGCTCGGGTTCGGATCCCGGGCGCGATGTCCCGGCCGATGTCGGAGATAAACGACTGGTGGCTGGAGCTACCGGATGACCGCGAACTCATCTTCCAGTGCCGGTCCGGCGCCCGATCGGGCCGGGTAGTCGAAGCGCTCATCAGCCAGGCCGGCTTCACGAACGTCACGAATCTGGCCGGCGGTCTCGTCTCCTGGGCCGAGGCGGGTTACGAGCTGGAGCGCTGAACGCATGACCGCTCCCTTGAACCTGCTCGACACGATGGGTGCGACTCCCCGCCCGCAATGTCCGACGACCCCAACGTGACTTCGGGCCGGAACGCAGGACTGGCCGCAACGGGGGAGGCCGGAATGTACGACGGGCCCCACATCAAGTGGGACCCGTCAGCAGCCTCCATCATCCCGAAGCAGGTGGTAGGGAACCTGCATCGAGCTGGACGACACAACTGTACCACAGGCGCGCCCGGATCGTGAGACCCGACGGCGTTCTGCTAGACGTCGCTCGAAATCACCCGGCCGCAGCCAGCGCTTGCTCGACCGCACGGCGGGTGAAGACTTTGGCCAGGTGCGCCTTGTACTCCTCTGAGCCGTATAGGTCCTCGATCACGGTGAGGCCTTCTGTCGCGCGCTCGGCTGCGGCGGCGATCGCCCCCGCCGACCCGTCTGTCCCCGTCAGCGCCTCCATGGCGCCCTCGAGGAGTACGGGCTTGGTCCCGACGCCGGTCACGGCGATACGGGCATCGGTCACGGACCCGTCGGCTCTCGTCACGCGGGCGGCCACGCCGGCTACCGCGTAGTCTGTGTGACCTCCTCGACGTCCTAGCTTGTCGTACGCAGACCCGGAACCGGCCGCAGGTTTGGGGATCCTGACCTCTGTGAGGATTTCCGTCGGCTCCAGCGCTGAAGTGAGGGCGTCGACGAAGAAGCCATCCGACGGGATCTCGCGCGACCCGTCCGCCGAAACGGCCACCATGGTCGCCCCGAGCGCGAGCGCCGCCGCCGGTTGATCTGCCGCCACGTCGGCATGCGCCAGCGCTCCGCAGGTCGTTCCCCGGTTACGCACCTGCCGATCACCCGTCCAAGCCGCCGCCGAGGCGAGGGCGGGCAGCTCGCTCTGAATCAGAGGACTGGCGGCAACGTCCGCATGCCGGACCAGAGCGCCGATTACGATGTGGTCGCCCCGGTCCTCGATCTGATCGAGCCCCGGGATCCGCCCGATGTCCACGACGAGCTCGGGCGAGAACAATCGGAGCTTCATCAACGGAATGAGGCTCATTCCACCGCTCATCACCTTGGCCATATCGTTCGACGCCAGCAGGCTGAGCGCCTCATCGAGTGAGGAGGGCGCGGCGTAGTCGAACTCCCTCGGGTACATACGCTATTTCCTCATTTCCGTCTCGGCTTGCTTCCTCTCAGCTCGATGGCTGCGGCCACGTGCGCCGGGCTCCCGGGAACCCGTGGGTCCCGGGAGCCAAGCGATGATCCCTCCTCCGGCGTGATCTCAGCCGGCGCGCGCGGCTGCCGAGTTGATTGCTCGTGCCACGAACGCCGGCAACACCTGCCGTCGGTAGTCGGCGGAGGCGTGGATGTCACCCATCACATCGTCACCGACGTCGTCCACCGCAGCTCGTCCAGCCGCCGCCGCGGACTCCGCGTCGACCGCCTTGCCCACCATTGCCGCCCCGGCCGACTCCGCAACCCGGGCGGTCGGGGTGAGGCCGCCCACCGCAACCGTGCACGATGTGCAAGCGCCGTCACCATCCAGCGACAAGCTGGCACAGGCACCCACCACCGCATACCGGGAGGCCGGGTTGAACAGCTTGGCGTAGGCCGACCCACTGCCCGCGCCTTCGGCACCGACCTCGACTGCCGTCAACAGTTCATCGTCGGCCAACGCAGTTTCGAACAGTCCGGTGAAGAAATCGGCCGCCGCCATGGTCCGCGTGCCGCCGGAGCCGGTGGCATGGAACGTGGCACCGAGCGCCGCGAAAACGGTCGGCAGATCCGACGCAGGATCGGCGTGCGCCACGTTGCCACCCACCGTGCCGCGATTGCGGACCTGGGGGTCTCCGATCATCGCCGCAGCCTCCGACAGTGCAGCCGGGAAGCCGTCGGCTCCTTCGGCCGCAACCATGGAGTGGGTCGTCAACGCGCCGATCTTGAAGGCGTCACCGCTCCGTTCGATCCCACGGAGGCCGTCAATGCGTCCGATGTCGACCAGAACGCCCGGGTCCGCCAGCCGCATCTTCATGACCGGGAGCAGGCTGTGCCCTCCGGCAAGCAGCTTGCCACCTCGCTGGGTCACCAGGCTGATCGCCTCCTCGACGCTGCCGGCACGGGCATATTCAAAGACAGGCGGATACATCACGCACCTCCACCGTTGGCGGCCGCTATTGCGTTGTGGATCTTCTCCGCAGTCAGCGGCATGTCCAGGTATCTGATCCCGAGCGGAGCAAGTGCATCGAGCACGGCGTTGGAGATCGTGGCGGTGGCCGCGATGGTCCCCATCTCTCCAGCCCCTTTCACACCCAGTGGGTTGTGCGGCGATGGCGTCTCGATGCGGTCAACGCTGATCGAAGGGAACCCGTCTGCCCGTGGCATGGCGTAATCCATCATCGAGCCCGTCAGCAACTGACCGTTCTCGTCGTACACCCCGTGTTCCCACAGCGCCTGACCCACCCCCTGGGCGATCCCGCCGACGATCTGGCCTTCGACGATCAGCGGGTTGATCACGTTGCCGACGTCGTCCACTGCGGCGTACGACTTGACAGACACCTCCCCGGTGTCGCGGTCCACCTCGACCATGGCCACGTGGGCACTGCACGGGAAGGTGAAGTTGGCCGGATCGTAGAACGACGTGGCTTCCAGCCCGGGTTCCATGCCGTCGGGCATGTTGTCGGCCGTGGTGACGGCGAAGGCCAGTTCGCCGAACGCCTTGGCGCTCTCCGGCGATCCTTTGACGTGGACCGTGCCCGAAGACCGGTCGTACACCATGTCGTCGACGGAAGCCTCCAGCAAGTGCGCAGCCAAGGCCTTGAGCTTCTCACGGATCTTCTCTGCGCTCTTGACCAGCGCGCTGCCCCCAATTGCGGCGCTGCGGCTCCCGTACGTCCCCACCCCGTACGGAGTCCGGTCGGTGTCACCGTGCACCACCTCGACGTCCTCCATGGGAACGCCCAGCTCGTCCGCCACGATCTGCGCAAATGTCGTCTCGTGACCCTGACCGTGGGAGTGCGAGCCCGTGAGCACCACCACCTTGCCGGTGGGGTGCACCCGGATGGCTCCGCTCTCGAACAGTCCTATCGCAGCCCCCAGGCCGACCGCCACGGCAGATGGCGCCGGACCGCTCGCCTCGATGCAACCGCTGAAGCCGACCCCGACCAGCCGCCCGTCCTTGCGAGCGTCTTTCTGTTCTTTACGCATGTTCTTGTAATCCGCCAGCTCTTCGACCTTGTCGAACAGCGCCGGATAGTTGCCGCTGTCGTACTCGAGGGCGACCGGGGTCTGATACGGGAACTCGTCCGGTTGGATCAAGTTCCTGCGCCGGAGCTCGATTGGATCCATGTCGAGCTCGCGGGCGGCCAGATCAACCAAGGTTTCCAACATGTAGCTGGCCTCGGGCCGGCCGGCCCCGCGATACGCGTCCACGGGCACGGTGTTGGTCATGGTGCCGTAGCTCTGCCCGAAGATCGCCGGGATCCTGTAAAGCCCCGAGAACAAGGTTATGTAGAGCGCCGTCGGGATCAAGGGGGCGAAGGTCGACAGGTACGCCCCCATGTTCGCCCACGTTGTGACATGCAGACCAGTGATGGTGCCGTCTTTGTTGACGCCCAGTTTGGCCTGGGTCACGTGGTCCCGACCGTGCGCATCGGTCACGAACGACTCCGTACGGCTTGCCACCCACTTGGCGGGCCGGTCAACGGCCCGTGCCACCCAGGGGACGATCACCTCTTCGGGGTAGTGGAAGATCTTGCTGCCGAAGCCCCCGCCGACATCCGGCGAGATCACCCGCAGCTTGTGCTCGGGGATCCCCAGCGTGAAAGCACCCAATAGCAACCGAATCGTGTGCGGATTCTGGCTGGTGGTCCACACCGTCATCGACTCTGTGAACCCGTCCCACTGGGCGGTGCACGCCCGTGGCTCCATGGCGTTGGGAATCAGCCGCTGGTTGACGAACTCCAGCTCGATCACATGGTCGGCATCGGCTAGCGCCTGGTTGGTGGCGTCTTCGTCCCCCAGCGGCCAGTGGAAGCTCAGATTCTGCTCCACGTCATCATGCACTTGCGGAGCGCCTTCATCCGTCGCGCCCCGGGCGTCGACCACAGCCGGCAGCGGGTCGTAGCGAACGTCGATCAGATCGAGGGCGTCCTCCGCCACGTACGGGTTCTCTGCGACGACGACCGCAACGCCGTCACCCACATGGCGGACCTTGTCCACCGCCAGGGGATGGTGCGGTGGCGTCTTGATATCGGGAGGGGTGAAGCCGCACGGCAGGGAGCCGGCGCCCCCATCCAGCAGGTCCTGCCCGGTGAACACGGCCACCACGCCATCCATGGCCGCCGCAGCCGACGTGTCGATGCTCTGGATCGTGGCATGGGCGAACGGGCTGCGTTTCACTGCGACGTGGACCATGCCCGGAAGCGCGAGGTTGGCCACGTATTTGCCCTTGCCCTGGATGAAACGAGGGTCCTCGACTCGCTTGATGGATTTGCCCATGTAGGTGGTCATCCGGCACCTCCCATCGCCGCTGCCCCCGCCTTGACTGCTTTGACGATGTTCTCGTATCCGGTGCAGCGGCACATGTTGCCTTCGAGGCCGTGGCGAACCTCGTCGTCGGAGATGTTCGGATTCGCGTCGGCCAATTTGACGGCCGCCATGATCATCCCCGGCGTGCAGAAGCCACACTGGAGACCGTGGCTGTCCCAGAAAGCCTGCTGCATGGGATGAAGCTGCCCGTTGGCTGCCAGGCCCTCGATGGTCGTCACCGTCGAGCCGTCGGCCTGGGCCGCGAGCACCGTGCATGACTTCACTGCCTGGCCGTCCAAATGAACCGTACAGGCGCCGCATTGGCTGGTGTCGCACCCGACATTGGTGCCGGTCAAGCCCAGTTCGTCTCTGATGTAGTCCACCAGCAGCATGCGCGGCTCGACATCGCGTTCGGACGCGGCGCCGTTGACCGTCATCGACACTCTCATGAGTAGTGCCTCCCTTTCTCATCGACGACCAAACCGCTGATGTCCTGCCGCCGCCGTTCTTCTCGCATTGTCACTCTCCAGCTCGTCCTCGGGCGCCTCGTAGCAAGCGGAAGATCGCATAGAGCAGGACCAGCACCCCTGCCGTCAACGCTCCCCGGCGCGCCTGCCTGCGGCGGGCCGGGTCTTCCATCACATCTTTGGCATAGTTGCGGACGACTCCCATCGCGAACTCGGTCTGAGACGGGGCTTCCGGAGCGGCTGCTTCGACCGGAGTTCCCTCCTCGCCGTCTCCGGTCCGAGCCCGGACCTGCGCATCGAGACCCTCCAGCCCCGATTGGATGATCGCCTTCGCGGAGCTATCGAGGAGGCGCTGGCCGACTGCGGCCAGTCGCCCGCCGATTTGGGCGTCTCCGGCGTAGCGCAGGGTCGAGGTCGCGCCCGCCTCGTCCAGCCAGAAGCGGCCGGTGCCGCTGACGAATCCCGCAGGGCCTTGCCCGGTCACTGCGACGCTGGCGCTTTCCGGTTCCTGGATGTCCGACAGGGTGATGGCTCCGTCGAAGCTGCCCTGTACCGGCCCGATCTTGATGTTGAGTGCGCCCTCGTATCGGTTGTCGCCGACGTGGTCCAGGCGTTCGCATCCGGGCAGAACTCGGGCGAGCACCTCCGGATCCTGCAACATTGGCCAGACGACGTCGCGCGGGGCAGCGAAATCGTATGAGCCCTCGACTTTCATGCGCCCCGCCTCCTCATGCGCCGGCCGGGATGGCGCCTTCAAACCATGGGAGGGTGATGACCCGGGCAGTGACGCGCCTCACGCCGACTCCGCCTCCCGCTCCCACTCGGCAGGCGCCGGGGTCTCGCCACGTATCCTGGCCGAGGCGTATTCGATCGCCCGCACGATGTTGTGGTATCCGGTGCACCGGCACAGGTTGCCTTCGATCCCGTGGCGTATCTCGTCTTCAGTCGGGTTGTCGTTTTCTTCCAGCAATGACACTGCCGACATGATCATCCCGGGGGTGCAGAACCCGCACTGCAAGCCATGGCGCTCCCAGAAACCTTCCTGAACGGGATGCAGCTGTCCGTCTTCAGCGAGGCCTTCGATCGTTCGGATCTCGGCGCCCTGGGCCTGGACCGCCAGCATCGTGCATGACTTGGTGGATCTCCCGTTGACGATGACGGTGCATGCGCCGCAATACGAGGTCTCGCAGCCGACGTGGGTCCCGGTCAGGCCGAGATCTTCACGGATGAAGTGAACCAGCAAAGTGCGGGGCTCTACATCTCCCGACGCCTCCACCCCGTTCACCGTCATCGATACGTGCAATCCGGCTCCTTCCCGAAAGATCAGCGGCTCGGCCGCACCCGAAGCTATCAGGCGTAACTCGCCTTTGCGCTGGAGATCGGACACAATCTCTAGGGCCACAGCGACGGTATCTTCTTGCGGGCATGACATGCTGGGCCATCGCCAGGCATTGACTGACTAGCGGCCGGTCACGGCCGTCTTTGCGGAGAATGGGTTTGGATTGAACAGGACAGACGCGGAACTGCTCTCGGCCGCAGCAGCCGGGGATGGCGACGCGTACGCCATTTTGTTCCGCCGTCACGTGCGCCCGATAACGGCGTACGCCGTGCGCCGGTGCGCCAATAGCGAGGAAGTCAGCGACTTGGTGGCCGAAACGTTCATGACTGCGCTCGCCGCGGCGAGCCGGTACCGTCCCGAAACACCCACCGCGCTGCCCTGGCTGTTCGGGATTGCTAGGCGCGTGCTCTACCGACACCGGCGTAAGGCTGCCGGGTTGACCCGGCTCCAGGTCAAGGCCTCTTACGCGTATCCGCGCTACCAAGGATCCGAAGAAGACGCTATCGCGAACGCAATTGATGCGGCCCGCCGACAACCCGCCATTGAAGAGGCACTCGCCGCATTGCCCAAGGGCGAACGAGAGGTGCTGGAGCTGGTCGCATACGACGGCCTGACGCCTTCAGAAGCCGCCGCTGCGTTGAACGTGACGGCCAATGCGGCCCGGCTGCGCTTGAGCCGGGCTCGGAGGCGGATGCGCGAGGCCCTGGGCGCACCCGACCAGGTGGCTTCGGTCACGCCACTGCGGGAGGCCCGCCATGCCTCCTGAATTTCACGTTTCCGATATCCCCGAGACCCCTCGTTATTGGGCGGAGCTGGAGCGGCGCCTGCGCAACGCGACCGGCGTTTGCCTCGGGAGGACGGAAGCGCCCGCCACACCCGAGTTCGAAGGCCGGCTGCTGGAGCACCTCGCCCCCGGCTCATACCGGGAGCCCCGGTTTCCCGCCGTAGCTGCGGCGGCCATGATCGCGATTGCGATGTGCACTGCAGTCCTCCTGCAGTGGCTGCCCGGCCGTACGGCACCGGCGGAGGTGGCAGCGCCCGGAGTCACGCGCCCACCGGTGGTGATGAGCAGCTTCGAGCCGACCCCCATCGAGATCATCCCGTTCGAGAGCCCATCGGATCGGTCGCTGCAGCCGGGTGTTCAGGCGCTGAGCGAGGTCGATCGCTTGACGGCCAATCTCCGGGATCGCGGGCACGAGGTTCAGATCACATACAGGCTGGTGACCGATCCCTCACTGGACGGGGAGATCCTCGAGGTGCGGCATGCCTTCGAGACCGGCATCAGCGTCCTGCTCAAGCACGAAGCCAAGACTCCCGTGATCGTCACCGTGGCGGAGGCTCTGCCCAACACCCGCATCTTCTGACAACGAGCCGCCCACCCTTCGGTAAAGCTCCGGCGGGCGCTGCTATGCCAGCATCTCAGCCGATCCGCCGTCGCTCGCAAGTGCGAATTTCGCCACCAGCTCCACGTGGAAGGTCTGCGGAAACTGGTCGACCGGCGCTACCCAATCGAGGGAGTATCCGCGACCGGCCAGGAGCCGAGCATCCCGAGCGAAGCTCGCCGGATCACAGCTCACATAGGCGATCACCCGAGGCCGCGACCCCGTGACGGCAGCCACGCCCGGCTCACCCAGCCCGGTCCGTGGCGGGTCGCAGATCACCAGGTCCCAGTCATCCACGGGATCCGCCAGCACATCCTCCACACGTCCCTCGATGACTTCGGCTGCGTCCACCGAATTTGAACGCAAGTTGTGGCGCAGGTCGGCCACCGCATCGTCGCCGGTCTCTACCGCCAGGACCCTCCCCGCGTGGCGCCCTACCGTGGCCGTGAACAAACCTCCGCCGGCGTAGGCATCGAGAAGAACATCATCCGGTCGGGGCTGGAGCGCTTCGGCGACCAGTGCCACCAACTCGTCAGCCGCCCAGGTGTTCACCTGGAAGAACGCGGCACCGGTGATGCGGAATCGAACGCCGGCCACGATTTCGTGAATGTGGTCGGGGCCGATGATCGGTTCGGCAGTTCCACGGCGCTTCCGGACGACCGAGGCGCCCCACTCGGCTGCCTGATCCGGGATCTGGCCATCCACGACCACCAGCGACTGGCCCGTCCGCATCCCGTGGCGAATCACGATTCTCGTGGCGTTCGGGACGGCACCCAGCCGCCCGTAGAGCTCCGCCAGTTCCGGCAGCAACAGCATGCACGAGTCAAGCGGGACGAGCGTGCGAGACCCCGCGGCGTACTGGCCCGTCTGTCCGTGCTCGACCTGGAAGTTCATCTTGTTGCGGTAGCGGAACGGAGGCCCGGGTGCCACCGTCGGGCGAACGTTGATTCCGGCCAGGTTGCCCAGGTGCGCCAGCTGACCGGCCACGATCGACCGCTTGTAATCAAGCTGGGCTTGATATGCGGCGTGCTGCCACTGGCATCCGCCACAGCGGCCGAAATAGGGACAGGGAGGATCGACGCGGGCAGGGCTGGGCTCGATTACGGACACCAGTGCGGCACGACCCCACGAGCCACGGTCGACGAGATCGGTGACGGTGAGCTGCTCCCCGGGCAGCCCGCCGGCCACGAACACCGTCTTGCCGTCGGGAAGGCTTCCGACGGCTTCGCCTCCGTGTGCCATGTCACGCGTGCTCACCGGCCAGGTTTGAGCTGCCGTCACAGGCCCTCCAACAGGGCTTCGGTCAGCGCCCCCTGCAGCCAGGAGAGATAATGGAGCAGCGCCATGGCCGGCTCCGGCGAGTCTTCCTCGCCCCATCCCTCGGTCTCGATCCCCAGCCGCGCGGCGAGCGTCAGCCGGGCTTCGCCCAATACCAACAACCACGACTCGGCCTGTTCGGGGGACAGCACGGCGGAGCCCGTGACTGCCGCGTCGAGGACCTCGACAAAAGCCGACCGGTCGGCGCTGCGTCCCTCGGCCATTTCCGAGGACGTCAGCCGGCGAAACTCCTCCGTTGCCTGCGGATCGTCCGGGTACACACCAATGTCCAGCCGCTCTGCTGCCGAATCGCCCGGAGCCTCCCCCACCGACTCCAGCAACTGCGGGATCACACGCAGCGCCTCGACCTCGTCGGGTGAGAGGCGCAGACGAATTCCTTTCCGGTGCCGGGTGAAGGGTCTCAATCTCGTTCCAGGGTCGCCCACAGTCCATAGCGATGCAGACGGAAGCAGTCGAGCTCGGCCCTTTCGCGAGGCCCCGACGACACAATCGCCCGCCCCTCATGGTGGACCTGCAGCATCAGTTTGGTGGCTTTGTCCTCGGAGTAGCCGAACAGCTTGCGGAGGACGTACACCACATATGTCATCAGGTTGACCGGATCATTCCACACCACGACATTCCATGCGCGATCCAGATCAACGTCCTCGTCGATCTGCGGATCTTCCACCTCTTGTGGTGCGATCTGTGCCTGCACACCATGAGGTTAGGTGCGAAGAGGCGGTAGCTCAGCCGTCGCACCGGGGTCTGGGCGGGCTCCTCCGAGAGCGGGGTTGTTGGCCCGGGTGCGGACCGCTTTCTCGCCGCGGAGTCGGCCTCGCCATCGCTTCCAGCCGGCGGCGCCGAATCCGACCCACCACACGAGGGAGTGTTTCGATCATCTGCCGTCACCCCAGCGGCACACCCATGAGGGTCGTTCCCGACGATCCGGACCCGGTCAGCGGACGACGGCCGGGTAGGTCCCGAGTATCCGGAGATCAGCCATCGTCGCGGGCGGGGGGGCAAGGATTGAGGCCAGACCTTCGCGTCCCGGTGCGTGCACCATGTCGATGAAGAACCGGTATTGCCACGCGGTCTCGTAGGGGCGAGACTCAATTCGCGTCAAGTTCGCCCCCCGCAAGCCCAGCTCGGTGAGGGCCAGTGCGAGTGCTCCGGGGGTGTGGGCGGTGGCGAATACCACGCTCGTCTTGTTGGCTTCCGGAGGAATGTCCACCGTCCCGAGTTGGAGAACGACAAAACGGGTTGTGTTGTGATCCCGGTCAACGAAATTCGATTCGAGCACCTCGAGGCCGTGCCGCTCGGCCGCCTCCGCCGATCCCAGCGCGGCCTCCGTCGGGTCGCCGTGCTCGGCCACCTGTCGTACCGCCCCGGCCGTGTCGTGGGTCAGCACCGGGGTCCAGCCGCGACGGTCGATGCGGTCCTGAGCTTGGGAGAGTGCTTCGGGATGGGACCGAACAGTACGGATCTCCTCCAGCGTTGCTCCCGGCACCGCCATCAGTGCGTGCTGAACCTCGATGGTGTGCTCGCCCACGATCGAAGCATCGGTCTGCGCAAGCCGGTCAAGGACGGGGAGCACGGAACCCGTCGTTGTGTTCTCGATCGGCAGGACCAGCCGGTCAACGTCCTTGTCGTTCAGCCCGTGGAACGCGGCCGCGAAGCTCGGAAAGCCGATGCGCTCTTCTCCGGGGAACACCTCGCCGGCGGCACGGTGCGAGTACGAGCGGGGCTCCCCTTGATATCCGATCTGCATTCGCGCAGCGTAGCCGTGCTGTCGGGCAGTTCCGCCGGATATCGGTTGCGGCCGTCGGGGGCCGGGAGGGCATCGCAAGCAACTGTGCGGCGACCGACTGCGACTACCTTCTTCGTCGCCGGGTCGTGCCGCCGCCGAGACTCGCTCACGAGCGACAACGAGACCGCCGATAGGCAACTATCAGCCACCGAAAGACAGGGTATGCCGACACCAGCAGACCAACCGCCCGCTTGGGTCGCCGACGCCGTCTTCTATCAGATCTTTCCCGACCGGTTCTCTCGCTCGCATCGCATCCTCCAACCGAAAAACCTGGAGGCCTGGGACACGCCGCCAACCGTGCACGGGTACAAGGGTGGGGACCTGCTGGGCATCGTCGACCGGCTGGACTGGCTGGCCGATCTGGGCGTCAACGCCATCTACCTGAACCCGATCTTTCGATCAGCCTCCAACCATCGGTATCACACTCATGATTACTACCGGGTCGATCCCCTCCTCGGCGGAAACGTCGCATTCGAGGAGTTCGTCCGCGCCTGTCGCTCGCGCGACATGCGAATCGTGCTCGACGGCGTGTTCAATCATGCCAGCCGGGGCTTTCTCCAGTTCAACGACATCCTCGAATCTGGATCACTGAGTCCGTGGCGGGATTGGTTCACCATCCACTCCTACCCCCTGAACGCATACGACGAGCGCCATCCTCCCAACTACGACGCCTGGTGGGGTCTGCACGCATTGCCCAAGTTCAACACTGCCAACCCACAGGTGCGCGAATACTTGATGCGGGTCGGAGAACACTGGATCGAGCAAGGGATCGACGGGTGGCGCCTGGACGTGCCGTTGGAGATCCACACCGAAGGCTTCTGGGAGGAGTTCCGGCGACGCGTCCGCGACCAGAACCCCGACGCCTACATCGTGGGCGAGATCTGGCATGAGGCCGCCGACTGGATCAGCCGGGGTGACCGCTTCGACGGCGTGATGAACTATCTCCTTACCGGAGCTGTGGTCTCGTTCGCCGGAGTCAAGCGGATCAACTGGCCGGTTGCCGATGGCCTTGACTACAGCGTCCGCGACATCGACGCTGCCGGCTACGCCGCCGCAGTAGCTCACCTCCTCGAGATGTACCCGGAATCGGCGACGAAGGCCAACCTCAATCTGCTCGGATCCCACGACACAGCCCGCCTGCTCACGATCCTGGGAGATGACACCGACGGAGTCATCCTGGCGATGCTGATGATCATGACTTTTCCTGGAGCGCCCTGCATCTACTACGGCGACGAAATCGGGCTGACCGGCGGGCATGATCCGGAATGCCGGGCGGCCTTCCCCTGGGAGCACGAGTCCGAGTGGAACTCCCGTATTCTGGATGCGGTCCGTTCGCTCATTGCGCTGCGTCAATCCGAGCCGGCCCTGCGTCACGGGAGCTATGAAACCCTGCACGCGACCAAGGGCAGCCTCTTGCATGTCTTCACGCGCATCGATGAGCGGCAGCTGCTGGTCGCGGTCAATGCGGGCGACAGAGTGGCCACCCAGCACATCCCGCTCCTCGCTGGAGAACGTTGGACCCGGTTGTGGGGCGATGGGGCGCTGGCAGCCGCGGCCGACGGCGTGAACATCTCTGTCGCCGCTCGCAGCGGAGCTGTCTGGCGAAAGTCCTGACCCGGACCCGCTCAGCTATTTCACGCCCGATTCCTCGGTTTCCGTTACGTCGTAGAGCCCGGCCGCCGCGGCCTGACCGATCTCGAATATCGTCAATCTGCGGCCCGCACCGAAGAATCGTGACGCCGCCCGGGCGGTCGGCTTCGCCGGTCGAGGCTCGCGCAGATCGAGGACGACCTCGCTGCAGTACTTGCAGCTAGTGCGAATCAAACCCGCCCCTATTTCCGTTGGTGCGCCGAAGGCATGTCTGCCTTCGCGGCATGCGCCCCGCTGCAAATCGAACCCCTGACCTCCAAGTCGGCAAGTGTAGGACCACGGAGAGTGAGCTCGACAGGGGGAATCTGGTGCACCCGATTGTACTAGTCAGCCCGATTGCGTTAGGTGGGTGGCTCCAGCACCGCCTCAGCCAAGAGCAGCGAGATCTCTTTGACCTGCATCTGCTCGTCGCGGCCGATTTCCTTCACACCATCGTCAAGCATCACGAAGCAGAACGGACAGGCGACCGCGACGGCGTCGGCCCCGGTTCCGGCTGCCTCTTGCGCCCGCTCGATGTTTACCTTCTTCCCGGTGTGCTCCTCCATCCAGAATTGGGCACCGCCGGCCCCACAGCAGAGACCTTTGTTGCCCGAGCGGGACATCTCGACCACCTCGACCCCACCGATCGAGGCAATGACCGCCCGCGGAGCCATGTACACGTTGTTGTGCCGCCCCAGATAACAAGAGTCGTGATATGTGACCGTCTTCGCCTCCCCCGCCCGAGGAGTCAGGTGGCCGTGTTTGACCAGGTCGGTGAGCAGTTGACTGTGGTGGATGACGTCATAGTCCCCGCCGAACTGTGGATATTCGTTTCTCAAGGTGTTGAAGCAGTGAGGGCACTGGGTTATCACCTTCTCCACCCCGAGGTCGTTGAGCGTTTCGATGTTCTGCAGCGCGAGCTGCTGGAAGACATATTCGTTTCCCGACCGGCGCGCCGGATCACCAGTGCACAGCTCCTGCGGACCCAGGATTGCGAAGTCCACGCCGGCTTCGTGCAGCAGGCGCGCCGTGGCGACAGTGACCTTTTGGTTGCGCTCATCGAACGAACCGGCACAACCGACCCAATACAGGTACTCGGCGTGTTCTACGCCGTCCTGGCCGAGGACCTTCACCTCGAAATCGACCTGAGAGATCCAGTCGCCCCGCTGGGACTGGGCCATCCCGTACGGGTTCGAGGAGTTCTCCATCGAGACGTACGCCTTGCCCAACTGCGAGGGGAAGTTGGCCTCCATCAGCGACAAGTACCGGCGCATGTCCAGGATCTTGTCGAGGATTTCGATGTTCACCGGACAGATCTCATCGCAGGCCCGACACGATGTGCACGCCCACAACTCCTCGGGGGCGATCCGTTGAAAGACGCTGTCCGCATCGATCGTGATGGCTGGATCGACCGCAACCGGCGTGGACACGACCGGGTCTCCGCTCGCCGCCATGACCTCGCCGACTTTCAAGACGATCTCGCGCGGGTCGAGCGGCTTTCCAGTGAGGTTGGCGGGACACACGGAGGTACAGCGCCCACAGACGGTGCAGGCGTCGGTGTCCAACAACTGTTTCCACGTGAACTCGCCGATCAAGTTGGCGCCGATCGACTCGATATCGGCCGCCTCCATCAGGTTCGGCATCTCCCGCATCGCCCCGGCCGGACGCTCACGGGGCGACAAGAACATGTTGACCGGCGAGGTCACCATATGCCGGAGCTTGGTCGTGGGCAGCACAACGAGGAACGCCAGAAAGCTGAGTGCGTGGAGGATCCACAGCACCTGGTGAGTGCCGCCGGCGACCGAGGTCGGCACGAGGAATGACAGCGGGTAACCGACGAAGGAGGCCACCTCGAAATCAGGCCGCCCGTCGACCGTGATCCTGGCCGCCTCGGTGGCCAGCCCGGTCAGACCGATCAGGGTGAGGGTGGTCAGAATCCAGAAGTCCTCGGGCTTGGTCTTCGATCGGATGCGCCAGGGTCGCTGTGCGTAGCGGCGGACGAAGGCCCAGGCCAGACCACCCAGGTACACCACCGCGGCTGCATCCAAGATCGCCGAGTAGGCCTGATACACGCCGCCGACCAGGAACTTGTTGGCCGCCGGAAGCAGATGGTCTATCTCGAGCGTCACGGTTCCCAGGAACAGCACGAAGAAGCCGTAATAGACCATCGCGTGCATCAAACCGGCCGTCCGGTCTCGCATGAGCGTGCGCATGGTCAAACCGCGCCGCAGTTCATGCATGCGTTCGCCCCAGCTCCCGACCCGGCGTTCGTCAGCGCCTCGCTGCCAGTTCGCGGCCCTCAAAGCAAACAGGTAGAACGTGAGGAAGAGGAAGGTCGACACCGACACGTAGAAGACGGCCTGTAACGCGCCCGGGATATTGCCGAACACGGTGCGATGCACGCCGGCCTCCGGCTCGCCGGGGAACGTGCCGAGCCACCACAGCCCCAAGGTGCCGAACGCCGACAGCACCCCGAGCACGATCAGTACCCGGGTGGCGGTGACCTTGCGTACCTCCATGTGGCTCTCCCTCCAGTCGGCCGAGAGTGTAGAACGTGGTGTGCTGGCGCCACCGGCCATCGCCGCCAAGCGCTGCAGCATTCACCACGACAGGGGCCCAACAAAGGAGCGGACCCCCGTGAGGTCCGCTCCTTCTCGCCACGGTGCCAGCGCTTTAGAGGCCCCGTGAGAATGTGCCGGCCGCGTCAGGCAAGACCGAGTTCGGCTTTGAGCTCCTCCAGCTTGGAGTCGGCGGACGCCATGTTGATCGCTTCCCGGAGCTCGGCCTCGGCACCCTCCGGTGTCGTCTCCCGCAGCTCGGCGTTGGCTTCGGCCTTGGCGAGGCGCTGCTCGATCTTCTCCTCGACCCGATTTAGCGATGGGGCGTCCACGTCGAGGGTCGCCGACATCGACTCGACCGCTGTGTTGACGGCCTCTTGCATCTTTGCCTGCTCCAGGCGCCCAAGCAGCTCCATCCGCTTGGCAGTGAGTTCCTGCAACCGCATAGCGTTCTGCTCCACTGCGCTCTTGGCATCGTCCGATTGTGTGACCGCGATCTCGTATTGGCTCTTGAGCCCATTCAGGTTGTTCTCAGCGGCCTGGAGTTTGAGCGCAAGGCTCTGCGCGGCGCGGGTCCATTTGTCGACAGCTTCGGCATCGCCCGCGTTTTTGGCATCCTCGGCTTTGAGCAGTGCCTTCTTGGCCATCTCGCGAGCTTCGCCGACCTCGTCCGCGGTGCGTTCGAGTTTGCGTTCGAGCTGCGCGCGGTGGGCGATGACCTTGGCGGCCTGGTTACGGAGCGCCTGGTCCTGGCGGCGAGCCTCCTGAATGGCCTGCTCGATTTCGATCTCGGGGTTCATCGCCCTCTCGGCGGTGGATCGGAACAACGCCTTGATGTAGCCCCAGATTCTTCTGAACATTTCTGCGGGTCCCTTCGTTCGGACGTAGCCGTATCTTATATGGCCGGTGCGGCCGACGGCCCGGGCGGCGTTTCAGCGCCGTCGCCGACCCCGTCCCTTGGGACGGGACGGGCGGGAGCCTGATCGAGCTGAACCCCGAGGGCTGCGCCGGCGCGGGGCACCTCCCGAGGTTCTCCGACCGGTCGTGGGGAATTGGGGGACTTGTACACGGGAGCCGGAGCGGCCCACCCGGATCCGGGGAGCCCGGGGCCGGGAACGACTCGCCCGTTGCATCTCGCGCATGATCACCGCTATGGCGCCCAACCCGCCCAACGATCCCAGCCCGCCTCCCCCCCGGCCGGACGGTACCGGCCGTTGACGTTCGCGCCGCATGTCCAGCTCGGGCGGAAGATCGGCCCGGCGGCCCGGCGGTGTTGGTGCTTCGGGAAACGGCTCAGGCACCGGCTCGGGGGGCACGTCGCGGCCTTCGATGATCGCTTCGGCCGATGCCAGCTGCCACAGTATGCGGTCGACCTGATTGCCGAGCTCGTGGATTTCCTCGGGCGTGGTCGCCGAGTCGAGCGCTTCCTGGAAGTCGGCGTATCCCTGAGCCCCGGCGGCGTACAGCTCCGACGCCCGGTCGTTGTCAGCGACCCGGACCCGGTCCTCCAGCTCGAGAATCTCGTTGGCCGCGGTGCCCAGCTCTTTGCGTACCTCGTCCTTCAGCGCTTCGAGTCGGGCTGAATCGAGCTCGGCACGGCGCTGCTTGGACCGGCGCGATCTCCAAACAAAGAAGACGACGGCGGCGGCAACGATCACGATCAGCCACAGGAGTGCCCCGCCGCCACCGCCCGACGACGCTGGCGGGCTCGGCTGGGAAACGACCGTGGGCGTGGTCAACGCTCCACCGGCGCTGGTCGTCGCAACGGCGGGGACACCGGCCAGCTCTCCGGCAAAGGCCCGAAAACCGTCGGCGTAACTGCGATCGAACAACCCGATGGCCGCATCCGCCGCCGCGTCGAGGGCTGCATCGTCGTGGTCGTCAGACACGAAACCGAGCTCCCCCGTTGACACGACGATCACGGTTCGGGCCGAAGAGGCCCGGCGCACCTCTTCGGCGAACAGGTCTGCCCCACCGGGGGGATCCTGGTCCAGAGCCACGAATCCAAAGCCCTGTCCGGCGAATTCGTCAACCAGCTGCTCCATCATGCCGAAGTCGACCGGGGCGCCATCTTCGACGTAGTAGCCCCGGAAATCCACGCTCTCTGCCGCCTCTGCGGGCTCAGCGGCGGCCAGCGCCGGAGAAGCACCCGCCAGCATGATGACGCCGCACAGAATCAGCTGTGTCAGGTATCGCATGCCCGAGAGGTTAGAGCGAGCCGGCGCCCCGGGCTCAGCCGGCAAGCGGAGCGGCCCTGCTACGGCTCAGTCGGCCGCAGCAGCCTCGCCCAGCTCGCGGGAGCGGTCGGCGGCAGCGTTGACTGCATCGGCGACGAGTTCACGGAACCCGCCTTGCTCAAACACCGCCAGGGCGGCGGCGGTCGTTCCGCCCGGCGACGTCACCTGCTCGCGCAGTTGAGCCGGGGAACGATCACTCTGCGCCAGCAGAGCCCCAGCTCCCTTGAGAAGTTGACGGACCAAACCATCCGCAGTCTCGACACCAAGTCCAAGATCTCGGGCGGCAGCCAACAGCGCTTCGGCCAGTAGGAATACATACGCCGGACCGGAGCCGGATATCGCAGTCACGGCGTCGATCGCCGCCTCCTCCACCTGCTCCACGCGGCCGACCGCCTCCAACACCGATCGCGCTGCCGCGACGTGGTGGGGCGAGGCGTGGCCCCCGGGCGCCAAAGCCGTCACACCCTCACGGATGAGCGCCGGAGTGTTCGGCATCGTGCGAATGATCGGAACCTCACCGAGGGCGGCCTCATACACCGACAGCGGGACGCCGGCGACGAGCGCAACCACCACCTGGGAGGGGGCAACCCTACCCGCCAGCGCCGCCAGTGCCTCGTGGATGCCCTGGGGCTTCACGGCGACAACAATCACATCCTGGTCGGAGATCGCGTCCGCCACATCGGTCGCACCCGCACACCCGATCTCGCCCATCAGTTCGGCCAGCCGGTCGGGGCGCTGCTCCACGAGCGTGATGTCGGCCGCCGTCCAACCGGCATCCAGCAGCCCGCGTACCAGCGCCCCGCCCATCGCACCGACGCCGATCACCGCTACGGTTGGTCGTCGCACAAATGTCAGTATATGGACCAACCCGGGAACCCTCCCGGGCGGCGCAGGGTTGTTCGCCAGAATGAACCGAATGTTGCTCGCCGGGCTGCTCATTCTCGTCCTCGGCGCGACCGCGCTCTCGTTAGGTCGCAACAGCCGCCCCGATGAAACAGCGGAACCCGTGCCCAATGTGGCGGTGACGACAGGAGCGGTCCTGTACGACCCCGTCAAGGCCCGTGAACCGCTACCGGACGGGTTTCGCCAACTCATCCCGCGCGACGGTATTCCGCCTGTCTACGAACCCGCATATGTCCTCGCGGCGGCCGCTCCATGGCCGGACGAGACACTGGTTGTGGGCGTGGCACTCGGGGACGAGGCTCGGGCGTATCCGGTCAGCTACCTGAACCGTCGCGAGATGGTCATCGATTCGCTGGCCGGAATCCCGGTCCTGGTCACTTGGTGACCGCTGTGCGCCACGGCGATGGTCCATCGCCGCGAGATCGACGGAGAAGCGGTCGTCTTCGGTAACCAGGGTGCGTTGTGGGGCAACGCGATGACCTGGTTCGACCACGCGACCGGCTCGGTGTGGAGCCAGCCGCTGGGGGAGGCCATCGCCGGGCCGCTCAAGGGCACCCGGCTCGAAACCCTCCCGGTCACCCTCACCGAGTGGGCCAGCTGGCGGGAGTCACACCCGGACACGCTGGCGCTCGACGTCGCCGCCCGGCGGCCCAGCGGCTTCCAGCTGGCCGACATGTCGATTGTCGTGGAGTTGGTCGACGATGTGGCTGCCTTCCCGGTGGAGGATCTATGGAGGGTCGGCGTGGCCAACGAAGAAGTCGGGGGCGTGCCGCTCGCCGTGGCCGTCGACCCAGCAGACGATCAGCGCTGGGCCGTCTATTCCCGCACCCTGGACGATGTAGTCGTCACGCTCGAGGTCGAAGGGGATAGCTTCGTTGACGTCGGGACGGGCAGCCATTTCGACCCACGGGTCGGCCGGGCCATTGATGGACCGCTCGAGGGACAGATTCTCGACGTCCTGCCCGGGTTTACTTCGTTTCTCGACGACTACTTCACCTTCTGGCCGGACGGTCGCGTCTGGCAGCCCTGATCACAGCGGAGCAGAACGCAGGCTCGGTAGTGCCTGCAGCGCCAGCCGGAGCCACGGGGCGAAGCCGGCCTCCCCGGCCTGAATGCGAGCCCACAGCTCCGCGGGTTCGATGCGCCGCCAGTCGTCGGCCTCAGCCGGGTCCAGTCGAGGCTCCGCGTCGGACACACCAACGAGAGCGTGATCGAACTCGTGCTCGATCAGCCCGCTGGCCGGGTCCAGCGCCCGGTAGGAAAACGTTCCGACCTCCCGCAATGCCACACACAAGCCCATCTCCTCGTGCAGACGGCGGTGCCCGGCTGCAACCACTCCTTCACCGGGCGCGGGATGTGAGCACATCGTGTTCCCCCACAACCCGGCGAAGTGATACTTGCCTGCTGCCCGCTGCTGGAGCAGCAGGCGCCCCCGACGGTCGTAGACGAACGCAGAAATCGCACGATGGAGCAAACCCGGCGCCCGATGGGCTGCGAGCTTCTCCTCGATGCCTATCTGCCGGCCGGTGTCGTCGACCAATACCACCGTTACGCGCGACGTACGACCTCCCGGATCATTGAGATCACCGTGCCGACTGCTCCCAGGTTGTATCCCTCGGGAATGATGATGTCGGCGTAGCGCTTGGACGGCTCCACAAACTGGAGGTGCATCGGCCGCACCGTGGTCTCGTACTGGCGGAGGACCGATTCCAGCGTGCGGCCACGCTCCTGCACGTCTCTCTCCAGGCGGCGCATCAAACGGAGGTCGGCGTCCGTGTCAACGTATATCTTCAGATCCATGAGCTCGGTCAGTGCCGCCTCGACCAGGATCAGAATCCCCTCCAGGAGCACAACCGGCCTGGGCAGAACCGTCACCGTTTGGTGGGACCGCAGGTGCTCGGAGAAGTCATACACGGGAATCTCGATCGGATTGCCCGCCAGTAGCTCCTTGACCTGGCGCGCCATCAGTTCGGTCTCAAGCGATTCCGGGTGGTCGTAGTTGACCTTGGTACGTTGTTCGAACGTGAGCTCCGGGCGGTGCCGGTAGTAGGCGTCGTGAGGGATGTACGCGACGCGGTCGGGCCCGATCTGTTCGACCACCGACTCGGCAATCGTCGTCTTGCCTGATCCCGAACCGCCCGCCATTCCCAGGACGAATGGCCGGTCGCCCTCGCCTCGCGGCCAACCAGCGCGGATCGCTTCCAGCTGGGCTTCGAGGTCGAGGGTCATCGCCGCCAAGGTACCAGCAGCGGCTGCCACGACGCCCGAGCCGGGCCAGTAGTTCGCACCGCCGGTTCACGCCTTCTTCTTGGCTGCCTCTTTCATCCGCTTCTTCTCTGCTCGCAACTCGGCCACGCGCTCCCAGGCGTCGACGTCGGCAATCGAAGGCCAATCGGCGGCCACCGTCTCCCAGCCTGCCGGGCCCTCTCCCAGGCGCTTGCCGACCACGCCGACGAAGATGCGAGCTTTGGCATCCCCGAAGCCGGGCAAATCGCGCAGGCGAGAATAGAGCTCGTCGGCGTCAGACGCGGTTCGCCACAACGCAGCCGCATCACCGCCATAGTCCTCTGCAATCACCGCGCACAGCGCCTGGGTACGTTTTGCCATCGAGCCCGGGAAACGGTGCAACGCCGGAGGCCCCCTGAAGATCGTCTCAAAAGCCTCCGGGTCGTGATCGGCGATCGATGCGGCGTCCAGGTCGCCGTCGACCCGCTGGGAGAGCAGATAGGGCGAATGGAAGGCCCGCTCCATCGGGAACTGCTGGTCGAGCAGCATGCCGATCAGCAGAGCCAGCGGATTCCGGGCAAGGAACCGGTTGGCGTCTTCCTCTTGGGTCCAGGGCAGGCTCTCGAGCTTCACGTTGTCCACCTCCGGTGATTCACGGTAGTCCGGGAGCCGGTTAGCATCCTCCCCCGGCACGACCCTCCAGCCAGGGATTCGTCATCAACCCGGCGGGCACGCATGGTCCCGCACCGGGTCGCGGAGATAGCACTGAATCATGAGGCGGGCACAGCCGACATGAAAAACATGGAACGCAACTTCGGGGACTTCACGGCCCCACTAGGCAGAATGCGCAATCCGGTCCGGGGGTTCATGGACGGCACGGCCGCGGTAGCTTCCCTGATCGGGCTGGTCGCCCTGGCGTGGCTGACCCTGGACAACACTCTCCGCCTGGTGGCGGTGGGCACCTTCGGTCTGAGCCTCCTGGCTCTGTACACCACCTCCATGCTGTATCACACTGTCCCCTGGTCGGCCCGATGGCGCGACCGGATGCAGCGGCTCGATCACTCGATGATCTTCGTGCTCGTCGCCGGGTCATGGACGCCGCTGGCCGCCGTGGTGCTCGACGGCACGTGGCGCATCGCCGTTTTGAGCGTCGTGTGGGGAGTCGCTCTGATCGGCATTGCGCAGAAGGTGATTCGGCCGCGGGTGCATCTGGCGTTCTCCGTCACCCTGCAGACGACGTTGGGTTATTTCGCACTGGTGCCCCTGCTGGAGCTCGTCCGGCGGCTGTCCGGCGGGGCGATCATGCTGATGTTCGCCAGCGGGGCGCTGTACACGGTGGGTCTCGTGCTGTTCTCAATACGCCGTCCCCGGCTCTTCCCCCGGATCTTCTCGTATCACGAGGTCTTTCACATCTTCGTGATCGCGGCATCTGCCCTGCATTTCCTGCTGGTGGTCAAGTACGTGGTTCCGTATCCTCCCGGCTGACGAAAGACTGTCGGCCGAGCGACACTGTGCCCGGCTCCGCACTCGCGGGAAGCTTCGATACTCGACGGCATCCGAGGCTAGGGCGAGACTCCATGACATCAACGACAGCGCTGGCGCCCTGGCGCAGGTATGCCATCTGGGGGCTTCCGATCGGCGTCTGCGCGGTGTGGCTGGCAGCTGTTGTCACCGGCGGCCACTGGTGGCGGGTGGTGGCACATTGGGAGTCGACGCTTACCATGATCTTCGGCAGCTTTGTGGCCGGCTCGACGCCGCAGGGCGGCGGCGCCGTCGCCTTCCCGGTTTTCACCAAAGTGCTCGAGGTCCCCACCCCAGTCGCCCGGACCTTCTCGCTCAGTGTGCAGGCCATCGGGATGACCACCGCCTCGGCGATCATCCTGCTGGCCCGGCGGCCAGTCGACCGGCGGGCGATCCTTGGCGCCGGCGGAGGCGGTGTTGCGGGGTTCCTGTTCGGTCTCTTCGCGCTGTCCGAACCCCAGTCGGCGTTCTGGACGGCCAACATGAGCGGGGCATACGTGAAGGTCACCTTCACGATCATGCTGGCCGCAATGTCGTACATCGTCATGCTGTCGCTCCGGGTGGTCCACAAGAGCACCGATGTGATCAACCACTGGAACGCCCGGGTATGGGGAGGCTTCCTGCTGGCCGGATTCGCCGGCGGGCTGGCGTCGGCATTCACCGGCAGCGGGGTGGATGTCTTCCTCTTTCTCTTCGCGGTCGTGATGTGCGGCCTGCACCCCCGGGTCGGGGTACCTTCGAGCATCATCGCCATGGCGATGACGTCGTTTCTCGGTTTTCTCATCTTGGGTCTGATCGATGGGCAACTAGATGTGACGCTGGACACGGCCGGGGCGGTGGTTGCGGTGGGGGGCACTGCGGTCGAGGCGCTGCCGGCCCGACAATATGACGTGTTCGGGCTCTGGCTGGCCGCAGTCCCGGTGATCGTCTGGGGCGCACCGTTGGGCGCCTGGGTGGCCCATGTGATGACGGAGCGCCGCCTCATCGCCTTTGTCGCCGGGATGGCGGCACTGGAAGTGGTTTCGACCGCGATCTTCCTCGACAGCCTGCGCAACGACACGACACTCGTGCTGTACGCCACCCTGGGACTGATCGGGGCGATCGCCGCCATCACTTACATGTCGCGGCGGCGCCACGAGCTCCTTGGCATACCCCGCGCACAGGCGCGAGTTTGAGAGACCGTAGATAGACGCGCAATCCGGGCGTACGCGAGTTCGGTCCTGACGATCGAGGTGGCTAGAGTTTCCGCGCTCACGGACCTCAACCTGTGCATCAACGCGTCCGACGACGCCGCCTTTTACAAGGAAGCCGAGCACGGCGGGGTCCGTCGATACCGCCGCGCCTGACGGCGGACACTATCGATCAGAGCTCTGCTCTGAATCTTGAGGAGGAAGAAACGTGAAAAGGAAGTTGATACTTCTTCTGGCGGTCATGGCGCTGATCGCCGCCGCCTGCGGGAGCGACGACGGCGCCACCGGCGATGAAGACGCCGGGACCACGGCAGCCACCGAGGCCGCAGAGGAGACTACGGTCGCCACCGAAGCGCCGGAGGAAACCACGGCTGAAACCGAGCCGATGGTCGAAGAGGAAATGACTGATGTGGCGCTGCGCTGGATGACCCGTCCGGATAACCCCGAAGAGGCGGCCGTCTACGCCACGATCTCCGACCAGCTGACCGGCACACTCGACGGGGTGGAGCTCACCTATGAACCGGGCTCAAATGAGGGCGCCGGATATCAGCAGACGTTGCTGACCAACCTGTCAGCGGGCACGGCGCCCGATGTGTTCTGGATTCCCGGAACCGATATCGCCGATTTCGCCTCCCGCGATGTCATTCTCGACCTTCGCGAATTCGCGGATGCCACCGGGCACAACGATGCCGACTTCTATCCAGGTCCCATGGGCCATCTCACGACCGAGGTCGACACCGGGCAGCCCGGTAATGCCCTGTGGGGCCTCCCCCGGGACGTGTCCACCTTCGCTCTCTACATCAACAACGATCTCATTGCCGAAGCGGGCGCCGCTGACCCTCGTGAGCTCGAGGCCAACGGCGAGTGGGACTGGGATGCCTTCAATGAAGTGGCCGACGCCGTCGCTGCGCTCGGAGACGAGATCAAGGGTTACGGCCAGTCCGCCTGGTGGGGCCCGTACGGTGCCTGGATGAACGCTGCCGGCGGCGGGTTCTTCACCGATGACCGCACCGCCTGCGCGCTCGATTCGGCTGAGTCGATTGCGGGGCTCACCGCCCTGCGCGACCTTTACGCCACCGATGCCGTCGTTCCCTACGGGGAGGACCCCGAGCCGGTATTCCGGGCCGGCAACCTCGGCATGTTCCAGAACGGCCGCTGGGCCACGCCCGGAATTCGCACCGTCGAGTTCGACTGGGACGTCGTCGGCCTGCCGACCGGTCCGGCCGGACCGGGCAACTGGCTGTTCTGGGGCGCGTACGTCGTGAACGCCAACACCGAGAACCCGGAAGCTGCCTGGCAGCTCGTCCAGGCTCTCACCCAGGCTGATGTGCAGGCGCAGATCTCAGAACTTGGCGCCAACATCCCCAGCCGGGTCAGTGAGGATGCACTCGACGCGTTCCTTGACTTCACCCCACCCGAAAACAACCAGGCTTTCATCGACGGGCTGCAGAACAACCCGGCCACTGAAGGCCCGCTGTGGGTGGGAAGCTGGCCGGAGTTTGTCACCAACATGGATTCCGAGATCCAAGCCGTCGTGACCGGCGCCCGGGACATCTCCGACTTCCAGGCCAACATCTGCGCAGAGACCGCCTCGGCGTTCAGCGCCTGACGGACGTAGAGCTGTGGGGGGGGGCGGGCCCCCCCCCCCCCCCCCCCC
>JBFGLM010000002.1:0-176982 GCA_041576165.1 Acidimicrobiia bacterium
ACGAGCGTGCCCCCGCCAACCGTGGGTGGCTCATCCCTGTCGTGTCCACCCAGCCACTCCGGAAACACCACCGGCACCCGCCGGCTACCTCAACGCGCCCACACCCGCCCAAACAGAAACCCCCTTGACATCCATACGAGCGGCAATATGGACGTGATCCCAGATATTGGGTTGCTACGTTCGGTGGTCTTCCCTTAGCTCAGCCGCCAACCGCCCGGTCGAGGCCCGGTGACTGCCTTTCGGCTGCGTCCCGTTCGGTTCGGCGCTCGGCGATCCAGGCGACACGGGCGGCGACCTCGCTGCTCGGTGGGGGTGGGCCGAGCGGATCACGGGCGTCCGTGGGCGTCGACCGGGCGTGGTCAATGGCAGCGGCCTGCGCCGAGCGCCGGTTGAGGGCGGCCGTGAGGTGGTCGAGAGCATCGTGGCTGTCGGCGTGGGTGAGGTGGGCGCACGATTCCTCATCCGGCACGGCGTCTGCGACATACTGGGTGTTGGCTTGTTGGCCTCGACTCATCGCGACGTAGGTCCATTCCCGGTCGGTGGCCCCGTCGACGACCACGAAGGTACGACCGGTAGTGACACCCTGGGCTTTGTGGCCGGTGAGGGCGTAGCCGTAGTCGACGTGCCCCTGGTTGAGATACCAGGCGGGCAGGTTCCTGGTTTCGGGGTCGCGGTCGAGGCGAACGGTGACGGTTCCGGTGCGGGGGTGGACGGCGGTGACGGTGCCGAGGTCGCCGTTGAGCACCCCGAGCCGACTCTGGTTCCTACGGCAGAGGACCCGGTCCCCGGCCTGGTAGACCTGGCCGCCGGCTTGGAGGGTGGGGCCGGTGAGCTGTCCTGAGTCGGCGACGTGGGTGCGGGCCTGGTGGTTGAGTTCGGCGACGGTGTCGTTGTCGTAGGCGATGAGCAGCCCCGAAGTGACGTCACCCGTGAGTTAGACGTGCCGGTGCCAATCCGCCACGGCCCTGGCGATGGTGTCGTTTCTGGCTTGTCCGATGAAGAGCCTGCCCCGCTGCCGATACGCGTCGATCGCCTGATCGACGGATCCGTCTCGAAGCTCGGTGAGGGCGTCACGTTCCCATTGCTGGCGTTGACGGACGTTCGCAGTGAGTTCCGCGACAGGGAGTCGGTTGGCGAGCGCTCGGAACAGGCCGCCGGCACCGATCTCGGGCAACTGGCGATCGTCACCGATCAGGATCAGCTTCCCGGACGCCGCCTCGACGAGGTCAGCAACGGCCGCGAGTTGACGGGTGCCGACCATCCCCGCCTCGTCGACCACCACGATCGCACCGTGGGGAAGGCCGCCTCCGTCTCGGCTCTCCCCGATCAGCCGGGTCAGGGTCATCGACGGGATCCCGGTGGCGGCGTGGAAACCGGCGGCGGTCCTACCGGCGAGTGCCCCGCCGAGGATGGGGCTACCGGTGAGCACGGCGAGCTCCCCAACGATGTCCATGACAGCGGTCTTGCCGGTCCCTGCCGGGCCGATCCCGATGTCGATGGCGTTGCCCGAAGTGGCAAACCGTCGCACCATGGCGGCCTGTTCGTCGGTGAGGTGCGGGCGGCATCGCAGCCGGGCTTCGACCAGAACGCCCGGTGCGGTCCACCGTCCGGCACCGATGCCGGCAATCGCGTGTTCGATGATCCGCTGCTCAGTCCCCAACAGTTCGGTCGTGCTGTAGCGCCGTTCGTGACGGGCACCGGGGAAGAGACGCGCGTCCCGACGTCGCATCATCCCAGCATCCTCCTCGATGCCTCGGTCCCTCAACCGGTTGCGGGCAGCGTCGAGGACGACGTCGGAGTCATCCGCCACTCCGGTGGTGCCGGCAGGGTCGAGGCGACCCGTCTCAATCGCCGGTCCTCATCACGTGCACGCGATCAAAGCCTGCTCAACAGTCTCATCCTCCGCCTTCGGCGAACGAACGCTCGCCGGGGTCGAGCCGATGGACGTCCGCCGTTGGGTCGCCGACCTCGACAACGCGGCTACGCGCCGGCAACGATCAGCAAGGCATTCCAGATCGTGTCCCGCGCCTTTCGTGTCGCCGTCACCGACGGGATCATCACCCGTTCCCCGTGCCGGGAAGTCAAGCTCCCAAAGATCGAGACCCCGGAGCGGCGTTTCCTGTCGCCCGGCGAGGTCGAGGAACTCGCCGACACCATCGAAGCCCGCTACCGCGCTCTGGTGCTCACCGGCGCCTACACCGGTCTTCGCTTCGGAGAATTGGCGGCACTCCGCATCGACGACTTCGATCCGCTTCGGCGAACCTTGCGCGTTGATGAGCAGCTCTCGCGCCAGGGAACCGGCAGAATGGTCTCCAGCCCGCTCAAGACCCGCAAGGCGCGACGCACGATCGGCATCCCACAGTTTGTCGTCGACAAGCTCGTCACCCAGCTCTCCACGTATCCCTCATCGTCCGACCTGATCTTCTCGATGCCCCGGGGAGGCCCCCTCGACTACAACCGGTTCCGCTCCCGCTATTGGAACCCGGCGGTGGACGCTTCGGTGAGTTCACCGTGCACACCCCACGACCTCCGCCACACCCACGTCGCGTTGCTTATCGCCCAAGGAGAGTCCCCGAAATACGTCGCCGATCGCCTCGGCCACGAGAGCACCCGGACCTATTCGACGTCTACGGCCACCTCTACGACGGGGTCGACGAAGCCGCCACCGACCGTCTCGAACAGGCCAGAAACGTTTCACGCGGACCAGGCGCGGACCAAACGCGGACCAGAGGTCATCGAGCTCCCCACCAGCAAGCCGAAATCCCTTGCCACATAAGGGTTTTCGGCCGTGGGCGTTGACGGGCTCGAACCGCCGACCTCTTCCTTGTAAGGGAAGCGCTCTCCCAACTGAGCTAAACGCCCGGGTTCGGCCAGATCGTACAGCGTTCCAGAAAGCTCGGAAAGAAGGAGCCGCCCGTTCGAGCGGCCCCAGGCGCCCGCCATAAGGGCGCCGGGCTCCAGAACCGCCTCCGAGACGGCTGAGCCGTCTGTGGCCCTAGAGCCCGAGCGCCCGTACTAGAAACGCAGCCATCTGCTCCCGATTGACCGGTTCATTCGGGCAGAAGTATCCGGTGGTGCACCCGTTGGTGACCCCGGCGGCGGCGAGACGGTTGATGGCGTCGGCGAAGGTGTCACTTGATGGAACGTCCTTGAAACCTGCGTCGGGGGCGGCGGGAAGATTGAGCGCCCGCACGAGGAAAGCGGCCATTTGAGCCCGGGTGACCGGGTCGAACGGGCAGTAATAGCCGTTGCCGCAACCCTGAGTGATGCCCTCCCAGGCGATGGCGTTGATGTCGTCGAAGAACGTGGAGCTAGATGTCACGTCGCGGAACCCGAAATCGCCTCGCGCCGGCAAGTTGAGTGCCCGGTTGAGGAAAGCGGCCATTTGCTCCCGGTCGACCAGCTGCTTGGGGCAGTAGTACGCGCCGCCGCATCCGTTGGTGACGCCGGCTGCGACCAGCGACTCGATGTATCCCTCGAACGTCGATCCATCGTCGTCGACGAAGGTGCCGCTACTACTCGACCCACCAGGCGAGTAGCCGGTGGCGGCGAAGAAGACGTGGGTGGTCCACAGCCAGCCATTGCCGTCGATGTGAACTCCGGTGGCGCCGAAGCGGTACGTGCCATTGAGCAGGTTGTCGCGATGGCCGGTCGAGTTCATGAAGCCTTCGTGCATGGCATCGCAGTCGACGGTTGAGATGTAGCCCACGTTCTCGCCCCAGGCGTGCCAGCTGTCGGGGAGAACTGCATCCATCTGCGAGTTGCTCGAGTGGTATAGGTCGCCGGTGGCAGCCATGTCGGCGGAATGTTCCCGGGTGTAGGGCGCCAGGTCCTCGGCCCACTGGAGAGTCGGAGCGCCGACCGCGGCTCGCTCGGCATTGATCTTGTCGAGGAAACATTGCTCGAGATCACTCTGAGCGTTGGCCTCGGTGGCGGTGATCATGAGAAACAAGACGGCCCCGCATACGATTGCAAGGGTTCCAAGGATCGCGCGACGGGCGTGACGAGGCCGAGCGAAAGCCAGAGCGGGGCTCATACTGTTTGGTCCTCCCATTGCGCCGTAGGAGAATCGGGGGCGGCGCAATCTCTCTCAGAGTTGTCGAATCTAGACAGTCCTCGCCTCAGACCACAAACAGGTTTACGTCGTTTTGGATTTTCGCTCTGATTTTTCTCGCAAACTGCCCGATCGGGCCCGATTTCTGCCAGATACAGGGAGAATGGCCCCCGAGGCGGCCGCCTACAGCGCACCGGGAGGCTGGGTACCATCCCGTCCGTGACCGAGACGATTGGGCACATACTCAACGCCGTCGGCCGGCACGCTCCGTGGTTAAGGGCGGCGGCGTGGGACCCGGTCGGGCTTCAGTTGGGCGACCCGGCACGTCCGGCGCACAGGATCGCCGTTTGTCATGAGGTGACTGAATCACTAGTCACGCAGTTGAGTGGATTCGACCTGGTGATCAGTTACCACCCTCTGTTGTTTCGCCCGCTTCGCCGGCTGGTGGCCGGGACCGCTCCGGGCGGCCGGGCGCTGCGTCTCATAGAAGCGGGTACCGCAGTTGCCGCGATCCACACCAACTTCGACGCTGCTCCGGGCGGCACTGCGGATGCGCTGGCTGCCGAGTTGGGACTCGCGGATTGTCGGAGCTTTGGTCCGATAGAGGGCGAGGACACCGTCAAGGTCGCCGTGTTCGTGCCCGCCGCCGATGCGGACCGGCTGGCGGCTGCGATGGCCGCGGCGGGGGCAGGACATATCGGGAACTACTCCGGATGCAGCTTCCGTCTCGGCGGCACCGGTACATTCGTGGCAGAGGACGGGGCTCGCCCGGCGATTGGATCGGTCGGGCGTACCGAGCACGTCGCCGAAATGCGACTGGAAATGATCGCTCCCAAGGCCCGGGAAGCCGATGTGATTGCAGCGCTCGTGTCTGCCCACCCATACGAGGAACCTGCGTTCGACGTGTACGACGTTCGAGCCAACCTTGGCCTGATCGGCCGGGTTGGCACCGTCGAGCGCCAACCCATTCGTGCGTTTGCGGCGATGGTGCAGGCGCAGCTGGGCGGGGCCCAACGGGTGGCCGGAAACGGTGAGGTCGAACGGGTGGCGGTCGTCCCGGGTTCTGGGGCTGACTTCATCGAGCCGGCATTGGCGGCCGGGGCCGACACGCTGGTGACGGGAGACGTCAACCATCACCGAGCCCGGGCCGCCCTCGATGCTGATTTGCGCATCATCGACGCAGGTCATGTCCCAAGCGAACGGCCCGGGGTGCGGGCGCTGTACGCTGCGGTCAGCGATCTCACAACGAACGTAGAGATGGTGGACGCGCCCGACACCGACCCATGGGAGCGGAGCTGAATGGACGAGATTCCGACGCTGGCCGACCTGCTCGACCTACAGGAGGTCGACAGTGCGATCGACCAGCTGCTGGACGAGCGGCAGAGCCTGCCCGAGCTGGAACAGTACAAGGCGGCGCACAGCCTGTCCGAGGAACGAAGCCGCGAGCTGGAAACCTTGGAGGGCCGGCACCGGGAGCTGTCGCTCCAGGTAGACAAGACCGAGGGTGAGCTGGTCATTGCGGAGGAAAAGCTCGCCCAGCAGGAGAAGCGGCTGTTCGCCGGAGGCATGAGTGCCCGCGAGACCGATCACATGCGGATGGAGGTCGAAAGCCTGAGGGCGCAGAAAGCGCGTAAGGAGGACGAGATCCTCGACCTGCTCGACATCCGCGAGTCGGTGGAAGCGTCGCTCGATGCGGCCAGATCCGCGTTGACGGAAGCGAAAACAGCCGAGCAGACCCTGGAGACCGCCATCGCCGAGGCGTGGCGCAAGATCGATGCCGAGGTGGCACGCCGCGAAGCGCGGAAGGCCGAGATCGTGCCGACGATCGATGAGGATCTACTCGATCTCTACACGAAGCTCCGTAACAGTCGGGGCGGCGTCGTCGTAGGCCGGCTCGACGGTCGCACCTGCGGCGCGTGTCACATGGAGCTTTCGGCGTCTGAACACCATCAAGTCCTTCAGCAGCATCCTCCTCGCTGCATCCACTGTCCGGCGATCCTCGTTCCTTGAGTGAATGCTGTTCTGGCACGTCGGTGGCACCGTCTGGATCTTTCGCTACGTCTTCAGAGACCCGGCCGTTGACCTCCGCGCCCTGGCGTTGGGCGCCATCTTCCCGGATCTGGTTGACAAGCCGCTGTCGCTGCTGATCATGCCCGACCCTGCCACCACCCGCCTGTATGCCCATGCCCTCTCTTTCGCGATGGTGGGCCTGGCGGTGGCGGTCCTGGGCACGAACCGAGGCACCGCATGGCGGAAACGGTCAGTGGCGTTTGCGGTCGGACTCCTCGTACATCTGCTGCTCGACGCGATGTGGACGGCACCCGAAACCCTGTTCTGGCCGGTGTTCGGGTTCGAGTTCGCAGCATCGGGAGCACCGACGGTCGGGCAATGGCTGCTCGAGCCGTTCACAGATCCCGTTGCGGCTGTGCTGGAGACGCTCGGACTTGCCTACCTGGTCTACCTGTGGCACCGCGCCGGGCTGCGCGACCCAGAGCGGCGTCGGGGCCTGCTCCAAACCGGCCAGATCATCACGGAATGAACGGCGTCGCCCGGGTAACGTGACGCCTATGCGGCGCACCCCGCTCCTTCTGGGCATCGTCCTCATACTCGGAGGATGCAGTGGGGGAGCGGCCTCTGACACCACGGGTGAGGACTCGATCCTGAACCCGACTGCGACGGTCGAGTCCTTCTTCTCCCTCCTCGGCCAGTCCGAGTACGCCGGCACCGCCACCCTCGTCGACGAACGCCAACTTGCGGTACTGACCGCCATCGAGGGCGCCTCCGGCGCGGAGGTGGCGTCGATGTTGACCGCCGGCGTTCCCGACCAGGTCCGGGCTGACTTCTGGGAGGCGTTTGCCACGTCGCTGCCGGCCCTACTGGAGCAGACGGCCGGACAGGCGCAAGTGGGTGACCAAGAAGACCTGGGTGACGGATTCCGGGCACTCGAAGTCGCGTTCCCCGGCACGCCGGACGCCGCCACCTGGATCGTTCGCGACGTTGACGGTTCGTGGCTGATCGACCTCTTCGCCACGTTCGGGCCGGTGTTCGGTCCCAATCTGGCGAGCTGGTATGGAACTCTCGACCCCGGGGCTGATCGGGACGTGATCCGGGAGGTGGTGGTCGCCGGGCGGCCCAGCCTCGAAATGGGCCTCGAACACGAACCACTTGGTCCCCTCGGCGATGACGCAGTCAAGGGCGTCCTGGAGCTCCTGGCGGAGGTAGGGACCTGACCGACCCAGTCAGCGCCGAGCGGCCCTGCGCGCCTGCACGACCAGAGGCCGGTCTCAGTTGGAGCATCGGCGACCTAGGGTTCAGCCAATGAAGACGCAACGACCAGGGACCGTTGGTGAGCTCCGGGCCAGTGGCTGGCAAGACCGGACTGTCAAAGATGAGCTCCGCTCAAACCTCGTGCAACGGCTCCGAGCCGGAGATCAGCTGTTCCCCGGCATAATCGGGTACGACGAGTCCGTGTTGCCGGCGCTCGAGCGGGCGATCCTGGCCGGACACGACATCGTTCTGTTGGGTGAGCGCGGCCAGGCCAAAACCCGTCTCATCCGCCGGCTGGTTGAATTGCTGGACGAAGCCATGCCCATCATTGCGGGGAGCGAGCTCAATGACTCGCCCTACGCACCCGTGTCGGCCTACGGCAAACATCTGATCGCTGAGCACGGGGACGCCACCCCTATCGAATGGATCGGACGCGAGCGCCGCTACGCCGAGAAACTGGCAACACCCGACACATCGGTAGCCGACCTGATCGGCGATGTCGATCCGATCAAGGTGGCCGAGGGCCGGTACCTGGCGGACGAACTGACGATCCACTTCGGCCTCGTGCCCCGCACCAACCGGGGTATCTTCAGCATCAATGAGCTGCCCGACCTCCCAACCCGGATCCAGGTCTCACTTCTGAACGTGCTGGAGGAACGCGACATCCAGGTACGCGGCTACACCCTCAATCTCCCGCTCGACGTGATGCTGATCGCCTCTGCCAATCCGGAGGACTACACGAACCGGGGCCGCATAATCACGCCGCTCAAGGACCGGTTCGGTTCGGAGATCCGCACCCACTACCCGACCTCTATCGGGCACGAGATCGACATCATGGGTCAGGAGGTGGCTCCGCCGCCGCCGGCTGTGCCCGTCCAGGTGCCCGAATTCATGCGGGAAATCATTGCCGAGTTCACCCATGCGGTTCGCACGTCGACCCACGTCAACCAGCGTTCGGGAGTCAGCGTCCGATTCTCGATAGCCAATCTGGAAACGATGGTGGCGTCGGCGGTGCGGCGGGCGCTGCGCTGTGGGTCAGGCTCGGCGGTCCCGCGCATATCAGATCTCGGGGCTCTGGCGCAGTCCTCGACCGGCCGCATCGAGTTCGAGGTTTTCGAGGAGGGTCGCGAACGTGAGATCTTGCGACGGCTGCTGGCGGCGGCGGTGCTCGACGTGTTCCGCACCTATCTGGCCGGATTCGATTTCGGGTTCCTGCTCGAGCCGTTCGAGGAAGGCTTGCTCCTCGAAAGCGGGGATCTGGTTCCGGCCGAACGTCTGCTGTCTCAGATCGGTCACCCGCCGGAACTGACCCAACTGTTGGCCCGCGTGGGGATCTCGGAAGAGTCGCCCGAACACGCCGCCTCCGCTCTCGAGTTCGCCCTCGAGGGATTACATCTGACCCGGCGTCTCAACAAGACGGCAGGCGAGGGCGCCGCCATGTACGGGCTGGGATGAGCAGCAACCGCTACTCGCGATGGGACGGGTCGCAGAGTCCGCTCGGCCCCGACCTGCCCCTCGACGACATCGTCTCGGCATTCTCCGACGATCTTCTTCAGGGTTACGGTGCGGAGGGTGCCCTACAACGCCTGCTCGAGCGCGGCTTGCCCGGCGAGTTCGGCGGCATGCGCAACCTGCGACAACGGCTACGCGAGCTGCGGGAGGCCCGGGAGCGGCAGGGTTCGCTCGACGACGTTTTCGGCGATATCCGGGAGAGGCTCGAACGGGTGAAAGACATAGAGCGGACCGAGCTGGCGATGCGGGATGACGACGACGCTCGCTTCAAGGAGCTGACCCTCGACGCGCTACCAGAGAGCCCCGCCCGCCAGATCCAGGAGCTGCAGAACTACGAGTTCGCCTCGGAGGGTGCCGCCCGAGAGTTCCAGATGTTGCTCGACGAACTCCGCTCCCAGATGCTCGAACAACAATTCCGTTCTATCTCGGATGCGATGGGCGGCGTGACCGAAGAGGACCTCCAGCGGATCAAAGACATGGTGGCCGACCTCAATCAGATGCTCGATCAGCGGCGGGAGGGCACCGGCCCTTCCCAGGATACCTTCGACGACTTCATGCAGAAGCACGGTGAGTTCTTTCCGGAGAACCCGCGCAACCTCGACGAGCTGCTCGAGGTGCTGGCCCGCCGGGCCGCCGCCTTCAGCCGCTTCATGGCGTCGCTCTCACCCGACCAGCAGCGCGAGCTGATGGAGCTCTCCGACGCACTGCTCGACGATCTCGACCTCCAATTCGAAATGGACCGGCTGGGACGATCGCTGCGGGTGCTGGCTCCCGACCTGCCCTGGGACGCTCCTGCGGACCTCGACGGGCCGCCCATGGGCTTGGGTGAGGGGCTGGCGGCGATGGAAGAGCTATCCGAGCTCGATGAGCTGGACCGGGCGCTGGGTCAGGACTACCCCGGTGCGTCGCTCGATGACGTTGACCGTGAGCAGCTGGCGTCCCAGCTGGGGGAGGACGCCGTTCGCGACCTCGAGAAGCTGCGACGCCTGGAGCGGATGCTCCAAGAGGCCGGGCTCGTCACGCGCTCGGAAGGCAAACTGGAGCTGACCCCCCGCGGAGTTCGGAAATTGGGCGAGCGGGCCCTGGCGCGCGTCTTCGAGCAGATCACCGCGGATCAGCCCGGTTCGCACGACGTCGCTCGCTCCGGTGGCGACGGGGACCTGATCGGATCGACCCGGCCGTGGCGGTTCGGCGACTCGTTCCGCCTGGACCTCCGCAAGACTGTGCACAACGCCGTCGTGCGGGAGGGCCCGACCGAGGGCCGGGTTCAGCTCCATCCGCAGGACTTCGAGATAGCCGAGGCGGAGCGGCGTACCGAAGTTGCCACAGTGCTGCTGCTCGATATGAGCCGGTCGATGCCGCTCAGGGGTCATTGGCTACACGCCAAACGAATGGCGCTGGCGCTGCACTCGTTGATTTCGATGCAGTACCCCGAAGATCATCTCAGCATCGTCGGTTTCTCGGATTACGCCCGGGTGATGGAGCCGACCGATCTGGCCGCGGTCGATTGGGAACCCGTGTACGGGACCAACATGGAACATGCGTTCAACCTGGCGGGCCGGTTGCTGGCGAAACGGCGGGGCGCCACCAAGCAGGTGCTGCTGGTGACCGACGGAGAACCGACCGCTCACCTGGTGGGAGAGGAAGTGTTCTTTCAGTGGCCGCCCGCCTGGGAGACCATCGAGCGGACATATCGCGAAGCAATGCGCCTGGCCCGCTCGGGTATAACGATGAACGTCTTCATGCTCGAGCAAGACCCGGGTCTGGTGAACTTCGTGGACGAGCTGGCCAAGCTGGTCGGGGGACGGGTCTTCAGCCTGGCTTCCGACGAACAGCTCGGGGAGATGATCGTCCGCGACTACATGCGGCGCCGATAGAGCCCGACGCTCCGGCTCGTCACGGGGTCGTGGTGTCGGTAGGCACCCCGACACTCCCTCCCGGGGTCGTCGTGTCGGTGGTCGCCGCCCGGGTCGTGGTCGTTGCTTGGGTTGTGGACGTCGTCGGCTGCGTCGTGGACGTGGTCGTTGACGCCCGGGTAGTTGTTGGACGGCTAGTAGTTGTCGTCACACGAGAAGTCGTACTCGGATCCATCGTGGTGGCCTCGGCGACCGTCGTAGTGGTGGTCGAAGCGTCGGTGTCGTTCGTGCCGGCGCCGCAAGCCGCCAGTATCAGAATCGCGGCAAGCCCGCCGGCCAGTGTTTGGCGTGTTGTTGGCATAGGTACCCCCATGGGGAGAGGAGTCAACGTGAGTTAGCGCCCAATGTCAACGTGGCGATTCCCGCTCGGCCCCACGGCGGTGACGCGGCAGGCCGCGCGTCCCTCAGTACAAGGGCCATGGAACCGCAGGCCGGTCCGCCGGCGGATGCGGGTGAATGGGGCGTGAGCGGAGGCTCTCGACCCGCTTCACCAGAGCCTCCACCTCCTGGGAGCTCAGTTGGGTGGCCGCCGCCCCGGACAGAACCGCGGGCAGCTCCGCCTCGAGGCGCTCAACGGCTTCCCGCATGATCAACGGCAGCCGGCAGCCGGAGAAGACCCACAAGACCGTCCGGAGCTTGGCTTCGTCGTGGAAGCTGACACCATGATCGATACTCCACAGCGCTTCGGTATCGGCATCGCGCAAGATGTGACCGGCCTTGCGATCGGCGTTGTTGATGATCAGGTCGAGTACCGCGATCGACCACAGCCCCCGGTCGCCGGAGTTGATGAGTGGAGCCGGGTCAAAGGTCCGGTCCTCGTTGATGAAGCGCTGCACCGACCCCGCGCCATACGGACCAGCCGCCAGCACTGTTTCGGGCACCACCTCGAGCCCGGCCGCCGCCGAAATCTCAAATGCCAGCACCTCGCGTGCGGCCAGCGTGCCCGGCGGGAAATCCCACAGCGGGCGCTCGCCCTGCTCGGGCTTGTAGACAACCAGCTCATCGTCCGCAGTCCTGGCCAGCAGCGTGGCATTTGACGCGTAAGGGAGATGTCCCAGCACCTCGGTGATCTCCGGCTGCCACCGACTCACGACGTGAGGTGCTTGTGGCCGTTCGACGACGGGCAGTCGTGGCCTTCGGGATCTTCGGGCAGCTGGCATTTGGGACAGATCGGCCGGCCCGCCTGCACCGAGGCCAGGGCGGCCACCGCCATCGCCCGGAGGTGGTCGATCGAGACGTCGAAGGAGAATTCTTCGCCTTCCGTCCCAGTGAGATACACAGAGACCGCCGACGTTTCGGGGTCGACCCGCAAAGCCATCGAATCGATCCGAAATCGGACGTCGTCGGGGTTGGTCGGCCAGGGCACGTCCATGCCCTCCTCCAGGATCGCCTCCACGGCCTCTTCATCAACCGACAGGCCGGTGCGTGGGATCGACTCGATGCTCTGTGATCCGAGCGCAGCCACCTGACCTTTTTCAGCCAGGAACCAAAAGGGACGATCGTCGACGACGACGTAGAGGTAGAAAGTGCGTTGCCCGGGCTCGCCGATGGATCCGGCCGTGAATTTGGTCGCAATCCCGCCGCTGGTCACCAGCTCTTCCTCCCTCGATCGTTCACTGCTCCAACCATCGGCACGCCGCCCGGCGGCAGCAACAGCTCCGACACCGAGGCCGTCGAGATGTTGATTCGCTGAAACAGATCCAACGGCTGGCCGAGGTAGTGGGCGAGGATCAACTTGATGACGTCAGAGTGGCTGACAATGACGGCCGAGGCCTTGCCCACCTCGGCGGCTATCCGCTCGATCGCGGCCACGGCCCTCTCCTGTGCCTCGGAGAACGATTCGCCTTCCGGAAATCGGGTACGAGACGGAACTCGCTGCACCTGACCCCAGAGTGCCGTGCGCCGAAGGGACTTCAACGTCCGGCCCGTCCAGCGCCCAAAGTCGATCTCCGTGAGCTCGTCAACAATCCGCGGCGTGAGTCCGTGGGAGGCAGCGATGATGTCCGCCGTCTCGCGGGTCCGGGTGACGGGTGAGGTATAGACGGCCTTGAGCTTGGTGTCCGCCAGGCGGGCGGCCGCCGCATTGGCGTGGGCCTCGCCTTTGGGCCCGAGCGACACGTTCCCGTCCCGTCCGGTCAGGCGGGTTCCGGTTTCCGGGGTCGGAGCGTGGCGGACGAGCAGCAGCCGGGTCATGCCGGCGAAAGATTAGCTCTGCCCAGCTGGTGTGAAACTCTGATGGGGGCCGGCTCGAGATCGGTCACAGCAGCTGTTGCTGGGGTGGGGGCGGCAGCGGCTGGATGTTCTCCGGCAGGTTGTTGCGGACGCTGTTGACCAGCGTCGAAACGGCATGTTCACGGGTCTCGGGGGCCGGATACGGCCGCAGAAACGACTGGAGAAGCGTCATGTCGTCGTTGGATCGGTCGAGCCAGGCGTCCCAGTGTTCCGGGCGCAGGATGACCGGCATACGGGTGTGGATGGTTGAGATCGCATCGTTGGCCGAGGTGGTGATGATCGCGCACGTGCGCATCCAATCCTCGGTCTCGGGGTCCTTCCACGACGCCCAGATGCCCGCGAAACCCATTGGATTCCCATCACCGAGATAAATGTAGTGCGGCAGCCGGCCGCGTTCTTTCGGTTCCCATTCGTAGAATCCGTCGGCCGGCAAGATGCAACGTTTGCGGCGGAAGCTGTCCCGAAACACCGGCCGTGTGGCCACACTCTCGGCCCTGGCGTTGATGTGGATGCTCTTTGCGTCTTTCGACCAGTGCGGGACCAAACCCCAGCGGAAGGTCCCGAGGAGCCGCTCTCCTTCATGTTCGGCCACCGAATAGACCGGGTCGGTCGGGGCAACGTTGTAGTTGATCTGGAGCATCTCGGTCCGCACACCATCCACGCCGAAATAGTCGGCGTAGGCAGCCGGATCAGACGCAATCACGTACCGTCCGCACATATCTCGTGAGGGTACCTGACCGCGTCAATCTCCGGATGAAGCCTGGGTGGCAGGAGACCGGTCTGCTTCCTCAATTGCGTCCGGGTCGTCGGGCGACTCGTGATTCGCAAAGACTCGGTGGCCGGTGATGTATAGCAGCACTCCGCCGATCACGAGGATGAGCAGGGCGGCCACCGGGCGCGGGTTGGAGCCGATCAGGTTCGTCAGTCGCGCAGACATCTCATCGACGAACCGAACGATCCCGCTCTGGCCCGCAGCCACCCCGCCCGCCGCCAGAATGGTCGCCCAATACCAGATGATGAAAAGGCCTGCGGCGATGAGGATGATCCCGGACACGGTGTTGATGTACTTGCCCGACTGGCGCATGCGTCGCACTATCGAGTCACGGCCCATAGCCATCATCAGCGTGATGAATATGAGCACGGTGGACATTCCGAGGCCGTATGCGAGGAAGGTCAATGTCCCACCCAGCAGCGATTCCTGCGACAGGTTGGCCGGAATCAAGCTCAGGAACACGGGCAGTGTGCAGGACAAAGACGCGATCGCATAGGAGATCCCGAACAGAAACATCGACCGGTTGGTGCGTTGCTTCTTTCCGGCCCGCATTCCCGGAATGCGCACATTCAGGTAGAACCCCCGCACCATCGCCACCCCGAGCACCAGAACACCAGCACCTACCAGCAATGCCAGCCAGGGCAGCACGTCGACCAGCGATTGCAGGCCCAGGGTCAGCAGCAAGCCGGATACCCCGAATACGACCACGAAACCAGCAGACACGACGAGTCCTACCCACAGGCCGCGGGCCAGCGCGACTGGACGACTGACGGCGTCATCCGCCGCGCCCGTGAAATAGCTGAGGTAGGCCGGGAGCATCGCGAACCCGCACGGGTTCACCGTGGCGACGAGCCCGGCGGTGAATGCCAGCGCCAGTGCGGCAGTGTTGATCACGAGTGCTCCATTCGGTCAGTCAACCAGGACAACTCCCGGAAAGGCGCTCGTCGTCCGCGGTCTGTCGGGCGGACGACAATGTCGGCCGGGGTGCGACGACGCCGTGCTCAGCGCCGGTCGCTGTCGGCAGCAGCGCACAGGGCTGGTCGGTTCAGAATCTTGACGACCCGGTAGCCAGTGGAGATCGCCCCGCCGTCACGAAGCTCGCCCAATGCTTCGTTGACCGACTGGCGGCTGGCGCCCAGCAGGGTTGCCATGGCAGCTTGGGACAGGTGGATCTCGTCGCGGTTATCGCCTTCCTCGAGCAGCAGGTCCGCGACCTGGGCCTTCACGGTCTTGTGCATCAGATGGATCACCCGCCGCTGCGTCTCTTCCAGCTGGCGCAGCCCCGCCACGAGCCAGCGCAAACAGATCGCCGGGTGCTGCGACAGCCGGGGGAGCAGGCGGTCACGCTCGAACCGGAAGGCCGTCACGTGCCCGACCGCCTTGGCCGAGGAGATGTACGGCGTGTTCGCAAACATCGCGATGTCGCCGATCACCGAGCCGGGTCCGACTCGGGCGACGACTCGTTTGAGGTGGTCCTGGCCTCGATAGAGGTCGACGTGGCCCTCCTCGACCAGGTATGAGGCGGTGGCCTGCTCCCCTTCGCGGAAGAGATGGGTGCCCGGGTAGCGGCTTATCACTTCACCGGAGTCGGCCAACAGTTCGAGATCACGGCGAGCGAGTGGGAGGTAGTCGGGCCGGCCGAAGGACCGGGCTAACCACGCAAGGTGCTGCTGGTCGGCATTGACCGTGCCTCTCGAAACCATCGCCATTCGTCCTCCCCGACAGCCTACGACAGGCCCAACGTCGGCTTTTGGACATCTCTTCCCACAATCATGCAGCTCCGAACAGCGTTTCGAGGCGGTTTCGTAGATCGTCCCGGAAGATCACCCCATTCTGGCGGTCGACTACTTCACCTTGGGCGTTGATGAAGATGGTGGTCGGCATCGAGAAGCCCTCGAAGGTCTGGAAAATGGCGCCATCCCGATCAAGCGCGACCTGGTACGTCACGCCCGTCTGTTGCAAGAGGGCCAGGGCGCCGGCATCACTGGTACTGCGATCGATTCCCAGGAATGCGACATCGTCGAATTCCTGATGCACTTCTTCGAAGTCCGGCATCTCCGCCACACAGGCCGGGCACCAGTCGGCGAAGAAGTTGACGACCAGGGGGCGGCCGGCGAACTCCGCCAGCGATCCGCTACCCCCGTCGAGGTACTGGAAATCGAGATCCGGGGCCGGCTCGCCTCGGGGGAGTGAGCTGCCGGCGGCGGCAGGGTCGGGTTCGGGCGTGCCCGATCCGCCGAACGCAACAAAACCGGCCAGTCCGACGATCACCAAGGCGGCCGCGATGAACCCGATCTTGGCTCCGATCCCGGGTTTGCTCATGGGCCCTTCTCCGTGTTGTTCGAGTTTGCCAACGCTGCGCCGGCGGGCGAATTCCGCCGCATTGTCGGCTGTCCGACCAACTCCGTCGGGTCGCGGACAGTTGGGAAGTGTCGGCCTGGCCGCGCGGTTGTGGGGAGAATGGACGAGATGCAGTCGCAACCAGATCGAGAGCGGTGGTTTCTGCCGCCCGCCGGCCGGCAGACCAGGCGATGGATGTGGTGGGGGCCCGTTGTGGCGAGCTTGCTGGCGGCGTGCGGTTCGCTGGCAGGTGGTGGCGCCCCGGAGGTCGAGCCTGTTGCGGGGCTGCCCACCGGACCCTCGGCCCTGTCCGACCCCGACGATCCGGCGTTCGGCGAACCTCTCATCGATCCGTCTGAGATCGTCCGCGTCCTGCCGCCTGATGCCATCCCCGCCATTGATCTGCCCCAGTTCACCTCTGTCGCCGCAGCAGATGACTACATCTCTGATTCTGAGGCCGTCATCGCGGTCGAGATCAACGGCGACGCCCGGGCCTATCCGGTCGGGATCCTGACGTTCCACGAGATCGTCAACGACAACGTTGGCGGCGTTCCGGTCTCGATCACCTATTGCCCTCTGTGCAACTCGGCCGTGACGTTTGACCGGCGGGTGCGCGGCACTGAAACGAGCTTCGGGGTTTCCGGCCGGCTGTACAACTCAGCGCTCGTCATGTACGACCGGGCGACCCAGAGCCTGTGGACGCACTTTGACGGCCGGGCGGTGGTCGGCACGCTGACGGGCGAGCGCCTCGAACCGGTCAGCACACCGCTCTTGGCGTGGGGCGATTTCAAGGCCGCGTACCCGGACGGCTTGGTCCTGGACAGGGACGCCACCGGTTTCCCGGGACGGGCCCTGTCATATTTCACGAACCCGTACGGCCGGTATGACCAGGTCGGGACGCGCACGTTGTTCCCGACGAGTGGGGACGACCGTTTGGATGACAAAGAGCGGGTGGTGGCGGTCGCGCTCGGCGACGAGGCCGCCGCCTGGCAGCTCGACGTTGTCTCCGGTGGGACTGCACGGGTGACCACGGGCAGGCTGGATCAGCAAGAACTGGTCATATTCTGGAAGTCGGGACAAGCGTCGGCGCTGGAGACCGCTGCCACAGGCCGGGGACGCGACGTGGGCTCGGTGGGTGTTTTCCGCCCCCGTCACGGTGATGTCGAGTTGACGTTCACGGTGGCGGACGGCCAGTTCATCGATGTCCAAACCGGCAGTGAATGGGATATCACCGGCCGGGCCGTCGCAGGCGAGCTGGCCGGCGCCGAGTTGGAGCAGATTCCCCATCTGGACACGTTTTGGTTCGCATGGTCGAGCTACCGACCGGACAGCGGTCTCTTCGAGGCGTGACGGCGTCGATCGGCTCTGCGGCCGGCTCTCTCCGGCGGCACTACAGGTGGAGGGCCCGAAGGGCCCTCCACGGATTTGCGAGTTCGCCTGTAAGCCGGATTCTGTCCCTCTTAAGAGGGGGCGATCATCCATCTACGCCGGCAGATTGCCGGCGCCCCATGTCTCCATGTGGTGCAGCTCACCCGGGACCCGTGGGCGGGCCGCCCGGTCCCTGTTCGCCTTGCTCCGGGTGGGGTTTACCTAGCCACCCCGGTCACCCGGGGTACTGGTGGTCTCTTACACCACCGTTTCACCCTTGCCTGTGCGGGGCCGAGGCCCCGCCATCGGCGGTCTGCTCTCTGTTGCACTTTCCGTCGGGTCGCCCCGCCTGGGAGTTACCCAGCACCCTTGCCCTGTGGAGTCCGGACTTTCCTCGAGCAGCCGATCGGCCGCCCGCGATCGCCCGGCGAACTCGCATCGCGAGGGTACACCCCTCACAGTATGTTCAACCCACCGATCAGGCCTCTTCATCCCGGGGCCGAGCCCCCAGCACCCCGCCGGCCATCCCGAGAACCATCGCCACCGCTGCGAACATGACGAGCGTGTAGAGGGCCGGCTGGCTCCCGGCCGCGAGCGACAGGGCCGAAATGATGCCGTACAGCACCAATCCCGCCAGCGACCCGTGAAATGCTGGGTTGGTGGCGGCAGTGAAACGCCCGCTGGTGTAGCCGGCGGCCAGTTGGCCGGCAAAGAGCGCAACGGCCAGGGCGAATAGCGGGGCCAAGTCGTCCGCCGAAGCACCCAGCGCAGCAGCTGCCAGAAACACGACGAGGCCGATCACCACCATGATGAAGAGGCCGGCGACCGCGCCGATGACGATGGCCCCCCAGCGGGCCTGGCGGATCACTCAGCGACCCTTGCTCAGCATGACGGGGACTGTAGGTTCCGCCCCGGCCTCCGGCCAGCGGGACCGCCCGATCACCTTTGAGGCGTTGGCTCGTCGGGATGAGCGGCCCCTTTTGGGCGACAGTGATGACCGGTGTCGGAGAGCGCGCGCAGTACCCTCGGCCGGATAGCACAAAAGAGGTCCGCCAACGTCGGGCCGAAACCCTCTACCGTCGTGGGTGGTCAAAGAGGTGCGAGAACTCGAGAAGGGAGGCTCCCCTTGGTGATCAACAAGTATCTGGCCGAGCTGATCGGGACATTCATCCTGGTGTTCGTCGGGTCGATGTCGATCCTGGCGGCGACTCAGGGCGGCGGGCCGCTCATGGTGGTGGTACCCATGGGCTTCGGGCTCGGTTTGTTGGCCGCGATCTATGCCGTGGGGGACGTCTCGGGGGGCCATTACAACCCCGCCGTCACGTTGGCCATGTGGCTGGACAAGCGAACCAACACGTCCGATTTGATCGGGTACTGGATCGGCCAGGTGGTTGGTGCGGTGCTGGCGTCGGTGATCGTGCTGTGGGCCTCGAGCCAGGAAGTCGTGGCAACCACCGCCACGATTCCCGGGGCAGGGGCCGGCTCGGGCCTCCTGGTCGAGATCGCCATGACGATGATATTCCTGCTGGTGATCCTGGCTGCCACCATCCGCCAGCCTCGGTCGGCTCCGTGGGCCATCTCGTTGACGCTGGCAGCCATCCACTTTGCTGCTATCCCCATCTCGGGTTCATCTGTCAACCCGGCCCGGTCGATCGGCCCGGCGCTGGTAGGCAATGACTGGACCCAGTTCTGGATCTACATAGTCGGCCCATTCGGCGGCGCGATCCTGGGTTGGCTCCTGTACCGCCTATTCCACACCGAAGGCGTGATGGCAGAGACCTGAGGGTCACCGTGACGGATCCGCGATGAGGGCCCCCGCCCGGGGGCCCTCATCGCGTCGAGTCTGCGCCGTTCAGAACAGCGGTTCTTCCACATACTCCTCGAGGCCGGCTACCCAGCCGGTGGGCAGGCCCCAGTGACGGGCCCCGGCCACCACCAGCTCCATGTACGCTCGGGACGGCGAGTGATCATCATCCGCTACCCCGTGAATGTGGGTCACGACCGGGTGTGACCGGCCTTCCCGATCGACAGCTTTGAACTCATCCGTCGGCACCCGCATCTCGTCGCGCTCGGCTGCGTTGAGCCGCGAAAGCCCTGCGGTCGGCAGCTCGAAAACTGCGCCCCACACGGTGTTGCCGGGTTGCGGTTTCACGGACGGAAGTCCCCCATCCCAGACAGCATCTTTGACCGGGAATATCAGCCGGGTCTCTGGAAGGTGGGCGATGAATCGAAACGTTGCCTCCGGAATCAACGCATTCATGCGCTCCGGAGCAATGTGGGCGGTGTAGGCGAAATACAGTGTGGTGCTCACCCTCGGTGCGCTCCTGTCAGGTCAAGGGACCCGGATTGTAGTGGGTTCAGCCGGAACCGGACGACAGGAGCACGCTCCCGAGCTCGGTCTGCTATGTGCTGACTCGGCACCAACAGGTGGAGGCACCGCGACGGACGGCTACGCTCTCGGCCCATGGCTGACTTCCCTTGGGCCGACACGCTGGCCGCCATCACTTCCGGTAATGATCTCGACGCAGACCGGGCACACGCCGCCATGAGCGAGATCATGTCGGGCGCGGCAACCCCCGCTCAGATCGCGGCCTTCATCGTGGGGCTGCGCATGAAAGGCGAGACTGTGTCGGAGATGTCGGGCCTGGTGCGGGGGATGAAGGATGCGGCCGTGCAAGTACAGCTCGACGGCGATGGGATCCTCGATATCGTCGGGACCGGCGGCGACCGCTCCGGCACCTTCAACATCTCCACCACCGCCGCGATCATCGCGGCGGGAGCCGGGGCGCGCGTCGCAAAGCACGGCAACCGGTCCATGTCCTCCAAGTGCGGTTCGGCCGATGTGCTGGATGCGCTCGGTGTGGCGATCGAGCTCGACCCCGATGCCAACCGGCAGTTGTTCCACGACACCGGGTTCGCGTTCTTCCTGGCGCCGCAGTACCACCCGGCGATGCGTTTTGCAGGCCCGGTCCGGCGGGAGCTGGCGATCCCGACTGTCTTCAACTTCCTGGGACCGCTGTCCAACCCGGCCGGCGCAACCAGCTACGCAATCGGCGTCGCCGACGGCACGATGGCTGAGAGGATGATCAGGGTGCTGGCCGAAACGGGGGCGGAGCGGGCGTTCGTGTACTACGGCGAGGACGGCCTGGACGAGCTGACCATCACCGGCCCTTCGTTCATTTGGCGGTTGCGCGAACAGGAGATCACCCATGCCGAGTTCACGCCGGAGGACTTCGGGATGGAACGGGCTCCGCTCGCCAGCATCCTCGGCGGCGATGTGTCCGAGAACGTCCGGATCGTGCGCGACGTCCTGGCCGGGGCACGTGGTCCCCAGCGGGACGTCGCGGTCATCAACGCTTCGGCAGGCCTCGTGGCAGCCGGGCTGGCCGACGGTTTCATAGAGGGGACTGAGCTCGCCGAGGAGGTCATCGACGATGGGCGGGCCAAGGCCAAGCTGGAAGAGATCGTGGAGCGCAGCTCGGAGCTGGCCCGTTGACCTGCGCGTCACTGAACTGCGGTTAGCTCGGCCGGGCGGCCACAATGCGAGTTCATTGCCGGGCTTGGAAGAGTTCATGACTACGAAAGATTCGACCGATATGGTGCTGCACCATGCGTAGCTGGCTCATGCTCGCCGTGCTCGCCCTGATTGCTGCGGCCTGCGGTGCTAGCGATCAGGGAGCGGGTGAGACACAGACGTCGATGACCGGGACGGTTGCCGTCGAAGCGACAGTTGACGAGACGGACCTCGCGCAGTCCGCCCCGGCCGCCCCAGCTGGACCGGCCGGCGCCACCGAACAGACCACCACCCCGGCCCCTGAGACCGAGCCGGTCGCCCCCGAGGCCGGGGTCGCGACAGAAGGCCCGGCGGCGCCGGATTTCACATTGACGCTGGGCAATGGCGGGACCTACACGCTGAGTCAGGGAGCCAAGCCCGTATATTTGGTGTTCTGGGCTGAGTGGTGACCTACGTGTCGGCGGGAGTTGCCCGTCGTCGATCAGCTCGCCGCTGAATATCAGGACCGTGTCGACTTTGTGGCGCTCGCCTGGAAGAGCTCGGCCGAAGCCGCCGCCGCGCAAGCCGCCGCGCTGATGCCATCGGGCGCAGTGCAGTGGGGTCTCGATCCCAACGAGGCAGTCTTCTCTGCGTATGGCGTCCCGTATCAGCCATGGACCGTGCTCATCGTGGACGGGGTCGAGGTGAACCGGTGGCCAGGCGCGCTGGGCGAGGCCGAGCTGCGCGCCAACATCGAGTCGATGCTGGCGCTGGCCGGCTAGCGACCTCTCGATCAGCCGGGCCGATCAAACCGCGTCAGCCGCCCGGCTGGGTTTGTTGTTCGCCGACCTGACGGGCCCCGATCTGGGCGCCGGCCAAGATCGTCTCGAGGGCCTCGGATAGCACCAGTGCGTCGGTTTCGCCGATCAGCTTGCCCACGATTTGATCGTCGCGAATGAAGAATGTTTCGGGGATGCCGAACACGCCCAGCTCGATCGCAGCCCTCGAACCGGGATCGTCGACATACAGATAGCCTTCGCCGCGTCCCAGGTCGTCCAAGAACCCGACGGCTGATCCCAGGTTGTCCTGATAGTTGATGCCAACGAACGTAACCGCGCGGTCCCGATAGGCGTCGTTCGTCGAGACGAGGTCGGGATGTTCCAAGCGGCATTGGAGGCACCACGACGCCCAGAAGTTGATGACAATCACCTCGGAGTCGAGCGCGGACAGGTTCACTTCGCCGTCGGCTTCCAGGAGCGGGAGGACCAGCTCGGGCGCGGGCTTGCCGATCAGCGGCGAAGGGATCTCGTCGGTGTTGATCCCGAACCGGCTGCCGAACACGACGAAGATAATGGCGAGCATGGTTCCGGCGGCGATGGCGGCCGGCATTCGCGCTGACCGCAACCGGTTCACGCGTCGCCCGCCACGCGGCTGGCAGCGTCTGTCATCGCTTCTTCGATCTGGGCTCGGATGTCGGCGGGAAGGTCATCTCGAGCTGCGAGCCGTTCGAGCAGGGGCTGGGCGGCGACCGCATCGTCATTGCCGTACAGTTCGATGAGCGCTAGGAACAGCGTGCCTTCTCCGTAGCCGGAATCGGTGGTGAGAGCCTCCTCGACATACTGTTGGGCGAGGTCCGTGCGGCCCGAGAGGTAGGTCATCCACCCCACCCGGCCCAGTGCCTGGGCCCGCTGCGACGCTCCCAGCTGGCCGGCGAGGGCCTCGAGGTAGTGTTCGAGCGCCGCGGAGAAGTCGCCCTCTTCGAAGTATCGGTTGGCCAGAGCCGTTCGCATTGATGCCACCTCGGGCACGTCGGGATTGGCGGCGATTACGGCTTCCATCTGCTCGTTTGTTACCTCGTCCAGGTTGACCGGGGCCGGCTGGTCGGATCCGCCGGTGATGAAGTTGCCCGGTTGCCTCGGCTCGACGGCTTGCGCCGCCAGCAGCCCAGCCACGACGAAGGCCCCGACCAGCAGCCCGGCCCCAGCCCAGGTCCGTCGCCCGGACACCGCCTCCCGCTCAGGCTTGTCTTCGCGGCCGAGGGCCACGGAGGCGGCCGCGATTTCGTGGCGGTAGCGACTGATCAACTCCGCCGCAGTTGCCGGGTCCAGCTCGCCCGCCTCGACCTGAGCTTCGACTCCAGAGATATCCGCTTCCGCCTGGGCCCGTTGCGCCTCCAGCCGGTGGCGGGCGATGGCAGAGTCCGACGCCCGGCTCATGTCCGGTCACCCACGGCCGACTCTGACAGCGCTGCACCCTCATCGTCTGCTTTCGTACCGGGGCGGCGGAGCCGTCCAAGCGCGAAGGCGATACCTGCCGCGGCCCCGGCCACCGGCAGCACCCAGAGAATCAGCCCGATGCCGCTGAACCCTGGGTCGAGGCGGGTTCCCGGAAAGCGGTCCTCGAGGTAGGTGAGGATCTCCTCGTCGGTCCAGCCCTCGTCGACCTTCTCCCGGACAAACCCGAGCATATCCCGGGCGAATCCGGCTGGAGAGTCCACGATCGATTCACCCTGACAGACCGGACACTTGATACGAGCGCCCAGCGCCTCCACCCGATCGGGCTCAACCGGCTCCCCGACCACAACGCCCCAGATCACGATCGCGGCGAGGGCGGCGGTGAGGCCCGCGGCGAGAGCGCGCCGCAGCGGCTCAGACATCGGCCACGACGCTTCTGTCACGGGCTCGAACCCGAACGGCCAGAAGCGACAGGCCGGCACCGGCTGCAGTGAGGAGACCACCTGCCCAGATCATCCACTGGAGGGGGTAATCCCACATATCCATCGCCAAGCCCTCGTCGTCGATTCGGGTGAGCGACAGGTACAGGTCCCCGCGCAGAGTCGAGTACACCGCCGGCGTCTGGATGGCCTGCTGGAAAGACTCGTATTGGTTCAGCCGTGGTTCCAGTGTGGTGACCCGCCCGCCATCCCGGTAAACATCGATCTCGGCGCCGATTGCGGTCCGGTTGGGCTCCTGACGCACAAACGGCTTTGAGTATTCGAGCTCGAACCCGGAGAACTCGATCCGGTCGCCCGGTTGCATCGTCACGGCGTCCCGCACCACGAGGTTGGCGGACATGGCGATCCCGACGGCCAGGATGGCGACACCAACGTGTGAGAGCTGGCCGCCCCAATACCCCGGGTCGGCCTTCACCAGGCGCACCGCCTCCGAGCCGCTCGGAGTCCCCTTCTTGGCGGCGGCCGCCCGAGCCTGGGTGATCAGGTGGCGTACGATGACAGCCACCACGAAGGTTCCGGCCACAATGGCCATGATCACCCAACCGATGCGCCGTCCGAACAGCACCCAGACCGCACCGGCGGCGAGGCTCACTCGCAGCGGAGTGCGGATGCGCTGCCACACCACGTCCGGTCGGGCGACCCGGTATGGCGTGACCGGACCAATACCCATCGCCACGAGCAGACCGAAGGACAAGGGAATCGCCCACCGATCGAAGAATGGCTGGCCGACGCTGACCAGGCTGCCCTGGAAAGCCTCGACGATCAGCGGAGACAGAGTTCCTGACAGCACTACAAAGGCAAAGACGGTCAGCAAGAGGTTGTTGGCAAGGAAGACGCCTTCGCGGCTGGCGAGCGAATCGAGGCGAGGAGCGGAGGCCACGAGATGCGCGCGAGTCGCGTAGACCACGAACGAGCCCACCAGCACGACGACCAGGAATCCGAGAATCGCCGGTCCCACCGGGGACTGGGTGAAGCTGTGCACCGAGGCCACCACTCCCGACCGGGTCAAGAATGTGCCGAGGATCGTGAGCGAGAACGCGGCGATCACGAGTACGTAGTTCCAGGACGAGAGCACGCCCCGCTTGGTCTGGACGACCGATGAGTGGATGAAGGCGGTAGCGACCAGCCAAGGCATGAACGAAGCGTTCTCGACGGGGTCCCAGGCCCAGTAGCCGCCCCACCCGAGCACCTCATAGGACCACCACGCGCCCAGCAGGATCCCGGCGGTGAGAAACGACCAGGCGACCAGCGTCGCCCGCCGGGTCCGCTCCAGCCACTCGGCGCCCTCGCGCAGGCTCAGCAGCGACGACATCGCAAATGCAAAGGGAACACTCAGCCCGACATAGCCGACGTAGAGGACTGGAGGATGGACCGCCATGAGGATGTGGTTCTGCAGGAGCGGATTGATGCCCCTTCCCGCCGCCGGCGCCACCGCGCCGGCCCACGGCACGTTGGAGGCGTCGAGGCAGCCAATGGCCGCCGCCTCCACACACACCCGGAATGGGTTGGCCACCGTCAGCATGAGCCCAAAGAAGAACAGGGCGATGATCCCCATGACCCCCAGCGCTCCGATCCCGACGACATCTTCAGAACCGAGCTGGCGGAAAACGATCAGCGTGAACGCGGCGAGCACCAGGCCCCACAGCACGATCGAACCCTCCAGCGAAGCCCAGGCACTGGCGATCGTGAAGAGCAGCGGAGTAGCGGCTGCGTGATTGTTGGCGACGTACTCCAGCGTGAAGTCGTCGTTGAGCAAGGCCATCTCCAAAGCGAGCATGGCAATCACGGCCCCGGCAACCAACCCATAGACCGCCGGGCGCAGCCGGCCCGGATCCTTTCGGCCGCGTTCCCGCAGACTGCCCAGGCCGCCGGCGACGAGAGCCAGCGAGCTGATCACCCCCGAGACGATCCCCGCGAGCCCGATCCATGGAGTCATCGGTCAGGCTCCCGGATCGAGTGGCGCCACGTAATCGGGCGCTGGGTCGCCCGCCTCAGGGGCCCGGTACTGCTCGTCGTGCCGCACCAGCAGCACGTCGGACTGGAACTCGGAGCCCTGCCAGCTGCCTTCGACCACCACGCCGACGTCCTCCTGGAAGAGTTGGGGCGGCGTGCCGGTGTGCACCACCTGGATGGACGTCGCGCCGTCGCCCACCGAAAAGGCAACGCCGTCCGCCGCGGGGGTCACCGAGCCCACCTCGACCAGCCCGCCGAGGCGGAAACGTTCGCCATCCGCAAACTCGTCGCGTTGCTGGATCGCCTCGGAGGGAGTCAGGTAGAAAACAAGGTTCGACGAGAGATTCGTCCACAAGAGAAAGCCGATCAGCACCGCGAAAAGGACGCCGGCCGGGATGAGGAACTTGCGGTATTGCGCCACGGTCAGCCCTTCTTCGCGCGCTTCTGCAGCCTCCACACCAGCGACGCTCCGAACAGGATGATCGACCCGTAGGTGACGATGTACCCTGCCAGCACGTATCCATTACCCACGGGTGCCTCCCAGATCCGGCGCCGAGACGGCGGAACCGGCCAGATCCGTCTCGAGTGCGTCCGTCTCGGTCTGCGCGTCGATGGCCGCAAGCCGGGATCGAAGCTGCAGGAACCAGAAGAAGGTGGCCAGGAAAGCCAGGATGCTGACCCCCAGCGCTCGACTGTACACCGGGTCGATGGGGGCGTTTTCGATGTCCGGCCGGATGATCGTCGACGTCTGGTGAAGCGTGCGGAACCACTGCACAGAGAAATGCACGATCGGCACCTGTATGAACGCCACGATGGCGAAGAACGCCGATCGCCGGGCCCGGATGTCGGGGTCGGGAATGGCCCGGCGCAGTGCCAGATAGCCAAGGTAGAAGAAGAAGAGAAGAGCGGTGCTCATCATCCGGGCGTCGCCCCAGTCCCACCACACGCCCCAGGTGGGCCGACCCCAGATCATGCCGGTCACGAGCGTGAGCGCGGTGAATACCACGCCGACTTCGATTGCCGAGGCGGACACTCGGTCGGTGGCGGGCTTCTTCGAGATCAAATAGAACACCGCCGCCAGCAGGGCGACGGCGAAGCCAACGTAGGCCGCCATAACCGAGGGCACGTGGATGAACAACATCTTGGCGTACTCGCCCTGGACACGTTCGGGAGGCGCGCCGATCGCCATCGCCAAACCGGCGCTAATGAGGACGACGGCAGCCACCGGTAATGCTCTCCTCCTCAGGGCTGTCACGTTGGCTGGTTCCTTCCTCTATCAGGCTCTCGTGCGGATGGTGCTGCCCCGCAACGGTCCGGCAATCAGGACTCCGACGATCATCAGACCGACGTTCATTGCGCTCATCAACAGAATCCACGAGATGATACTCCCGCCAAACCGTAAGGCCTCCGTAACCTGGGTGGCCCCGAGCAGCAGCGGCACCGCCAGCGGGGCGATGAGCAGCGGGGCCAGAGTGGAGCGCCCTCTCAGACCGGCGGTGATCTCGGCCGCCAGGGTCCCCACCAGCGCGAGGCCCAGGGCGACCAGCGCCCCGACCAGCACCAGCCAGGCCCAATTCGGGATTCCGTCGGGGGAGTACAGGATGATGGCGACCGGCGCCAGGATCGCTTCGAATGCTGCCAGCATCAGCGCCGAGGCCGCCGCCCGCCCCACGAAGATCGCACCCGGATCGACGCCGAGGAGCAGAAGTAGGTCCACGCAGGCAGGTGGATCGACACTGGTGCTTCGCTGGGTGACCACCATTCCGAAGAGCAGCGTGACCACCCAGAACATGCCGGGTCCGACATCGGCCAGCAGCGGAGCATTCGTGCCGATCGCGAGAGGGAGGAGGAGGAGTGCCAGCGCACCGAACGGGACGGTCACCAAGAGCACCTCGCCGGTGCGACCTTCGATGCGCAGCTCCTTGCGAGCAATCTCGACCGCTTGACGCGGCAACGGCACCTCGTTCATGAGCTCGGGTCCGGGCTCAGGGCGCCATTCACCAATCGCAATACGCGGCCGGCGAGTCCGGAGATGCGGTCCGGTTCATGCGACACCATGACGACCACCCCATGTCGCCCGGTGACGTGCTCCACGACGTGGTCCACCAGCGCCCGAGCCTCGGCGTCGAGACCGGCGTGTGCTTCGTCGAGGAGCAGCACCTGCGGGCGGCGGAGCAGTGCGCGGGCGAACTCGACCCTTCGCTGCATTCCGTGCGAGGAGCGGTCGGCTCTCCGATCACCTGCGCCGGTCAGTCCCACGCGCACCAGATAGGTGTCGACCTCGTCGGTCGGTCGACCGGTGAGGCGAGCGACAAAGCGCAGGTTCTCACCCAAGGTGAGTTCCGGATACAGAGCCGGCGTGTGGCCGATGAGCTCGATCTGCGGCCGAGCCGCCTCCGGCGGGAGACCGAGGATGCGGACACTGCCCCGGCTGGGCGCGATGAGGGTGGCGAGGACCCGGAGCAAGGTCGTTTTCCCGGAACCGTTTGCACCGACGATTCCCAGCACCTCCCCGGCCTCAACCTGCAGGTCGACCCCGCGCAGAATCGGGGAGCGGTTCAGGACCACCCCGACGTCGCTGAGTTCGAGGGCGGTGGCCGGGGCGGTCATGATCCGGCCGGCCGGTCCGCCTGCGGCATGCCGCTGGGTGCTGGGATCAGACCGACACGACGCCGAAACGGCGATCGAAGGCTTCCGCCCGCCGGGCCACAACGTCGGGCAGCTTCATGATCTTTTCCTGCAGCTCCTCGGCTCTCGCGGTGAGTCCGGTGAGGGAGCCGATCTTCCAGTCCCGGAGCAGCGGCACCAGGACCCGGTCGTGGTGGATCCTCAGGTTGTAGACGCCGGCCCGGGCGATGTCTACCGCTCGCCGGAGATAGTTCGGCATGCCGACACCCGGCATCCGGAAATTGGCGAGCACGTTGTACAACGCCGGCAGCATGGCCGAGGGCGCCTCCTGGAGCATGGCGCTGACCATTCCCCGGTAGAACATGAAATGATGGTTTTCGTCGGCGGCGATGCGCTGCATGATCTGATAGGCAACCTCGTCGTCGGCCAGCCGGCCGGCGTTGCGATGGCTCACCCGGGTGGCCAGTTCCTGTGCGGCGGTGTAGACGAAGATCTCGGCCGGGTCATTGATATCCATGTCGTAGCCGGTCTCCATCGTGGCCAGCCGGTCATCCTCCAACTCGCGAGGATCGCAATTGCGAGTGGTGAGCAGGTATGAGCGGAGGGCGATGGCGTGCTGGCCCTCCTCGGCCGTCCACAGGCGATTCCAGGCGCCGTACACCTCATGGTTGCCCAGATGCCGTTCGATGATGGCGTGGTAGTAGGGGAGGTTGTCCTCGGTCAGCAGGTTCAGCACAAGTGCGGTGCGGGCCTCAGGCGCCAGCGTGCATTGCGACTCGTCCCAAGGCTCGGCGACGAAGTTTCGTCCTTGCTCCCACGGGACGTATTCATGGGCATACCAATGCTGGCGGCGTTGACGGTGGTCCTCCATCAGCGTGGCCGCTTCGTCGGCCACGGCTTCGAGGAGCTCGAAGGTTTCGTTGATTGCCACTAGTCTCCCGGGATCGTTGCGCGCACTTTAGAGGCAACGCTCGGTTTTGGCAGGTTCAGTCGGGCCTAGCCGGGGCGCCGCGCTGCACCGCTACGAGCGCCACGGCCAGGCCGGCGATGACTCCACAGGCGTACGCCCACTTGGGTCCGCCCGTGAGGGACGGACGGAAAGGTTCGGTCAGCAGCCGGACGCCGGCCGCCCACGCCAGCGCAAATCCGCCGACTACCAGTCCTTGCACCCGAGCCGCCAGCCGGTGCGCCACAGCTGCACCGACCAGAAGCAATCCGGCAGCGTAAAGCTCGATCGGGTGCCCACTCCACATAGCGCCGGTGCCCCGACACGCCGATCGGAACAGACACCCCGCATGCCAGCCGGCCAGGCCGACAAGGGCCGGGACGCTGATGGCTGCCGCCAGCGCATCCCATCGGCCGCGACCGGTCCAGGCCAGGTAGACCAGGACGGCGGCAGTCGCCCCTACGGTCGAGACACCGCCCCGGACGATCAGTATGTCGCCCGGCGCAGTGAACGGATTGATCCCGACTCCGATCATGGCGACCAGGCGGCCGGCGAACAGGCCGGCGATCGTCGCACCCAGTGCCCGATCGGCGAGGCCGGAAAACCCCCCTGGGCGCGAGGCCAGCAGCCACATTGGTGCCACCCCGGCGATGGCGGCGAACAACAGCGTGAATTCCACTACTGCGGTACCCGGCTCATCAGTCGCGCTCCACGAGATCGGAGATCGAGGCTGCGAGGGTGCGCTCGTCGATCACGCCGCTGTGGGCCGATACGAGGTCTCCGGCTGAGTCGAAGAAGAACGTGATTGGCACACCGGTGCGTCCGAGCGTATTGGGAACGGACCGGCCGGGATCGAAGTAGTGGTCGAAGTTGGTCAAACCGAACTCCGCAATGAACGCGCGGGCGTTCGACTGGGTGTCCTGCACATCGACGCCGATGAACAAGATGCGATCGCCCTCCTCTTCGTGCGCGGCGCGCAACAGCGGTGCTTCTGACCGGCACGGGATGCACCATGACGCCCACACGTTCACGACCGCGGGACGGCCGCCGTCTCGAATGAGAGCGTGTAGCTGATCGGGAGAGATCGACGGGAGCTCCGGTACGCCCGAAAGGTCCACCGAGGGCCGGCCACAGGAGGCCAAGAGGACGATCACTGCCGCCAACACCGCCGCCAACTCTTTCATGCCGCCGGAGAGTACCGGGTGGTCGGTATCCGGTTTGGATGCTGCGTTGCGGTCCCGACTAGGTTGAGCCAATGCGCGGCAGATCGCATGTCCTGTCCATGGTCCTCGCCGGCGGCGAAGGAAAACGCCTGTTTCCACTTACGCGTGACCGGGCGAAACCAGCGGTGCCGTTCGGCGGGATCTACCGGATCGTCGATTTCGTACTGTCCAATCTCGTCAACGCTCAGTTTCGCCGGATAGTCGTCCTGACCCAGTACAAGTCCCATTCTCTCGACCGTCATCTGGCCCAGACGTGGCGCCTGTCGGCGCTGTTGGGAAGCTATGTTGCGCCTGTGCCCGCGCAGATGCGTCGCGGACCGCACTGGTACGCAGGTTCGGCCGATGCGATCTACCAGAACCTGAACATCATCGCCGACGAGCGGCCGGACCACGTCATTGTCTTCGGGGCCGACCACATCTACCGGATGGACCCGCGCCAAATGCTCGACTACCACGTCGACAAAGGGGCGGCGGTGACGGTGGCCGCCATTCCCGTACCGATTGAGGAAGCCAGTTCGTTCGGAATCATCGACGCCGACGACAGCGGTCGGATCACCCAGTTCCTCGAGAAGCCGGCAGATCCGCCCCACATGCCGGGCAACCCCGACATGGCGCTGGCATCGATGGGCAACTACATATTCACGAGGGATGCGCTCGAGTGGTCGGTGAAGCTCGACGCCAAATCGCGCACGTCGCGCCACGACATGGGTGGCAACATCATCCCGCTGCTCACCCAGGACGAAGGTGCGTACGTCTACGACTTCGCCAACAACGAAGTTCCCGGCGCAACTGATCGAGAGCGTGGGTATTGGCGAGACATCGGGAACCTCGACGCGTATTACGAGGCGAGCATGGATCTGGTCTCGGTGGAACCGACGTTCAACTTCTACAACGAGGAATGGCCCGTCTACACATGGCAGTTCCCCTGGCCGCCGGCCAAGTTCGTGCATGATCAGGAAGGCCGGCGCGGCCAGGCCATAGACTCGCTCGTTGCGAACGGTGCGGTCGTCTCGGGAGCGCTCGTGCGCCGGTGCATCGTCTCGCCTCAGGTGCGAATCAACTCGTTCGCAGAAGTCTCGGAGAGCGTCGTCTTCCCGGGTGTGGCCATCGGGCGAGGCGCCCGGATTCACCGGGCGATCATCGACAAGCACGTCGAGATACCCCCGGGGTACGAGATCGGCATCAATCCGGAACAAGACCGCGACCGCTTCAACGTGTCGACCGGCGGGATCGTGGTTGTGGGCAAAGGCGAGAAGCTGCCCGAGTGAGGCACCCGGCGTTCGGATGCTGCTCCGGGCCCACCCCGGGTGGGTTGGCGTCCGGGCTGGTCCAGACTCAAATGAATTGCACGTCGTAGGTGTCCCGGTACGTCTCGAGAAACCTGAGCCACAGCTCGCTCAGCGTCGGGAAAGAGGGAATGGCGTGCCACAGCGTGCCCAGTGGCACCTCACCGGCGATAGCGATCGTCGCCGCATGCAGCATTTCGGCCACGCCGGGCCCAACGAACGTTGCGCCGACGATGACCTGGCGGTCGGCGTCGATGACCACCTTCGACATTCCTGAGACACCCCGTCCCATCGTGGCCGCTCCGGCCACATGGCCCGTGTTGTACTCGACCGTGTGTACGGCGAGGCCCTCGTCCTTCGCCTGTGATTCCGTGAGGCCCGCCGCCGCCACCTGCGGCGTCGTGAAGACGACCCGCGGCTCGGCCCGCCGGTCACCCCAGGCGGTGGTGTTCAACCCGGCGATATGGCCGCCGGCGATCCGGGCTTGATACTTGCCGGTGTGGGTCAGCAGCGATCGGCCGTTGACGTCACCGACCGCGTAAAGCCAGGCCCCGTCGACCTCGACCGCTCGCATGTGATCGTCGACGTCGATGTAGGTGCCTGGCTCGAGGCCCACCGTCTCGAGCCCGACATCGTCGGTGAGTGGACGCCGGCCGACCGCTGCGAGAATCTCGTCTGCCTCGATGGTCGAGCCGTCTTCGAGGGTCCCCGTCACCGGACTGTCGGTCGTCTCACGCGTTACCCGGACGAGCTTGGCTTCGGTGTGAACTGCGATACCCAACCTGTCGAAAGCTGCGGCCACCAACTCACCGGCAAATGGCTCTTCGCGGGGGAGCAACCCCGGCATCATCTCAACGATGGTGACCTCTTCGGCCCCCAGCCATTTCCACGCCTGCGCCATCTCGACACCGACGACGCCGCCGCCGACGATAAGGAGACGGCGAGGGACTTCTTTGGCTGTGGTGATGTCCCGGTTGTCCCACACGGCTATGTTGCGCAGGCCTTCGATGGGAGGGATCGCCGCGCCGGTGCCGGTCGCCACAATGACCGCCTTGGAAGCCTCATACGTCGTGACGGTGCCGTCGCCTGCCTCGACCTCTACGAGCCGCTCGCCGACGAGCCGCCCGTGCCCGCGGATCAGTTCTACACCGACGGAATCCAACCACGCTACCTGTCCGCCATCGTCCCAGTTAGCGCTCAATGCGTCACGGCGCGCCAGCGCAGCGGGCACATCGATCTCTCCGGTGACCGCGTCAGCTGCGCCCGGCACACGCCGCACGGCGTCGACGACCTCACCCGGTCGCAGTAGCGCCTTCGATGGCATGCACGCGTAATAGCTGCACTCGCCGCCGACAAGCTCTCGCTCGATGACGGCCGCTCGCAAATCCCCCCTGGCCGCGACGTCGGCTGCGTTCTCACCCGCCGGGCCCGCTCCGATAACCAGTACGTCGTAATCCCTATTCGGGTCCGTCATGCGTTTCTCCCGCGTCGCGTTCGGGCAGCCCTCGCTCTGGTGAAACGCAAGATCGGTTTCAACATTCCCGACGGCCCCGTAAGCCGAGCCGATCGCCACCTGGTGATTCGATCGGCCTAGTCCGCATCGTTCAGCGGCCGTCCAAGCAAGGCGTCGATGCGCTCCAATGTCTCGGTGACCTCGAACGTGGCCGGCTTGACCCGTTCCAGCCGATCGCGCGAACGCACGAGTTGCTCGGCCACGTCACCGCTGAACTCGATGGACATCAACCCCTCCGCTCCACTGAGCGCTGCGTTGAACAGCGGGATCCGGACCTCGGCGAGGATCTGATCTACGACGTGCGCGGCTGCAAACTGGTCCCAGTCGGAACCGAACCTGATTTGCACGTCATGCAACGAACGGTCGATGTTGCCGCTCGTCAGGGCAAGATCGAACAGCAACGCCACATCCGATGCCGAGTATGGCAGGGGGACCTTTGACCCGTATTCGATGATCCGCTCAGCGGCGAAATGGCGCCGGTAGGAGGGAGGCGCCAACAACCAGACCTGGGTGCGACGATCCTTGAGCGGAAACTTGCGAAGGATGCCAGCCGACGCGACCACCGCAGACGCAACCAAATCGGGGTGCAATGCCTGCAGCACCGACCCCCCGCGGAGGCGTTCGAGCGGCTCGCCGAGCAAGATGGTGGGGTCGTCACCGTCCTCTTCGAACGCTACGAACAGTCGTTCGACCCGATTGGTGTGAAACTTCAACGCGGCGCGGCGATCCCCCTTGAGAAATCTCCAACCGACCAGGTCTCGCCAGTTCATCAGCCTCTTCCGGGCGCCGCGGACGTCCGGCACCGCAGATTAGGCCAGCGGCGGAGGTCGGGTGACGGGCGGTTGCCGCCGAAATCACCCCGCCCTCCCCGCCAGCACGCGCAGCGCCCCTGCCGGCGTCGAACCCCGCTCGCCGATCAGCACGAGCAGGTGGTAGATCAAATCGGCTGCCTCCTCGTCAACCCGCCGCGTGGGTTCCGCCCGCCGGGCGTGCCCGATCGCAGCCGCGACAACTTCGGCGGCTTCCTCGAGGACCTTGCGTCCGGCGCCGTCGGCGCCCGACTCCAGCAGCGACGTGGTGTAGGAACCGGCTGGGCGATTCGCAACCCGGTCGGCAATGGTGATCCACAAACGTTCGAGTGTCGCGAATCCGACCGGCTCCGGCGAGTCGGCATGTGGCTCTTCAAAGCAGGTGCGGGTGCCCGTGTGGCAGGTCGCTCCGACCGGCCTTGCCTCGATCAGCAGTGCGTCACCGTCGCAGTCGAACCGCATATCGTGCAGTCGGAGCGTGTTACCGCTGGTCTCGCCCTTCCGCCACAGTGCATTGCGGGATCGACTCCAGAAATGGACGAATCCTGTTGAGCGGGTCGCGTCGATGGCGGCTTGGTTGAGATACCCGAGCATCAGCACTTCCCGGGTGTCGGCGTGCTGGACGATCCCGGCGATCAGACCCGCCTCATCGAACGTAGCCTCCCTCACGCGTCCACCCTGGCCGGCACCCCTGCCGCGATCATCGCAGCTTTGACCTCGCGAATTCCGACCTGCGACCGGTGGAAGATGCTCGCCGCTAGGGCAGCATCGGCCCTCCCCTCCACCAGCGCAGCCACGCAGTCGGCGGCCGACCCGGCCCCGCCCGAGGCAATGATCGGTACCGGCACGGCGGTGTGCATCTGATGGAGAAGGTCGAGGTCGAACCCGGCATTGGTGCCGTCGCGATCCATCGAAGTGAGCAGTATTTCACCGGCGCCCCGGCCTGCACCGGCAGCGGCCCATTCAATGGCATCGAGCCCAGTCGGTGTTCTGCCGCCATTGACGAACACCTCCCAACGGTGGCCGCCAACGTGCTTGGCGTCGACCGCGAGCACGACGCATTGATTGCCGAACGCGGCGGCACATCGGTTGATCAGGTCGGGATCGCGAACTGCGGAGGTGTTGATGGATACCTTGTCGGCGCCGGCCCGAAGGACTGCCCGCATGTCCTCCACGCTGCGTACACCGCCTCCCACTGTGAGCGGGACGAACACATTGCGAGCAGTGCGCCGCACCAGGTCCAACAGCGTACCCCGACCTTCGGGCGAGGCCGTGATGTCCAGATAGACGATCTCATCGGCCCCCTCGGCCGCATAGCGGGCCGCCAGCTCGACCGGATCGCCCTCATCTACCAGATTCACGAAGTTCACGCCCTTGACGACCCGCCCGTCGGCGACGTCGAGACACGGGATCACCCGCTTACGCAACATGCTGATCTACCCGCACCGACTGGACGAAATTGTCGATCATCCGCATGCCATGCCGGCCCGAACGCTCCGGGTGAAACTGCACACCTACCCGATTGCCGCGGCGAACCGCGGCCACGAACGGTGTCCCATAGGTCGAGCGGGCAATCACAACTCCGTCATCATCCGGGACGGGAGCGAAGCTGTGCACGAAATAGAAGGTGGCGTCGGGACTGATCCCGTTCATCAGCGGGTCGTCAGGCTCGCGGTCGACGAGCTCGTTCCAACCGATGTGCGGCAGGCGCTCCGCCGGTAGCCGCTGGACCCGCCCCGGGATCAAACCGAGACAAGGGCCCTCGTCCTCGTCGCTGGTTTCGAAGAACAGCTGCAGACCCACGCAGATCCCGAGCAGGGGGCCTTCCCAGGCCCGGAGCGGATCGACGAGGCCCTGGACGGCCAGCCGCTGCATCGCGGCGCCAGTGGCCCCAACCCCGGGCAACACAACCGCGTCGGCATTCTCGAAGCCGGATGGGTCGCGCGTGACGGTCGCAACTGCGCCGGCCGATACCAGCGCCTGGGATATGGATACGAGATTGCCCGCCCCGTGATCGACCACGGCGATCCGCGTCACAGCGATCCCTTGGTGGAAGGTACCCCGGATCGGCGGGGATCTGGCGCCACCGCCGCCCGGAGCGCTCGAGCCAGGGCCTTGGCGGCCGCCTCCGCCAGATGGTGATCGTTGGCACCCGTAGCGGAGAGATGCAGCGTGAACCCTGCTCGAGCAGCCAGCGCCTCGAAGGCGTGAGCAATGTTCTGGGTGGTGAGGTTGCCCAGGTATGGCGTCTCGAACGGCAGGTCGATGACGGTGTAGGGCCGGCCTCCCACATCGATGGTGCAGCGAGCTAGCGCCTCGTCCATTGGTACGGCGGCGTCACCGAATCGTTGGATTCCCTGGCGATCGCCGAGTGCGTCCCCCAACGCATCACCCAGCACGAGCGCGGTGTCCTCGACGGTATGGTGATCGTCGACCACCAGGTCGCCGGCAGTCTCGATCTCGATGTCGATCAGCGAGTGGTGCGCCAGGCTGGTGAGGAGGTGGTCGAAAAAGCCCACCCCAGTCGTGATGTCGGCCCTGCCGGTACCATCGAGATCGACCCGAACTCGGACCTTCGTCTCGCTGGTCTCTCGCGAAGCCTCGCCGGTGCGGCCGCTCATGCGTCGTCTCCCTGTTCGAACCTCAGTGTTGCGGCCAGCGCATGGGCAGTGAGACCCTCCGCCTCCGCCAGCGTGCAAATCGTGCCACGCAATCCGGCCAAACCCCGTTCGCTGATTGTCTGCACCTGCCGCCACGAGCCGAAGTCATCGACCGCCAGCGGCCCACAAGCGCGGGCCAGCCCGCCGGTGGGAAGCACGTGGTTGGCGCCGGTTGCATAGTCCCCGGCCGATTCGGGGGACCATCGGCCCACATAGACAGATCCAGCTCCGGTGACGGCCTTGGCCACGTCCGCGGCCGCTTCGGTCATGACCGTCACGTGCTCACCCGCGTACTCGTTGGCGAAGTCGACGGCCTCGGATGTGTCGTCGACCAGGACGACCAATCCATGGTTGTCCAGTGCTTGAATGAGCAGGTCGCGACGTTCCAGACCGGCGAGAAGCGTGTCCAGCTCTGCGGCCACCCGGTCGGCTAGCTCCGGGTGGCTGGTCACCAATACGGCCGGCGAGTCTGGACCGTGCTCGGCCTGGCACAGCAGGTCGATCGCAACCAGGCGCGGCTCGGCGGTGTGGTCGGCGATGACCAGCACCTCGCTCGGCCCGGCCGGAAGATCGATGTCGCAGACGCCGTACACGGCGAGCTTGGCGGCGGTCACCCAGGGATTGCCGGGACCCACGATCTTGTCGACAGGCTGAATCGTTTCGGTCCCATACGCCAGCGCTGCGATCGCTTGGGCACCGCCCATCGCGTAGAGCTCGTCTACTCCGGCCAGATGAGCCGCTCCCAACAGCACCGGCGACAGGCGGCCGTGCTGGTCAGCCGGCGTGGCCACCACCCGTCGTCCCACAGCTGCGACAGCAGCCGGTGCCATGGCCATGATCAGACTCGACGGATAAGTGGCCTTGCCGCCCGGAACGTACGCTCCCACACTTGCCAGGGGCGTCCATTTGCGCTCAATCCGCACACCCTCGAACGTTGCCACGCTGTGATCGGCTGGCAGCTGGGCACGGTGAAAACGAGTGACGGCGTCGATGGCGGCCTCCAAGGCGCGGGTCACCATCGCCGGCAGGCCGCGGGCGGCGGCGGTGATTTCCTCGGCGGCTACCCGCACGGGTATTCGACTTCCCCCGTACCGCCGGCCGGCATCATTCAGGGCTGCATCCCCGCCGTCACGGATGGCCGCGCAAATGCGCGCCGCTGCGTCCCGCACGTCATCATTGGGGACGGCCGAGCGGTGTAGGATCGCTCGCTGTTCCGGCGCGGTGAGGTCTTTCCAGGTGACAGTCCGCATCAGCGAATGAGTTGTTCGATCGGCAGTACCAGGATGTCGTGCGCCCCGGCGGCTTTGAGATGGGGGAGGAGGCTCCACACCTCCCCGGCATCAACAACCGAGTGAATTGCGACCTCGCCCTCCTCAGCGAGCGGCACGATGGTCGGCGCCTCCAGTCCGGGGATGATGGCGGCGATAGATTCGATCGAAGACTTTGGAGCGTTCAGCATCAGGTACCGCTTCCGCCGGCCGGCGACCACGGCCATCAGCGGGAGGCGCACCCGCTCGATCTCATCTGGCCGCGACGCCACGGCTGTCGGAGATGCGGCCAGGATCGCTTGCGACTCGATTATCTCGACGATCGGGCGCAACCCGTTGACGAGCAATGTTGATCCCGTAGAGACCAAATCGGCGATGGCGTCGGCGATTCCCAGCTTGGGCGCGACCTCCACCGAGCCGCGCAGAGGAACGACGTCCACCGCGATGTTGCGCACCTCGAAGAACTGCCGAGTGAGCACGGGGTGGGACGTGGCAACGCGCCTGCCGTCGAGGTGATCAGGTTTTTCGACGTCGGACGAGTTGGGCACGGCCACCACCAGCTGGCACCGGCCGAAACCCAGTTCGGCGATTACCGGGATCTCACGGTTGATTTCGCTCAGCAGATCGAAGCCGGTGATCCCCATGTCGGTCGCCTCGTCGATGAGCAACTCGGGGATGTCCTCGGTCCGTACAAACAGCAGCTCCATGTCGGCGTTCTGGACGTGCACCGACAACGCGCGTTCGGTCTGCTCAAACACCAATCCGGCTTCCCGTAGCAAACGGGCGGTCGCATCTCTGAGCCGCCCTTTGTTGGGCACTGCCAAGCGGAAGTTACCGTCGCTCATCTCGGCTCCTGTTCCCGATCCAACGCGAGCTGATATCCACCGGTGCCGCGGGTGAGCCACTGGTTGACCCGGGTCACTGTGGCGGTCGAGACTCCAGTGGCGCGGGCGACCTCCCTATAGGGGAGACCATCCGCCAGGCTGCGCACCACGGCCCACCGCCCGGACAGCTCAGACAGCTCTTTGACGGTGCACAAATCCCGCAGGAACGCCGCCATCTCGTCGACGGTGTCGAGGCTGAGCAGCGCCCGACACAGGTCATTGACCTCTTCGGTGCGCCAGTCGTTGCGGTTGGTCGCCATGGCTGCCTAACGGGTGGTTGATCTCGCGGATGTCCCTGAGGGCTGTCGTCAGTGCGTACTGTTCTCAGTACCTGTCTGTTCTAGTGTTTTAACATGCTAAAACATTGAAACACTACGGTACAGTACGGTCTGCGCATTCTCAAACCGGGGCGGACAATGGATGTGATTCCAGCCGTCGACATTCTGAGTGGCTCCGTCGTGCGACTGATGCAAGGCGACTACGAGCAGGTGACCGAGTACGGAAGCTCACCGGTCGATGCCGCCCGGCGGTGGCTCGATGCCGGGGCGCAACTGGTCCACATTGTTGATCTGCACGGGGCCCGAGACGGCACCGCCGACGTCGACACTTGGCGCTCGCTTGGACGAGCCGGCATCCCGTTCCAGCTCGGTGGCGGTATCCGCACCCTCGACACCGTTCGGGCGGCGATCGGAGCAGGTGCGCGGAGGGTCATTCTGGGTACCGCCGCCGTCTGGCAGCCCGATCTGCTGGGACGCGCGATCGACGAAGCCGGCACCGGATCCATCGTGGCGTCGATCGACGTGCGGGACGGGCGGGCGACCGGTGCCGGCTGGCTCGACGAGGGCCGGGTCACTGAGGACGTGGTCGCCGGCACCTTCGCGGTAGGCGTGCGCCAGTATTTGGTGACCGCTGTGGCCCGCGACGGGACCATGCGCGGCCCGGACCTCGAGCTGATCTCCCGTGTGATCGAGCTCACGGAGGGGGCGTACGTCATGTGTGCGGGCGGTATCGGCACTCTCGGTGACGTGGCCCGAGTCCGGGAGCTTGGGGCCGGCGGGGTAGTGGTCGGCCGCGCGCTGTATGAGGGAGCCTTCTCATTGAGCGAAGCCGCCCGGGTCGCTGAAGGGTGAGCCGGCCCGGCGCAGCCTGTATCAGGGAACCGTGCAGATCGGATCTGTCGAGTCGGGCGGGCACAACGGACCGCCGCCGGAGCCGCCGCCGCCGGAGCCGCCGCCGCCGGACCCGCCGCCGGAACTCCCGCCACCCGATCCGTTCTGGTTGAAAGAGGCCGGCACCTGATCCCACAGATCGCCGGTGTTATTGCCGAAGTAGGCAACCGCCGCGATGGCCACCACCGCGATCAAGAGGACCGCAAGGGCGGTCTCGAGCAGATTTGCGCCGAAGTCGCTCCCCAGATCGAGCGCGCGCCGCATGGGGCCCCGCTCGCTTTCCGTGGTCATATGCAGCCCCTTGTAATTCCCAGCTATCACAAGTATACGCAAGTTGCGGCAGAGAATGGGCACTCACAGTGGTGGCGGCGCAGCAAAGCCGGCCACGCCGGTCAGCTCCGGGTTGATCGGAACCGCTCGAGCGCCTTGTCCAGCTCCGCCCAGCCGACGGTCCGTCGATCCGACCCGGATCGCAGGACCTCCAGGGCGGCCTCGCGCAGGAGTCCGGTGAGGTCCGCAAACGACAGGCCCTCGGTCTTCTCGGCCAGCTCGTCCAAGTCGACTTCGTCGCCGAAGGGCACATCAGAGATGTTGAGTAATGCCCGCCGGCCCGGGGTCTTGGGAAGACCGAGATGGATGTGTACTTCGAACCGCCCCGATCGGATGAGAGCCGGGTCGATGAGGTCTCGCCGGTTGGTCGCGCCGATGACCACGACGTCACCCCGACCCCCGATCCCGTCGAGTTCGGTGAGCAGGGCGGCGACGACCGAGTCCGTCACCGAGGTGGTGGAGGAGCCGCGCACCGGCGCGAGCGCGTCGAGCTCGTCGAAAAAGATAATCGACGGCGCGGCGGCGCGGGAGCGGGAAAAGACGTCCCGGACGCCGCGCTCGGACTCGCCAACGTATTTGTCCAACAGCTCGGCCCCCTTGACCGCAAAAAAAGCCGCGCCGCTTTCGTGGGCCAGCGCCCGGATGACGAACGTCTTGCCAGTGCCCGGCGGTCCGTAGAGCAGGATGCCCCGGGGTGGCTCGATCCCCATTTCCGCGAACCGTTCGGGCTGGGTCATCGGCCAGATCACTGCTTCGGTGAGGCGTTGTTTCTCCTCTTCGAGGTTGGCGACTTTGTCGAAGCCATAACTCGGCATCTCTCCGAGAGGTACAGAGCCCAGCGATGGCGACGTGTCTTCCACTGCGGCCAGGAGCCCTTCCTGGGTCACCGGTTCGCCCGAGCGGGCCACCATGGCGGATGCATGGACGATCGCCGCCATGATGTCCGAGCCGGAGAACCCGGCTGAGCGCGCCGCCAACTGATCGTGGTCTATGTCCGCCGTCGGGACGTGGCGCAATCCTTCCTCGAACATCAAGCGGCGGCGAGTGAGGTCGGGCGGCGGCACGGTCAAGGTCCGGGGGAGCAGGGGAGACCGGGCGATCGAGTCGTCCAGATGCGACACCGCCGCAACGCCGAGCACACATGCCAGGCCCTTGGTTTCGGCCACAGCGTCGGTGAACCATCGCAGGATGGCTCCGACCTGGCTCTTGAACGCGACCATGCCTTCTTCGCCGGTGACTGCTTCCAGCCGGTCGACGTAGATGACTCCGGGCCTCGCGGTCGTGTTCTTGGCCTTCTCGAGCAGATCCAGCAGCCTCTCCGGCTTGAACACCAGATCCAGAGACACTTCGTGGAACGCGGCTCCCGCCTCGTCGGCCGCTGTGCGAACCAGTTCGGTCTTGCCGACCCCCGACGGACCCTCGAGGATCACGCCGGCCACCTCCGGCAGGCCCCAGCTCTTTGGCAGGTCCTGAGGCGAGGTGAGTAGCGCCAGCCATCCGGTCAGGATCTCCAGCTCGGCTTCCAGACCGGTGAGAAGGGCAGCCATCGGCCGAGGGAGATCCGAGGGGGCTTCGACTGCGCCCGGCCGGGCGCCGTCGACCAGCGCCCGTGCATGGTCTGCGGCCGACAGGACGAGCGAGCCGTGGTTGATCAGGCCCGCATCGCCGGGCTCAATATCGGCGATGCGCATGTCGATCGGATCTGCGCCTCCCAGATAACGCGCATCGATCGTGATCGTGTCGCCGGTGGTGGCCGGACGCCCCTGGAGCGCTTGGATCAGCACCCGCGGTTCCACCGGCAAGGTTTCGCCTTCGATCACGACCCGCCCGGCGGTGGACAGCAACGCCCGGTTCGCCTCGACCGATGCGCCCACCTGAATGCCCGCATTGGCGAGGGCCTGGGGGCCGAGGCTCAGCGCCGACGCTTCACCACCCCGCCGGGGTCGAACGAGCACATGGGTCTTACCCACCGAGATGACACCGCCGGCCGGCATACCCATCGCCGCCAGCATCGCCCGATCGGCGCCTGCCACCGGGTCTGTGCCCGCGCGTACGATGAACCGCATCGTCGGCATGCTAGGGGGTGACCGGGCCTCGTTCCGCCGGGCCGCAGGCCGGCAACCTGCAGTGGTACCGGAAGGCCGGAATCAGATCCCGGCCACCGTCTCCTCGACGAGGTTGGCGACGACCTTGCGCAAAGCCGTCGCGGCGTCGTCGCCGCCGGCCACCGCCTTGCGGTACACGTCGAGCTGGCGGTCGGCGCTGGTGCCGCGCTGGACGATCGTCCGGGCATGCTCGACCAGGTCGACGCAGTCGAGCGCTTCGGCATCCGGGCGGATCAGCTCGATGATCTCCTCCACGAGGTCGGCAAATGGGATCAACTCGACTTTGCCGAAGTCGATGAGCTCGCCTTCTACGCCGTAGCGTTGGGCTCGCCAAAGGTTCTCCTCAATGAGAAATCCAGCATATGAGCGCCAGCGCTGGTTCTTTTGGCGGCGGCGCCACAGCATGCGCAGCAGACACACATAGATAGCCGCGATGCACAGGGAATCTTCCATCCGGGTGGGGAGATCGGCGACACGCATCTCCAAGGTCGGATATCGCACCGAGGGCCGGATGTCCCACCAGATCTTTGAGGCGTCCTCAATGACGCCAACACTGACCAGCACGTTCACGTGGCGTTCGTATTCACTCCAGGAGGCGAAACGGATTGGCAGTCCGGTACGGGGGGCGGCCCGGAAAACCGTCTTGCGATAACTCTTGAGGCCCGTTTCGTGACCGCCCCAAAACGGGGAAGAGGTGGAGAGGGCGAGCAGGTGCGGTAGGAAGTAGCTCGCTTGGTTCATCAGGTCTATGCGCAGCTCGGGGTCATCGATGCCAACATGGACGTGCATGCCGGAGACCATCAGGCGGCGCATGACAGCTTGCATGTCCTCCGCCAGCGCGATGTAGCGATCGGCGTCGGTGACCTTTTGCTCGGACCAGCGAGCAGTCGGATGGGTCGAGCAAGCCACGGGGGCCAGCCCATGGGCGGACGCCGTGTCGGCCACCGCGTTCCGCAACCGGCGCAACTCCGCACGCGCTTCCGCCAGAGAGGAACAGACCTTCGTCCCAACCTCGATCTGGCTCTGGAGGAATTCCTGGTTGACCTGGTCACCGAGCAGCGTGCTGGCTCGCTCCATCAGCGCGGCCGGCTGTTCGACGAGTAACTCCCCGGTTGACCGGTCGACCAGGAGGTATTCCTCTTCGATTCCCAACGTCCATGCCGGCTCTGCGACCACAGGCACACCTCTCCGCAGGTGCTTGCGTGGGGAACTTAGTCATCTGGGGGTGCCGTCGTCGCATCACGCCGCCAGAGTCAGCGGAGGGACCGAGCCGGCCGGGGTGGCGATCGGATGGTCGGAGGCGACCAGCCGAACCGTTCCGGACGTCAGCCAGCGCCACAGCAGCTGGACCTCTTCTCCTTCGCCGCTGGTCGGCGGCACCGGCGGGAGGTCCCGATCGGCAGCCGCATCCGGCAAGAGCGGCGGCGTCGTGCCGTGCCGCCATGCCGCCACGAGCCGGCCGTCGTCAATACACACCATTGCGTCGAGCCCCTCGGCATAGACCCGGCCGGCTCCCGCCAGTGCCGTCCACGATCGGCGGCGCTCGATCGCCTGCGCGAGCGCCCCGTGGCGGTCGCGGGCCCAGGCCGCCTCCTCGTATCGCTGGGCCCGGGCGAGCTGGCGCACCCTCTCCACGAGAGGATCGAGCAGCAGCCGCGGTTCGGTGGTGATGGCCCGGCACAAACGTTCGACGACCTGGGCGTATGCGTCCGGGTCGAGGGTCCCGGCACAGGGGCAGAGAGCCACACCCAGCTGGGCGGACGCGCACGGGGCCCCGCGGGCGGCCGGTCGCCCGGAGCAGCGCCGGACCGGGCTGGCGTCCCAGATCGCGTCACGCACCAGCGTCGCCATCCGATGGGAGCGGAAAGGTCCCAGACAGAAAGGTTCCCGCGGCCGGCGGGTGATGGAAAGCCGCGGGAACCGCTCCCGGGTCAGGCTGACGAAATGCTCGGTCTTGGGTGGGCGGGAACGGCGGTTGTATTGCGGGCGGTGAGCATGGATGAGCCGCAACTCAGTTACCTCCGCCTCGATCTCTGTCGCGCACACGATATGGTCGATGCGGTCGAGTTGGCGGAGCATGTCGCCGACCCGGCGGCGCCGATCGCCATAGAAGTAGGCCCGAACCCGGGTCCGCAGGTTCTTGGCCTTGCCCGTATAGATCACGTCGCCGTCTCGATCTCGGAACAGGTAGACACCGGGTCGGCGCGGCAGGGTTTCGGTCAGGGACAGCTTCGAGTACATCGGCGACCCCTTGGCCGCCGGCAGCTCCAACAGATCCTCCAGCGCGGTGATGCCCATGGTCCCGACCCTGGCCAGCAACTCGAAGAACACGTGAGCAGTTGCCCGGGCGTCTTCAAGCGCCCGATGGTTCGGGACAACTGGCGATCGGAAATAGGTCGCCAGGGTGCTCAGCCTGAGGTTGCGCACTTCCGGGCGGATGAGCCGTCGGGCCAGAGCGGCGGTGTCGACATGGCGGTTCGACACTCCCGGATAGCCGAGCCTCCCGGCGGCGGCTTTGAGGAATGACAGGTCGAAGCGGACGTTGTGTCCGACAATCACCGCATCGCCAATGAACTCGAAGAACGCAGGCAGGGCTTCTTCGATCATCGGCGCCTCGATTACCATCGCCTCAGTGATCCCGGTCAGGATGGTGATCATCGGTGGAATGGGGCTGCCGGGATTGACCAGGGTGTGGAAGGTTCCTTCCAGCTCTCCCCGGCGGTACCGGACCGCGCCGATCTCGGTGATTTCGCACTGCGCGGGCGATCCGCCGGTGGTTTCCAGGTCGAGGATGCAGAAGGGAACCTCAAAAAGTGGCGTGCCCATCTCCTCGAATGAAGCCTGACGCACCGGGTCATCCTCCCGCCGATCGGACCTCCCAACCTAGCCCGAACATATGTTCGATGTCGAGTATTCGGCTTGATATGCGTATCGTGCGGCGCCATGACCACCACGTATCGCTGCGGTGTGTGCGGTAACCGCACCCGCTTCGACGTCTACGAGTCGCTGCGTCGCCGCCAGTTCCAGCACTTCACACTTGGCGGTGAACTCACCGTGGAGGAGGACGAGACGATCGAAGCTGCACTCGAGCGGGTGGTGTGCCGCTGGTGCGGGCGATCCGATCAAATCGAGGTCCGCGGAACCCCCGTGAAGTGAGATGGCCTCAGCCGCAGTGGCGCTGGCGCACCGCCTCGAACAGCAGCACTCCGGCGGCCATGGCGGCGTTGAGTGAGTCCGCGGACCCGGCCATGGGTACACGAACCAAAGCGTCAGCGTCATCCAACCACCGGCGCGACAACCCCACCTGTTCGGATCCGATCACCAGGGCCGTCGCCGCGGAGTAGTCGATCTGCCAGTAAAGGCGTTCGGCATGGGGAGTTGCGGCCACGCGCTGGATGTTGCGGTCCGCCAACCACGATGAGGCTGCTTCGGTCCCGACCACCGCCAGCGGAACGGTGAAGAGTGATCCGATCGAGGCACGAACGGCGTTCGGGTTGAACGGGTCGGTGGTCGGATCGCATACCATGACCGCGTGGGCGCCCGCTGCGTCGGCGGTACGCAGCATGGTGCCGAGATTCCCCGGTTTTTCGATCGCTTCAACGACAAGCAACAGGGCGTCGCCCGGCGGGTCGATGGCGGACAGCGACGTGTCGAATTGGCGCGCGACGGCCAGCAGGCCTTCCGGACGGTCCCGGTATGCCACTTTGCGGAACGCAGCCTCTCCCAGCTCGATGGCGGTGGCTCCGCCTGCCAGGACGCGATCGACCAGCGTTTCCTCGTTTTCACCGAGGTAGAGGTCGGGGCTGTAATAGAGTTCCTGTATCTCGACCTTGCCGGCGGCCTTCGAGAGCTCCCGGTAGCCCTCGATCAGAAACGTCCCGGTCCGGTCCCTTTCACGCCGGTTGCGGAGGCGCACGAGGTGTTTGACCCGGGCGTTGGCCAGCGATCGGATCGGTTCCATGGCTTCAGCGCCGGTGCCGCGCCCCGCGCGACCCGTTCACGAGACCCGGTCCGACCCGCGGGGTCATGACCCTGCCGCGCTGGACGGGTACGCCTTCAGCTCGATCAGATTGCCATCCGGGTCCCGCACGTACATGCCGGGGCCGTCGCCCTGCGCTCCGAAGATGACCTTGGGCGGTCGCACGACCTCGAACTCGCCCGAAGCAGCCGCCGCACCCAGGTCTCCCTCAACGTAGAGGGAGAAATGGTCGACGTTCTCCCCAGTCCGCTCACCCGGCACCAGATCGATCAAGGCGGATTCGCTGATCTTCATCGAGACGAATGGCACCGTGCCGGCGCGAAATGCCTCCAGGCGCAAGGGCTCCAGACCGAGCTTGTCCCGGTACCACGCAACCGAACGTTCGACGTCGGCGCACACGACGACAACGTGGTCGATTCCTTTCACCCGCAGCATGTCGTCATGCTAGAGGGGCACCCGGCTGCTGGTACCGGCATCGGAGCAGGGTCGAGCCGCTCAGAAATCCACCCGCCAGTCGGGGCTCCACTCCTCCCAGTGGATCACCTGGTCCGGCGGTCGGTGCCCGCGGGCCAGCGAGCCGGAACGCCGGTCGGGTCGCGGGTATCCCACCGTCACTACGCCGACCGGCGAATATTCGATCGGGATGCCAAGTAACGCCGAAATGTCTCCCATCGCGTGGCTGCCCAAGAACCCGGCTGCCAGCCCTTCGTTGATGGCTGCGAGCAACACGGCCATCAGCGCTGCACCGGCATCCACCCACCAGTAGGGGACCGGCCAGTCGATCTCCCGGCCTTTTTCGTCGAGCTTGTCGGGTTCTCGATAGCGGCGGTGGTACGCGGCTTCTGAAACCACCAGCACGATGTGCGCCGGTGCCCGGCTGATCCACGGCTCCATGCCGGCCTCCACATAGCCGGCTTCTCCGCTCAGCTCTGCGATCCGGGCCCGGGTCTCCACGCCGGTAACGACCACCGCCGCCACTCCTTGCGAGAAGCCGGCGCTCGGCGCTCGCATCGCTGCCCGAGCAATGCGTTCCAGAGCGGGCCGGGGGACCGGGGTCGTGGCGTAGTTACGCGCCATGCGGCGGCGAGAGAGCACTTCTGCAAAATCCACCGCCGGAGCTTAGGACCCGAGCGTTCGCCGGGGTGCCGCTCGCTGCGCCGGGCGTCTGTACGATCGCCGGATGCAAGGTCGGGCCAGGCTCAAACAAGCAGCCCGCGAGGTCGGCATAGGCGCCGGCGCCGCTCTGGTGTTGTTGCTGCTGGTGATGCGCGGCTCGGTGGCCGCTGCGGAGTTCGCCTTCCTGGCCCTGTCGCTGGCCGCCTTGTACTGGATCGCAACCGTGCCGCTTGGGCGGATCATGACCGATGCAGGCCGGCCGCGGCTGATGGTATTTGGTTCGCTCAGTGTTCTTGTCCTAGTGGCGGCGTTGTCGGTGGCGATCTTGGCCGAGCTATTGATTCTCGCCGCGCTGCCGGTGGTCGTGGCGACGCTGCTGGTTGGTGTGTGGAGGATTGGGCGCCGCTCGACCGGGGCGTGACCTAGCCGGGCTCGCAATCGGCGCGCCGACCGGTCACACCTCCCGGACCGCTTTGGCGAGCTCCTCCAGCGCATCCCTGGCATCGGCGAACAGCATCAGCGTCTTGTCTTCGTAGAACAACGGATTGTCGATGCCGGCGAAGCCGGGGGAGAGGCTGCGTTTGACGACAACGGCGGTGTCGGCCTCGTCAACATTGAGGATCGGCATTCCGTAGATCACTGATCCTTCTTCCCGGGCGAGCGGGTTGACGACGTCGTTGGCGCCGACGACCAGCGCCACGCTGGTGCGGTCGAAGTCCTCGTTGATGTCGTCCAGGTCCAGCAGCACGTCGTAGGGTACATCGGCTTCTGCCAGCAGTACGTTCATGTGTCCTGGCATCCTCCCCGCCACCGGATGGATGGCGTAGCGCACCCCGACTCCTCGTTCCTCGAGCCGGTCCGCCAGTTCCCGCAACGCATGCTGGGCCTGGGCTACCGCCAGGCCGTACCCAGGAACCACGATCACCGAATCGGCGTACGCCAGGGTGACCGCAACGTCGTCGATGGTGGCGCGCCGCACAGAGCGGTCACCGAGTTCGCCTCCTGCTGCTTGCGGTCCCCCGAACGCCGCGAACAGCACGTTGCCGAGCGTACGGTTCATGGCGCGGGACATGATGGCCGTGAGTATCAGGCCGGAGGCACCGACGAGGGCTCCGGAGATGATCAACACGTTGGAGGAGATCACGAATCCCGCCGCCGACGCCGCCAAACCCGACAGCGAGTTGAGGAAGGCGACCACCACCGGCATGTCGGCCCCCCCGATCGGCAGGGTGCGGACGACGCCCAGCACACCGGCCAGGCCGAACAACGCCCAGTACGCGGCCGCGGCATCCCCGATCACCAGCCACACCCCCCCGGCCACCGCGGCGACGCTCAACGCACCATCGCCCACGAGTTGCCCGCGGTATCCCAAGGGCCGGCCGGGAACCAGTCCTTGCAGCTTGCCGAACGCGATGAAGCTGCCGGTGAGTGTGACCGCGCCGATCGCCGTGGAGAACGCGATCGTGACCCGAGTGTCGGTCGCGAGGCCGGAGGCGGTGAGAAACTCGGCACCTGCAACGAGGGCTGACGCTCCGCCGCCAAAGCCATTGAACGCCGCCACCAGTTGCGGCATGGCGGTCATCTCCACCGAGCGGGCCAGGTATGCGCCGACGGCGGCACCGACGACCAGGCCGGCCGTGATCACGCCGTACGACACAACGGCCTGATCGGCCAGAGTCACGACGACGGCAATCAGCATGCCTCCCGCGGCGAGTTGGTTTCCTCGGCGGGCCGTGGCCGGCGACGCGAGCCGCCGGAGGCCAATGATGAACAGCGCCGCCGCCCCGAGGTAGAGCAAGCTGGCGATCTCGGTGGTCACCGACTCTGCCTTCCCTTGAACATCTCGAGCATGCGGTCGGTGACGAGGAAACCGCCGACCACATTGATGGTGGCGAGTGTCACAGCCAGAAATCCCAGGATCCCGGCCATCGTGGTAGCGCCGCGCCCGCTGACGACTATGGCAGCCACAACGGTGATGCCCGAGATTGCGTTCGAGCCCGACATCAGCGGCGTGTGGAGCTGCGGCGGAACCTTGCTGATCACTTCGAAGCCGATGAAGGCTGCCAGCACGAACACGGTGATCCCGATGATCAGCGTCATGCGTCTGTCCCCTCGGACTCGGCCAGCAACTCGAGGACCCGCGGATGCCGCACCCGTCCACCGTGCGCAACGGTTACGTAGTCGATGATCTCATCCTCGAAGTCGAGCTCCAGCGTGCCCTCGGGAGCCGCCAGTTGCAGGAATTCGAACGCGTTGCGAGCGAACATCTCGGATGCATGGGTGGCGGTCCGGGCCGGGAGGTCGGTGAAACCCACGATGGTCACGCCGTCGTGGTCGATCACCTCGCCGGGAACCGTCAGCTCACAGTTGCCCCCAGTGGAGGCGGCCCCGTCGATGACGATCGAACCCGGGCTCAGCGCCTGGATCATCGATCGAGTCACGAGGATCGGGGCGCGGCGGCCGGGAATTGCGGCGGTCGTGATCACGGCGTCGGCTGCGGCGACGTGCACTTCGAGCTCGTCCAGCAGTCGCGCCTGATCCTCGTCGGTGAGCGCCCGGGCGTATCCACCGCTGGCGGCAGCGTCCTGCTGACCCAGTCCAAGAGTGATGAACTTCGCGCCCAGGCTCTCGACCTGCTCTGCGGCCGCAGCCCGGACGTCATAGGCGGAAACGACAGCCCCCAGTCGCCGGGCCGTGGCGATCGCCTGGAGTCCGGCTACTCCGGCCCCCAAGACCAGCACTTTGGCCGGTCGAATCGTTCCGGCCGCGGTGGTGAGCATCGGGAAGAACTTTGGAAGCCGCGCGGCCGCCTCCAGTACCGCCTGATATCCCAGCACTGTGGCCTGCGAGGAGAGAACATCCATCGATTGGGCCCGAGTCGAGCGCGGGAGCAGCTCGAATGCCAGCACCGTCACGTTTCGCTCAGCGAGGTTCGAGATGCGTTTCGGATGCTCCAGCGGCTCCGCCAGACCCAACACCGCGCCGCCGTCGCGGAGCGCCGCGGCGACCTCGTCGGTGACGGTGATCGTCGTGACCAGATCTGTGTCATATGCATCCGAGCCAATCGCGGCACCAGCTTCGACGTAGTCGTCGTCAGCGAATCCCGCTGCTTCCCCGGCCCCGGGCGACACCACGATTGAGTGGTGGTCGCTCAGCCGGCGAACGATCGCCGGCGTGAGGGCCACCCGCCTGTCCCAGTCTGATGGTCGAACGACTCCGATGCGCATGAGCGGTCGAATCTAGAGCCTTCTGAACGCAGTACGGGAATCTGAAACCACCACGAGTGTCGGTTGTCAGCCCGTCGATGGGCCCATGTAGTGGACAAAGCGCGGAAATGGCGCCCCAGAAAACCGCAGACGCCCTAAATTGGGGTTTCGGTAATGACGGATTCCCGAAACCATGCCCGTACGTCTATGCGCGTCGTCTGGACACGCGGGAAAGGGTGTGCGGACTTGGCGGCTGCAGTGTCGGATGACACGGCGGCCCGTGTTACCGGAGACATCGAACAGGCCGTCGTCGCTCAGCGCGCCGACCTGCTGGTGACGAAGAAGTTCACCCCGAAGGCATTCGTCAGCACCGCCAGCCCGATGGACTTCGATTTAGACGCCTTTGACCGTGTCGTCGCCATGGTGGGCGGTGGCCCCCATTCGGCGCTCGCCACTGATGTCGCCAACCGAATCGGACAGGCGCGTGGCGTTCCGGCGCGCCTCATCTCCGCCTACCGCGAGCCCGAGGAGCGCCCCGATGCCGTCGCCACCATCTACCGTCTCAATGAGGTGGCTCCCGGGATCGATGCCGATGTGGTGGAGGCCACCAGCCCGGCCGACCTCATCACGCGGATCGGCGACCGGACGCTGATCGTGTTGGGCGCCCCAGGCGGCTCGTGGGTGCAGAGGATGTTCATCGGTCCCGGCGCTCGGCTGATTTCCGCTGCGTCGGCCGGAGCGGTGGTGGTACGCCGTGCCGCTCGCCGGGTCTATCAAGTAATGGAAGATCCGATCTGGGTCAGTCCGCTGCTGGGTGCCACCGATGCGGTCCGGCTGTCCAACGCACAAGTGCTGCCAGTGGTCGACCGGGGACGCCTGGTGGGTACGACCGCCCGTTCAACCCTGCTGTCGGCGGCTGGTGGGGAGACTGTCGGCGCCTTGATGCGACCGCCCGAAGCGGTCAAGATCACCGACGGCGTGCGAATGGCCGGCGATGTGGCCAGCCGCCAAGGGGGCGGACCGGTAGCGGTGGTTGACGACGACGGCCATCTCGTCGGGACCGTTCCTCTGTCGGCTATCCGGTCCAGCGCCGCGTATTGAAACCGCCCGGCGGCTGCCGGGAGCCCGGTCAGTGGACGGCGCGGACGCCCAACAGGCTCAGCAACAACACCCATGCACCGATGACGAAGATCCGCCACTCGACATGGCGCCATGCGGCCCGGAGTGCGATGGCGCCCACGATCAGGACTGTCATCACCTGAACCAGCACGCCCGCATCGGTAGCGGGCAGGAGGACATCCACCACGGCCTCCACGGTACCGGGCCGTCGCGTCAAACTGTGCGGGGTGCCATCTCGCTCCCGTGCTCGATCTGTACACGAGATCTCGTACCATGCGCGGTCTGACGAGAGGAGCGTGATGGAAGGGCCGGTCGGGTACTACCGCCACCCGACGATCTCGGGCGACAAGATCGTTTTTGTCGCAGAGGACGATCTGTGGATGGTTGGGGAGGAAGGCGGGTTCGCCAGCCGGATGACCTCAAATCCCGGGTCGGTGTCCTTCCCGCGGCTGTCTCCGGATGGCAGCGCTGTCGCGTTCGTGTCCAAAGACGAGGGGCATCCCGAGGCGTTCGTTATGCCTGCCGCCGGTGGGCCGGCCACCAGGATCACGCACTTCGGCGGCCTGACCACAGTGGTCAACTGGCAATCCGACAACCGGGTAGTGGTGGCGACCGACTTCGAACAACCCTTCGCCTCGCTGATGGAGCTCCATTCCGTGCCGGCCGGCGGGGGGCTGCCACGGCCGCTCGGCTATGGCCCGGCCCGGGCGGTCTCCTTCCAGCCCGGCGGGCGAGGTGTGGTGATCGGCCGCAACTCGGCTGATCCCGCCCGCTGGAAGCGGTATCGGGGGGGAACTGCGGGAACGATATGGATTGACCGGAACGGCGATGGCGAGTTCGCTCCTCTGATCGACCTTCCCGGCAACCTGGCGCATCCAATGTGGGTCGGACGCAGGATCTATTTCCTGTCGGATCACGAAGGACACGGGAACATCTACTCGTGTACCCCCACTGGCAGGTCGCTCAAGCGCCATACCCACCATGAGGACTTCTATGCCCGGTACCCGGACACCGACGGCAGCAGGATCGTCTATCACGCCGGAGCGGACATCTGGCGCTTTGACATCTCACGCGACGAGTCCGTGCAGCTGGACATACGGCTGCCATCGACCCGCCCCCAGCGAAACCGGCGTTTCGAACGCGCCACCCGCAACCTCGAGTCGATCGATCTGCATCCTCAAGGTTCGCAGCTGGCGATCACGGCCCGCGGGACGGTCTTCACGGCCCCGGTTTGGGAAGGCGCGCCGCGCAGTCACGACCGAGCGAGCGAAAGCCGGATGCGCCTGGGCACGTGGTTGGCCGATGGCCAGCGCTTTGCTGCAGTATCCGACGCCTCCGGTGAGGAGCGATTGATCGTGGCGTCCGCCGATGGCAGCGAACAGGCGCGGGTGCTGAGCGCCGACGTCGGCCGTCCGTTCTGGATCGAAGCCTCACCGGCCGGATCCGACCGGATCGCCGTCCTGAACCAGCGTCAGGAATTGCTACTCGTCAATGTCAGGTCCGGCCAAGCCCGGGTGATCCATGCCAGCCCCCACGATCGGATCTACGGTATGGCCTGGTCACCCGATGGGCGCTGGCTGGCGTTTGGTGCCGCACTCACCCAGCGGAGCGCCGCCTTGCACGTGGCCGATACCAGCACCGGCCGGGTACATCAGATCACGTCCGGCGACTTCCGCGACGGCTGGCCCTCGTTTGATCCGGCCGGCGTATATCTGTATTTCTTGTCGTGGCGTACGTTCAACCCGGTGTCGGACGCTTTGTTCTTCGACCACGGTTTCCCTAACGCGGCCAAGCCGTACCTCATCCCACTCGCCGCCGAGACACCATCGCCGTTTTCGTTGGAGCATCGGGAACCGCGCGCTCCCGGCTCCCCAGCCGGACCCAATGGGAAGAACCGCAACGAGGACCGAAACAACGGTGCCGACGCGGGGACGGCGGGCCCCCAACCGGTCGAGATCGACCTGGAGACCATCTCACGCCGGATCGTCCCCCTCCCGGTTCCAGAGGGTCGCTATACCAAGGTGGCGGGTGCGGCCAGTCGCATTGTGTTTTCATCCATTCCGACAGAAGGTGCTCTCCCGATCAGCCCCAACGCGGAGGAGGGACGACCGAAGGGTCGGCTCCAGGCCTACGACTTCACTCGGGACCGGGTAGAGACCGTGATGGACGGGATATCGGGCTTCACGGTGTCGATGGACGGCAAGGTGATCGCTATCCGGTCGGCGCGCAAACTGCGCGTGGTGCCGGCCGGGTTCAAGGAGGAGAATCCCGGTCCGGAGGAGAAGACCCGGGAGACGGGGTGGGTAAACATCGACAGGTTCCGCCTCGAGATCGTCCCCGGGCGGGACTGGGCCCAGATGTTGCGCGAAGCGTGGCGACTGCAGCGGGATCAGTTCTGGACCGAGGACATGTCCGGGGTCGACTGGGTTGATGTCTACCAGCGCTATGCCCCCCTGGTGGACCGAGTGGCCGCACGTTCCGAGTTCTCCGACCTCATGTGGGAGATGCAGGGGGAACTCGGCACGTCGCATGCCTATGAGATGGGGGGTGACTACCGGCCTGAGCCGAAATGGTTCCGAGGATTCCTCGGCGCGGACTTGTCCTACGACCGGCGGGCCAAGGCGTGGCGGGTGGAAAGAGTGGTAGAAGGCGATCCTTGGGAGCGGTCGGCTGCGTCACCGCTGGCGGCGGCCGGGGTCGACGTCGCCCCCGGTGATCGGATCCTCGCGGTGGACGGGGTCGATTTGGATGAGCGGACGACGCCCGGCATGGCGCTGGCCGATCGGGCGGGACGTCCAGTAGAGATCAAAGTGGCCCGTGGCCGGCGGCGACCGCGGACGTTTGTGGTCAGGACCCTCACCTCAGAACGCTCGGTCCGTTACCGAGACTGGGTGGAGCGCAACCGGGCCCTCGTGCACGAAGGCACGGGCGGCCGGGTCGGCTATGTGCACATCCCGAACATGGGTCCGGACGGTTTCGCCGAGTTTCATCGTTACTACCCGGTGGAAGTGGAACGCGACGGCTTGATTGTGGACGTGCGGTTCAACGGCGGTGGCAACGTCTCCCAGCTTCTGCTCGAGCGACTGCTGCGGCGCCGGGTCGGGTACAACCAGACGCGTCACGGAGGCTGGCGACCCTATCCGCAGGATTCGCCGGCCGGTCCGCTGGTAGCGCTGACCAACGAATGGGCGGGAAGCGACGGGGACATCTTCAGCCACGCCTTCAAACTGTACGGACTGGGCCCGCTGATCGGCACTCGCACCTGGGGCGGGGTGATCGGGATCTGGCCGCGCCACACGTTGGTCGACGGCACGGTCACCACCCAGCCCGAGTTCTCGTACTGGTTCAACGACGTCGGGTGGCGAGTCGAGAATTACGGGACCGACCCCGACATCGTGGTGGAGATCACCCCGCAGGACTATCGCGCTGGCCGCGACCCGCAGCTACAGCGGGGCATTGAGGAGGTCCAGCGCATCATGAGCGAGAGCGGACCGACCACGCCCGAGTTCGGTCCACGGCCGGAGAAGGTGCCCCCCAAGCTCTCTTGAAGCGCCCGCTTCGCACGCTGCGTCCATCCTGTGGATGGTGCGCAGGAACCGTCATTGGGATTTGATACCGTTGGTCAAGCGATGACTGTACAGATTCAGCCGCCCGTCGACATGGCCAACGGGCTGTCCCGGGCCGAGGTGGATGCCCGGGTCACCGCGGGCGCTGTCAACACGCTGCCCGAGGGTCCGAGCCGGACCATCGAGGACATCGTTCGGGCCAACGTCTTCACGAGGTTCAACGTGCTCGTGACGGTGCTGTTGGTTGTGATCCTCATCGTGGCTCCGCCGCAGGACGCCTTGTTTGGGCTGGTCATGGTCGTGAACGCAGCCATCGGGATCGTGCAAGAGATCCGAGCCAAGAATCAGCTGGATCAGCTCGCGTTGGTGTCTGCCCCCCAGGCCAAGGTGATCCGGGAAGGGCGCACGTGGCGCGTCGATGTCTCCGATGTCGTCCTGGATGACTTGATCGAGGCCGCGGCCGGTGACCAGATCGTGGTCGACGGCGTGGTCGTCGAGACCAACCGTCTGGAGCTCGACGAGTCCCTGCTCACCGGCGAATCCGATCCGGTGGCGAAGCGGGCAGGCGACGAAGTGTTGTCGGGGAGTTTTGTCGTCGCCGGCGCGGGGGTGTACCGGGCAGTGCGTGTTGGCTCCGAGGCGTATGCAGTGCAGCTCGGGCAGGAGGCGAAGCGCTTCACGCTGGTCAAGTCCGAGCTGCGGGATGGCATCGACTGGATCCTGGCTGCGATCAGCTGGGCGATCGTGCCGGCCGCGGCCATTCTGATCTGGAGCCAGTTGGAGGCTGCCGCATCGGTCAAAGGCGCTTTCGCCAACGCAGTGGCGGGCACTATCGGGATGGTTCCCCAGGGCCTCGTCCTGGTCACTTCCATCGCCTTCGCCGTGGGCGTAGTCCGGTTGGCCCAACGCCGGGTCCTCGTGCAGGAGTTGCCCGCCATCGAGGGTCTGGCCCGGGTAGACGTGGTTTGTTTCGACAAGACCGGCACGCTCACGGAAGGCAAGCTGGTTCACGCCCAGACCCTGCGGCTGAGTGACATCGATCCGGCACCCGTCATCGGCGCCCTGGCCGCGGCCGATCCTGCGCCGAATGCCACCACCAAGGCGCTGCAGGCCGCCTACGCCGCCCCGGATGATTGGACGCTCACCGAATTCGTCCCGTTTTCGAGTGCTCGCAAGTGGAGCGCCTACGAATTCGAAGGCCGGGGCGCCTGGGTTATCGGCGCGCCCGACGTGATCCCGTTCGGGCGTCGAGATATCGAAGTGCGAATCGACGAACAGACCACCTCGGGTCGCCGGGTGTTGATGCTGGCGTCGCTCGACGAGCTGCCGAGCGGCGATCGCCTGACCAAAGCCTGCGAACCGATCGCACTCGTCATCCTTGGCGACACGGTGCGAGAGGATGCGCCCGCCACGCTGGAGTTTTTCCTCCAGCAGGGCGTCGCGGCCAAGGTCATCTCCGGCGATGATCCAGAAACCGTGGGGGCCATCGCTCGCCGGGCCGGCGTTGTCGACGCACACGGTGTCGTCGACGCACGCGATCTGCCCGAAGACGGTCTTGCCTTGGTGGAGGCCGTCAAAGTGGGCACCGTGTTCGGTCGGGTTTCGCCGCGACAGAAAAGGTCGATGGTGCGAGCGCTCCAGGCCGAGGGGCATACGGTGGCGATGACCGGCGACGGTGTGAACGATGTGCTCGCGCTGAAGGATGCCGACATCGGCATCGCCATGGGCTCCGGGTCGGCGGCCACCCGGGCAGTGGCGCAACTGGTATTGCTGGACAGCGACTTTGCCACGCTGCCCCACGTGGTGGCCGAGGGCCGGCGGGTGATCGCCAACATCGAACGGGTGGCCAACCTCTATCTCACGAAAACGGTCTACGCATTCGCCCTCGTGATCGCTATCGGCGTCGCTGGGTTCGCGTTCCCCTTCCTCCCGCGCCATCTGACGCTGGTCGGCTCACTCACGATCGGGATTCCCTCCCTCTTTCTGGCGCTGGAGCCGTCGCACAAACGGGCCCAGCCTGGATTCATTCCGCGGGTTCTGCGGTTCGCAGTCCCCACCGGGGTACTGGCCGCCGTCGCCACATTCGTGGCGTTTGGCTTGGCCGAGATAGAAGCGGAGCGCCTGCAGGAATCTCGCACCGTTGCCACGATCGTTTTGGCATCGGTGGGTCTCTTCGTCCTGGCGGTCGTGATGCGCCCGCTGCAACCGCGCAACCTGGCGCTGCTGTGGGGAATGGTGGTTCTGTTCGCGATCGTGCTGCTCAATGGCTCAGCCAAGACATTCTTCAACCTCGACATGCCGAGAGCGGTGGTGGTCTTCGCCGGAATCGGCTTGGTGGGCCTCACGGGAGGCTTGATGTACCTGGCCCTGTGGGTGTCCGGCTGGTTGCGCGGAATGCCCGAAGTTGTTCGGGTCACCCAAGAGCGCGTGCGTGAGGGCGGGTTCAGCTTGGCCCGCCTCAGGGCACTACGCCGGCCCCCGGCCGTGCTCGAAATGCTGACGGGCGACATGGATGGGCCGGCCGGTGGAGCGGAAGCACCGGCCGACCCTCAGCTCACACTGCCGTTCGACGAGTCGTGAACCCGGCTGCTCGACCTGGCAGTCGCCAACCGGTTCTCGGTACCTCTCAGCAGCGGGTGCTTGTGGTGCCGGCCGATTGTGCCACAGATCGCGCTCTCGGTGGGAAAAATGACACAACCGGTAGTCACCGCAACGGGCTGAGCCGCTGGGGGCGGGGGCGACGCGCGGCCGAGGGTTAACGGTCTATAGTCGCCGGATGCACCACAACGTGATCCACGAGGTCGCGCATGGAGCACAGCCGGGGGGGCGCCGGCAAGAGGCTGTCAGGCTGGCATGCGCGCTGTTGATCGCCATTGCTGTCGTCCTCGGGCCTGCTTCCGCAGCCGGCGCGCAGAGCACCTACATCGGCATCTCTCCCAACACAGCTCCCGCCGGCGGGACGATCGTCGTCACCGGTGAAGGATTTGAGCCCGACAGCGCAGTCACTCTGAGGTGGTCGGACGGCAGCGCGCTCGGGATGGACACGACCAGCGGAATCGGAGAGTTCGGGCTCTCGCTGACGGTACCGGCTGGGGCTGCGGCCGGGCCGCACCAGGTCACTGCCACCGACACAGGAGGGACAAGCGCGTCCAGCACCATGACGGTGAACCGGGGTAGCGGCGGCGGCGAACCTGATCCGGTCCCTGAGCCTGAGCCTGATCCGGTGCCGGTGCCTGAGCCTGATCCGGTGCCGGTGCCTGAGCCTGATCCGGTGCCGGTGCCGGTGCCTGAGCCTGATCCGGTCCCTGAGCCTGATCCGGTGCCTGAGCCTGATCCGGTGCCGGTGCCTGAGCCTGATCCGGTCCCTGAGCCTGATCCGGTCCCTGAGCCTGAGCCTGATCCGGTGCCGGTGCCTGATCCGGTGCCGGTGCCTGAGCCTGATCCGGTCCCTGAGCCTGATCCGGTGCCTGAGCCTGATCCGGCGCCCCCACCAGAGACCGGCCCGGGCGGTGCGGCGCTGGCTCCGAGCACCTCTCCCGCCGAGTCGCAGGAGCCGCAACCGGCACCTTCGCCCGATGTGATCACTCCGGAGCCGAGCACAGACACGGCAGTCTCCGAAGAATCCGTCGAAGTCACATTCGCCCCCGCCGACCCGTCGCCTACCCGGCCACCGGCCGCCGGATCCGATGCCCAGGCCGAGACCGGCTCAGTTGCGACGGTCAGCGAGGCGGCCCTGGACCGTGCCGTCGTCAGCGCTCGCAAGACCGTGCTGTACGACGTCGAGTTGCCTACCCGACCGCCGGGAGACACAGGCTCCGACACCGGCCCGGCATACGTCCGAGTCTCAGATCTGGTGGCCGGCCGGCTTGCCGACGACACATCTGCCGTGTTCGTTACGCTCACCTACGCCCCGGAGAGCCATGTGGACGGCCGGATCCGGCTGCGAGTAGACGGAGAAGTCCTTGCGGGAGAGCTGTCGGTGGCGCCGGGTCAGACGCGCACATATCAGATCAACGGGGCTTCGCCCGAAGACATCGAACTGGCGGTCCTGACCAGCGACGACACGCTGCTGGCTTCGACCGTGATCGGGCCGCTCAGAGGTGGAGCGCCTCGGTCCGAGATTGAGGACAGTGTCACGACAGTGGTGATCGGCGGCGCTTTGGCGGTATTGATCGTCGTGATCGTGCTGGGGTTGCGTGCCCTCTACCGGACGTCGGCGACCCGCGCCACACCTATCCCGTGGGCCGGTTCGGATGTCGAGGAAGAAACTGAGGAGCTCCAGGTCACTCACTGATCATCCCGGCGAGCCGGTCGCCGAGCTCGTCGGTCGAAGCACCCATGTCCGGTCCCGCCATCGCGCCCAGCGTCGGCAATATGTCGGCCACCGCTGCCTCGACCGCCGCAGCCGCCTCCGACTCACCGAGATGATCCAGGCAAACCGCCAGCGACAGCACCGAGGCCGCAGGGTTAGCCCAGCCCTTGCCGGCGATGTCGGGGGCTGATCCGTGAACAGGCTCGAACATCGAAGGATGGGCTCCATCTGGATTGAGATTGCCCGAAGCAGCGAGTCCCATCCCGCCCTGCACGGCTGCCCCGAGATCAGTGATGATGTCGCCAAACAGGTTGTCGGTCACGACGACATCGAACCGTTCAGGGACTGTAACCAGGTAAAGGCACATCGCATCAACGTGCACGTAATCCAGCTCCACCGATGGGTATTCGGCGTGGACCTCCTGTGCGGTACGCCACCACAGATCGGCCGCGAAGTTGAGGACGTTGGTTTTGTGACACACCGTGAGATGCCGGCGCCGCTCCACCGCTCGGTCGAAGGCGTAGCGAATCGCCCGCTCTACCCCCAGCCGGGTATTGAGCGATTCCTGTGTCGCCACCTCGTGGGCGGTGCCCCGTCGGAGAAAACCGCCGGCTCCGGCGTAGAGGCCCTCGGTGTTCTCGCGGATGATGATCATGTCGCAACGCTCAGGAGTGAGGCCGGCCACCGGGGTGGGCACCCCTGGATATAGCTTCACCGGACGATGGTTGATGTATAAATCGAAGTCGAACCGCAGCTTCAGGAGCAGGCCGCGTTCCAACACGCCCGGCGGGACATCAGGCGTCCCGATCGCGCCGAGCAAGATCGCGTCGTGCTGGTCCAGCTCCGCCTGCACCGCATCGGGCAGGACGTCACCTGTCGCGAGATAGCGGCGACCACCCAGGTCGTACGGCGTTGTGTCGTAGGTGAAAGCAAAGCGGCCGGCGGCCGCCTTCAGAGCTTTCAGGGCTTGGGCCGTGACCTCCGGACCGACGCCATCCCCATCGATGACGGCGAACGTGTAGTGCTTCCCGCTCACCGGCGGTCACCCATCGCCCGGTTGAGTGCTTCAACGAACGCGTGACCAGAACCCTCCACGACGTCGGTGGAAACCGCCCGACCGTTGTAGCTGGTACCTCCCACCTGTACCACGACGTTGATTTCGGCCATCGCGTCCGCCCCTGAGGTCACGGGGACCACCCGGTAGTCGATGAGCCTGGCATCCAGGCCAAACGCCTGCTTGAGGGCGTCGAATGTGGCATGGACCATCCCATCACCTTCGCCGGTGTACGTCTCGGTGGCCTCGCCTCGCTGGACGGTGACTGTGGCGCGCGGCATGCTGGAAGTTCCGCCAGCCACATCCATGGCGACGAGGTGCAGCGACTCCTCCACCGCCCTGAGCTGTTCGTTGACGATCGCCGTCAGCTCCCGCTCGTTGATCTCGACCTTGCGGTCGGCCAGCTGCTTGAACCGCTGGAAAGCCGCCTCAAAGTCGGCGTCTTCCAACTCGACGTCGAGCTGCTTGAGCGCGTCGGCGAAACCTGCCCGACCGGAGTGTTTTCCGAGGACGATCATGCTTTCGTGACCGATCGCAGCCGGGTCCATGATCTCGTAGGTCTCGCGGTCGCGCAGGACGCCGTGCTGATGGATCCCCGACTCGTGGGCGAATGCGTTACGCCCGACCACAGCCTTGTTGAATTGGATCGGGTAGCCGGTGAGCCGGGAGACGAGGCGGGAAGTGTTCACGATCTCGGCGGTGTTGGCACCTATCTCGACGCCGAAGCGATCCTGACGGGTCGTGACCGCCATGATGATCTCTTCGGTCGAGGTATTGCCGGCCCGTTCGCCGATGCCGTTGATCGCCCCCTCGATCTGGCGGGCCCCGGCGTGGATCGCAGACAGAGAATTCGCCACGGCCAAACCCAGGTCGTTGTGGCAGTGGGTGGAGATGATGATTTCGTCGTTGCCTTGCTTCACCTCGTCGTATACCCGGGTGAGCAGCTCCACGTAGTCCTGGGGCGTGGCGTAGCCGACCGTGTCGGGGATATTGATTGTGGTGGCGCCGTTCTGTACCGCCAGCTTGCAGGCTTCGAGCATGAACTCCACATCGGAACGGGTGGCGTCCTGTGGCGAGAATTCGACATCCTCGCAGTAGCCCCGGGCCCGCTTCACAGCCTCGCGAACCGACTCCAGGACCTCTTCTGGGGTCATGCGCAGCATCCGCTCCATGTGGATGGGGCTGGTGCTCTGGAAGACGTGGATGCGGTGGCGGTCGGCATGCTTGACGGCGTCGTAGGCTTGATCGATGTCTTCGTCCACGCAGCGGGCGAGTGACGCGATCACCGGCCCTTTCACGTTCTTGGCAATCTGCTCGACGCCGAAGAAGTCTCCTGGGGAGGCCGCAGCGAATCCGGCCTCCAGGACGTCGACTTGCAACTTGGCCAGCTGCTGGGCGATGACCAGCTTCTCGTCGGGCGTGAGCGCGATTCCGGGCGCTTGCTCGCCGTCGCGCAGGGTTGTGTCAAAGATGATGAGGCGGTCGGATGGCATGGCTGATCTCCTGGGGCTGGCGCGCCGCGGGCGGCACGCAGAGAGAATGGAAAGTCGCTTGCGACGGCTGTCGTCGTCACCGCGGGAGCGGCCGGGTCAGCCTACCGGCTGCCCGGCCCGGGAAGCTCGAGCCACCGTCCGCCGGCCCCCGGAGCAGCTGGCTGTCTCAACTCGGGACCTTTGGTTCGAGGAACGGCATGAGGTCGCGCAACTCGCGTCCCACCCTTTCGATCGGGTGACTTTGTTCGCCGGCTCGGATCTCGAGCAGGCGCTTGGCGCCGGAACGAGCCTCGGCCATCCACTCGCGAGCGAAGGCGCCTGATTTGATGTTCTCCAGCGCCGTTTGCATCGCGGCACGGGTCTCGTCGGTCACGATCTTGGGCCCCGTGGTGTAATCACCCCACTCAGCCGTGTCGGAGACCGAGTAGCGCATCCACGAAAGGCCGCCTTCATAGAGCAGATCGACGATCAGCTTCAGCTCGTGCAGCGTTTCGAAGTAGGCGGATTCGGGCTGGTAGCCGGCATCGACCAGTGTCTCGTATGCAGCCTTGATCAGTTCGGAAACCCCGCCACACAAGATCACCTGCTCTCCGAACAAATCTGTCTCGGTCTCTTCTTTGAAGGTGGTTTCCAGCACCCCGGCCCGGGTTCCGCCGATGGCCCATGCATACGACAAGCCCAGCCGGTGGGCGCCACCGGTGGCATCCTGATGCACCGCCAACAGGCTTGGTACCCCCGAACCTTCGGTGTACGTGCGACGGACCAGATGGCCGGGCCCCTTGGGAGCGACCATGGCGACGTCGAGGCCGGGGGCCGGGTCGATCTCGCCGAAATGGATGTTGAAGCCGTGGGCGAAGAAAAGCGCCTGCCCGTCCTCCATCACGGGCTCGATCTCATCTTTGTAGAGATCGGCTTGAAATTGATCGGGGACCAGCAGCATCACCAGGTCCGCGGCGGCCGCCGCCTTCTCTGGCGATTCGACCCGCAGGCCCTCGCCTTCCGCCTGCTCCCATCTCGCCGAGCCGGGCCGCAGACCGACCACGACGTCAACGCCCGATTCCCGGAGGTTGAGCGCGTGTGCGTGACCCTGGCTGCCGTAGCCGATCACGGCCACCCGCCGGTTCTGGATGATCGACGGGTCTGCGTCGCCGTCGTAGTAGATGTTCGCCATGGGGGTGTGCGTCTCCTCGCTAGGGGTGTAGTCCGCCTCGCGCCCTCGTGCTCCGCCGCACTCGTCCAGACATATCAGCCGGTGGCTCGAAGCTTGCGGGCCTTGGGCTCCCGCGTGACCGCAATTCGTCCAGATTTCACCAGATCCACGATGCCGTAGGGCCGGATCAGCTCCAGGAAGTCATTGATCTTGGCAGGTGTTCCGGTCACCTGGAAAGTCATTGCGTTGGCGCCGACGTCAACCGCAATCGCTTTGAATATCGTGGCCATCTCGAGTATCTCGCCGCGTTTGCCGGCCGCGACGCTCACGCGGACCAGTGCAATCTCACGCTCTATGGCGAAGGCGGGGTCGAGCTCGGTGATCTTGATGACATTGACCAGCTTGTGGAGCTGCTTCTTGACCTGCTCCAGCTCATCCGCCTCCACGACGACGGTCATGCGGGACATGCCGGCATCGGCGGTCGGGCCGACCGCCAGAGAGTGAATGTTGAACCCGCGGCGGGCGAGCAGCAACGCCACCCGGGCGAGGACCCCCGGCCGATCCTCGACCAGCACCGACAGCGTGTGCAGCATCAGAGCTCCTCCGGTCCGGTGATTATCACGTCGTTGGATCCCCCGGCCGGCACCATGGGAAACACCATCTCGTCCCGGTCCACGACGAACTCAACAATTACCGGCCGATCGTTGATCTCGAGCGAGCGCTGGATCACCCCAGGGACTTCGGCGGGCGTGGTGGCTCGCAATCCGGCACAGCCCATGGACTCGGCCAGCATGACATAGTCGGGCACCCCTTCCCCGAGGTTCGAGGAGGAGAACCGCTCGTTGTAGAACAGCCGCTGCCACTGGCGGACCATGCCGTGCGCAGAGTTGTTGAACACTGCGACCTTGATCGGGATGTTCTCAACAGCGGCGGTGATCAGCTCCTGGACGGTCATCTGGAAGCAGCCGTCGCCGTCGATGGCGTATACGAGGCGGTCCGGGACGCCTGCCTTGGCCCCGATTGCCCCCGGTATCGCAAAGCCCATCGTTCCCAGGCCGCCCGAGTTGATCCACGTCCGGGGCTGTTCGAACTTCCAAAACAGTGAGCCCCACATCTGGTGCTGGCCGACCCCCGCGACCACCACCGCGTCGCCTCCGGTCAGGCGATTGAGCTCTTCGATGACGTACTGCGGTTTGATCGGTCCGGTGTCATCCTGCTCGTAACGCAGCGGATACTGCTCCTGCCAGTCGCGGATGGTTTCCCACCATTTGGTCCGCTCCGGGGTGGCCCGGCCGCCCCAGGCTTCGACCATGGCTTTGAGGACATGTCCGGCGTCGCCCACAATCGGGACGTCGGCGCGCCGGACCTTGCCGATCTCGGCGGGGTCGATGTCGGCATGGATCACTTTGGCAAAGGGGGCGAAACTGTCGGGATCGCCGGTCACCCGATCATCAAATCGAACGCCGATTGCGATCAAGAGATCCGACTTCTGCATGGCAGTGGTGGCGGCGTACACGCCGTGCATGCCGGACATACCGAGCACGTTTGCGTGGGAATCGGGGATGCCACCGCGCCCCATCAACGTCGTGACCACGGGCACGTTGCTGTGATCGGTGAAGCGGGTCAGTGCCTCGGTTGCACTGGCCTTGATGATGTCGCCCCCGACATACAACACGGGCCGGTCGGCGTGCTCGATCATGTCCACTGCCTCCGCAATACGACGGGGGTGCGGGTCGAGCGTCGGCTTGTACCCCGGTAGCGAGATGGGATCGGGATCACGCCACACGGTCTGGGCGGTCTGGATGTTCTTCGGAATATCGATCAACACCGGTCCCGGCCGGCCGGTCGCGGCGATATGAAACGCCTCGTGCACGACCTGGGGGATATCGTCTGCGTCGGTGACGAAGTAGTTGTGTTTGGTGGCCGGCATCGTGATGCCGGTGGTGTAGGCCTCCTGGAAGGCGTCGTTGCCCACCGCGAACGTGGGCACCTGACCGGTGATCGCGACTACCGGCACAGAATCCATGAGGGCATCGGCCAAGGGCGTCACCAGGTTGGTCGCACCGGGGCCGGACGTAGCAATACACACGCCCACCCGGCCGGTTGCCCATGCGTAGCCCTGTGCCATATGACCTGCCCCCTGCTCGTGGCGAGCCAGAACGTGGCGGAAACGGGCGTCGAGCAGCGGGTCATAGGTGGGGAGGATGGCGCCACCGGGCACACCGAACACGACATCGACGCCCTCGTATTCGAGTGCCTTGATGATCGACTGGGCCCCGGTTATGGCGGTCATTGCGGTCCTCTCGCGTCGTTGTGATTGCTCGTGGCTGGGTGGCCGGGTGGCGTCCGCGGGTACGAAAAAACCCTCCTTCCGGAGGGCAGCTCAGCGCACACGTCGGGATGTGACGTATGCGCTATTCAATAAGGAGTACGGGCCGGTTGGAGGTCGCCACGAAGAGAATATTACGGTCTTCCCATCGAGTGTCAATCCGGCCCGCTGCTTGATCTCAACCGGACCGGTATTCCCCCCTTGATGACCGACGCGGGCAGCCCGGAAAATCTGCGACGATGACTGCATGCGGTACCCACCCGAGCTTTTTTCCCCACTCATCCAACATGCCCGGGACCGGCTCCGGCAGTTGGAGGATGACGAGGTGCCCGCGGCGCTACGCCGGGTTGCCGGTTACAGCGGTCCGAAGCTCCCGCCGCCGCTGGCACAGAGGTTGCTGGGCGAGATCGACAGCAACGACTGGGTACGGGAATTCATGGCCGAAGGCTGGGATCCGGCGGGCGCCGATGCCGAGGCGTCCACGTTGTTCCTCCTACGCCCCGATGGGTGGGAGGTATCTCTGGAGGCAAGGGCCGCGGCCATCGAACAAACTCGGACGGCTGACCGGGTGGCGGCGCTAGAGCGGGAGCTGGCCGAGATGCGGGAGGAGAACGAGCGCAACCGACGACGCGCCCGGCAGGTGCAGCGCGAGGCCGAGCTGGCAATTGCAGAAGCTGACCGCCGGGTCACTGCGGCCAGGTCGGCCTCGGTCGGTCAGCGGCACGAGGAGCAAGAGGAGATCACTGCCCTTGCCCGCGAGGTGGCGGCACTGCGCCGAGCGCTCGACGAAGCAGCTCACGATGTAGAGGCCAGTCGCGAACGAGTGCGGGCCCTTCGCTCCGAGCTCCTGCGGGCCAAACGGGCCGCCCGGCCCGCCCCCACTCCCACCGGGCCCAGGGTGTGGGCCGCCGCCGATCCGCTGGCCCGGGCGCGCATCCTGGACGAGGTACGCGCTGCCTACGCCCCGGCGTCGGAGTTCGCAGAGGTCCAACTGCCGCTGGACTCTGGACCACTTCAGCTACCAGCCGGAATCAGTCCCGACCGGGCTGGGGCGGTTGGGTGGCTGCTCGAGAGCCGCCGGGCCCTGGTTTGGATCGTCGACGGTTACAACGTGACCCACCAGTTGTCGCCCGAGCTGGCCACCGACGCCCGCACCCGCGAGCGACTGAATCGCGACCTGGGCCGGCTCCGGGGCCTGGCGATCGCCACCCCTCGCGTGGTTGTCGTCTACGACAGTTCGCTGGCGGGCACCACCACCGCGGCGGCCGGACCCGGCGGTATCGAGGTGCGGTTCACAGCGCATGGTCACAGCGCCGACGATGAGATTCTCGAGATGGCAGCCGAGCTGGACGGAGCGGCCGTCGTGATCAGCAGCGATCGCCAGGTCCGGGAAAGTGCCCAGCGGTTGGGGGCACTCGGCATCTGGACCGAGGCGCTGGTGGACTGGATCCGCACCAGCTGAGTCCCTCTCCGTCCGCCCGGTCACTGCTCCGGTCGCCGCGCCCCCATCGGGGAAATGTCACACCCGGTTTCTACGGTGCACCAAGAACAAGAAAGGGCCGATCGAAGCGACCGGGAGGACATGGGCGATGTTGATCGACTGCAACGAATGCGCGATGCAGGACACCAGCGCCTGCGATGACTGCGTGGTTGGTGTCCTCTTGCGCGATTCGGATGGGCCGGTCGTGCTGGACGAAGCAGAGGCGGAGGCTCTCGATCATCTGGCTCAGGCCGGGCTAGTTCCCCGCTTGCGCCTGGTTCCTCGCCACCCCGGCCCGTCGGCCGCGGCGTCCTGACCTAGAGAGATTTAGGGCAGCTCGGGCACTGCCGGTCGAGCCGGCGGCAGCACCACGACCTGTTCGTAGCCCAGGCCCTGGAGCAGCTGGGTCAATAGTTGGGCGGCGCCCGCCTCAGCGTCCTCCAGGATGCCCTCATCTAGCGCCTTCCGCAGCAACGCGTCTTCGGCAGCTTGACGCGCTTGCGTTTCGAGTTGGGGATCACCCTGGGTGAAGAGACCGGTCTTGCGGTCATACACACGAGTGGCCTCGTTGTCGAGAGACGCGTAATGGACTTCGGCGGGCGGCAACTGGAAAGTGACGATGCCGCGTTCGGTGTCGACAGTGAAGGACTGCTCGGTCAGCTCCGATAGGTCGACGCCTGCTCCGATCTCAGCCACGGCCAGCATCTCGATCGAGTCTCCCCGGGCCCAATCGAGCCACGACGCATCCGTTCCTTTGGATATCGTCGTGTACTCCACGTACTCGACCGTGGTCAGCTCGGCGAGAGCGTGGATCGACTGGACCACGGCCGGGCTGATCTCTTCGTAAGGCTGCTTCTCGACCACTGCCTCGACCACCTCGGCCGGGGAGGGGAGGTTCGGCAAGCCGGGCATCTCGGGCAGTCGCTCGGCGACTTCCGATCCGGCGCGGCTGAGGCCGATGGCCAGACCCACCGCCACGATTGCCGCCACCAGCACCGCCGAAATCAGGGTCGTCAGGCGCTTGGTCAACAGATCCATCATGTCGAGATTCCTTGGATGTTCTCGTGACTCTGACGCAAAAGGTGTATCCCAGTTCTTGGTAAATCGACCCTCCTACCGCCACTATGCCTCGGCTCGCCCGGCTCCCGCCAGCACAGTCGAGGCCCGACGCTGCGGTTCCCAGTACTGTAGTTGGCATCGAGATTTGGGGTGCACAAGGTGGCGTGGCGCCCCGATCGCCGCCTTCGTCCCACCCACCGTTGCTCGGTCGAAAGCTGGTCGACGCGCGGTCACTGGCTCGCGGGCTCGTTGAGTAGGACGAGCTGCCACTCCTCGCCGTTTTCCCACCAGGTCACGATCAGCAGGGGCGGCGTGAGCGGATCGATATGACTGGGTGTGAGCGCGATATCCGCTTCCACTGCGCAGTCATCTCGCAACGCCTTGCGCCAGCCGTTCTCGAGCCGGGTGTAGGCGCTCCGGTTGAAGTTGGCGTTTTGGGGGAAGAGCTTGGGTCCTGAAGCAAACCCGCCAAGCGAGACAGGATATGGCCGCCCTCATAGTGGGCTGCTGCGGCCAACCGTCCCGCGGCGCGGCCGGCGGCTGGGTGCCGTTGCGCCCCGGGTTGGAGGCGCAAGCCACCTCGGACCCGGGCCGGCAGGCAATTCTCGTCGGTCAGGTACTCGAATCCGTGGCTGACATACGACGGGCGAGGCTTCAGATCTCGAGGGGCGACGGGGGCGTCGTTACGGAGAATGATGCGCGGCTGGATCCCGATGGGATTCGTCAGCTCGCCGTCGGATCCGATCTCGGGCCGGATGGGCTCGAGGTGGAGAGGATCGATCACCGGTTGCGCCCCCGTGCCGTCGGCGACAAGAGCCGGTACCTTACCTGGGATGGAGATCTGGGAACGTCTCCGGGCTGCGGCAGAAGAGGCCGGGTTGGCGGGCCTGGGCGTGACCACCGCCGCGCCGTTCGACGACGCCCGGCAAACGATCATCGACCGCCGGACCGCAGGGCTCAACGGCCGGTTGCAGTTCACGTCCGCTGACCCGGCCACGGCCACTGATATCCGCGCGTCGTTTCCGTGGGCCCGGTCACTGGTCGTCGGCTCCTACCCATACCTCCCGGATGGTGGCCGGCCCGGCCACCATCCCGGTAGCGGCCGGATCGCCCGGTTCGCGGTCGACCAGCCCTACGACGCCCTGCGGCGGGCGCTGGGCGCGGTGGCCGCCGTTTTCGCCGCCGACGGTCACAGGGCCGAGGTGATCGCCGACGACAACCGCCTGGTCGATCGGGCCGCGGCAGTGCGGGCGGGGATCGGCTGGTGGGGCAAGAACACCATGGTGCTCGATCCCAAACACGGGCCGTGGCTGCTACTCGGATGCGTGGTAGCTGATCTGGATCTCGAACCTACCCCTCCCATGGTGCGGGACTGCGGGACGTGTGCCGCCTGCCTGCCGGCGTGCCCCACCGGCGCACTCGTTGCACCCGGCGTGCTGGATTCTCGCAAATGCCTGGCGCACTGGGCGCAGGCGCCGGGGGACATCCCCGAGGAGCTGCGGGCTCCGATGGGCGATCGGCTTTACGGCTGTGATGACTGCCTGGAAGCCTGCCCTCCGGGCCACCGACTGCTGAACGCGGCGGTCGAAACGAAGGGCCGGGTCGATCTCGCCGAGGTGCTCGCAACTCCCGACCGGGCGCTGCTCGTCCGGTTCGGTCACATGTACATTCCCAAGCGCAACCCGGACTATCTGCGCCGCAACGCGCTGGTGGTGCTCGGTAACACCGGCTCGGAGGAGGATCTGGCGCTGTTGGCCGGATTCCTGGCTCATCCAAACGCCATGTTGCGCCGCCACGCGCAATGGGCGATCTCTCGGATTGGGGGGGAAGCGGCAATGGCGATCCTCTCCGGCTCATCCGGTTCCTGACGTCGTCTGCCCAGCTCCTCCGAATTCGGCCACCTATCATCTCCCGATGGCCGAGCTCAACCGAACCAGTCGCCGCATAACCCAACCTCCGTCACAAGGCGCATCGCAGGCGATGCTCTATGGAACGGGATTGACGCCCGACGACATGTCTAAGGCCCAGGTAGGCATCGCCAGCATGTGGTTCGAGGGCAACCCCTGCAACATGCACCTCCTCGACCTGGCTACCAAGGTCAAGGAGGGTGTTGAGGCCGCCGGGTTGATCGGCATGCGGTTCAACACCATCGGAGTCTCCGACGGCATCTCCATGGGGACACCCGGGATGAGCTATTCGCTCCAGTCGCGTGACTTGATCGCCGACTCGATCGAGACCGTCATGCGTGCGCAGTGGTACGACGCCAACGTGTCACTTCCCGGCTGTGACAAAAACATGCCCGGCAGCGTTATGGCGATGGCCCGTCTCAACCTGCCGTCGATCATGGTGTACGGCGGCACGATTCGCCCCGGCGTCAGTCCAACTGGCGATGCGATCGACGTCGTGTCGGCGTTCCAGTCGTACGGAGAGTTCATCGCGGACCGCATCGACGACGATCGCCGGCAGGGCATCATCCGTAACGCCTGTCCCGGCGCTGGTGCATGTGGCGGTATGTACACGGCCAACACGATGGCCTCCGCGATCGAGGCGATGGGCATGACATTGCCGTACAGCTCCTCCAACCCGGCCACATCCCAGGAGAAAGCCGACGAATGTCTGGCGGTCGGAGCCGCCATCCGCCACTTGCTGGAGGAGGACATAAAGCCCCGCCACATCATGACTCGCGCTGCATTCGACAATGCGATCGTGCTGACGATGGCCCTGGGGGGCTCCACCAACGCAGTCCTTCATCTCACTGCGATGGCGCGTGCGGCGAACGTTGAGCTGACGATCGACGATTTTCAAACGGTCAGCGATCGGATCCCGTACCTGGCCGACCTCAAGCCGAGCGGCAGATACGTGATGGAGGACGTACATGCCGTGGGCGGGATCCCCGCAGTGCTCAAGTTGCTGCTGGCGGAAGGAGTGCTGCATGGTGATGCGTTGACGGTGACTGGGCGGACCTTGGCGGAGAACCTGGCAGGACTCCCCGAGCTGACGCCCGGCCAGACCGTGGTCCAGCCGTGGTCGGCCCCGATCAAAGAAAGCGGCCATCTGCAGATCTTGCGTGGCAATGTGGCGCCCGACGGGGCCGTGGCCAAGATCACCGGCAAAGAGGGCCTCCGTTTCGCCGGCACGGCCAAGGTTTTCGACGGGGAGGAGGACATGCTGCACGCGCTCGAGCGGCACGAGATCGGCCCGGGTGATGTGGTCGTCATCCGCTACGTCGGACCCAAAGGCGGGCCGGGGATGCCGGAGATGTTGACACCGACCTCGGCGCTGATTGGCGCCGGATTGGGCGGCGAGGTGGCCCTGTTGACTGATGGGCGGTTTTCGGGCGGCTCGCACGGCTTCATCATCGGGCACGTCACGCCAGAAGCACAGGCGGGCGGCCCGATCGCGCTGCTGCAGAATGGCGACCGCATCGAAATCGACGCGGTGGCGCGCACCATCCAGGCCGGCGTGTCCGACGCCGAAATGGCGGCGAGGCGGGACGTGTGGCGTCCGCCGCCGCTCAAAGCCACCCGCGGCACGCTGCACAAGTACATCAAGACTGTGAGCCCTGCATCCGAAGGATGTGTTACCGACGAGTAGGCGGTGCCCGGGCGGTAGAAACGTCGGAAGTGGACCGTTCCGGCGCCTGGTGAGGACCTTGTCAGACGTCACGACATGTCACGCATGCGGAGCCAGCAATCCTGCTGGAGCGGACTGGTGCACTCTGTGCTTCGCCAGATTCGACGAGCCTGCGCCTGAGCCCGAGCCCGTGGTCCGTCCGGCCGCCGCGGAGCCCGCTGTAGACCAGTTCGAGCCCTCCGCGCCCGGAGAGCAACTGTCGTTGATCGCAGACGACCGCAAGACTTGGCGGTGCAGATACTGCGAGGCCAGGGTCGCCCTGGAAGAATCTGCTTGCCCGCGGTGCCAACAGTCGATCTACGACAGTTTCGGCCACAAGGACGACCCAGGGCCCGATGTCGCCGAGAGCGTTGCGCTGCGGTGGGCGCTCCTACCGGGAGCGGGACACCTGCGGCTCGGGCATGGCGTGCTGGGGGTGGCGGTTGGCTTTTCGGTGCTGCTCAGCGCGATATTCGGGGTGGTCATGCTCAAGGCCGGCCGGGCAACCCACGGCTCGCTTTTGATCCTCATCATGATCGGAACCTGGCTAGCGTCGATCCACGATGCGCTCCGATTCGCGAAACATCAGCCGGACGAGACCTTGCTGCGACCGAGGGTCCTGTCCGTGGTCGCCGGCGTCGTTTTCATGATCATCGTTGGCGCGTCGGTATCGGCGCAGTCGGCAATCAATCAGTGAGGTGGGTGTTCGCAGCCGCCCTGGCTAGCGGGTTCTCTTTGCTCCTCGCATTGCTGCTGGTCGGGTTGAATAGCCGCATGCGCATCACCGCCTCGGGTCTCATCGGGTTCGGCATCGCGGGCCTGTCGGCCGCGTATGCAGGCTGGCCAGTAGCGGTGGCGGTCGTCGTCGCTATCGCCGCAGCGGGTTTCCTTGGGTGGTATGCGGCATCCGAGGAGCCTTGAGTGCTGATCATCTCCGATGTACACGCCGCCTTCGACGAGCTGGCCGCCGTGGCAAGCTCGGGAAAGCCGCTCCTGATCCTTGGAGACTTGTTGAATTTCATCGACTACCGCACCGGTGAAGGCATGGCCCGGGAGGTCTACGGCGAGGAGTTCGTCCAGGCTGTGATCCAGAACCGGGTGGAGGGCGATTGGGCGGCCTCGCGCTCGCTGTGGGCCAAAGTGTCACAAGGTCGCGAGGAAGAGCTGCGCGCGCAGATCCGGGATGCGGCACTGCGCCAGTACGAGCAGACCACCAAGGCGCTGGTGGGCGCCGAGGCATATGTCACCTACGGCAACGTCGACTGGCCGGAAGCGCTGCGCGAATGCCTTCCCCCAGGCTCCCGCTTCGTCGACGGCGAGGTGGTGGAGATCGAAGGCTACCGCGTTGGATTCGTCGGTGGCGGCAGCCCCACGCCGATCCACGCTCGGGGCGAGGTCAGTCACGAGGAGATGCGGGCCAAGCTGACTTCACTGGGACCGGTCGATGTACTGTGCTCCCACCTCCCCCCGGCGGTGGAGCCGCTCTACCGCGACGTTGTCACAGGACGGCTCGAGCGGTCCTCTCAGCCCATTCTGGACTACATCGAGGCCCACCAGCCCCGCTGGCACTACTTTGGTGACGTTCACCAACCCCAGGCCCAGCACTGGCGGATCGGGCAGACGGTCAGCATCAACGCCGGGTACTTTCGGGCGACCGGCCGGGCGATTGAGCACGTGTGAGGCGGCCGGGCACCGAGCCCAAAACGCTACGCTGACCCTCGGCGAACACTCCAAAGGACTGGGAATGGCTGAAGGCACGGTGCAGACGATCGAGATCCCGGCTTCTCCCGAGCAGATCTTCGAGGTCGCGGCCTCCGTTGCTGCGTACCCGGACTGGGCGGACGGTGTGAAAACCGTGGAGGTGCTCGAGGCGGACGAAGAAGGTCGCCCGCGGCGGGCTCAGTTCACGGTCGACGGGATGATCAAAGAGATCACTTACACGTTGGTGTACTCCTACGACGCCCCCCACCGCATCTCGTGGACAGCGGAGCCCGGCGCTGATATCCGGGAAATGGAAGGCTCCTACGAGTTCAACGAGGTGGATGACGGCACTCAGGTGGTCTACGCGCTGCGGGCCGAGCCGGCATTCAAGATCCCTGGGTTCCTCAGGAAGCAGGTCGAGAAACAAATCGTCGGGACCGCGTTGCGGGGGCTGCGCAAGCGGGTTGAGGCGGTCGGCTAGCCCATGTCGTGGTCTCGTCCTGGCGCGCGTCGGCCGTGCGCTGTTTCCCGGCTGCTGGTGTGAGCTGAATGCGCATCGTGCTGATGACCGGCAAGGGAGGGGTTGGGAAGACGACGGTGGCAGCCGCCACCGCATTGCACGCCGCAGATATCGGCCTGCGGGTCCTGGTCATGTCGACCGATCCAGCCCACTCGTTGGCGGACGCCTACGACGTGCCGTTGGGTGACACGCCGCGCGAGATCGCGCCTCGGCTGCGCGCCCAGCAGGTGGATACCCAGACCCAGCTGGAGAGATTCTGGAGTGACATTCACCAGCAACTCATGGCCGTGTTCAATTGGGGTGGGGTAGACGGGATAGCCGCTGAAGAGTTCCTGATCTTCCCCGGAATGGACGAGCTGTTCTCGCTGCTCGAGGTGAAGGAGCACGCCAAGAGCGGTGACTATGACGTCGTGGTAGTTGATTGTGCTCCCACCGCAGAAACGCTCCGGCTGCTGAGTCTGCCGGAGGTGTTGTCGTGGTACTTCGATCGGGTGCTCCCCACCGAGCGCAAGATCATGCGGGCTGCCCGACCCGTCCTGTCCCGTGTCACGAACCTGCCGATGCCGAGCGAATCAGTCTTCGACGCCGCCGAGACCGTTTTCGCTGGTGTCGAGGAGGTTCGCGAGTTGCTGTCCGATCCGGAAATCACGGCGGCCCGCCTCGTTGTCAACCCAGAGAAGATGGTGGTCAACGAGGCCCGTCGGACCTACACGTACCTCGGCTTCTTCGGCTACGGCGTCGATGGCGTCATCGTCAACCGGGTCCTGCCCGAGTCGGTCCGGGATCCGTATTTCGAACGCTGGCGCTCAATTCAAGAGCAGCATCTGGAGACGATCGCGCAGGCGTTCCAGGAGGTGGACGTCCTTCCGCTCCGATTGTTCGACGAGGAGATGGTCGGCTTTGAACGCTTGCGAGTTCTCGCCAAGGAGCTGTACGCCGACCGCCACCCGATCGACGAGTTTCATGCCGCGCAGCCGTTCTCAGTGACCGAGTCTGAAGACCAGGTTGTGCTCGACCTGTCGGTGCCGTTTGCGGAACTGGACGAGGTGGACGTTGTGCGGCATGGTGCCGAGCTGTACGTGACCGTTGGTGCGTACCGGCGGTCATTCGTCCTGCCCGATTCGCTTCGACGGCGCAAGGTCGGCGGTGCCCGCCTGGCGGACGGCAGGCTACGCGTCACCTTCGTGGACCCGGAATGATGGCAAGATGTGATCTCGCCGAGTGGACGCGGGCCCTCGGCCGGGCCGTGAGCGCCGCCACGCCTCATCTGCTGGTGGCGGCCCGGGAGTTGACCGTAGCGGGATTCGCTTTCATCGAAGCACTGACTGCCGACGGCGCCACCGCGCCGAGTCCGGGGCGGGAACGGATACGGGTCGTTGAGTGACGTGCGAGCCCTCAAGGCCACCGGTCCGAGTCGGGGTAGACGCTGGCCCAGCTGAACCAGAAGGCGGGCACGGCCTCGACGCGGGGCAGCTCCCGTCCATCGTCCAGACGAAGGCTGGACTCGGTCATGGCCTGTATGCCGGCCTCGGTAGCCGAACCGAGGAACACCCGGGCACCCGCTGCTTCGGTTGGGATCACGGTGATGGCATCGCCTCCCACCGACGTGACCAGCGTACCGTGGTCGATGAGAGCGTCGAGTTCAATTGCCAGTGCACGGCCGTTGTGGGCTACGCCCACCACCGCGACCTTGGGCGGGCCGCCGGGCGTGCTCGGAGCCGGGAACCACAAATCCGGGCTGGCGTAGTACTCGGAGTCAGCGGCACCCTCTTCGTATGACACGTCGCCGAGCGCCAGCGCAGGACCCTGCGTGTCCGGCTTGGCCACCACGAGCGTGTCGGGATGCGTCGTTTGCCAGTCCTGCCAGGTCGTTGTGGTAAGGAACAAGCGGTCGAGCTCTGTGCCGGCCAGCGGACCGGTAAGTGCGATGCCCGTCAGTTGCTGCCACACGGATCCAGTCTCTCGGTCGATCATCAGGTTGTTGGAGTTGAGCAAAAGACCCGACATCACGAACTCGAGCTCGCGCCCGTCCACTACGCGGCTGAACAGCCCGGCAGACCGGCAGAGGGTGCAATTGGTCAGCACCACCGGCTGTCCGCCCAGCACGTCATTCGACAGCTCGTGGACGTCCAGGATGCGCACCGGGTAGGCGCGAGCTGCTCCTAGCAGCTTCGCGCCGAAAACCAGGTCTTCTGGCGACAAATAGTCAGCACTGGCCGGATTGATCAACGCCGGCGTGTTGATGGCCGGGATGCCGTCGAATGGCACGGGCCCCCCCTGCACTTCGGCCGCCAGACGCGGCTCCAAGCCCGCAATGATCTCCTCGAACTCGGGCGACAGTTCCGCGTACAGCCGGCCCTTCCAGGCCGGGTAAGAGGGCGGCGGTACGATCTCGGGACGGTCGAGCAGCCATGACCCGAAGGTGACGTGGTCCTCCGTCGGTCGTCCGGTCGCCGCCAGGCCGGTCAGCGCTGCCAGCGCGTCGGTCACCGCCGTGCGGCGCTCCTCGTCGAGCTCCACCCGTAGGAGGTCAATCAGGTAGGGGACGATCGTCGCGTTGTCCTGATCCACAGCCGCGGCCGCAGCTGCGGTCACAGCATCGTCGGTTCGCCGGTCGGCGAGTGGTTCGAAAAGTGGGAGCACTTCGGGCGAGGCCGGCAGATGGCTATCTGCTCCGGCTCTACAGGCGGCCAGGATCAGCCCCAAGGTCACGATGATCGCCGCCGCGCGCATGCTGTGACTCTCCCACGTCGACCGGTCGGTGGGAAACCGGACGCAGCCGGGCCCCGACTGCTAGCCGGGGCCCGGTATTCCACGGTGGGAGGAGGGAGAGATTGGGCTGTTCAGTGGCGGCCGGTCGCAGAACGCTCCCGGCCGGCGCTGGGGGTCAGCCCGCCGTGGAAATCTCAATCTTGCGGGGGAGGACTTCCGGCCGCTTGGCCAGGGTCACCTCGAGAATCCCGTCCTTGTACGTGGCCTCCACCTCATTGGTGTCGTAGTGGTCGCCTACCCGGATCGACCGCCGGAAGGCTCCTCGCGCCAGCTCGCGGCGGTGATAGGTGGCGTCCTGCTCCTCGGACTCGAAGGCCCGTTCCCCGCTCAGGGCCAGCACGCCGTTTTCGAGCGTGACGGTGAGGTTCTCGGCGTCGAAACCGGGCACCTCAAACCGGGCCACGAGGGAATCGCCGGACTCCACTAGGTCGACTGCGGGCACCCACGCCCGAGGCTCGGCCCGGTCATCCCACGAATCGAACAGCCGGTCGAAGTCGGGACCGAAGATCCGGCCGAAAGCGATTGGCCGCTGACGTACGAGCTGCATGTGGCTGATCCTCCTGTATTGCTGAAATGTGGCTTTACTCTTGATCTAATAATAACAGACTTAGATTTATTCCGGCAAGACATAAAGATTTTCGTGTGTTTCAACCCGCGTTTTGGAATAGGTATTCCAGGTCGGCGGTTGAACGGGAGGTTCCCGGCCCACATCAGGAGGCCCTGCAGATGCCCGATCAGATCACCAACGACTCCGCTGGCGGGCCGGCGGAATCCGACGTCCGAACGGCGGTCGGCTCGCAGCCGTCGTCGCTGCCCGTGCTGCCGTTGCGTGACACCGTGGTACTACCGCAGATGGTGATGCCAATCCTGGTTGGCCGTCCTCGGTCGCGGGAGCTCGTGCAGCATCTGATTGAAGACCAGCTGGAGCTCGTCGTACTCTCGGGGTTGAAACGCGACACCGACGATCCGGAGCCGGGCGACCTCTACCCGACCGGCACGGTGGCCCGTGTGGTCCAGCTGATGGCGTTGCCTGACGGCAATTTCCGGCTCGTCGTGGAAGGCGAGACACGGGTCCGCGTGCGGGGCTTCTCCCAAACCGATCCGTTCTTTGTGGCGGACGTTGATTGGCTGGAGGATCGACCGGGTGACCCGATACGCACAGAGGCGCTGCGCCGCCAGGTTCTGTCGCAGTTCGCCAGCCTGGCCCAGCGATCGCCCTATCTGGACGAGCAGGCACTGCGGCGGGCCCGGACCACGGAGTCCCCTGCGGCGCTGGCCGACTTCATTGCGGCGTCCCTCAACCTGGCGGCAGAGCCCCGCCAGGAGCTGCTCGAGGCGATGGACGTCGAGAAGCGCCTGGATGCATTGACGCGCATCCTCGCCGGTGAGATCTCGGTGCTCGAGGTCGGCGCCCAAATCCAAGAGGAAGTCGAGGCTGATCTAGCTGGGACGCAGCGCGAGTTCATTCTCCGTAAGCAGCTCGAAGCCATCCGCCGCGAGCTGGGCGAACTCGACGGTGAGGCCGGTGATGCTACAGCGGACCTGCGAACCCGGCTGGAGGAGGCAGGCCTTCCCGAAGCGGTGCGCAAGGAGGCATTCCGGGAGCTGGAGCGGCTGGTCAAGGTGCAGGAAGCGAGCCCCGAGCACCAGGTGATCACCACCTATCTCGACTGGATACTGCGCGTGCCCTGGTCGGTGGCCAGCGAGGACCGTCTCGATGTGGCTGAGGCCGAGGGCATCCTGGAGGAGGACCACCACGCACTGGCTGACATCAAGGAACGCATCCTCGAATACCTCGCGGTGCTGCAGCTGACCCACGACATGCGCGGACCGATCCTCGCCCTGGTCGGCCCGCCCGGCGTGGGCAAGACGTCGCTGGGCCGTTCCATCGCCCGCGCCATGGGCCGCGAGTTCGTCCGGATCTCGCTAGGTGGTGTCCGGGATGAGGCCGAGCTGCGGGGACATCGCCGCACGTATATCGGCTCGATGCCCGGCCGGATCGTTCAGGGACTGGTTCGAGCCGGCACCCGCAACCCGGTGATCATGCTCGACGAGATTGACAAACTCGGGGCCGACTATCGGGGCGATCCGAGCGCAGCGCTGCTCGAGATCCTCGACCCGCGGCAAAACGACACGTTTACCGATCACTATCTCGACGTGCCGGTCGACCTGTCGCAGGTCATGTTCATTGCGACCGCCAACGTGCTGCACACCATCCCGCAACCGCTCATCGACCGGATGGAGATCATCCAGGTCTCCGGCTACACCCGGGATGAGAAGGCCGAGATCGCCCGCAAGTACCTGATCCCGCGCCAGCTTTCTGAGCATGGGCTCGATGAATCAGACCTCCAACTGGGTGAGGGAGTGATAGAAGGGATCGTGGCCTCCTACACCAGGGAGGCCGGCGTGCGGGAACTCGAGCGCAGGATTGCCCGGGTCGCCCGCAAAGCCGCCAAACGGCGGGTGGGCGGCGACTCCGGCGTCATCGACATCACGGCGGACAACCTGAGTGAGTTCCTCGGTTCACCGAAATACCGGGACAAGGTGGTCGACACCGATGATCAGGTGGGTGTGACTGCCGGCCTGGCGGTGACCGGCGTGGGCGGCGACGTGCTGTTCGTCGAAGCTTCCCTGATCCCGGGGACCGGCAAAGTGACCATCACCGGCCAGCTCGGCGATGTCATGCGCGAGTCGGCGCAGGCGGCCCTCACATACACCCGGGCGCAGACGGCCGATCTCGGGTCGTGGTTCGACGAGCGAGACATTCACATCCACGTGCCGGAAGGTGCGGTGCCGAAAGATGGCCCCTCCGCCGGTGTCACGATGACCACTTCGCTGGTCAGCGCGGTCCGCGGAGCAGCGGTCGATCGATCGGTGGCGATGACCGGCGAGGTCACGCTCCACGGTAAGGTTCTGCCGATCGGGGGCGTGAAGGACAAGGTTCTCGCGGCTCACCGGGCCGGCCTGAGGACCGTGTTGCTGCCCGCAGACAACGAGAAGGATCTCGACGATGTACCGGCGTCGGTGCGAGACGAACTGGACATCCGCTTGGTGTCGAACATGGAAGAGGTGCTCGAGGTGGCCCTGGTCGGCTGACGGCGCCGGCGACCCATGGTGACCTCAACGCAGCCCAACGCGCTCGGCATCGATCTCGGTGGTACCAAGATGGCCGCTGCCATCATCGCGCCCGATGGATCCATCCTGCAGCGGCGCACCGTGCCCCGTCCGGCCACCGGCGCCGCCATGCTCAACGAGCCGGTGGGGCTGGCGTCCGAACTGATCGACGATTCGGTGGGACGGATCGGGGTCGGCGCGGCTGGTTTGGTCGACTGGACCGAAGGCACGCTGGTGTGGGGGCCGAACGTGGCAGGTGAGCACGTGCCGTTCAAAGAGATGTTCGAGCGGACGCTGCAGCGACCCACGGCAGTCGACAACGACGCCAACGTGGCCGGTCTCGCTGAAACCCGCATCGGCGCGGCTCGCGGGTGCAGGCACGTTGTCATGATCACACTGGGGACGGGGATTGGCGGCGGCTGGATGGTGGACGGCCAGCCGTACCGGGGCCGCAACTTTGCCGGCGAGATCGGCCATGTAGTCGTGGATGTCGGCGGACAATGGTGCACGTGCGGTCAGCGTGGCTGCTGGGAGACGTTCGCATCCGGTCGGCGATTGGACCAGATGGCTCGCGACCTGGTGGCCACGCGGCCCGGTGGGCTGGTGGCGAAGCTGGCTGAAGGCACGACGCCTACCGGTCGCCACCTCACCGACGCCGCGCTCGAAGGCGATTGGGATGCGATAGCCCTGATCGAAGAGATGGGGATCTGGCTGGGCATCGGTATTGCCAATCTGATCGCTGCTTTCGACCCGGAGATCGTGGTCGTGGGTGGCGGCGCATCCCGGGCAGGAGATGTCCTGTTGGAACCGACCCGGCAGTCGGTCTCGAACTCGCTCGAGGGTTCCGAACACCGCCCGCCCACTCCGATCGTCGGTGCCGAACTGGGAGAGGACGCCGGCGTGATCGGGGCGGGGTTGCTGGCGTTCGAGGCGATCGGACCTGCATGAACGACGCTTACAAACCCGACGCCGTGTTCTCACCGGATGGCCGGCGCATAGAAGGTGCCCGGGAGTGGCTCAAGGAACTGGCGCTGGCGATCCCCAATGTCGCCAAGCTCCTGGGTCGGCTCGCCGCCGACCCCCGGGTTCCACAGGGGGCCAAACGACTGGCCGGGGTTGTCGCGGCGTACCTAGTGTCGCCAGTCGACCTCATCCCGGATTTCATCCCGATAATCGGCCGTACGGATGATGTGCTGCTGGCGGCCTACGCCGTCAACTATTTGATCAAATCGGCGGGCGAGCATGTTGTCCGGGAACATTGGGACGGAGCCGACGAGGTACTCGACATCCTCGTCGACACCGTGGACGTGATATCTCACGCCATGCCGCGCTCGCTCCGGTTGGCGCTCGGACGGTTGGGCCGGCTGCAGATCTTCCGTCGCTAGCCACGTCCCTCTGCACGGTATTCTGCGGGGATCCGAGGAGAGCGGCCAATGGACTTTCGGCGCATCGGCAACCTGCCCCCATACGTGTTTGCCCAGGTCAACCAGCTGAAGCATGCAGCGCGCCGCGCAGGCGAGGACATCGTCGATCTCGGGTTCGGAAATCCCGACATCCCCTCCCCGCCGGTCGCGGTGAGCAAACTGGCCGAAGCGGCTCACAACGGGCGGAACCATCGGTATTCGGCATCACGCGGCATTCCCAACCTGCGCCGGGCCGTGGCAGACCGATATCAGCGCCGCTTCGGGGTTGCGCTTGACCCGGAGACCCAGGTCATAACCACGATCGGAGCCAAGGAGGGCCTGGCGCACCTGATGTGGGTGCTCGTGCAATCCGGCGACGTAGCCCTCGTGCCCGAGCCGAGCTACCCGATCCACATCTACGCCCCGGCCCTGGCGGGCGCAGAGATTCGCAAGGTCCCGGTCGGGGCGCACGCCGATTACTTCGATCATCTCGCCGAGGCCTTCGAGGACTCATGGCCGCGGCCCAGGGTGATACTCACTTCGTTCCCCCACAATCCCACGACGGCCTGCGTGGAGGTCGACTTCTTCGAACGCCTCGTGGCGTTTGCGCGGGAGCACCAAGTGTTCCTCGTCCACGACTTTGCCTACGCCGACATCGCCTTCGATGGTTATTCGCCCCCGAGCCTGCTCCAGGTACCCGGCGCGCTAGACGTGGGGGTAGAGCTCTACACCCTCACCAAAGGTCACTCCATGGCCGGTTGGCGGGTGGGCTTCGTGGTGGGCAACGCTCGCATGGTCGAGGCCCTGGCCAAGATGAAGTCGTATCTCGACTACGGCACCTTTCAGCCCATCCAGATCGCCTCGATCGTGGCGCTGAACGAGGGGGACGACTACGTCACCGAGGTGAATTCGATCTACAAGCGCCGGCGCGACGTCCTGGTCGACGGATTGAACCGGGCCGGTTGGAAGGTCGACAAACCCAGGGGAACGATGTTCGTCTGGGCGGAAATCCCGGGGCCGTACGACGAGATGTCATCCATGGATTTCACGATTCACCTGCTCCGGGAGGCCAAGGTGGCCGTCAGCCCGGGCAACGGATTCGGGAACACAGGGGAGGGCTTCGTCCGCTTCGCGCTGGTGGAAAACGAGCACCGGATCAGCCAGGCGGTGCGAGGGATACGGGGAGCACTCGACAGACTGTGAGGCCGACGCCGGGCAGCCGGTGGTCGGTCTTCAGCGGCCGACCGGAACGTAGGCGTTGCGGGCGTAGTCCTGGATCATACGGTGGGTGGAGAACGCGCCGATGGTCGAAGCTGTGGCCTCTTTCATCATCGCCACCCATCGCCGGGGAATCCCGCCGTCGTCCCGCTCGTAGTACAGCGGGACCACCGTCTCTTGCAGCAGTTTGTAGAGCTCGACGGCGTCTTCGTTGTCCTGGGCGCTGTAGTCAGGGTTCTCGAGGCTGGCGCCGAACGTCCACCCATTCTTCTCGGTGTACCCCTCGATCCACCATCCGTCGGACACCGAAACGTTCAGCGCGCCGTTCATGGCGGCCTTCATCCCCGAAGTTCCGCTCGCCTCTTGCGGCGGGCGCGGATTGTTGAGCCATACGTCTACTCCCTGGACTAGAAAGCGGGCCATTCGCAGGTCGTAGTCCTCGAGGACGTGGATGTGACCTGCCAGCTCCGGACGCTTCGACAATTCGACGATGTGGCGGATGAGGCCCTGGCCATGCCGGTCGGCCGGATGAGCCTTGCCGGCAAACACGACCTGCACCGAGCGCTCGGGATCGGTCAAGATCGACTGCAGCCAGGGGACGTTGTGGAACAGCAGCGTCGCGCGCTTGTAGGTGGCAAATCGCCGGCCGAACCCGATCGTCAGCCGCTCGGGTGGCAGCAATCGCTCGACCGAGCGCAACTCGTCGGGCGAGGCGCCGTGGCGAGCCAGCTGGGTGCGGACCCGACCGCGCACGAACCGGGCAAACATCTGTTTGCGCGCCTGGTGGAGCGCCCAGATCTCTGAATCGGGGATCTCGTTGATCAACGCTGCAGCGCTGGGGTCGTCGATCAGGCTGCGCTCCCAATCGGCTCCCAGGTTCTTCTCGAGCGTGCGCATCAGGTCGCGTCCGAGCCACGTGGTCGGATGGACCCCGTTGGTAACGGCCAGCGCCGGCCGATTGAGCAGATGCGCCCAGTCGCGGTTCACGACTTCGGCGTGTTTGCGGCTGACCCCGTTGACGACCGAGGCGTGCTTGATGGCAAGGGCGCCTAGGTCGAACTGGAGATCCCCCGGCCGTTCCGAGCTGCCCAGGCGGCTGAGATGGAACAGATCGGTCCCCACCTTCCCGGGCCACCAGCTCAAATACTTCTCGACTAACGCGTTGTCGAACGTCTCGTTTCCCGCCGGCACCGGCGTGTGCAGGGTGAACACGGTCCGGCGGGTGACCAGCTGCGTCGCCTCCTCGAGGGTGGCCCCGGCGGCAACATGTCGGGAGAGTCGCTCCAGAATGCTCATCGCGGCGTGGCCCTCGTTCACGTGCCACACCGACGGTTCGATACCCAGAGCGCCCAGCGCTCGGACCGACCCGATGCCCAGGATCAGCTCCTGGCAGAACCGCATTTCCCGACCCCTGACATAGAGGGTGTGGGTGATGGGGCGGTCGGCGGGTTCGTTGCCGGGGATGTCCGTGTCGAGCAGCAGGATCGGCACCCGGCCCACCTCCATGCACCATACGGCCACACCGACGGTGCGGCCGGGGAATTCGATCTGGACCTTCAGCTGGCCGCCGCTGGCCGATGCCACGGGTCGCACCGGCAACCGGCTCATGTCCAAGACCGGGTAGTAGTGCTGCTGGGTCCCATCCACGTCGAGGTACTGGTGGAAGTATCCACGGCGGTACAGGAGGCCGGTCCCGACAAAGGGAAGTCCGAGATCCGAGGCGGATTTGGCGTGGTCGCCGGCCAGCACTCCGAGGCCCCCCGAGTACAGGGGCATGGACGAGTGCATCCCGTATTCGGCGCAGAGGTATGCGATCGGGTTGTTGACGACGTCGGGGTACGCGCAATCAAACCAGCCGGTGCTCGACTCCATGTATGCGTCGAACCGGCGGACCGCTTCCATATAGAGGTCGTGAAACAGTTCGCTCTCTGCGAGCGATTCCCAGGTGGCCGGCTCCATCGCCGACAGCATCTCGATCGGGTTCCGGTAGCGCTCCCAGAGAACGGGGTCGAGTTGACGCCACATCTGGACCGCGTGGGTGTCCCATGACCACGCGAGGTTGTAGGCGAGGTCGTACAAACGGCTGTACTCGGCCGGTATATGGAATTCGTCGCCGTGTAGCAGCGGGATTCGAACGCGCATCGATGGAGGCTCCTGGGTGCGGTAACCCGTGACACTACCGGCATTCGGGTGCTGGGCGAATCACCGCGGCGGCGGCCTCGCGCCGATCGCCTCGGCGGAGGCGTGTTCGAGTTCACCCGGCAGGATCGAAGCTCTAACCTGACGCCGCCAAGCAATCCCTGGACCCGCCCCGGAGGGCCGCATGCCATTTCCCGACGGCACTGCAGATTTCAGATCGGATACCGTGACCCGGCCGACGCCGGCGATGATCGAGGCGATGGCTCGCGCCGATGTGGGCGACGACGTGTACGGGGAAGATCCCACCGTCAACCGGCTCCAGGAGGAGTCGGCGGAGGTGCTGGGGAAGGAAGCTGCACTCTTCACGCCGACCGGTTCGATGGGCAACCAGCTGGCGATCAGCCTCCAAACGTCGCCCGGCGACGAGGTGCTCTGTGTCGATCGAGCCCATGTCCGCAATTATGAGATGGGTGCAGGTGCCGCCATGTCGGGTGTGCAATTCCGCCCGGTGCCGACACCGGACGGCCGGATCACCCCGACCGACGTCGACGCGGCGCTCGAATCGGCGAGCTACCGGCTCCCGCGGATCAGCCTCATGGCCTGGGAGAACACCCACATGGTCTCGGGCGGGACAGTCGTCCCGCTCGATTTGATGCGTGAGACGAGTGCGCGAGTACACGATGCCGGTGTGGCTGTACACCTGGACGGGGCTCGCGTATTCAACGCCGCCGCAGCCAGCGGCACGGACCCTGTCGACTACGGCGCGCTGGTCGACACCGTGCAGTTCTGCTTCTCGAAGGGCCTCGGTGCGCCCATAGGATCCATCCTGTGTGGTCCTGCCGATTTGATCTCCGAGGCGAGGACCATGCGGAAGCGCTTCGGGGGCGGGATGCGGCAAGTTGGGGTGATCGCGGCGGCCGCCCGGGTGGCACTAGCCCGACGCGACGAGCTGGCGGACGACCACACGACGGCCCGGCACCTCGCGGAGGGGATCGAGTCCCGCTTTCCCGGCTCCATCAAACTCGACGAGGTCCAGACCAACATCGTCATCGCCGACTCTTCACACCTGCCGGTGACCGGGACCCAGTTGATGACAGCGCTGGCCGACCAGGGCGTGCTGGTCGGTGCGGTCGGTTCAGCCACGCTTCGCTTCGTGACACACCACCAGGTGGACGCCGACGACGTGGATCGTGTACTGCGGGTCCTGGACGAGCTGTCGGCGGATGCTCGATCCGTGTCCGCCTGACGGTAACGGTCGGTGGTGACGCGAGGTCTCACGTAGCGATGCCGTTTGCGATTCTGTTCCCGGGGCAAGGCACTCAAGAGGTCGGGATGGGCGCCGAGCTGTTCGACGCCCGCCCCGATGTCCTGATCGAAACCGCTGATGAGGTGTTGGGCTGGTCTCTGCGAAGCACCTGCCTGGAGGGACCGCTGGGACTCCTCACCGCCACAGACCGGGCCCAGCCGGCCATCTACGCGCTCTCCTACGTTCTGTGGGAAGAGCTGGCGAGCCGCCTGGCAGCAGCGCCAACCGCGGCAGCGGGTCATAGCTTGGGCGAGTACACGGCGTTGGCCGCAGCCGGAAGTTTTGGGTTTGAGGATGGGTTGCGGCTGGTCAGCGCGCGGGGTCGGGCGATGGCCGCCGCGGCCGCCCAGGAGCGTTCCGGTATGGCCGCTTTGATCGGCGTGGACGTCGATGGTGCCGAGACAGTCTGCCGGGCCCGGCGGGACGACGGAGGCAAGTTGTGGGTGGCCAACATCAATGCTCCCGGACAGGTGGTCGTGGCCGGGGGTGCCGAGGATCTGGAATGGCTGGCCGACCATGCCCGGGAGTTCGGCGTGCGGCGGGCCATTCCGTTGAATGTGGCAGGAGCGTTCCATTCACCGTTCATGCAACCGGCCGTAGCCGCATTGGATTCGGTGTTGCGTGACCTGGAATTCGGCGCTCCGGCCTTCGACGTGTGGGCGAACGCGACCGCTGCTCCCTTGACGGGCGGGGAGATTGCCGCCCGGCTGACCGAGCAGGTGGTGTCGCCCGTTCGGTTCGCGGACGGGCTGGTGGGTATGGCTGCGACGGGTATTGACTGTTTCGTGCACGTCGGACCCGGGGACGTCACCGCCGGCATGGCGAAGCGAACGGTGGGAGGGGCCACGGTCCTCACCGCCAACTCACTGGGGGCTCTGGACGAGGTCGCAGGCCTCGCCGTGGCCTCCGTACAATGACCCGTCTCACCAGCAGCAGGAGGTTGTGATGCGGCAGGCGGAGATCGTCGGTTGGGGCAAAGCCCTCCCGCCGAGCGTATTGACGAATCACGATCTCGAGAAGATCGTCGAAACCAGTGACGAGTGGATCACCACCCGGACCGGTATCAAGGAGCGCCGCATCTCCCATGTCGAGGCGAGCGATCTGGCAACGGTGGCGGCTCGGCGAGCCCTGGCCGCAGCCGATATGGACGCCGCCGACATCGGGCTCGTCATCAACGCCACGTGCACTCCTCGCTCCCTGGTGCCGGCGAGCGCTGCGTACGTCCAGCGCGATATCGGGGCCGTCAACGCCGGGGCCATGGACATGAATGCGGCGTGCAGCGGATGGATCTACGCATTCGTCGCCGCCTCCAGCATGGTCCAGTCCGGAGCCATCGACTCGGCCTTGGTGATCGGGGTCGAGAAGCTCAGCTACATCATGGATTTCACCGACCGTACGACCTGTGTGCTGTTCGGCGACGGAGCCGGGGCAGTCGTGCTGCGGGCGTCGGACGACCCGGTGGGTTTGCTGGCCTCCGAGTTGGGAAACGACGGTGAGGCAATCCAGCTCCTCGAGGTGCCGGTCGACGGAGCGGAAGGCTCGCCGGGACCACGCGACCCGCGAACCAGCTCGATCTCGATGCAGGGGCCCGAAGTGTTCCGACGGGCCGTCACGATGATGGGGGAGGCGTCGGAAGCGGTCGTGGAGCGCGCCGGATGGGGCGTCGGCGACGTCGATTTGTTGGTCCCGCATCAAGCGAACCAGCGGATAATCGACGCCACCGCCCGCCGGCTCAAACTCGACGCTTCCAAGGTGTTCCTCAACATCCACGCCTACGGCAACACCTCGTCTGCCACGATCCCCATCGCGTTGACCGAAGCGCTCGAGCAGGGTCAGGTGCCACCGGCGGCGAACCTCGTGTTCGCCGCCTTCGGGGGAGGTCTCAGCTGGGCGGCTGCGGCCGTCAAGTGGGGCTCCCGCATCGAGCCGCTGCGAGAGAGCGACGCCACAGTGTCCCCTACCGACACGACGGTGATGGAACTGCTGCAACCTTCTTTCGATTTCTTCGGGCCTGCCTCGCTGGCATCGGAGGGCCAGGGTTCGTGAGCCATGTCGCCCTCGTCACCGGCGGATCTCGCGGCATCGGGCGGGCGATCGCCCTCGAACTGGCCTCACAGGGGGCGTCGATTGCGGTCAACTATGCGCAACGGTCGGATGCAGCTGAGGAAGTGGTGAAGACCATCAACTCGAATGGGGGAACGGCGGTCGCCGTCGGCGGCGACATGAGCCAGCCGGACACGGCCTCGGCAATGGTCAGCGAGGTCGCTGACGAGTTGGGCCCGGTCGACATTCTGGTCAACAACGCAGGGATCACCCGCGACGACCTGCTGCTGCGGTTGGACATCGACCAGTGGGATGAGGTCATCAACGTGAATCTGCGGTCGGCCTTCCTGGCGTCCAAGGCCGCGCTGCGGGGGATGCTCAGGGCAAAATGGGGCCGGATCATTTCGATCAGCTCGGTGGCGGGCCTGGCCGGCAACCCGGGTCAGACCAACTACGCCGCTTCCAAGGCTGGCTTGATCGGGTTTTCGAAGTCGCTGGCCAAGGAAGTTGGATCGCGGGGCATCACCGTCAATGTCGTGGCGCCGGGCTTCATAGAAACAGAAATGACTGAGGCGCTTGGCGAAGCTGCGGCCGGAGCGGCAGCGGCTGCGACGAGTCTCGGGCGCCTGGGCACGCCGGCTGAGGTCGCCTCGGCCGTCGGCTATCTTGCCTCCGAACAAGCGTCCTACATCACCGGCCAGGTGCTCGTAGTAGACGGAGGACTGGCCCTGTGAGAGGGTCGGATCGAGAAGGGATGGGCAAACCATGGATCGTGCGGAAATCGAATCGAAGCTGAAGGATCTGCTGGTGAGCGAGCTCGGCCTCGAAGCCGACAAGATCACCGGCGACGCCAGCTTCGAAGAGGACCTCGAAGTCGATTCGCTCGGCGTGGTCGAGCTGCTCATGGCCATGGAAGACGAATTCGGTGTGAAGATCCCGGACGAAGAAGCTGAGGAGATCGGCACCGTGGGCCAGGCCGTCGACCTGGTGCAAGCCAAGCTGGCCGGCTGAACAAGAGGAGCTCTGACATGAGCGGCAGCCGACGACGGGTCGTGGTCACCGGCATGGGTGCGGTGACACCCATCGGCCATTCGGTCGACTCGTTTTGGAAGTCGGCGACAGCCGGAGTTTCGGGCGTTGGTCCGATCACGCTGTTCGACCCGGCCCGGATCGAGACCAAGATCGCAGCCGAAGTGAAGGGTTTCGACCCAGAGGTCTACATGCCACGGCGCGAGTCGCGGCGGCTCGACCGGTTTGCCCAACTGTTCATCGCCGCCGCGCAGCAGGCCATGGACGATTCCGGACTGGATTTCACCGATGATGACGAAGCGGGCGCCCGCGCCGGCATTGTGCTGGGTGCAGGCATCGGCGGGATGTTGTCCTTCGTCGACCAGCACAACGTACTCAGAGAACGCGGACCCGACAGAGTCAGCCCCTTGGCCATCACCATGATCATCCCCAACGAGGGGGCTGGGGTGGCTTCGATCAGATTCAACATGTTGGGCCCGGTGTCGTGTGTCGTGACTGCGTGTGCGGCCTCCGCCAACGCTATTGGGGACGCCGCGGAAATGATCAGGCGGGGCACAGCGGATGTCATGCTGGCAGGCGGAGCGGAGGCGACGATCTGCGAATTCGGGGTCGGTTCGTTCAATCAGAGCAAGGCACTCAGCACCCGCAACGACGACCCCACGGGCGCCTCCCGCCCCTTCGACCGGGACCGCGATGGGTTTGTCATGGGCGAGGGCGCAGCGGCGCTGGTGCTGGAAGAACGTGAGCAGGCCATGCAACGAAACGCCACGATCCACGCCGAACTGCTGGGCTACGGCATGAGTTCGGACGCCTACCACGTCACGCTGCCTCGCCCCGGCGGGGAAGGCGCAGCGCGAGCCATGACCAATGCGCTGGACGATGCTCAACTCAATCCCGCCGACGTTGACTACATAAACGCGCACGGCACCTCGACGCCGGCCAACGATTCGACCGAGACCGCCGCCATCAAACAGGCCATGGGCGATACCTCCCACACGACCCCGGTGTCGTCGACCAAATCGATGACCGGGCACCTGCTCGGCGGCGCCGGAGCGGCGGAGTCGATCATGTGTATCCAGGCCATCAAGGAGGGGGTGCTGCCCCCGACGATCAATCTCGAGACGCCCGATCCCGAATGCGACCTCGACTACGTGCCGAACGAGGCTCGTGAGGCCCGGGTTGTGAATGCCATGACGAATTCGTTCGGCTTCGGGGGCCACAACGTTGCGCTGATCTACGGAGCCGCCTAGGGGCGTCACGTCCGCGTACGGGGTTCGGCGGCGGGGTGCGAAACGCCCACCAGCCTCTACGCATCATCACCTGATGGCTCATCCGATGCCGGTGGGGGCGGGCCGGCCCCGCTGGTTTCTCGCCATTCGGCGAAGGAGCGTACGGCCAGGATGACGACGACAGCCACTCCGCCGCCGCACACCAGCGCGCCGACGATCGTTACCGCGATCGCGGTGCCGTAACATGTGTCGGGCTGACAGCTGATGGATGTCACGATCCACCCGATCAGCCCGCCCACCACCAAAGCCGCCAGCACCGGCCACAGAACCCACGGGTTTATGCGGCTCACGCCTCAGTCCTTCTTCTTGGGCCGGCCTTTCGGGTCAAACCCGGCCGCCCCGAGTACGTCGGGCGGAACCATCTCCGGCAGGATTGGCACGGGTGAAACCCGCTGGGGCGCGAGCGGGTTGGCGGCGGCCAGTGCTGGTTTGCTCCATGCCAGCACTGTCACGACTGCGGCGAATACGCCTAGGCCGGCGGCGGCCCACAATTCCAGCCCGATGACGGCCCAAGCTGCCAGCACCGGCCAGCCCAGCCGTATCGCCCACAGCGCGCGGACGAGCGCCCGCATGTACGCCCAGCCCAGAATCACCCCGGCCGCGGCCAGCACCCACCCTCCGGTGGTCACGCCCGCATAGCCGAGAGCGCCCACCACCGCCGGGGAACCGGCCAGCGTTAGTGCCAGCGTGGTGGCAGATGCCGGCACCCGGTCGGGGCGGCTGACAGCCGCCATGGCCTCCAGCGCCCGACGGCGCCACAGCATCGCAGTGGCGAGCGTCGCGGCGGCTACAGCGATCCACCATCCAGGGGTGATATCCAGCGCGACGGCGACGCTCAATTCGAACGCGAGCAGGACCGTCACACTGATCGCTACCCATCGGCCCGGCGACAGCAGCGCGGCCACCGCAAGCACGGCGTTGAGTAGAACAACGCCGGACGCGAGCAGCGCCGCCGCCGCTTCCGGCCACGGCGTCGGAGCGAAGGTGAGTCGAGCCACCCAGGCAATCGCCGCGATCACCAACACGGCGGCAGCCCGCACCAGGGCGGTGCTGGCGTGACGTTCGGGGGTCGGGGCGGTCATGTCACAACAGACTAGAACGGGAACAGGGCGCCTCCATCCGGGACGTCACTCCCGGCGATAGCATCCCCACATGTCGACCACACGCGGCTCTTGGCCCGGCGACCCGATCTATTGCTCTCAATGCGGGACTCGGTTGGAAGATCAACCCATGCACAACGGAGACCTGCGCCCGACATGTCCCCGCTGCGGATACATCGCGTTTCGGAGCCCGTCCGTGGGTGTTGCGGTGCTGGTGCGTGATGCATCGGGTCGGGTGTTGATGGTGAAGCGGGCCGAGGGTGCCACCCGGCCCGGCCTGTGGTCGATCCCGGCGGGTTACATGGACTACGGCGAAGAGGTCAGAGAGGCCGCCGCCCGAGAGCTGGAGGAAGAAACCGGGCTCGAGGCCGACGTCGGGGAGGTCGTGTTCGTAGCGTCGAATTTCCACGATCCGGCAAAGCTCACCGTGGGCATTTGGTTCGAGGGGAACGTGGTTGGAGGCAATCTGGAGGCCGGAGACGATGCGGCAGAGGTGGGATGGTTTTCCCTCGACGAGCTGCCGCCGCTCGCGTTCGAAACGGATGAGGCGCTGTTCGAACAACTGCGCTCCGGGGTCTGGTGAGGTCAAGCCCGTTAGGTCGCGATCGTCCGCCGAGACGGCGTTGGTTCACATAGACTCGACTCGGCTTCATCACCGGAGGAGAGGGCCGTGAGACCAGGGCACGCCAGCAGATGCACGTCCCGGCGCACCGCCTGGAGCCGGCTGGACTCCGGCCATATACCGGACGTGGTGCGATGACGGTGCGACCGGCTGAGATCCGGCCACTCGGCGTCCACGAACTCGAGCCGCTCCTCGACCTGGTTGCGGGCTCCGACCCCGCCGTGCGCCGGAGAGCGCTTGACGTCCTCACCGTCTTTCCTCTGACCGACGCCGCGTGGCGGCACGTGGCGCGAATCGTCCTGGTTGCGATCGAGCTGGATCCCCATGCAGAAACGCTGGTCGCGGCGGCCCAGGTTCCAGTCCGCGAGGTGCGGGAGCAGTTGCACGCTCAGCTCGGGCTGGCACCACCCGAGCAACGCACCGCGCTCGCCCAAGCACTGGTGGCGGCCGGCGACGCCGCGGCCGCGCCGGTGCTGGTGCGCCGGCTCGCAGTGGCGGAGCCCGGCCGGGCAATGGCCGCCGCCGAGGCGCTTGGGCAGATAGCGCCCGCCGTGCCGACCGGATTGGCGCGGGAGATCTTCGAACAGTCGAAGTCGGACGACGTCCGCTTGTGGTTGGCAGTCCATCTGGCCAGGGGAGGCGACATCCGACCGCTCCAACAGTTGATCGACGAAGCGGCCGCGGGCAGCTTCCGTCCGGCGCACTACCACGGCGATTCGACAGCATGGGCCGCCCGGATAGAGCCGAACCCGCCGATGCCCCGAGTTGTCATCGACCTCACGACCGGCCACGGCGCTGGGGGCAACATCGTGGTCGACCTGCTGACGGCGCTGGAGAGTCGGGCGGCACCGGGTGCGGCGAGTGAGCAAGGACACCTGGCCGGGGTCGCGCGCACGGCACTAGACCACGCAGCCAATGATCCCACGCAGGCACTTGAGAGCCTCGAGGCGGCGGTCGCGGAGCACGGGATCAAACCTCCCGCCCGGCCCCATTTGGAGAACTCGACCGTCGACTTGATAGCGCTCGAAGAGGAGGTGTTGGTCGAGACAGCCCCGCTGGATGATCTGGGCCTCGAGAGCCTGGGACCGGTTCGGTCGGCCATGGAGGCTTCGCCGCCGGATGCCGCGGCGGCATCCGGAACCGACCACGTATATGCCCTCCTCAAATGTCCGGGCACGGTTGCGGCTGAACAGGAATTCGAGCTTGCGGTCGGCCTGAGTCCCGCTCAGTCCGAAGGTGTCGTCGGCGGGCCGCTGGAGGGTCTCGAGGGCCGAGCCAAACCGTACGTCATCTCCGTCCAGGTGGTAGCCGACGGGTTTGAGCTGCGGGAAGGCGAGCGCTGGCGCCACGACCTAGCGGTGACCGACGCTCAGCCCTTCCCAACCACGCTATTGCATCTGCGGGCCGTCCCCACCGACGCGGCGGTGCGGGCGGCCGCCATCTCTGCGACATTCACCGTCGACGGTCAAATGGTTGGCATGGCTGTGCGGCCGGTGGCCATAACGGCTCCCGGGGTGACCGCCCCGGAGGAGAGCGGACCTCAGGAGGTCGTCGGGGCCGATCTGGCCATCCCTACCGGGCCGGTACCGGCGGATCTCACGGTGGCTTTCCACCAGGCCCGCGAGCTCCATCTGCTCAGGATGACGATCGAGTCGCCACACGACACGGTGAGAATCCCCGAAATCGACGTCGAGGTGAGCATCGGTGCCGACCCGGACGAGTACGCCCGTGAACTGGTGCGCGACATGGATGGGCTAGAGGGGAGTGCCGGCTTGCGGCGCGAGCTGGAGGGACGGGGCCGGATGCTGAGTCAATCGCTGCCCGAGGAGTTCTGGGCAGCACTGCGGGAGGCTGCAGAGGCCGCCGGCGGGCGGCCGTCTGTGCTGCTGGTGTCGGCCGAGGGACGTATCCCCTGGGAGTTGGCACTGGTCGATCCGCCACTCGATCCCGACCAGCCGCCGTTTTTGTCGACCCAGGCCGTCATCGGGCGGTGGGTCCTGGCCGGCGGCGTGCCGCTTCCGCCGCCCCACGAGCGTCCATTCGGTTCGATGGCCGTGATCACCGGCGACTACACCGATCTTCCTCGCTGGGATTCGCTGGCGGCGGCCGACAATGAACGGGATGAGCTACACGGCCGCTACCAGGCGGAGCCGGTCGACGCCAAGTATGAGCCGGTGATCGAGCTCCTGGAGCGAAAGCCCGCCCCGACTGTGTTGCATCTGGCCGTGCACGGCAAGTACACCCAGGGTTCCGGGCGAGAGGGAATTGTTCTCACCGACGGGGAGTGGCTCACGCCCAACGTCGTGATGGCCCAGGAAATCGAGGGCGAGCCGCTGGTATTCCTCAACGCTTGCCAGGTCGGTTCGTCGGACGCCGTGCTCAACCAGTACGCCGGGCTGGCTCCGGCATTCCTGCGAGCGCGCGCGTGTGGGGTCATTGCGCCGATGTGGAGCGTCAAGGACGAGATTGCTCGCAACATGGCGCTCGGCTTCTACACGGCGACGCTTGAAGAAGGAGTTTCGGTGGGCGAAGCCATCCGGCGCGCACGATCGGCATTTGCTGCGGGCGGCGAGCCGACTTCTGCGACATTCATGGCGTATCAGTACTTCGGCCATCCGGAACTCCGGCTGGCCCCGTCGGACCCAGGAGGTGGATGATGGACTACGACCTCGATCCCTACGGCGATCCGGTCGCCGTCGATGACGTCGTGCTGCGTACCCCCGGCCTGGCCGGACGCGTACGGACGATCACCGCCTCCGGGCAGGCCATGCGTTCGGAGGCCCAATGGACGTCGGCTCTGTCCGAGGCGCTGGCCAACGAGAACGTCGAGCCCCAGGTCGTCGTTGAGATATCCGACACAGAGGAGACCGACGTTCCGGCGGGCGTAGGCACCCGTTCGACCGCAATCGGGGAGCCGGGAATCGAACTCGAGGTGCCCGGGCCCGGCACCGGGTGGGGTCAGCTGATCCTGTACACCGACGAATCGGGAGTTGCCACCTGGGAGTTCGCAGAGAACGGAGACAGCCAGGAGGCGGCTACGCGCGGTGCAAATACTCAGACGTACGTGCTCCGGCGTTCCGTGCCGCCGCCGGCAGCCCCTGAAGCCGGCGCTAGTCGCGGGGTGCTCTCGTCCATCGGTAGGAAGGTCTTGGGCGTCTTGGCTTTCAAGCTGATTGATCCAGTAATAGGCGCGATCGGAGAGGCCTTTGCCGAGCGGTGGGAGGCGAAGAAGCGGCCATATCGCATCCGGTCGTTTGCTCCCGATTCGTACCGAGAGTCCGACGGCCCGCTGATCGATTCGACCGGATGGAACCGTCTTGGTGAGGGCAAGTCACTGCTGTTCGTGCACGGCACGTTCTCCCGTGCCCATACGGGCTTCAGCGGGCTTTCACCCCACGTGATGAAGGACCTGCACCGCATCTACGAGGGTCGGATCTTCGCGTTCGACCACTTCACCCTTTCCCACACTCCCCAGCAGAACATCGAATGGTTGCTCGGCCAGCTACCCGATGGCGTCAGCCTCGACCTGGACATCGTCTGCCATTCCCGGGGCGGTTTGGTGAGCCGGACACTGGCCGAGAAACAGGGTGAACTGTCGACCGGAGGCCGCACCGTCAACGTCGACAAACTGGTATTCGTCGCCACTCCCAACTCCGGGACGGCGCTGGTCGACACCGAGCACATGTCTCAGTTCATCGATACGTATACAAACTTGTTCAACTTCGTGCCCGACAACGGGGTCACCGAAGTCCTGGAGGGCGTCATCACCGTGGCGAAACACATCGCCGTAGGCGCAGTCAAAGGTCTGACCGGTCTCCAATCCATGCATCCGGGGGGTGACTTCCTTCGGTGGCTCAACGTGCCGACCGGCATCGGAAGCCGCTACTACGCCCTCGCCGGCAATTTCGAGCCGGCGGACCGGGGGTGGGCGAACTGGGCCAAGAACCACCTCATGGACGCAATATTCCAAGGTAACAATGATCTTGTCGTACCGACCAAGGGTGTCTTTGCCGCCAACGGATCCACCCAGTTCCCGGTGGACCAGCGACTGGAGTTCGGTGCCGACGCCGGTATCAACCACAGCACCTTCTTCGCAGACCAGATCGTCCAGGACAGACTGCTGTCGTGGCTCGGGTCGGGCTAGCGCGGCCTGGTTTTCAACCGTCCGGCATCGGACGGTCGAGATGCGTAGGGTCGGGACGGGACTGGGGGTAGAAGTCGCACGTGGGACAAGGTCGGATGGTGGCGAGCGGCGATCCACAAACATATGAACGCCCGGTCGCAAGGCCGGTGGCCGGCCGTCGTACGTTCGCCCTGTGGCTCATCGTCGCGGCTGCCCTTCTCGTCATAGCGGCAACGCTGGCGGCACTGCCGATAGCTCATGGACTGGAGGAACACTGCACCGGCGATATCGTCGTCATGATCGATGCGCCGCTGCGGGCCGGTCCGCTCGATTGGTCGTTCAGCACCGAGGTTGTCGACCTCTCGGGTGACCCGATCCCCCCCGGCACCTACGACGTCAGCCTGGTGACTTCCGACCCAGGGCACGCGCAGCCGGGGGACGTGAGCCAGCCGGCCGAAATCTGGTACGTCGAGCTGCTCGATGCCGATACGAGTCCGATCTACACCTCCGAGTGGACGACCGACCTGGCCGATACCGCTACCGAGCGGATTGATGCCGTCCAGCCCCAGGCGGTTCTCGAGTCCGCCGCCATCACGCTGGTCGCGCGCCACGCCATCGAGGAGATCGAGCGCGACGGGAACGGCAACATCGTGGCCAGCGGCATCAACTCGCTCACCGCGGTGTGCGCCATCTTCAACTCGGTCTCCATGCCTGTTCTGCCCCTGGAGGTTGGCATCGCAGCCGAGGTGGATCCCGGATCAGTGACGGTCGGCGCCGCCTCCCCCGCGACCTTCCAGCTTTCGATCAGCAATATCGGCCAGGCTCCAGCCGGCGAGCTGGTGATCGATCAGCCCTTGTGCGGAGACGTCACGGGTCAAACGCTCGCTCCTGGCGGCGTGGTGACGGTGTCATGCCAGGTCGACGTGTCTCACGGCGGGGTGCTCGATTTGAGAGTCACGGGCGTGAGCGACGGCCGGGCGGTCGCCGGCGAGACGATGCTGGCGGTGCTCGTCTCAGAGCTCATGATCGAGCCCGAGGCACCGCTGGTTCAGGGGACCCAGGGCGGGTCAGCCACCATTGAGGGGGTCATCCGCGACAGTGGAACAGTGGCGCTGGCCGAGGTCACGCCCGCGGTCACCGGGCTGCCCGCCGGGGTCACTGCCTCCTGCGGCGCGGCCCCCGACCTGGCCCCAGATCAAGAATCCAGCTTCACCTGTTCGCTCGCCGGTGTCGCCGCTGGTGGATCGGCGTTCGACGTTGCCGTCGGTGTGACCGCGGTGAGCGCCAACCCGGCCCGGGTGGCGGCGGCCGATACCGCCACTGTGACCGTCGTGCCGTGGGAGTCGCAGCCGGCGCTCACGATCGAGATCACACCGGAGACGATCACGGTGACCGAGGGGGATACGGTGCAGTACACCGTCGTCGTGGGAGCCGCCGGTATCAATGTGCCTATCGACGTGATGGTTGATACTCCGGCCGACCAATGCAGCCGCCAGATTCCGGCCGGCGCCGCCTTCCCCGATGTCCTGACGTGTGAGGTCGTGGCGACCAACACAACCACGATCGATGCGACGGCAACGGCCGACACCGGAGGCGCCCAGCCACTCACGGCCACCGATGTATCGACCTTGATCGTCGAGGGCCTGGTCGACATCGAGCTGGACGTCTCGCTAGACGAGCAAAGGATCGACGTGGGAGACACGGTCGAAATGAGGGTGCTGGTGCGGAACCTCGGCCCGGCTAAGTCCGGGAAGGTGACGGTTGAGATTGATCTGCCCTCAACGATCGGCACCGTGAGGTGCTCGGGCCCGCCCGCCGACACATTTGTTTGCTCACGCTGGGTTATCGAAGATGGTCTCGAGAAGGATGACCAGGCGGTTGCCTCCTACATCCTGCGCGGCGCGGCAGCCGGCTCCGACCCGATAGTTGCCGAAGTCGTTGAAATCGAGGGTGCCCGCGATACCGACTCGGAGCCAGACGACCAGACCGGCGACGACCACGACTCTGAGGCCCTGATCGTCGAGCGGCCGCCGAATCGCATCATCCCTCGGGGCACCATCAGCGGCTGTGTCTTTCTCGACGACGACGAAGACGGCGAACTCGACACCGGCGAAGAGCTGCTCGACGGTGTCCGGGTGTTTTCGGGCTCCAGCAGCGACTTGACCGCCGGCTCGGGGTATTCGTTCCGGATAGAGGCCGGCACCTACCGGGTGGCGGTCGATGTGGACACCCTGCCGGGTCTCTTCGACTTCTCGACTCCCGCGACCCGCCTTGTCACGGTCCGGGCCAACCGAACAACGTCCGACATCTGCTTCGGCGTCGTGCCGACCGGCGTCTACACCTTCACCCTTACCGCCGATCCGGCAGAGATCCAGATCGATTCCACGGCGGCCGTGAGCGTGCTCGTCGACGGCCCGGACCGGCCCGACGTCCCGGTCATCTTCGATCCGCTGCCCGGCGGCTTGGAGCTGGTCGGTCCCCGCCGGGTCGACGTGACTGTGGGCGAGCCCTTCGACGTCGAGATCAAAGGGGAACAAAACGGTCGATATTTGATATCAGCGCGAGCCCAAACCGACGGCGTCACGGGACCAGTGGCAACGACTGCGCTGATTGTCATGCTTCCCCCCTCCAAGATAGGGGGCACGGTATTCGTGGATTCCGACGGGGACGGCGTGCTGGACCCCGACGAGGAGCCGCCGGCAGACGCATCGACCCTGCGGGTCCTGGCGATCAAACGCGACAAGATCCAGCCGGCCGCCGCTCAATCTGCGGGCTCGGGGCTCGGGTACTACGGCTCGGGGGTCCTTCAGTCCCGGATATCCCTGTTCCAGGGCGCGTCGCTGCTCGGCTTCGTCTTCTTCGTGGATGAAAACGGCCGCTACGTTACAGAGACGCTCACGCCGGGCAAGTACCAGCTGGAGCTGATCGATTCGGCCGACCGGCGCATCGAGTCGCTGCCCGAGGGCCGCCAGATCGCCCTGCCCCGCGACGCCGGCAATCACGACCTGGACTTTGCAGTGACCGCCCAGCTCGACGCCGACCGGATCAGCGGCCGGGTGTGGATCGACGAGAACGGTAACGGCGAGATAGATGACGGCGAACGGGGATGGGGCGGTGCCATGGTCACGATCTCCGACCTCGATGGGAACACCGAACCACAGATCGTGACGACCGAGCTGGTCGCGGGCGATGAGGCCCGATATGACGCGGTCGTCGAGCCGGGCCGCTATCGGGTCAGCATCGCCGATCAGGGGGGCGCCGAGCTGGGCTTCTCGACCGCGCATCCGATCGACGTCGAGGTGCCCGGTGGCATCCCGTTCGACCAGGTGGACTTCGGCGTCACCGATGGGCCATTCGGCGTCATCAGTGGCGGCGTCTGGTGCGATGTCAATGACAACGGAACGCTTGATCAAAACGAGACCAGCTTCCCCGGCGTTGTGACCTTGGGCGGGCCGGTCGGGCAGCGCACGGCCACTGTCCAGGCGGACGGGCACTACGAGTTCTCCGGGTTGAGCAAGGGCGATTACACGGTGGCCTACACCCAGCAGCGTTCCGAAGCCGACCCGATCGAAAAAAACGAGACGGTCACGCTCGGGCTGGCAGAGGTGAGAAACGACGTTGATCTCAAGCCCTGTCCCAAAGGTTCCATCGGCGGAATCATCTACGTCGACGAAAACAACAGCGGCTCCTTTGAAGAAGGAGCCGACCGCCCGGCGCGTGGGATCAGCGTCCAGTTGTGGCATTCAGGTGCTCCGATCTCGGAGCGAGCGGCCGTTGAGGTCGAGGATGTCCGAGAGGGGGAAGCCGCCCGATACCTGTTCCAGCATCTCGCCCCGGGCCTCTACAGGGTCGTCGTCATCGGTGCTGTTGATGACGCGACACTCGCCATCGGCCGGCGCACGCCCGTGACGATCGAGCCCGGTAGCACCGAGCGCGTCGATCTCGACGTGCGTTTCACCACACAGTCGGGCATCCCGCTCTGGGTGTGGGTCCTCCTCGGCGGCGCGGCGGCCTTGGCGATCCTGTACTACCTGACGCGGCACGTGCCGGTGCCCATGCCTGTCCCCATCCCAGGGTCGCCGCCTACCGACCGGGGGCCACCGACCCCGACCCCGTATCCGGGTGTCCGGCCCTTCGGACCGGCCGAGGCGCCGGTATTCGCCGGACGAGAACGCGAGATCAGGGCGCTCGAAGCTCTGACGTATCCCAACAGGATCCTGCTGCTGTACGGCCCGGCCGGTGCCGGCAAGACCTCGCTGCTGCAAGCTGGGTACATCCCTGCGCTCGACCCAACGGAATTCGAGGTCCTGCCCACTGCCCGCTTCCAGCTTGGACCGCCGCGCCCGCCCACGGATGGCGCCAACGTCTTCTCATATGCGGTGCTCTCTTACCTGTCTCAGTCCGCCGTGCCGGCTGCCGCCACCCTGGCGGATTACCTAGATCAGCGCCCGCCGATTGTTGGGGAATTCGACGTCGAGGTGGCGCGGGTGATCGTGATCGACGAGTTCCAGGAGATGTTCCGGCTCTATCCGGAGTACTGGCACCAGCGTCAATCCTTCTTCGATCAGATCGGCGAGGCGCTGGAATCCGATCCGCTGGTCCGGTTCGTGCTGTGCATCGACGAGCATGAGATGGGGGAGCTGGAGCCATTCATCGAGCAGTTCGGGCCACACGTCGTCTCGGAATACCGAATCGAGCCGCTCCGGCCGGAGCAAGCGCTGGCGGCGATCTCCCATCCTGCGGAGCTGGACGGACGGCGTATGTCCGAGGCGGCGGCCGCGGCGTTGGTGGACGAGGCTCGCACCGTGCGTGCCGAGCATGACGGGCACCGGATCGAGGTTGTGTACGAGCATGCCGACCCGATGGCACTCCAGCTCAGCGCCGAAGCTACCTGGCGCCACGCTGACGGTGACGAGATTGGGCCCGACGACATCGTCGGGTGGGAGGATGGCGATGCTGCGATCGAGGCGTTCTACGAATCGATCGTGGCCGCGGTGGCTCCCCAGGCCGGTGAAGCCGCGTTGAGAGAGTGGTGTGAGCGGGTTCTGATCGACCCGACCGGCAACCGGGCGGTGCTGGTCCCGGGTCGCGGCGGCGCCCGCCAGATGCCGGCCGACGTCATCGAATCGTTGACCATGCACACCTTGCTGGTCGGGTCGGTACGCGGAGACGTCCGCTGGCTGGAGCTGGCGCATGATCGTCTCGTGCCTGCCATCGAGCTCAGCAACCGGAAATGGAGGGAACAAACGCTGATCGAGGCATCGGCCGGCCTGCTCTCGGCCGCGGCCCGGATCTGGGAACGGCATGGCCGGGATGAAGACGGCCTCCTCGTGGACGGTGCGTTGACCGACGCCCGTCTGTGGGCGGCGGCGTATCCCACGCGGGTGGGTCCGCTCGAGCGTGAATACCTGGAGGCCAGCATCGCCGCCAGCGAGCGACCCGTCGGCAGCTGAGCTCGATCGCTGCTGGCTAACTGATGGCGGCGGTCTCTCCCCACCGCCGGCGCAGCTCGTCGGTGAACTCCTCGGGCTTGCCGGGATACAGCGATAGGTTCCACTGCTGGTTGAAGTAGCCCTTGACGTAGTCGATCATGCCCGGGTCGGCGTCCGGGCTGACCTGCACCGCCACATTGAGGAGCTGGTTGCTGACTCCGTGCCGGAAGCGGGGCAGGATGGCGTGAAGGAGCGCCCGGAATCCCAGGTCGTCCCAGTCGAAACCCAGGAACAGCAAGGCCCCTTTGCCAATCGCGTGCAGGATCGCCTGGGGCAACGTCGTCTGATCGCTGGTGACCCCTACTGCGAACGACAGGTAGTCGTCCTCGGACAGGATCATCGACTCGGCGTGGTGGTCGCCGCTGGTTCCGTATAGGTGATAGACGACCGGTTCGGTGGCTTTCAACTCGAACGAGGGGTCGTGGAGCCTGGAGGATTGTTCCGGCATGATCGCCTCGGACGGCCTATAGCGGTCGGACATCGGTATCCGCGGGTTGGGCTGCTCCTGCAGCGCCGCTTCGAGATACGCGTCCTGGTTGGTTGTCAGGTATACGGCAAGCGGCAGATCCGCCAGAATCCGGTACGGCGCAGTCTTGTCCGCCGCGTCGGAGATCTTCAGCTTCTCCAGCCGCTCGGACAAGGCATAGTTGGCCATCAGCTGGTCCTGAGAGTTCTTCACCTTCACGAACTGAACCACCCGGGCAAACTCGCGCGCCCACCGGCGGGCCAACCTCTCCTGCGCGTCGGGCTCCTCGCTCGCCGCCAACTCGATCAGGTCGGCCGGTCGGTGATAGCCGAACTTGTCCGCCCAGTCGGCGGCCAGGTCTGCCTTGATTCTGGTTGCGTCGGGTGACAAGCCGCCACCGAGGAAGGGCACCAACTTGCCGCGCTTGATATTGGCGATCAGCGCATCCCAGTCCTGGTCGGAGAAGCCGGTATCGGTGCTGCGCCACTCGATTGACCGGCTCTTGAACGTCTCCTCGATCTCTTCGATCAGGGGCTCGAGGCTGGCCGCCTTCTCCTCGGTCAATTGGAAGGCTGGTTTCATCGCCACCTCGAGCAGCGCTTCCGGAAGCTCGTCCTGCGTGGGGCGCTCGACATCTGGCGCCATCAGCAACAGGATCCGGGCCGGGCCTCGTAGTGCCTGATGTAGCAGGTCGGCGATCGGATCGCCGTCTGTGTGCAGGGCTACCGACCCGGTCTCGTCTTCGGCCAGCCATTGATCCCCGACGAGAACGACCAGCACCTCGGTATCGCTGAGCCGGTCGGCGCTGTCGGTATCCGGCGACGGCTGATCCAGAGCCACGTTGTGATCGCCGAAGTGCCGCGCCAGTAGCTCCCGGGTCGTTGAAGCAAGACCGGCCGTATCGGACCTGCGGTAACTGATCAGGATCGTGGCCACATCGTCCTCCCGTTCGGTTTCCACCCTACGCATTCACCCGTGTCCGTGGCCGGCACCGCTTGGGTAGGGTGCTAGTCCATGGATCTCGCGCAACTGCTGACCGAACTCGGTCAAGCGCTCGGCGCCCATGACGAGACGGCGGTGGCAGACATCGTTGACCTGGTCGTTGCGCACATCCTCGGGTCGGATGAGCCGTTCTCGCCCGAGCTGGCCACCGAGATGCTGGGCACGCTTTTCCACAAGCGCAGTTTCCAGTCGGTAGCACGGCTGGGCGATGCCCTGTTGCAGGTCGGCGTAGACGAGCCGAAGGTGCGGGGTTACTACGCAGGCGCTTTGGCTGAGGAAGGCTTCTTGACGCCGGCCGAATCGATGGCTGAGAGTCTCAAGTCCAATTCGGTGGAAGATCCAGCCGAGCGGGCGTGGGCGCAGGAGTTCCTGGGCGGGGTCCGATCCCGGCTGTACGTTCAGGCGACGGGCATGCGGGGGGCGCGCCGTGAGCGCTTCCTCGACGGAGCGCTATCGGAGTATTGGGGCGCGTACGACGTCGCCCCGGGCGACCACCCCTCTCACGGCATCCAGGTCGTCGGGTTGCTCAGGCGGGCGGAGGCCGACGGTGTTGACCCGGGCCATTACGGAGACACGACCGAGATCGCCCGCAGGGTGGCAGAGACCGTGCGTGATTCACTCCGACCGTCGGACCTGGTCACAGCCGTCAAGGCGGCCGTCACGCTGGGCGACGGCCACGCCGCGCTGGAAGCCGCCACCCGGCTGATCAGCCATGAGCAGGCCGAGGCGTACGAGCTGAGTGCGCTGCTGTGGGATCTCACGAACATCTGGGGCGTCGACGAAGCACGCGACGACAACAAGCAGCTGATCGGGTTGATCAAGACCGGGCTGATGCAGCGGCCCGACTTCAGTCGAGTCGAGCTGACGCCGTCGGAGGCGAGAGCCGCCGCCGAGGGCCTCGACCGGGTCGGAGCCGGCGCGGTACCGAGCGGAGCGGCGGATATTCAGCAGGACATCCCGGGCCTGGAACGGATCCTCGGCAAGGAAGGCGTGCGGACCCGGCGGTGGATCCTCAACATGCTCGATCGGAGCCGGGCCGTCGCTCGAATAGAGGACCACAGCGAGAAAGCGATGGGCACCGGCTTCCTAGTGCCCGGTCAGGCTCTGCACGATTCGCTCGGTGAGCAGATGGTGCTCGTCACCAACAACCACGTCATTGCGTCCCGGCCCGAACGCAACCAACTGAAGCCTCTCGAAGCCGTCGCCCGCTTCCAGGCGCTTGAGGAAGAGGGCGAACGGGCCGGCGTCGACGTAGGCGACCCGATCTTCGAGTCGCCCGTGGAGAAGCTAGACGTGTCCGTTCTCGAGTGCGGGGCCCCCGAGGGAATGACGCCTTACCGGATCGCCGAGGATCTGCCGGATCACGACGCCATCGATGAAACGGCCAAGGTCTACGTCATCGGGCACCCGGGGGGCCGTACGCAGTCATTCTCGCTCGACGACAATCTACTGATCGACTACGACGACGAGGTGCTTCACTACCGGTCGCCGACCGAACCGGGGAGTTCAGGGAGTCCGCTGTTCGATCAGCAGTGGAACCTGATCGGCCTGCATAGTCGCGGCAACGAGAACTTGCCCAAGCTCAGAGGCCAGCCGGGCCGGCGTGAAGCCAACATGGGTTTTCGCATCACTGCAGTGAGAGCGGCGATGGAAATCTCGCTGCGGTAGCGCTCGCTGTGCCCGCCCGAACCGAGTTCAGGGCGGGGCCGTCGCGGCTCAGCGCTCGGTGGGCGGGAACGCCGTCTGCTTCGGCGGAGCCCACCTGACCCGCTCTTGCCACGGATCGGCGGGCACGAGCTCAAATACCTCGGCGTGGAGCGGCTTGTCGCCGTTGAGGGTGTGCAGCGAACGGCCGGTGAGGCCGAGGCGGGCGGCCTGAATGGGATCCTGATGAGAGACGACGGCGACTGGACCGTCGATCTGCGCAGACCAGCGGCCGATCGCGGACGCCATGCGGTGCGCCAGAGCGGCCAGCGACTCGGCGGACCACGGCAGGTCCCACGGGTGCCGCAGATAGGCGTCGAGCTCGCCGGGATAATGGTCGTCGAGCTCCTCCCATACCAGGCCTTTCCAGCGCTGGGCCATACCCCACTCGGTGAGCTCATCATCGATCCTGACTTCGAGGCCGTGCGGTCGAGCGATTGCTGCGGCGGTTTCACGCGCCCGCCGCAGGGGAGACGCCACCACGGCCGCGAGCCGGCGGGGAGCCAGGTACTCGCCGGCCTCGTCGGCCTGGCGACGGCCGAGATCACTCAGCCCGAATCCCGGAAGGTCGGCATATACGATGTGGTCGGGGTTGTGCACCTCGCCGTGGCGCACGAGAAATACGGGGTGTGACACGAGTTCGAGTGTAAGGGTCCCGGGAGCAGTGACAGAAACCGAGCGGCGGTTCGACGAGCCGATTCTCCACGTCGACATGGATGCCTTCTATGTAGAGGTGGAACGGCTGCGCGATCCGTCCCTGGTGGGGGCCGCGGTCGTGGTCGGCGGTGCCGGGCCCCGAGGCGTCGTGGCGTCCGCCTCCTATGAGGCGAGGGCATTCGGGATCCGATCAGCAATGGCCATGGGCGAGGCTCGGCGGCGGTGCCCGGAACTGGTGGTCGTGGCGCCCGATCACGGGCGTTACGGCGAGGTTTCCGAGGCGGTGTTCGAGATCTTTCGCAGCTACACCCCCGTGGTCGAAGGGTTGAGCGTCGATGAGGCGTTCCTCGACATCCGGGGCCTGCGCCTGCATTACGGGTCGCCGCTGGAGGTGGCGGCGGCGATCAGAACCCAGATCCGTCATGAACTTGGCTTGCCCGCCTCGGTCGGCATCGCGGCCACCAAATTCGTAGCCAAGCTGGCGTCGGCCCACGCCAAGCCGGACGGAATCAGACACGTTGCGGCCGGAGCGGAGGCCGCATTCCTCCACCCGCTGGCGGTGCAGGAGCTATGGGGGGTGGGCGCGGCTACCCACGCGGCGCTCGAACAGCTCGGGGTGGAAACGATCGGAGATCTGGCTGCAATCCCTGCGCCGACGCTCCATCGAAGGCTGGGAACGGCGGTGGGGGGCCAGCTGGCCGCGCTGAGTCATGGGATCGATCCCCGCACGGTGGAACCCGATCTCGCAGCCAAGTCCCTGTCCGTCGAACACACCTATCCCGTCGATATCAGCGGCTACGAAGTCTTGGAGTCCGAAACGCTCCGGCATGCTGAGCGCCTGGGTAGCCGGCTCAGGAGGGCCGGGCTGAGCGGCCGTACCGTCGGACTCAAGCTGAGATACGCCGACTTCACGACAGTGACCCGCAGCGAGACGCTGGCGTCGCCGACCGACGTCAGTCGCGACATCTATCAGGCGGCCAAGCGCCTGTTGGCCGGGCTTGACGTTGGAGACCGGCCGGTGCGCCTTCTAGGTGTGGGGATGAGCGGGCTGAGCGAAGCGGGCGGTATCCGTCAGCTGGCCGTCGACCGTCCTGCCAAATGGGACGACGTTGCTGATGCGGTGGAGAGCGTTCGACGGCGCTACGGTAACGATGCAGTGGCTCCGGCGCGGCTGCGGGACACCCCCGACGAAGGGGCCTCCGAGCGACCGGATTGAGCGGTCTCAACCGGAGATTGAGCCTTCAGCCTTGTCTCGGTCGCTGCGTATAATGGCTCAGCGAGTTGGCCGACGGGCCCAGGAGACCGGATGCCATTGGACGAACGAGAACAGCGGATCCTCGACGAAATCGAGCGGCAATTCCGGGAGGAAGATCCCGAGCTGGTAGAAGCGGTCAACACGATGCCGCTGGCGCGGTTCGCCAAGGGCGGCATCAAGCTCTCGATTCTCGGTGTCATAGTCGGCCTGGTGCTGATGCTGGCCACCTTCTCGATCAACCCTTTTCCGGCCCTTGTCGGTTTCGTGATCATGGTCTATTCGGTCACACGGCTCGTTTCGGCTCTCGGTGATGGCTCCCGGAGTCGTTCCAGCGGCGGCGGCGCCGGAAAAGTTCGAAATCGATTCAGAAGTCTCTGGCCTTTCGGGCGCTGACCCGGTTCTGCGGGCTAGAGTGGCCGGACTTCCGGCCACAGCTGAGCGATCACTGATCGAGTCACTTCCCCAATTGGCTCGCTGAGGCCTGGCGGAGCAAGCGGAGGATTGGCGACACTTCGGGTGTCGTGCGGGTCGTGGGAGAGTGATGGCTGAGGGGTTCACTGCGCAGCAGGCGTCCCGATTGACGAACTGCACGCAGCACCAGTTGCGCTATTGGGACAACGTAGGTTTGGTTCAGCCCTCCGTGCAGGGGACCGGTGGGCGTCCCGGGGTCCGGCGCATGTACTCGTTCCGGGATCTCGTCGCCCTTCGGGTGGTGCGGGCGTTGCTCGACAATGGCATGTCGGTCCAGCGGGTCAGGCGAGCATGGTCGTACCTGCGGCGTAATGGAGATTTCGACAAGCACCTGTCGGAGGTCCGTCTCGTGTCCGACGGCCGCACGATTTTCCACGTGAACGCCGACGAGGACGAGATCCTCGACGCACTACGGGCGGGGCAGCTTGCCTTCTTCGGGACGATCGATCACGTTACGAGGTCGGTCGAGGAGGATATCACCCGGTTTGAGCTCGACCGGGAGCAGTTCCTCGAGGTTCTGCGGCGAGTGGAGGACGACGTGCTGGCCGAGGTCGTCGAGGGCTGAACGGACCCCGGTGCGGACTAGGTGCTCGAGGGGCTGGCTCAGTCGCCGTGCGACCGGAGCGAGCGCAGATTGAACCAGCGCAGAAGGCGGCGGGTCTTCGAGTATCGCTCTCGCAGCCCGGTCTCGGTTCGGAGGTACGACGCTTCGGCCCACTGGAGACGGGGTGCCGAGACCTCGGCTTCCGGGCCGTACATCACCTTCGTATATGTGAGCGCCAGGGGCTCCATCGCCGGGTCGGTCGACGCAGCAACCTCGGTCGGGGTAGCCGACCGAGGGACGGGATCGCCGAGATCAGCCAGCTGGTCGGTGATCTCGTACCAGGCCGCGCTGATGTCGCCCCGATTGAGCCGCCGGAGGCGTCGCCGCCGGCGCCACCACTTATAGGCGGGGATGGCACTGAGCAGGGCGGCCGCGATGGGCAATACGAGCAGTTGCCATGGGAACGGCCGGCGTACGGCGTCCGGGTCGAATCCCGGTAGGACAATGTCGGGCGACGAGGGGGCCTCGGCGATCTGGTTCAACAGCTCCAGCGCCGGGCCGTCGATCGCGTTGTTGACTGCGGTCTCGGTGGCGTCGCTGCCATCGTCCTGGAGCGGCACGTAGTTGCGCGGGTCAAAGCCGAGGGAGTTGACGAGGCCCGGATTGTCGGCCTGCCGCCGGGGAGTCGGATCGAACTGCACCCATCCCTGCTCCGGGAACCAGACTTCGACCCATGAATGTGCATCGTTTTGGCGCACGGTCACGGTTCCGTTCGCGTCGATGTCACCGGGGGCGAAGCCGAGGATGACCCGGCTGGGAATGCCGAGAGTTCGCGCCATCACGGCCATGGCGGTGGCGAACTGTTCGCAGTAGCCGATTCGGTAGTTGATGCTCTCGGGATCGGTCAGCCACGATTCGAGGTCCTGCGCGGAGTGGCCCGGGTCGATCGTGACGTCGTAGGTGAAGTTGTCCGACCTCAGGAAGGCTTCCATGAACAGTGCCCGCTCGAAGTCGGTGGCGGCCGCCGCCGTGAGCTCCCGGGCAAACCCTCCCACGGTGCTTTGTGCGATCGACGGCGGGAGCTCCAGGAAGACGTCCAGATTCTCCGGTTCGGGACGGGGCGCCACGCCTGCCGCCTGGCCCTCGAACACGCCTTGCTGGCGGGCCTCCTCGAAGATCCCCGAAAGTGAGCCTTCCCGTGAGGCCAGAACGTCGAAGTTGGGGGCCGGTATCTGCGACGTCACCTGGTAGTTGAGGCCTTCAAACGTGAGCGCGTCAAAGCGCACGGCCCCGTCCTCGCGGATTCGGAAGCTTTCGGTCAAGATCTCAGACTGGGACGCAAGTGCGACCGGGGTGTACGCGGCGGGGAGGTAGTTCTGGCGCAGGGAAGCGATCGTGATGTCCTGGCGAACGGTGGTGGTAGGCCCGATGAAGACCTGATCCGGGTTCTCCCACGGAGTTCCCGGCTCGGGCCTGCGAATCTGGGAACGGCGCGGGAACCAGTTCGTCCCATCGAAGCTTTCCAGCGCGATCAGCTTCCAGTAGACGTCGCCCGGGTCGATGTCGCCCTCAATTCGGGCTGTGAAGACCGGAGTGTCCGACTGCGAGACCAGGCTCTGCTGCACCCCCACAAAGAGGTTGTAGCTGACTCCACCGAAGATCCCATTGCCGAAGCCGGTGCGGGCACGCCAGTTGAGCACGCCCGATTCGGGAACTCGGTCGGCCAGTATCCCCGAGACCAGCACCGTGATGATCAGGAGGCCGACGACGTAGGCGCCGGGTCGACCGGCGGACAGCGCAGAGACGTATCGGTTTTCACGATCTCGCAGCCGACCGGTCCCGGCCGTCCGCTCGTCATAGGCAACGGCCAGCAAGCTCGCGAGGAGAAGCCCCAGGAAAGCGAACGTCCAGCCGAGCCCGGGTGGGACTCGATCCATCGTGGCGAGCTGGAGGTAGAGGAGGAGGCCGGGCACGATCGCGATGATCGGCCGGCCGGTGGTGAGGGCCCACACCACGACAGCTCCGATGACCCAGAAGAGCCAGGTGAGGAGCAGGATTATCCCGGCCACCGGCACCACAGGAGCTGTCCCGAACCGGATCAGCTCGAAGCCAAAGGCCAGCTCCCGTACCGTCTCGCCGACGGTGGCCGGGGTCGGGATCAGGCCGAACAGCGCCGTGTCGGGGGCGGCGATCCGGATCGTAGCGAGCACGAGGCCGATCCCGTTGGCGATGAGTAAACCGGACAGGCTGGCGCGATAGGACAGGGCCACCCAGGTGATGACTCCACCGAGCAAGAGAGCGGCGATCAGAACCAGCTGCCAGGGCGGGCCCTGAGAGGCCGTCCGCAGCAACCGCTCCATTCGTAGCAGCGCCAGGATCAGCCCCGCCGCGGTGGCGAACCAGGTCAGACGGTTGACCATGTGGACTGCACCCCTTTCAACCACGCCGGCGCCCACGGGTCGTGTGGCCCGACGGTGATCGTGGTCGCGCCGCCGCGCTGGAATTGCACCAGCGACTCGGGTGGCTCATCGGTGACCGACAGCAGAACCGTCCGCCCGAAGTCGCGTGAGAGCAGCCGCTGAGCCTCCAGCAGCTCGTTGTCGCCCACCCCCGTGATCAGAACCAGTGCCCCGCCACGGGCGCCCCGCCGCAGATGCATTGCCGCAGCCCGGATGTCGAGATCTTCCTCGAGCTGGACCCTCGCCAGCGCCTCCATGGCCGAAGCGTAGGGCGACCCGGCGTTGGAGCTGACCGGTGCTCCACCGGTCCAAAGGTCGGCCGCGAAGCCCTCCCGGTACAAGTGGCGGATCACCGAGGCGGCGCCGCGAACGGCCCGTTCGAAAGCGGCCGGAGACTCGTAGGCGGATTCTCGCGGGTCGAGCAAGACCAGCGCTCTCGCCTGCCACGGCGTCTCGAGCTGGCGGATCATCAGCCGGTCTCGCTTCGCCGAGCTCGGCCAGTGAACCCGGCGCAGGTCATCGCCGATCTGGTACTCCCTGAGTGTAAAGAAATCCTCGCCGCCCCGGTGGCTGAATTCCGGTTTGGCCGCATGGACCGACGGATCGAGGCCGCGTACTATCGGGAACCCTTCGAGGTCCTCCACCGAGGGATACACAATGAGCTGGTCCCCCTCGCCGACCGAGACCGAAACCGACGCCAGTCCGAGCGGATCTGAGGTGGTGATAGTTGCTGGCCCCACCTCGTAGATGCCCCGCGGTCGGCATAAGATCTGATACGAGGCGGAAGCCGAGGTGCCGCGGGCCAGCAGACCGAGGGCGAAGCGAGCGGTGCCCAGGCCCGACACGGTGTCCTCCACCGTCACGTTGCGCATTGCGAACCGTCCCCGGTTGGCAACGGCGGTAGACACCGACGCCTGATCTCCTTCGTGCACCAGGTTGGGGGTGAGGCGTCTCGTGACCGCAGCGACCGGTATCGTCACCTTGACGAGGATGAGCGCCAGTCCCACGCCGGCGATCAACAGCACACCGGAACCGAGCAGTTCGATTTCCCCCAACGCCACGAACAGAATCAGGAGTGCGATACCCGCCCCGAGCGCGGCCCAGCCGCGGTCGGTCAGCATCTACGTCCCGGCGTGGGCACCCGGCACCGTCAGGGAGCCGATGACCGAGCTGACGATGTCGCTCATGTCGGTTCCGCGCATCTGAGCCTCTGGTCGCAAGGCAAGGCGATGCTCCAACACTGGCGCGGCGAGGGCCTTGATGTCGTCGGGAGTGACGTACTCCCGACCCTCCGCGGCCGCGCGCACGCGGGCCACCCGCTGCAGGTATAGCGCCGAACGGGGCGACGCCCCCAGCAACAGCTCACCGTGCTGGCGGGTCGCTTCGACCACGTCGACGATGTAACCCTTCATGGAGGTGGCGACGTGGATCTGACGGGCCGTGTCGATCATGCGCTCGACCTCATCGGCGCTGACCACCGACTTGAGGTCGTTGAAGGGCGAGATCCCGCCGTGTGTGTCGAGGATCTCGCGTTCCTTTTCCCGGGTGGGATAGCCGATGACCACACGCATCATGAACCGGTCGAGTTGGGCTTCGGGCAGGGGATAGGTCCCTTCGTGCTCGATCGGATTCTGGGTGGCGATCACCATGAACGGGGGCTGGAGCGGGTGGGTGGTCGTATCGACCGTCACCTGCCGCTCCTCCATGGCTTCGAGCAACGCGGCCTGAGTCTTCGGGCTGGCCCGGTTGATCTCATCGCCCACGACGATGTTGGCGAAGATGGGTCCGGGATTGAAGACGAAGCTCGACGCCTGACGATCCCAGACGGACACGCCTGTGATGTCGGAGGGCAGTAGGTCAGGGGTGAACTGAATTCGGTGGAAGGAGCAGTCGATGGTGCGGGCCAGTGACTTGGCCAGGAGCGTCTTGCCCACGCCCGGTACATCCTCCACGAGCACATGGCCTTCGGCCACGAGGCTCATACCCAGCAGCTCGATGACGTGGCGCTTTCCCTGGATGACGCGCTCGATATTGCTCACCATGGCGTCAAAACGGTCCGCGAACCAGGACACCTGCTCGGGGGGAAGCGACTCGTTCACCTGTTGCACCTCACGTCGAACCTCGCAGACATTACTAGGGGGCCAGGATTGTGGCACCGTGAGCTTTGGGGCAGGCGCCGGGGCGAGCCCGAATGCCCGAGCACCAGGTACCAGCGCCCGGATCTCTTTCAGGTACCCTCTCGCGAGTCATGGATACCTCGCGCGGGCATCGAGCGAGTGGTGCCGGGCTGGTGCGAGCACTCGCCCGTCGCCCGACACTCGCCGTTGAGGCGCTTCGCACGGTGCTGGCAGTGGCGCCCCGGGCGTGGTGGCGGGCCGTCCCCTTCCTTCCGATACCCGACGCCGACTACTGGGCTTGGCGGGCAGAAACCGCCTACGGCGACCGAGGTACCGCCCCGGATATCGACGACATCCTGGATTACCTGGCGTGGCGCCGGCGGCAGCGGTCGATCCGGAGATGATGCGGCATACGGTGGCGCGAGCGGGCTGGGCCGCGCGACCGTTGACACAGGGCGCTATTTCCCGTTTAGTCGGATCGGCGCTGGTAATCTGGCGCCGCTGGTACTCAAGGACGCGGCTGTGGCTCAGCGAGCCCTGATCCTCAACGCCTCTTTCGAGCCGCTGTCGATCGTGAAAGCACGAAGGGCAGTGGTTCTCGTTATACGCGGCCGTGCCGACATCGTGGAGCCGGGGGACGATGTCTGGCGTTCCGAACGGATGATCTTCGATGTACCGTCGGTTGTCCGCCTCCGCAGTTATGTGAAGGTTCCGTACGGCCGCCGCGTCCCGCTGACCCGCAGCGCGGTGTTTGCCCGGGACGGGCAACGTTGTCAGTACTGTCGCGGTCCGGCGGAGAGCCTGGACCACGTCGTACCGCGTTCACGCGGCGGAACTCACACCTGGGACAATGTGGTGGCCTGCTGCCGCCGGTGCAATATCCGCAAGGGCAACAAGATGCTTCAGGAATGCGGATTCTCCCTCACCAAGCGGCCGGCGGCTCCCTCCTACCACGGCTGGTTGTACACCACGATCGGATCGGCCCCCGATCCGCGCTGGCAACCCTATCTCCTCGCCGACTCGGCCTGACCCGCCGCGTCCTGCGACTACTGACTGGCGATGGTCGTGGTAGTCGTCACCACAGGGGCCGGTTGGACAACTTCCCCGTCCTGGTCGACATCGAAGGCGTGGCCACCCAATACGTCGCCGCAATCGAGGAACACGAAATCGCTCCCCGGCTTGGCGCCCAAGTCGACCCATACGGGTACCTCGGCCGGGGGCGCCAGAATCACCGCCGCCGGCAACCCGGCCTCGTTCACGAACCGGCCGTCCCGCGGCACAATGAACGTCATCACTCGTTCAAATGTCGTACGCGGCGGAATCATGACACGCTCGATGCTCTCGCTGCGAAGCGGGTCGGTCGGCACGTCCTCGGTCTGAATGAAGAACTGGGTGGAGTAGCGAGCGCTCGAGCCATCGGTCCAAACCGCCACGCCTGCCGGCTGCGGGTACAGGACATCCGGGAACGGTGCATCGTCGACACCGTTGTTCGTGACCCGCACGACCAGTCCGTATCCGACGGTGACCTGCTGGGTCTCGGGGTCGCCGCATACCTGCACGGTGTGGTCGACGGGCGTGACCTCCAGGTCGTCGCTCCACGGGATCGGTTCATTGAATTCGGTTATGGCCAGACCCGGAAGAGGCTCCCAGCCCCCGAGCGCAGAGCGACTGCTGCGCAAGTCCCAGCTGGCGAATGTCACGCCGTTCTCAGACGCCTCGACCGACAGCTCGCTGGTGAAAGCCGTCGGAACCTCGAAGCCCACGGTCCAACGGGCCGGCACTCCCGGGGGAATCACCGACAACGTCGAACCCGGAACCAGATTTGTGATCGGGTCGGTTTCCGGGATCACGCGAAGTTCACCTGCGCCGTCCCGCAAGGCCAGGACCGGATAACCGGCTTCACCTGCGAGACCGTTGAGCAGGTAGGGGAGTACCACCGCAGTAGGACGGAACGCCACCCCGACCTTCACTTCTGACCAGCCGGTGCGGACGGGGGAGGGGACCACGAACGCGTCCTGAACCTCCAGGTCCCACCCGGGCCCGGCGAAGCGCTGACCGAGCTCGAGCACAGCGACGGGCGGTGGGGGCGAGGATTCTGGCTCGTCCTGGGCGAGCGCGGGTCCCACCGCCATCGCGCCAGCGAACGAGGCCGCTAGCCCTACCACGGTGATGAGCGCCGCAACGATGACAACTTTGTGGGCTCGCATCTCGACTCCCAAATCACGTACGCAAAATTTCGGGTGCTTCCGAACTCCGGTTGAGCGTTTTGCGTGTTCGTTACAGGCCGACTGTTCACACTGAGTGGCGATACGGCGGTTTCTCCGGGCTGGTTTGCATTCCGAATCTGCCACGGTTTGCGCACCGTGTGGGACCGTTCTTCACGCCGACTGAGGCGGCGCCGACCATCGGGCGGACCGTCAGACGGGCAGGTCGGTCAGATTGCCGCGACGACGCGCCAAGCGGACCGCCCCCCACCCACCCAAAGCAGCGGCAGGCAGCTCGAGGGCGACGATGATCTTGGCTCCCGACAACAGCGAGACGAGTGTGAGGACGAACAGGACCAAGGTGCCTACTGCCAGAAAGAGTGCCACCTTCACCGGGCACAGCCGGGTCGCCGTGTACTCGCCCGGGGCCGCCAAACCGATCGATCCGTCCATGATGGGACTTATCGGACGTGAATCCTCATATCTCAAGCGCCGATCGCGGTTCTTTCAGCGCCGGACAGCTGGGTAGTGGCAGCTATCATGGCCGCTCTCATGACGTCCGAACCTCGCGCTGACGCGGCCGATGCAGGCCACATCGCACGCCGACTGCATCACGAATTCGGCCGGGTCCTAGATGCCTCAACGATCGAGCACACCATCTCGGATACCCGACAGCTGCTGGCGGGGCGAGATCGAGGGGATCAACCACAAGCGGTGGAGTCGTTGGCCCGCGACCGGTTGCGAGCACAGCTCAGCCGGACCAAGCCGGCCGTCCTGTTCCTGTGTGTGCACAACGCAGGCAGGTCGCAAATGGCTGCAGGCTGGCTACGCCACCTCGCCGGTGACACAGTCGAGGTGTTTTCGGGCGGCTCGGCGCCGGCGAGCGAGATCAACCAACAGGCCGTGGCGGTGATGTCGGAGGCCGGCGTTGACATCCGCGGCTACCACCCGCAGCCCTGGACCGACGAGATTGCTCGAGTTGCCGACGTGATCATCACGATGGGCTGCGGTGACGCCTGTCCGGTGGTGCCGGGTGCGCGCTACGAGGATTGGGTGGTTCGCGACCCGGCGGAACAGCCGATCGAAGTGGTCCGCGACATATGCAACGACATCCGAGCTCGGGTCGAGCGGCTGATACGTGAGATGGGTTTGTCGGAGTGAAATATCCCGACGAGCGAGCCGTTGCGCCGGCCGCCGCCCATCCGATCGCGCTGCCGACGCTGGCGCGTCGGCTCACGGCCGAGTTCATCGGCACGGCGTTTCTCCTGGCCGCGGTGGTGGGCTCGGGCATCATGGCGGAACGGCTCACCGACGACGTCGGACTGCAGCTGTTCCAAAACGCCTTCGCCACCGCCGGTGTGCTGGCGGCGCTGATCCTGGCCCTCGGCCCGGCGTCGGGTGCCCATTTCAATCCGGCCGTGACATTGGCGGATCGGGTGTTCGGCGGCCTCAGTACGAGGACGGCGATGGGGTACATCGGTGCTCAGGTCACCGGTGGGATCGTCGGCGTGCTGGCGGCGAATGTGATGTTCGGATTGGACCTGATCGAGTGGTCGGCCAAGGATCGTTCCGGGGGCCACCTGGTCTTTGCCGAGGGGGTCGCAACGGTAGGCCTACTCCTCGTGATCTTCGGCGTGGTCCGGTCCGGACGGCCCTCGGTTGCCGCTTTCTCGGTCGGTGGCTACATCGCGGGGGCGTACTACTTCACATCCTCCACCAGCTTTGCCAACCCGGCCGTGACGGTAGGCCGCATATTCTCCGACACCTTTGCCGGCATCGCTCCCGGCTCGGCGCCGGCCTTCGTGGCCGCGCAGCTGGTGGCAACATTCGCCGCCGTCGGGATCATCTACTTGATCTACCCCGACACCGTTGACATGGCCGATCGGGTGATCGTTCCTCACGATTGACGTCCACCGGGCACTCGCCGCGCCCCGAGTCGCTCGTCTACCGCGCCGGCCGTACTGTGATGTCGAGCGGCTCGCCGTCGGCCCAGGTTCCGGCAGCGCTGAACATACCTTCCACGATCTGGCCGTCCAGCTGTGCCACCAATGTACCGTCAGCGGCCACCGAGAGCTGGACAGTGGCGCCTGCGGCCCCCTCGACCGTCACCGCCGAGTGCGGTGCCAAGCCGACGAGACTGACGTCTATGGCGCGACCCTTGTGGGTGAAGCACGCTGACCCGCCAGCGGTGTCGCGGGTCACACAGCCGTCACCCCTCTCGGCGAGTTCGATGACATCGAGTGACTTTGTCACAGAGGATTCCGATGAACAGGCCGAGAGGGTCAGCATCGCGGCCAGTGCTGGTGCCACCCAGAGCCTCTGCTTCGCGCTACCCGACGGGCGTCTCTCATTCCTGCGCATGAGGCGACGGCGCACGAGAAGGCTGTGCGGAAGACGGCGAGAGCCCCGGAGGCGGTGACGACCCCATTGGCCGATCCTACATCTTCGTTCCAGTCTCTAGCAATGGTCATTGCGGCAACCGTTATTGCTGAGCCTGAGAGCTGCGGACGTGCCGGCTGGTTCCACGGCCCTCCGGCCGACACCAATCTGCAGCTTCCATACACCTGGTGCCACAGGACTTTGTGAAGCCTCATCAGGCCGTTCAGCCCGGCCGCCACGGCCGGGATGACGTTCGGTCTACGTTCGAGCGGGCGCCCGTAGCAGCCGTCCGCCGGTTCGAGTCCGAGGTAGTCGGATCGGAGCGCACCGACCCCGTCCGGCGCCACCGCCTACCGTGCCGGCCGCACCGTGATGTGGAGGGGTTCGCCGCCGGCCCAGGTGCCCCTAGTCGTGAACGTCCCGTCGACGATCTGACCGTTCAGCTGGGCAACAAGCGTGCCATCGCCATGCGCAAAGAGCTGAATCGTGTTGCTCCCGACACCCTCGACGGTAACGGTCGATCCCCCCACGAGTCCCGCGAGGTCGACGTCTATTGCGTTGCCCACATGCGTGAAGCACGCCGATCCACCCGCAGCGGCCTCGTGAGTGACACAGGCATCCCCAGTGCCAGTCAACTCGACGACTTCTAGTGGCTCCGCTCCGGACGTCTTCGAGGAGCAAGCTGCGGCCAAGAGCATCGTGGCGATCAGCGCCGTGGACAGTTTTCCTTTCAACGATTCCTCCCCTCTGGGTGCAGCCGGACCGAGTGGTTTGCCACCGGGCATGCCGGGCTCGACCGAAGTCTCTCGCCCAGCGGATCATGTCGGCGGCGGACTGTATCAGGCTCCACGCCGTTCAGCAATAACTATTGCGGCAATGATTATTGACAGCGACCGGCTCTGACGCCCGGTGGTCGGTGGTCGGGGTGTCGCCACCCCCAGGGGTCGGACGACCCATTTCGGGGGAGTGTGGGGTTGAAGGGGCAAATGGTGTTGACTTGTGGCGCGAAATGGGGCAGAGTGGTTGTCAGTGGGGAATCCGGAGAGGTTTGGGCCACCGTTGGGCGCTTCTGAGCGCTCCCGGGGTGTCAACCGCCCGGAGTCCACCTGGGCAAGGCCTCGGGAGGGCCAGCGGTGAGTAAAAGGGCGTACAACGGGTGTTCCTCGGCGAGTACCAGCACACGATCGACACGAAGGGGCGAGTCGTGCTGCCCGCCCGTTTCCGCGACCGCCTCGCTGAGGGCTGCGTCGTCACCAAGGGGCAGGAGCGATGCCTCTATGTCTTCCCGCTCGATCGGTGGGAGGACGAAGTGACAAAGGTTTCACGTCTGCCCCGCACCGACGCGCGGGCACGGCGCTATGCCCGGTCGTTCTTCGCCGGAGCCAGCCAGCAAGAGCTGGACAGGCAGGGACGTGTGTCGGTGCCGCAGAACCTTCGGGAGTACGCCGGTCTCGAAAAGGACGTGGCGGTGCTGGGCGTGTCGGATCACATCGAGATTTGGTCAAACGAAGAGTGGGCCCGGCTGAGCAGCGAGGCCGACGAGTACTACGCCAACATCGAGGAGGCACTCACGGACGACATCTGAGGTGGCGCTCTGACTCATCGCCAGCCCCCCGGTTACCAATGGATAGCCCCTTACTCCGCCCGCTTCCAGTTGGTGCCAGCGCCCGGGGGGCTGGCCATGAGCCAGAGAACGGAGGGCCGCTACCACGACCCCGTCATGGTCCATGAGGTGGTCGAGCTGTTCTCGCCGCTGGCGCACGGTGTTGTCGTCGACGCAACGTTCGGCGGCGGAGGGCACTCGGCGGCGATCCTCCGGAACCTGGCTGATGACGTCGAGATCGTGGCCATCGACCGCGATCCCGACGCAGTAGCGCATGCCGCCGACAAGGCCAGTGCGTTCGGCGATCGCCTCCGGGTGATCGAAGGCAACTTTGGGGATTTGGACGTGATACTCGACTCGATCGGGATAGACCGCATAGCGGGGGTGCTCTTCGACCTCGGCGTGTCCAGCCGGCAGCTCGACACGCCGGATCGAGGTTTTTCGTTCCGGGCACCGGGTCCGCTCGACATGCGCATGGGTCCCGACGCCGCGATCACGGCGGACCGGCTCGTCAACGAGATGCCGGCGGAAGAGCTCGGGCGTCTGATTCGTCGTTTTGGGGAAGAGCGGCACGCGTCACGTATTGCCCGGGCCATCGCCGAAGCGCGACCGATCACCGACACCGCCCACCTCGCGAGCGTCGTGCGAGCGGCCGTTCCAGCTGCCGCCCGACGGGCTGCAGATCCCGCCCGGCGGACCTTCCAAGCGCTGCGCATTGCGGTCAACGATGAGCTCACGGCCGTGGACCGAGGTGTCGGGGCCGGGTTCGACCGTCTGGCACCCGGCGGGCGCGGCATCGTGATCTCCTATCACTCGCTGGAAGACCGGATAGTCGCCGGACATGTGCGCACTCGTACGACCGTAGACGTACCGCCCGGGTTGCCGGTCGAACCAGAGCCGGCACCGTTCATCGACCTGACGCCTAAAGCCCGGCGCCCGACGGCCGCCGAAGTATCAGCCAATCCGCGAGCGCGTAGCGCCCGTCTCCGCGCCATCGAACGGAGGGCCGCGTGACCGTTCGCCCAGTTGCCGTCCCCCGCCAGGTTGCCGCACCGCTGCGCCTGTTGCACAACCACAAAGTGCGCATACCCCATCTTGGCATGTGGGTCGTCTACACCTTTCTGGCCATCATTGCGTTCTTCGGACTCATCTACTCCCGAACTGCCCTCGACGCCAGCGCCTTCGAGCTGCAACAACTCGAAACCGGCATTGCGGAAGAGCAGGAGCGCTTTCAGCAGCTCAGGTTGGAGGTGGCCCGGCTTTCTTCCCCCGAGCGGATCATCCCAGCCGCCGAGGAAATGGGCCTGATATTCCCCGGCGACGTCACCCCGCTGACCGCGTCCGGAGTGGTGGCGGGCGATGCCAGCGACTTGGAGGATCGGTGGACCGAGGTCAAATCCGTGCTGAGCGCCGCGCCATGAGCGTCGTGTGGCTGAGTGCCATACGAGCCGGGTTGACCAGCCAGATGCGGCTCATGCTGCGAGTGGCACTGTTGACTGCTGCACGCGCCGCCTACGGCGCCATTCAATCCGGACCGACGATGACCGAGCTGAGCGCTGGCAGCCAGTCCCCGGGGGACGGCGGTGCGACACCCGCCGGGATTGCCCTCGCCGCTCGGCCCAGAGACTAATGGTGGCCCGCAGGACGGGCTCTCGTCTCGGAAGCCTTGACTTCCGACTCATCCTCCTCGGCTTTCTGTTCCTGGCAGCGTGGGCGATGATCGGGTTCAGGCTGTTCCAGGTGCAAGTTGTGCGGGCCGAGGACTACGCAGGCCAAGCGCGAGCCCAGCGTGTGACGACCCGGGAGCTGGCACCCGATCGTGGCACGATCTTCGACCGCGAGGGCCGCGAGCTAGCAGTCACGATCGACTCGACATCGGTGTACGCAAACCCGCAACAGGTGATCGATCCGGAGGTGACTGCCACCCTGGTGGGCGGGCTGCTCGGGCTCGACATAGACGAACTCGAGGCCGAGCTCGATGGAGACGGGTCCTTCGTGTTTGTGGCCCGCCAGCTCGAATGGGAAATCGCCCAGCAGGTTCGGGAGCTCGAACTACCGGGCATCCACTTCGTGTCGGAACCGAAACGGGTGTATCCGGCAGGATCGCTGGCCGCCCATGTCGTTGGGTTCGTCGACATCGACTCGATCGGCATCGAGGGTCTCGAGGCCGAATACAACGAGCTGCTGGCCGGGAAGGGCGGGCGGCTGCTGGTCGAGCGCGATGTGGCGGGCCGGGTGATCCCACAGGGGGAGTATGACCTCGAACCGGCCGAGCCCGGTACCGACCTCATCACGTCGATTGATCGCGAGATCCAGTTCATCGCCGAGTCGGCGTGCGCCGCGGCGCTGGAGACGACAGGGTCGCGTCAGTGCACGATCGTCGTGCTCGACCCCCACACGTTTGAGATCCGGGCCCTGGTGGTGGCGCCCACGTTCGATCCCGCCAACCGACAAAGCGCGGATCCCAGCGTCTACAGCAACGCGGCCGTCCGTACCCAATACGAGCCGGGCTCGACCCAAAAGATCGTAACGGTGGCAGCCGCGCTCGAGGACCAGGTGGTGGGCGCCTACACCGAGTTTCTCGTTCCCGATCACATCGAGATGGTCCCCCGGGCGTGCGAGTCCGACACGGATGACATCACCGGCTGTTTCCGGGACGTCAACAAACATCCGGACACCATCATGACCGTGCGCCAATGTGTCACCGTCTCGTCCAACGTGTGCTCCATCAAGATCCAGCAGAAGCTCGGCGAAGAACGGCTCAACGACTACCTGGTCAACTTCGGGTACGGACAGCCCACCGGGGTGGATTTCCCGGGCGAGCTGCCCGGGCGGGTCAAGCTGGACGTGGGTTGCACAACCTGTCCGGCATCGGCGGCGATCGGCTATTCGGTGTCGGTTACCCCGCTCCAGATGGCGGCGGTATACGCCACAATCGCCAATGATGGAGTATGGATGAGCCCCCGCCTCGTGACCGCAGTGGTCGATGGCCGCGGCCGCCGCCAGGAGATCGAACCGGCCGAGCGCCGGGTTGTGTCCGAAGGGACCGCCCGGACCGTTCGCGTGATGTTGCGCAGTGTGGTTGAAGAAGGCACAGGCACCCGGGCCGCGGTCGACGGCTATTCCGTTGGCGGCAAGACCGGCACCACCCGGCGTTTCGTCGAGGGCGAGGGCTACACCGACCAGGTTCTTGCGTCTTTCATCGGCATGGCACCCATCGAGGATCCGGAACTCGTCGTCGGCGTGCTCCTGGATGCTCCCGCACCGGAGTTCGGCTCGGGGGGCCTGGCGGCGGCTCCGGTGTTTGCCGAGGTCATCGAAGGGGCGCTCCAGCAGATGGGGGTGGGACCCGATGCCTGAACCGGTGACGCTCGCGACGCTGGCCCAGCAGGTGGGCGCGGAGTTGCGGGGCGACGGCAGCGTCTGGATAGAGGACGTGACCCATGACAGCCGGGCCGCCGGACCCCGCTCGCTGTTCGTTGCGGTTCGCGGGTTCACCGTTGACGGCCACCGGTACGTCGCCGGTCTCGCCGGGCGGGCGGGGGCGGCGGCAGTCGAGGAGTGGGTGGAGGCCGACATTCCGCAGCTCCTCGTGGCCGATTCACGGCTTGCGCTCGGGCTGCTGGCCGACGTCGTTCATGGTCATCCGAGCCGGGCGATGGACGTCGTCGGGGTGACGGGCACGAACGGAAAAACCACGGTGACCTACATGATCGAGTCGATCGTGCGGGCGGCCGGCGGCAGGCCGGCGCGCGTCGGCACGACCGGCGCTTCGCTGAATGGGCGGTCGGTGCCGGTGCCCCGTACCACGCCCGAAGCCAGCGACCTCCACCGGCTGCTGGCAACCATGGCGCAGGCCGGGATCTCAGTCGCCTCGATCGAGGTCTCCTCCCATGCGCTCCAGCTCGGCAGAGTGGAAGGCGTCGATTTCGCGGTTGCCGGATTCACGAACCTCAGTCAGGACCACCTCGACTTTCATGGCGACATGGAGAGCTATTTTCGGACCAAGGCCAGGCTGTTCGATGGTCGGGCGCGAGCCGAGGTCATTTGGACCGATGACCCCTATGGCCGGCGATTGTTCGAGCTGCGTTCGCGAGTCGCCATGTCGGTTGGATTCGACGACGCCGACGTTCGAGCATCGCAGGTGAGGACCACCTTGGGTCGCTCTTCATTCCTGCTCGAAACTCCTGGCGGCAAAGTCCCCGTGGAGTTGCCACTGGGCGGAGAGTTCAACGTCGCCAACGCGGCGATCGCGGCCGCCTGCGTGCTGCCCATTGATTTCGATCTCGAGGCGATCGCGGAGGGTCTCCAGGCTGTACCGCCCATCCCCGGACGCATGGAACGAATCAAGCGGGGTCAACCCTTTGCGGTGCTGGTCGATTACGCCCACACTCCAGGAGGGATCGAGATCATTGTGGACTCGGCCCGTCGGGTCGCGTCGGGCCGAGTGATAGTGGTGGTCGGAGCGGGTGGCGACCGGGATCGTGACAAACGATCTCAGATGGGCGCCGCCGGCGCGCGGGCGGACGTGTTGATCGTCACTTCGGACAACCCCAGGTCCGAGGATCCAGAGGTCATCATCGACGAAGTTCTGGTCGGTGTGGCCGGCGCGGCCGCGACGATCATGCGGGAGGCCGATCGCCGGGCGGCAATAGAGTTGGCCATCGAGCTCGCCGCCCCCGATGACGTGGTGCTGGTGCTCGGCAAGGGGCACGAACCCGGACAGGAGGTCCGGGGCGTGGTGCTGCCGTTCGACGACCGCCGGGTGGTGGCCGAAGCACTGGAAGCCGCCGGTTACGCATCATGATTGCGCTGCTCGTCTCCGCCACAGCCGCACTGCTGATTTCGATCATCGGCACACCCGCTGCGATCGCAGTGCTGCGACGGCGCCAGGTCGGCCAGTTCATTCAGGAGGAGGTCGAAGGCCACTATCACAAACAGGGCACGCCCACCATGGGGGGTGTCGTGATGGTGGCAGCGGCCGTGGTGGCCTACCTAGCCGCCCACATATCGCTGTGGACGCCCGGCGACGGCCTGCGGTTGTCGGCTGAGCCGCTACGCACCGGAGGCCTGCTGGCGCTGCTGGCGCTGGTCGGGATGGCCATCATCGGATTCCTGGACGACTTCATCAAGACCCATCGCCGGCGATCGCTGGGCCTCAGCATCCGCAGCAAATTCGCCGGCCAACTCCTGATAGCCATCCTCTTCGCAGTCGGTGCCGACCAGGCGGGAGTGTCGACTGAGCTCTCATTTGTCCGCCCCCTGGGGCTGGACCTAGGTGTCTTCTTTGTCGTGCTCGTGCTGTTGATGCTGACCGGGGCGGCCAACGGTGCCAACCTGGCGGACGGGATGGACGGCCTGGCCGCGGGCTCTGCCGCCCTCATGTTCGGCGCCTTTACGATCATCGCCTTCTGGCAGTCGCGGAACCTCGATCTCTATGCGGCGAAGGACCCGCGCGAGTTGGCAATCCTGTCGGCAGCGATGCTGGGAGCGATCCTCGGGTTCCTGTGGTGGAACGCCCCTCCGGCCCGCATCTTCATGGGCGATGTCGGGTCGAACGCCATTGGGGGACTACTGGCAGCACTCGCTCTGCTGACCAGCACCCAGCTGCTACTGGCGGTGCTGGCCGGTTTGTACGTGGCCGAAACGCTGTCGGTGATCATCCAGGTGTTCAGCTTCCGCACTTTCGGCAAACGGGTCTTCCGGATGGCCCCCATCCACCACCACTTTGAGATAGGGGGGTGGCCCGAGACAACCATCGTGATCCGGTTTTGGATATTGGCCGGGATCGGCGTGGCGCTGGCGCTCGGCTTCTTCTACGCCGACTTCCTACGAGCTGAGGGGCTGCTCTGATGCGGGCGCTGGTGTTGGGTGGCAGCGTCACCGGCCGGGCGGCCGTGCAGCTGCTCGGCCGTTTGGGCTACGCGGTGACCGTATACGACGAAATGCCCTTAGACCCCCGCGACGTCGCTCCGGCTGCCATGGTCACCGGCGCCTGGTCGGATGAGCTGCTGGACGCCGTCGACCTCGTCGTGACGAGCCCCGGCTTCAAGCCGTCGTCGCCACCGATCATGGCTGCGAGGGCGCGCAGGGTCCCGTTGTGGGGTGATATCGAGCTGGCGATGCGCCACCTGCATGTCCCGTTCGTTGCTGTCACCGGCACCAACGGCAAGACCACGGTGGTGGAAATGATCGCGGCCATCCTGTCTGCAGAAGGGATGAGGGCACCGGCCGCCGGCAACATCGGGGAGCCGCCGGCCGATCTGGTCGGCGAAGACATCGACGCCCTGGTGCTCGAAGTATCGAGTTTTCAGCTGTTCTACAGCGAGACGTTTCATCCTCCGGTTGCGGTCTTGCTCAACGTTGCGCCGGACCACCTCGATTGGCATGGTTCGATGGAGGACTACGTCGCCGCCAAGGCCCGGATCTTCCGACGCCAGCAACCGGATGACACGCTGGTGTACTCCGTCGACGACGCCGGCGCCCGCAGCCTGGTCGGAGAGGCGCGGGGTCGCTTGGTCGGCGTGTCTGGTCACGAGGCCCCCGCCGGCGGGGCGGGTCCGGCAGGGGACGGATTTGTGCTTCCCACCGGACGGATACCGCTGAGAGAGCTCGCAGCAGACGATCCGATCTTCCTGGTGGACTTTGCTGCTGCCGCAGTCGCCGCTCACTGTCTCGGCGCCGGCCACGAGGCGATCCGCCGTACCGGGCGCTCCTTTCAGCCCGGGCACCATCGCCGGACGTTGGTTGGGACATGGGACGGGGTGAAATGGGTCAATGATTCAAAGGCGAGCAACCCGCACGCGGCGGTGGCCGCAATCGCCGCGTATCCCTCGGTCGTGCTGATTGCCGGCGGCCGCAACAAGGGCCTCGATCTCTCGCCGCTGGCCGCCGTGTCTACCGTGCGCTACATCGTTGCGATCGGCGAGGCCGCCGACGAACTGCTGGCGGCCGCAGGCGCCGTGCCCCACGCCCGGGCTTCGACCATGCGCGAGGCGGTCCATATCGCCGACACCGTGGCCCGTCCCGGCGACACCGTGCTCCTTTCGCCGGGGTGCGCCAGCTTCGACATGTTCTCCTCCTACGGAGAGCGAGGCGACGTGTTCACAGCCGAGGTCAAAGCTCGTAAGGAGGCAGCATGAGTGCCCGGGTGACATCGATCACGAGTATTCGGACGGCTGCCCGGCGGCGGGAGGTCGCCCGGACCACCAACTCTCGACTCGTGTCGTTGATGCTGGTCATCGTCGGGATTCTCACCGTCATCGGCCTGGGTGCCACGCTGTCCGCCTCCTCGGTCCCAGGACTGCTGTCCGATGCCAAAGACAGCCTGGTGTTCTTCAAGCGCCAGGTCGCCTGGGTGCTGCTGGGTGTCGTTGTGATGTTCGTGGCAAGCCGGGTCCCGTACGACTGGTACCGGCGACTGGCCCTCCCTATCTTCCTCATCAGCGTGACCGGGTTGGCTGCGGTGCTCATGTTCGGGATCGAGGAAGGGGGAGCGAAACGCTGGCTGGATCTCGGCCCCGTCGCGCTCCAGCCGTCCGAGTTCGCCAAATTCGGCACGATCGTGTTCCTCGCAACCATCTTCAGCCGCAAGGGCCTGCTGGTGACCGACTTCAATCACTTTCTGGTTCCGGTGGCTGCGGCGGCCGGGCTGACCGGACTGCTGGTGATCCTCGAGAAGGATCTCGGCACCACCATCATCATCGGAGCTGCGGTCGGCGCAGTGCTGATCGCGTCTGAAGCACCGCTGCTGTTCACATTCACCACCAGCCTCGTCGGGGGGCTGATGGCGGCGGCGCTGGCGCTGGCCGAGCCCTACCGGCGCGGGCGCGTGCTGTGCTTCCTGGATCCGTTCTCGGATCCGCTCGGCGACTGTTACCAGCTGGGACAGAGTCTGCTGGCCTTGGGGTCCGGTCACCTGTTCGGCGTTGGACTAGGTGCCAGCCGAGCGCGGTGGTCGTACCTCCCGAATGCGCACACCGACTTCATCTTCGCCATCATGGGCGAGGAAACGGGGTTCGCGGGGGCATTGATGGTGCTGCTGCTCTTCGCAGCCCTGTCGGTGATCGGAGTGGTGGTCGCCCATCGTGCGATCGACCCATTCGGACGCATGCTCGCTGCGGGGATCACCGCCTGGCTGTCGGCGCAGGCAATCGTGAATATCGGCGGGGTGGTCGGGATCATGCCCATCACCGGCCTCGCATTGCCGTTCGTCTCGGTGGGCGGCAGCGCATTGGTCATGGCGATGGGCGCGGCCGGCGTGCTCATGAATATCGCGCACACCGGGAAAGGAAAGGTCAAACGGTGAAGTATGCGCTGGCCGCAGCCGGCACCGGCGGACATGTCTACCCGGCGCTCGCAGTGGGTGAAGCCTTGACCGCGGCCGGGGTGGCTCCGAGCGACGTTGTGGTCATCGGAGGCGACCGGCTGGAGGCGACGGTCTTTCCCGCCGCCGGGTTTCCGTTCGAACGCCTGGAGGTGCGCGGATTCAATCGCGGCCGGATGGCCGCCAATCTCGGGATTCCCCGCATGTTGGTGAGAGCGCGTTCCCGAGCGGCTGCGATACTGCAAGAGCACAAGGTCGGGGTTGTGCTCGGGTTCGGCAATTACATCACAGTGCCGGTCGCGATGGCCGCCCGCAAGCTCGACGTTCCACTGTTTGTGCACGAACAGAACGCTCATCCCGGCCTCGCCAACCGCTTGGCCAGTCGCTGGGCCGAACGCGCCTTCGTCTCGTTCCCGGACACCCCTCAGCTCCACCGGCCCGAGTTCACCGGCAACCCGCTTCGGTCACAATTCGACGGGTTCGACCGAGATTCCCTCCGTCCCCGAGCTCGGGAGCGCTACGGGCTCGATGCTGATCAACTCACGCTTGGGGTGTTCGGCGGCAGTCTCGGAGCTCGAGCCATCAACGATGCAGTAGCGACGATGCTGGCTGAGTGGTCTGGTCCGCCGATGCAAGTCATCCATCTGGTCGGTGACAAAGGAAGTCCGGATCCGGCCGAGCGGCGGTCGCCGGCCGCGGTTCGATGGACGGTCAGACAGTTCGAGGATCGCATGGATCTGTTCTATGCGGCGCTCGACTTGGTCATCGCCCGGGCAGGGGGCGGCATCGCTGAGGTGCTGGCTACGGCCACGCCGGCCATCCTGATTCCGGGTGGATTCGGCTCGGGAGGCCATCAGCTGGCCAACGCCGGATACGCGGCCGAAGCCGGAGCCGCCGCGATAGTTCCTGAGGCGGAGCTGAGCCGGCTCACCTCCGTGGTCACGGACCTCGCGACCCACCCCGACGCGCGGCTTGGTATGTCTGCGGCAGCTCGCAGTATTGCGCGGACCGATGCCGCGCATGTCATCGCCCGGCGTTTGATGGCGGCCGCACATGGTTGACCTGTCAACACCGCGACGGGTGCACATGATCGGCATTGGTGGAGCCGGGATGAGCGGACTTGCCAAGCTCCTGCACCAAATGGGCCACACAGTCACCGGCTCCGACATGAAGACAGGCTCGATCATGCGCGACCTCGAAGATCTCGGTCTCGACGTATGGGAGGGAAGCCGGCCGGCCAGGGTCGCCGAACTGGACTTGCTGGTTGCGTCGAGTGCGGTGCCGGGTTCAGATCCGGAGCGCCGGGCGGCCGAAGAGGCGGGGGTCGTCGTGTGGGACCGTCCCGATCTCCTCGAGGCAATAACTCGCGACCTGCTACGAACGATTGGTGCCACCGGCACCCACGGCAAGACCACCAGCACGGCGCTCCTGGTGAACGCACTGCGGGCGCTGGGAAGGGATCCGTCGTTCGTAGTAGGGGGCTTGCTCAGCGACTTCGGCACCCGGGCCCACCTAGGCGAGCGTGATCTGTTCGTGCTGGAAGCCGACGAGGCGTTCGGCACCTTTACCCGGTTGCATCTAGAGGGTTTGATGGTCACCAACGTTGAGGCGGACCATCTGGATCACTACGAAACGCTCGACCGGATCGAGGACACTTTCGCCGAGGTCGTGCGCCGGGTCGACGGCCCGGTGGTGGTGGGAGTCGATGATCCGGGAGGTCGACGATTGGCGGAGCGAACCGGCCGCGCCACATACGGCACGGCGGCGGATGCCGATTGGCGGATCGTCGACCTCGCTGAGCGGGGAGATGCTGTTGAGTTCCGGCTGACCGGGCCCGGCACCAGCACCGACGTCCGGGTGGGACGGCCGGGCGTGCACGTCGCCCGCAATGCAGCGGGAGCGCTCGCGTTGTTGGGCTCCCTTGGCATGGACGTCGCTGTCGCCGCCCGACGTTTCGGTGAATTCCGGGGGGTCCACCGCCGGTTTGAGGTGCGGGCCAAGATCGGAGGGGTCACGATCATTGATGACTACGCCCATCACCCCACCGAGGTCGCCGCCAATCTCCGGGCGGCTGCGGCCGGCGACTGGTCACGGATCTGGGCGGTGTTTCAACCTCACCTGTATTCGCGAACCGAAGCGATGGCGTTCGAGTTTGGCGCCGCCTTCGCCCTGGCCGACAAAGTGGTCGTCACCGACGTGTACGGCGCCCGGGAAGCGCCGATCCCTGGAGTGAACGGCGAGCTCGTCGCCGATGCCGCCAAAGCCCGCACGGAGGCTGAGGTGTTCTACGTGCCTCGGCGAGGTGATGTCGCGGCGTTCTTGGTTGAGCGGGTGGCTCCGGGCGATCTCGTGTTGACGTTCGGGGCGGGCGACGTGACATTGATCCCCGACGAGTTGGCCGCCATGCTCGCGGAGCGTTTGACATGACGCGCTGGAAGGAGCTGGTCGAGGCGGGAGTGGTAGCGACCAAAGTGATGGTCGGCGGTCTCACCACGTACAAGCTGGGCGGTCCCACCCGTTTCTTCGCAGAGCCGAAGAGCCTGGCCGAACTGCAGATGATCCTGGAGGCCCGGAATGCCGAGCCGGTGCCACTGCTGGTGATCGGCCGGGGCAGCAACCTGGTCGTTTCGGACCGCGGATTCGACGGGATCGCGCTCCGCCTGAGCGGTGATTTCTCGGAGACGCTGATCGACGGAGCCAGCGTCACCGCCGGTGCAGCGGTGAGTCTTCCCGTGCTGGCCCGGACGGCGGCCCGGGCTTCGCTCGGTGGCCTGGAATTCTTCGTCGGTATCCCCGGTTCGGTCGGCGGGGCGATCGTGATGAACGCCGGCTGTTTCGGTACCGAAACAGCCGACGTCCTGGACAGTGCCGACATCCTCGATCTGAACAGCGGCGAGGTGCGTCAAGCTGATTCCGCCGGCCTGGAAATGACGTACCGGTCAACCAACCTCTCGGCCCGCGACCTGGTGGTGGGCGCAACCTTCCGGACTGTGCCGTCCACCCGGACGGCCTCGGAAGCACGTATGCGCGAGATCACCAGGTGGCGCAAGGAGCACCAGCCCGGCGGCACTCTCAACGCAGGCTCAGTGTTCAAAAACCCTCCGGGCGATGCGGCCGGCCGTATCATCGACGCGTTGGGTCTCAAAGGCTTCGGCTCAGGAAAGGTGAGGGTGTCCGAACGCCACGCCAACTTCTTTGTCGCAGAATCTGACGCGTCCGCTCAAGACGTCTGGAATCTGGTGCACGCAGTGCAGCGACGGGTACGAGAACGGACCGGCGTCGAGCTGGAACCCGAGATCCGGTTCGTCGGCCAATTCGAGCCGGTCGACGAGGGGGCGCTCGCATGACGATGGATCCGCGCATGGCCGCGCGCCGCAGCCGGGTGGCCGAAGGGCGGGCCAAGACTGACCTCCGGCGCGTGATGTTGCTGGCGGCGGCCGCCGCGTTGGTTGGTGGGTTCATCTGGCTGCTGACATCGCCCTACATGTCCGTGCAGCGCATCGTGACGTACGGAGCCGACAACTCCAACGTTGCGGCGATCCTGACGCAGGAAGGTGTCACCGAAGGTCGGCCCTTGATCGCCATCCGCGCCGGCTCGGTGGCCGAGCGTCTCGAACAGGATCCCTGGATCGCCGACGCTGCGGTCGAACTCGTGTTTCCCAACCTGGTCGAAGTCACGGTGGCCGAGCGGGTCGGCGCCGCTTGGATAGACGTAGGGCAGCAGTGGGCGCAGGTGGCCCGGGACGGAGTAGTGGTCGGATATGCACCCGCCCCACCAGCCGACGCAGCCGTAGTGCGGCTGGTGGCGCCCGATCCGGGCCTCGGCGAGCCGCTCACGGACGACCTGGTGGTTGGTGCGGTCACGTTCGTGGGCGCCTTGCCGGCTCCGCTGATGCCCGGCGTGACGATCGGAGAGGACGGAGGTGAGGTATGGGCGCGGGTGGCCGACCGGCCGGTCCGGTTGGGCACCGCCACTGATATGGCGGCCAAGGCGGCCGCGGTGGCGGCAGTGGTACAGGCGACCGACGGCGGGATCATCGATGTGATCGCCCCGTCCCGTCCGGCCGTCCGCCCAGGCGAATCCCCCCGCGACGACAACCCTCAAGTTGAGGTAGAGAGTAATGGTTGAGTCCTTTACGGCACGCGGTTGTGAGGTTAAGTTCAACTTCAGCTTGACCGCGGTGCGTGGTGCGGACGGTCGCCGAGGCGCCCATGAGAACGGTGCGAGCCGGGAGGAAACCGGCACGAGCCGGGATGTCGGCAGGGGCCTGGTCGATGCGGAGCTCGAGCCGATAGCCCGGCATGCCGGTCGGAGTCGGGAACCGCCCGGAATCGTCTACACGACCACGGGCCGCGCGGAGCGGACAAGCAGAGAACGGGCCGCCCGCCACGGTGGGGATGTCCTCGTGATGTGTCGGCCGACGCTGAGCGATAGCAATGAATGATGCAGGATTCAACGACGAACCGGGGCAGCAGCCTACGGACGGATCACACGACGAACCGCGCGCGCCGCGGCACGCCCATGACCCATCGACAAAGGACCCACCCATGACGCAACGTGCACCGAGCGGCCCCCACAGTTATCTCGCCGTCATCAAGGTGGTCGGCGTCGGCGGGGGCGGCGTGAACGCGGTGAATCGGATGATCGAGGCAGGCGTTCGTGGCGTCGAGTTCATCGCGGTCAACACGGATGCCCAGGCGCTGTTGATGTCCGATGCGGACATCAAGCTCGATCTCGGTCGCGACGTCACCCGCGGCCTGGGTGCCGGTGCCAACCCCGAGGTTGGCCGGACCGCTGCTGAGGCCCATCGCGAGGAGCTCGAGGATGTGCTCAAAGGCGCCGACATGGTGTTCGTCACGGCCGGAGAGGGCGGCGGCACCGGCACCGGCGGGGCACCGGTGGTTGCCGAGGTGGCGCGGAGTCTCGGTTCTCTGACAGTGGGCGTAGTGACTCGCCCCTTTGGCTTCGAGGGGCGGCGTCGGTCGGTGGCGGCCGAACAGGGAATCCAGGAACTGCGCGATTCCGTGGACACGCTGATCATCATCCCCAACGACAAGCTGTTGGAGTTGACCGACGACAAGACCAGCGTCGTGGATGCCTTCGCGATGGCCGACGAGATCCTCATGAACGGCGTGGCCGGCATCACCGACATGATCACGACGCCCGGCTTGATCAACGTCGACTTCGCCGACGTCAAGACCGTCATGGCCGAAGCCGGATCCGCCGTGATGGGCATCGGGCGCTCCTCCGGAGAGGGCCGGGCACTCCAGGCTGCCGAACGGGCCATGTCGTCGCCGCTGCTCGAGACGTCGATGGAAGGCGCTCGCGGGGTGCTGCTGTCCGTTGCCGGGCCGCCCAACATGACCCTGCATGAAGTGAACGACGCGGCAGTGGCGGTCTCCGATCACTGTGACGACGACGCCCAGATCATCTTCGGGGCGGTCATCGATGACACCCTCGGCGAGGAGATGTCCGTGACGGTGATAGCAGCCGGGTTCGAACGGGGACGGCGTCAAACCCGTGCGTTCACCTCAGGCGTCATGACGGGGGCAGGTGAGCGCATTGATGACGGCGGTCTGGATCTCGACATCCCGGACTTTGTCGAAGGCTGAAGCCGCCCGGCTCTTCATTCGGCCCTCCGGTATCCGCGGGGCTGCGTTCTCGACGGCCGCCGCAGGAGACCTGCGCGGAGGCGACCGAACGATGATCGCCGGAGAGCTGGGGCTCGAGCGTGAGTGGGCGACCGTTCGCCAGGTTCACAGGACGGACGTCCGGCGGGCGGAGGGCCCGGGTGATGCCGGGGAGGGCGACGCACTATTCACTACGGTCCGGGCCCTCCCGCTCGTGGTATTCACCGCCGACTGCGCCGGAGTGGTGATCGAAGCGGCCGGCGCGGTCGGTGTCGCCCACGGAGGTTGGCGCGGGACGGCTGCCGGCGTCGCCGCCGAGCTGGTAGCGGCCATGGAGGCGGCGGGTCACTCCCCGCAGCGGGCGGCGGTGGGCCCGACGATCGGTCCATGCTGCTACGAGGTAGGGCAAGAGGTCGTCCGGCTGTTCCCAGGGTTCGTCACGGAGACCACATGGGGAGCACCCAGTGTCGATCTGGTTTCGGCGTTGCGCGACCAGCTGGTCGGAATCGAGGTCGTGGTCAGTGGCGGCTGCACACGCTGTGACCTGGGCTACTTCTCGCACCGCCGCAATCAGACCGGGCATCGCATGGCTGCGATCGGCTGGCTGCCGTGAAACTCGATGAGGTGCGGGACCGGGTGGCGGCAGCTGCGGAGCGAGGGGGACGCTCGCCGGCTGAGATCACCCTGGTTGCGGTGAGCAAGGGTCAGCCCCTCAGTGCGGTCGAAGCCGCCTATGAACTCGGCCAGCGGGACTTCGGCGAGAGTCGAGCGCAGGAGCTGGTAAGCAAGATCCCGCACCTGCCGAATGACAGTCGCTGGCATTTCATCGGCCCTCTCCAGAGGAACAAGGTGCGCCTGGTCCGTCCATCGGTGGTGCTGCTCCAATCTCTCGACCGAGTGAGCCTGGCCGCAGCCTGGCTCAAGGGTCCCGGAGTGGCGCCGCCAGCCCTGCTGCAGATCAACATCGGCCGGGAGCCGCAGAAATCGGGAGTGGATCCGACCGATACCCAGTCGGCGCTGGCGGAGATGCGTGCCCTCGGTGTGGACGTCCAGGGGGTGATGGCGATACCGCCGTACCTCAGCGACGGCGACCAGCTTCGGCCATATTTCCGGGAGCTGGTGGAACTCCGAGATTCGCTGGCTGCCCACGATTGCCCGCTCCCGATCGTGTCGATGGGCATGACCGACGATTATGAGGTGGCAATCGAGGAAGGATCGACCATGATACGGGTCGGACGGGCTATCTTTGGCGAGCGCACAAGGTAGGCGTGAGATGGCTTCGATGTGGCAAAAGACACTCTTGTATCTGGGACTGGTCGACGAAGATGGTATTGACGAAGGGCCTGCCGGCCCGCCGACTCAAGCGCGCCCGGCGGCGCCGTCGCCTGCGGGTCGGCCCCAGGTAGCGCCGACCCAGCCACAGCACCCGGCCACCGGTGAGCAGCGTATCGGGCGTCGCGTCGAGCCCCCGCCGCCGACGCGCCGTCGCACGACCGCCGAGCCGGCACAGCGGGTGCACACCGACGCCGGAGTGGTCCTGCGCCGCGGGGACTATGCGGGCCCCACCGCCAGCCATGCGGAGATAATCGCAGCGCATTCGTTCGCCGACGCCAAGCGACTGGCCGATCTAGTGCGGGAGCGAGTTCCCGTCATCGTCAACCTTCGCGATACGGATCCGGACATGGTTCGGCGATTGGTCGATTTTGCGAGCGGTCTCATCTACGCGCTCGACGGCACGATGCGCAAGGTCGCCGAAGGAGTCATTCTGGTCAGCCCGCCCCGAGTCACGCTTTCCGCCGACGAGGAACGCCGCCTCGTCGACCTCGGCCTCTACGACGAGAGCTGAACGAGACTGTGGGAATCATCTGCACAATCCTGGCGCTCTACGTTTGGGTCGTGATCGCCCGGATCATTTTGGAGTGGATTCCGGTGCCCGGCGATCACCCGGTGGGTCAGGTGCGGCGAGGGCTCGCTCGGGTGACCGACCCGGTTCTGATGCCGCTCCGGCGCGCAATTCCCCCGCTGCGAACCGGCAGCATCGCGCTCGACCTGTCACCGATCGTCTTGATCCTGGGCCTGCAGGTGATCCAGGCTGTGCTCTGCCGCTGAACGGCGATCGGGCCATTACCGGTGAAGGCTCAGGCTGCGGTGTATTCTGCCGCGATCCGGCCTGGGAGTACACGGCATGCCGATGACGCCAACCGACGTACAACAGAAGACATTTCGGGTCGCGCTCCGCGGTTACGCCGAAGATGAGGTAGACGAGTTCCTGGACGAAGTAGTCCTGTCGATCCGCGAATACGAGCAGCGGCTGGAAGAGCTGTCGTTCCAGGTAGGGAGCCTCGAGTCGGAGTTGGCCGAGACCCGCCACACCGAGGACGCCATGCGGCGAACGTTGTTGCTGGCCGAGCGGACTGCCGCCGAGATCACCGAAGAGGCCCGGCGTGACGCTGAGCGGATCGTGTCCGAGGCGCGTACGACCGCCAATTCGCTGACAGCGGAGCAAGCACAGGAGCGTCAGGAGCTGCTCGCCGAACTGCACCGGCTCCGCGACATCGTCACCGATGTCCGCGAGCGACTTGGCGACGTCACCAGGGATACTCAGTCCCGGCTGGCGCCCGTGTCCAGCCAGATAGACCGGACACTCGATGAATATGAAGACCAGGACCACGAACCCGAGCCAGCCGACTCCCGTCCCGAGCTGCACGCAGTTGACGATACCGACGAGTGGTCTGAAGGTGACGAATCGGACGAGGCCGAAACGGAAGACTGGGATTCCGGTGATGGAACCTACTGGGACCGGGGGGCCGATCGATCAGACGGCTCGGACGATGCCGAAACCGACGGTGGCGAACTCGACGAATCGGTAGCTGCTGCGAGCGACGAGGTGGACGACGTGGCGGATGAGGCCGACGAGCTTGCGACCGATGCACGAGACGAGGCCGAGGATCTCGGGACCCGGCGCCGGCCATGGGAGCGGTTCAGCGACTGAGTGGCGTCGCGCCATGCCGCCTGCCGGCGGTCACCTCATCGCACCCGCTCCAGCACGACGGCCAGAGACGCATCACCCACGGTGACCAGCTGATCGGCGGCTTGCGGATCGCGTCGCATTTCGACCGCCAACACCTCCTCGCCGATGAACGAGCTGTGCCGGTCGATGGCGGCGGCGAGGTGGTCGTCGTCGGTGTGCCATGCGACGCTGACCCGGTCGGAGACCGCCAGGTCGAGATCGCGGCGAATACCCTGCAGGCGGTTCACCACCTCGCGGGCCAGCCCCTCGGATATCAGCTCGGGTGACAAGGTCGTCTCCAGGGCCACTGAGAGGGCGCCGTCTGTCGAAACTGCCAGACCCGCTTTGGGTTCCCGGGTGATGATCACGTCGTCCGTCGTCAACTCGTGACCGGCCACAACCAGCGGAGCGCCGCCGATGAAGTCATCGAGTTCCTCAGTGGTCAGCGTGGCCAGTCCGGCATTGACGTCCTTGACATGTGCGCCGAGCCGGGGACCCAGCGTCTTGAAGTTCGCCTTGGCCCGCAGGGCAACGACCGACGCCTCGTCCGGACGAACCCGGACTTCTTTGACGTTGAGTTCTTCGCTGATCAGAGCCACGTGGGATGCCACTGCTCGGTCGGCTGCGGGCTCACGGGTGAGCACGGTCAGCCGCTGTAGTGGCTGACGGATACCCACCTGCTCCTTGGCCCGGATGCCGCGGCCGAGTGCGACAACCGTTCGCACCGTGGCCATCGCATCCTCGAGCTCCGCGTCGATCATCGAACGATCCGCCTGCGGGAAGTCGGTGAGGTGGACGCTGGCCGGAACATCGCCGGCGGGCGCATGGTCGACCACCAATCCCTGGTAGATCTCCTCGGAGACGAAGGGCAATACCGGGGCGAGCACCTGCACGAACGTGCTCAGGACATCGCGCAGGGTCGCGAATGCCGCCAGCTTGTCCGCCTCGTCATCGCCCCTGGCTCGCCAGAACCGACGCCGGGACCGGCGCACGTACCAGTTGGTCAAATCATCTATGAAACCCAGGGTTGGCGGCACGACGCTGTAGAGCCGGTAGCCCTCCATCTCCCGGTTGACATCCGCTACGAGGCTTTGGAGCACCGACAGAATCCACCGGTCGATCTCGGGCCGGTCGGCGGGTGCCGCCGCCGCCGCCATATCCTCCACCGTGATGCCGTCCGCCTCGGCGTACGTGGTGAAGAACGAGTAGCTGTTCCACAAGGGCAGAAGCACGGTTCGCACCACATCCCGCACCCCCTCCTGGGAGAATCGGAGAGGTTCGGCCCGAAGCACCGGGGAGTTGATCAGATATGCCCGCAGGGCGTCGGCCCCGAACTCGTCGAGTATGTCCATCGGGTCCGGGTAGTTCTTCAGGCTCTTGGACATCTTCCGGCCGTCCCCCGCCAGGATCATCCCGTTGACCACGCAGTTCTGGAACGAGGGACCATCAAACAGCGCGGCCGCCAGCACATGGAGGGTGTAGAACCAGCCCCGGGTCTGGTCCAGACCCTCCGCAATGAACTGGGCAGGGAACGTGTTTTCGAACAGTTCCCGGTTCTCGAACGGATAGTGGACCTGGGCATAGGGCATCGAACCCGATTCGAACCAACAATCGAGAACCTCGGGCACCCGGACCATCTCACCTTCACACCCCGGCTCGTCGCACGGCCAGGTGACGAGATCGATGATGTGCTTGTGGAGGTCGTCGGGCCGCCGCCCCGAGGCCGTTTCCAGCTCATCGCGGGAACCAATCGCCGCGAAGTCGCCGCACGTGTCGCATTGCCAAACCGGGATGCAGCTGCCCCAGTAGCGGTTGCGGCTGATGGCCCAATCCCGAGCCCCTTCGAGCCAGTTGCCGAAGCGGCGGGATCCCACGTAGTCGGGCACCCAGTTGATCGCGTTGTTGTGCTCGACCATTCGGTCTTTGAACTCCTCGACCCGCACGAACCAGGTGGGAATCGCCTTGTAGATCAGCGGCGTGCCCGTGCGATAGCAGAAGGGGTACGAGTGAGTGATCCGCTCGCTCCGGACGAGGATGCCGGCATCTTTGAGGAGGCGGACCAGCACCCCGTCGGCGTCTTTGATGTTCATGCCGGCGACATCCCCCGCTTCCTCGGTGAAGCGTCCCTCGGCGTCGACCGGATCGACCAGCACGTCGAGGCCGGCTGCTTGAAGAGCAAAGAAGTCGGCTTCGCCGTACGCCGGAGCCATGTGCACCAGGCCGGTGCCGTCCTCGGTGGTGACATCCGTCGACAGCAATACCCGGAAAGCTCCCCGGTCGCGCTCGGTGCCGAAATAGTCGAATGGCGGCAGGTACCCGACACCGGCCAGCTCGGCGCCGGTCGCGCGGGCGGCCGGGCTGGTGCCTTCGGGCCAATACGCGTCGACCCGAGACTCCGCCAGCCAGAATCGCTGGTCGCCTTCATCGATCCGGACGTAGCTGATCTCCTCACCAACCGCCACGGCCAGGTTGCCGGGGAGGGTCCACGGGGTAGTGGTCCAGATGAGCAGATAGTCGCCGGCTGCGACCGGCCCGGCCCCTTCGGTGACCGCCAGCTTCACCGTGATCGAGGGGTCCTCGGTGTCGCGATAGTCCAGGTTTGCCTCGAAGTTGGACAGTGGCGTTGTGGCACCCCATGAGTACGGCAGGACCTTGAAGTCGCGGTAGATCAGCTCCTTGTCCCACAACCGCTTGAAGACCCACCAGACCGACTCCATGAAGTCGACATCCATCGTCTTGTAGTCGTTCTCCATGTCGACCCACCGGCCCACGCGGCGCACCATCGTTTCCCACTCGTCGGCGGTCGTCTCCACCAGGGCCCGGCACGCTTCGTTGAACCGATCTATCCCGTATTCCGCAATCTGACGGGGACCGGAGATGCCCAGTTCCTTCTCGACCTCCATCTCCACCGGCAGCCCGTGGGTGTCCCATCCGAAGCGCCGCTCCACCCGATAGCCGCGCATCGCCCAGTACCTGGGCACGACGTCCTTGATGATCCCGGCAAGGATGTGGCCGTAGTGCGGTGACCCGTTGGCGAAAGGTGGCCCGTCATAGAAGACGTATCCCATGTCGCGTGGGCGCATCTCGACCTGCTGGTTGAACGCGTCGATGTCGTCCCACAGGTCGAGGATGCGCGTGTCGATCGCAGGGAGGTCGAGGCGTGGTGCGACTCGAGTGAAGCCTTTTTGAGGTTGCGTCATCCGGTCCTCACGGGGGCGACGCGGCATCGTAGCCGCGTTCGTGGGCTGCCAAGGGAGGTCGCGGGGCGAGCCGTTCGGTTCCGACAACGGGCGGGTCGCCGGCTGGGAGATGTGGGGTCGGCGCGGGTTCGTCGGGCACGCCCCCGGTTCATAGTGGTGACCGGCCCGCCGTACCCGGGCCGATCTTCCGTTCTTTCGTCGGGATACCATCACCGGATGTCCGCCGTCGACTTCGCGCGCGCCCTGGCTGCGCACCCTGAAGGGGTGATGATGGCGGTTTGGGCGGTACCCGGAGCATCCCGCACCGAGGTGTCGGGCTTGCACGGAGATGCCGTGCGAGTCCGGGTTGCAGCCCCGCCTGAAGGCGGACGGGCCAACCGGGCCATCATCACGTTGTTTGCCGGAATCTTCGACGCTCGGGTTGACATGGCGGCGGGCACCACCTCGCGCAAGAAGCGCTTGCTGGTAGAGCGCGTTTCCGTTGAGGAGGCCGCTGATGCCCTGTCCCGGGCTACAAAGGCTGGATGTCTGCTATGTTCCCGGCGCCAGGAGGTGTCGGTGCCTGCACGGAAACCCACCGCGGCGGACCTGAAGAAGTTCCGAGCGCTGCTCGAAGAGGAGCAGAGCCGCCTCAGCGCGGTGCTCAAGGCACATGAGACCGAGATCGAAGAGGCGCGCCTGGCCGAAACGTCGGCGGATCGCGACGCCGACCCCGAGAACGCCGACGCCGGTGCCATGCGGTACGAGATGCAGAAGGAACTGGCGGTCGATCTCAATGCCAGAGACATACTGGCCAAAGTGGGATACGCGCTCGGTCGGATCGAGGCGAAGACGTACGGGATCTGCGAGGATTGCGGCAACCCCATCCCCAAAGCGCGGCTCGAGGCCATCCCGTACACCAGCCTGTGCGTCAAATGCGCGTCGGCCCGGCGCTGACGCTGTTTCGGACTCGCCATGACAGGCTCCATGGGTGACGTACCCGGTCCGGCCGGCGCGATGCCATCGAACGCCGCACCGGTCAGTCGAGTCGTCGCCGCCCGGTATCCGGTAGCCGCGGCGCTGGCGCTGACGATCATCGTGGTCGATCGTCTGACCAAGATCTGGGCGGAAGCGGAGCTGGCCGATGGATCGATTGAGGTGATTCCCAGCATTCTCTCGTTGAGCCTGGCCGAGAACACCGGGGCATCGTTCAGCCTCTTCCAGGGAGCGGGGCCGATCCTCGGCGTCGCTGCCCTGGTCGCTGTAGTCGTCATCTGGGTGGCGCTGCGCAACGTTGACATGGGCACTGAGGTGGTGGGCTTGGGCCTGATCATGGGGGGCGCAGTCGGCAACTTCATCGACCGGGTGATCCGGTCGGACGGGTTCCTCGATGGCGCTGTTGTGGACTTCATCGAGTTCCCCAATTTCCCGAACTTCAACGTGGCCGACTCGGCAATAACGATTGGCGCGGTGCTGCTCATATGGTCGGCGATCCGCAGGAAAGACTGATTCTCGAGGTGCCCGCGGACCTGGACGGGGTCAGAGCAGATCGGGTGATCGCGGTCCTCAGTGGATTGACGCGCAGCGAGGTACAGCGGCTGGTCGACGCCGGACACGCCACCAGTGGGGGCGCCATCTTGCAAAGGCGCGATCAGCTGACCGCCGGGGCCCGGATTCAGCTCGACGTCCCAGTTGGAGAGGAAGAGACTCCGGCCGAGGAGGTCGACTTCGGAGTCGTCTACCAGGACGACGATTTGGCAGTTGTGGCGAAGCCGGCCGGATTGGTGGTTCATCCCGGTGCTGGGAACCGCCGCGGGACCCTGGTGAACGGCATCCTCTGGCGCTGGCCCCAGGTGCGGGGGGTGGGTCAGCCGGGTCGATGGGGCATCGTCCACCGCCTCGATCGCGACACGTCCGGCGTCCTTGCGGTGGCCAAATCGCCAGCCGGCTATGACGGGCTGAAACGGCTGGTCGAGCGACGCGAGATGGAACGCCGCTATCTGGCGTTGGTCCACGGCACCCTGGAGCTCCCGACGGGTACCATCGACGCCCCGCTAGGTCGGGACCCGCGGCACCCCACCCGTATGCAGGTGAGAGCCGACGGCCGCCGGGCGGTGACGCACTACCAGGTCCGACGCAGCTTCACCGGACACACGCTGCTCGAGGTCCGGTTAGAGACCGGTCGTACCCACCAGATCCGCGTCCACCTCGCCTCGATCGGGCTACCGGTCGTCGGCGATCCCGTCTACGGACGGCCGGGGGAGGAGGGCGTTGATCCGGGCCGGGTGTGGCTGCACGCAGCATCGCTGGAGTTCACGCATCCCATCTCCAGCAAGCCGGTGAGGGCTGAGGCTCCGCTGCCCGCCGAGCTTTCCGGCTCACTGGCATCGGTGGAATCCCATGCCTGACACCACCCACCATGTCCCGCTGACCTTCGTCGAAGCCCTGTCCGCCGTCCGGCGGTCGGTACTAGAGCCGGATGTCATCCCGGCCAAGGTTGTGGCAGGTGCCGTGCGCATGGTGGCACCAGCCGGACCGAGCCGGGCAATGGTCGATAGCTGGAGCACCGAGTCGGCGACAGGACCGGCAGTGGCGGACGTCGCCTCGCTGCTGGAGGCGGCCCGGCGGACTCATGTCGGGCCGGGGGTGGCGGAACCGGTCCATGCCCGTTACGGAGAGGTCGGGGTGGTGGCCGCCGTCGCCCTGGCTTCGGTCTTGGCCGCCGAGTCCCTGGACCGGCCGCTCCACCCATTTGGGCCGACGCTGGGCTTGGGGGGCCGCCGGCTTGGATCCGACTTGTTGGGCCTTGCGCAGCAACTGCACCGGTCGTGTGGTGTGATCCCGCATCGGTGGCGAGCCCTGAGCCTGCACGATCGGACCGCGTTGCGGTGGTGGGACGCACATGAGGGAGCGATGGTCCCCGGCTGGCTGACGGGCGAAGAGAAGTGGCTGGCGATGGCCTCATTGGCGGACGCCATGGGCGACACGGATCTCAGCCGGCTCTACGCGGGATTCCTCGCGGCACAGGGCTGGGACCGTTTGGACGTGGAAGCGGGGATCTACGGTCGTCTGTCGCGGCTGCGCAACGGGCTGCCGGGAGCCTTGCGCGGGGTGCGCCAAATGGTGATATCCGGCCTCGACCGACGTCGAGTCGAGCTGGCTGGGGCGGACATTGCCGCTGAGGGTGTGGCCGAACTGGTGGACCTGGCCCGCCTGGCCCGGGGGATGGTTGTCATCGGGACACTCGACTGAATCACCGCGTGGCCAGGTGTCGCGGCCTACCATGCCCGGCGTCGCACTTCCCTGCCGGCGTGGCGCCGACCCGTGACGCTAACCGCGGCAACGCGTGCGCTACGCTCGCGAGAATTACAGATCTGGGATTCAAAGCGCCGAGGACGGTCCGTTGAGCGACAGCTTCGCACACCTGCATTTGCACACCGAGTTCTCGATGCTGGACGGGGCAGCCCGGGTGCAGGACGTCGTCAAGACCGCGGCAGGGATGGGCCAGCCGGGGATTGCGATCACCGACCACGGGGTGATGTATGGCGTCATCGATTTCGTCAAGGCCGCCCAGGCCCACGAAATAAACCCGATCGTCGGCATCGAAGCCTATGTGACCCCGGGCAGTCGCTTCGACCGCCCCTCCAGAGCCGAGAACATCCGGCATCACATGATCCTGCTGGCTGAAAACGACACCGGCTACCACAACCTGCTCCAGATGACGTCCCGGGCGTATACGGAGGGCTACTACTACAAACCGCGCCTCGACTTCGAGTTGATGGCGACGCACGCCGAAGGCGTCATCGCGACCTCCGGGTGCCTGGGCGGTCCGGTGCCGCAGATGCTGGCCCCCGACGCCTCGCGGGAAGAGGGCAACGTCAATCAGGAGCGTGATTTTGACGGGGCATTGAAGGTCGCCGGCCAGCTTCAGGACATCTTCGGCAAGGACAATTTCCTCATCGAGTTGCAGGACCATGGGATCGAGGCCCAGCGGCGCATCATGTCGGACCTGGTGGACATCGGCCGGTCGATCGGGGCGCCGCTGCTGGCCACGAACGACGCCCACTACACCCGTCAGGACGAAGCAGAAGCCCATGACGTGCTGTTGTGTATTCAGACCGGCGCCACCATCGACGAGCCCGATCGACTCACGTTCGAAGGAGACCAGTTCTATCTGAAATCGGCCGACCAGATGCGGGCCTTGTTTCCGGCGGACCAGTTCCCAGGCGCGTGTGACAACACACTCTGGATTGCGGAACGGGCGTCCACCAAGCTCGAATTCGGCAACATCCTGCTGCCGCACTTTCCGGTTCCGGAGGGCCACGATCCCGAGTCCTACCTGGAGGAACTGGTGCTCGACGGCGCCCGGGCCAGGTACGGCGGGGGCCTGTCAACCGAGGTGCAGGAACGCATCGCTCACGAGCTCCAGATCATCTCTGACATGGGCTTCCCTGCCTACTTCCTCATCGTCTGGGACCTGATTCGCTACGCCCGAGAGCATCACATCCGCACTGGTCCCGGGCGGGGGAGCGCAGCGGGTTCCATCGTGGCGTATTCGTTGGGCATCACCGACCTCGACCCCATCAAGTACGGGCTGATCTTCGAGCGATTCCTCAACCCCGGCCGCCGCGAGATGCCGGACATCGACATGGACTTCGACGAACGCTATCGGGCCGACGTGATTCGTTACGCGTCCGAGAAGTACGGGTCGGATCACGTTGCGCAGATCATCACCTTCTCGACGATCAAGGGCAAGCAGGCGATCCGCGACTCGGCGCGGGTTCTGGGTCTCCCGTACCACGTGGGTGACCGGGTGGCGAAGATGATGCCGGCCGCCATTCTCGGCAAGGAAGCCACCCTCAGCCAGTGCCTGGACGAACCGGATACAGACGCTGAATCCAGCGTGTGGGATTGGTATGCGAACGCGTCCGACCTGCGTGAGGCCTACGCCGCCGACCCCGACGTCAAACGAGTGGTCGACACGGCCAAAGGACTCGAAGGCCTCCGCCGTCAGGATTCCATCCATGCCGCCGCCGTCGTCATATCACCGCAGCCGCTCATCGACCTGGTCCCGATCCAGCAGAAGGGCGAGGAAGCCGAGGTCGTCACTCAATATGAGATGCACGGGATCGAGGATCTGGGGCTCCTCAAGATGGACTTCCTCGGCCTACGCAATCTGTCGACCATCGAGCGGGCGCTGGAGCTGATCGAGGCGGGTAGGGGCCGGCGGATCGACATCGATCAGGTGCCGCTGGATGATGCAGATACCTTCGACCTGCTGTGCCGGGGCGACACCATCGGTGTCTTCCAGCTCGAGGGCAGCGCGATGCGGGCACTCATCCGCAGCCTGCAACCTGACTCCTTCGAGGACGTCATCGCGCTGGTGGCGCTCTACCGACCCGGCCCGATGTCGAACAACTGGCACAACGCCTATGCCGACCGCAAGAACGGGCGTCAGGCGGTGGACTATCCGCATCCCGCTACCGAGGAAGTGCTGAAAGACACATACGGCCTGATGATCTACCAGGAACAGGTGATGGAGATCGCACGCCAACTCGCCGGCTACTCGATGGCCGACGCCGATTCCCTCCGCAAGGCCATGGGCAAGAAGATCCCCGCCATCATGCGCAAGGAGAGGGACAAGTTCGTGGCAGGAGCGGTCGCCCAGGGCCACGATGAGAAGTTCGGCGCCGAACTGTTCGACTCCATCGAGGGATTCGCGGGCTACGGGTTCAACAAGAGCCACTCGGCCTGCTACGGGCTGGTCGCCTACCAGACGGCATATCTGAAGGCCCACTATCCCGCCGAGTACATGGCGGCGCTACTGACGTCCGTGAAGCGGGACAAGGACAAGACCGCGGTGTATTTGAACGAATGTCGCACGATGAGCGTTGATGTCCTGACGCCCTGCGTCAACCGTTCCCAGAGCGATTTCACGGTCGATGGCGGCAAGATCCTCTTCGGTCTATCGGCCATCCGCAACGTCGGCGAAGGAGTCGTCGAAAAGATCCTCGCAGCGCGCGGCGCGGGTGGGGCATTCGCCGACTTCTCCGATTTTGTCGATCGCGTCGACATGGGGGCGCTCAACAAGAGGACTGTTGAGTCGCTCATCAAAGCGGGGGCTTTCGACTCGGTCGGCCACTCTCGCAAAGGCCTGTTCTTGCGCTACGACGAGATCCTGACCGCTGCCATCAACCGCCGCCGCAACGAGGAGATCGGGCAGTTCAGCCTCTTCGGCGGCGACGACGGCGTCGAGGTCGAAGCGGTGGAGATCAGCCTGGACGAGTGGCAGAAGAAGACGTTGCTCGCGTTCGAGAAGGAGATGCTCGGTCTCTACATCTCTGACCATCCGCTGCTGGGCGTCGAACCGACGATGCGGCGGGCGACCACGTGCAGTATCTCGTCACTGTGGGATCAGGCGGATGGTACCCAAGTGACGATCGGCGGCCTGGTGTCGGGTATCAGCCGGCGGTTCACCCGCAACGGCGACCCGATGGTCTTCTTCAACCTCGAGGACCTGGACGGCAACGTAGAAGTGGTGGCGTTTCCCCGGACCGTGGCCGCCTCCGGCCCGCTCATTCAGGAAGACGCCATCCTGCTCGTGAGCGGTCGTCTCGACCACCGGGGCGACGACGTCAAGATGCGGGCGTCGGAGATCAAGGAGCCCGACCTGCACGTCGACCGGGAACTCCGCCTGGAGGTACCCGCAACGCAGCTTTCAGTCGACACGGTGGCCCGTCTGAAAGAAATCCTGGTGAACCATCCCGGTGAGGCGCCCGTCTATCTGCACATGCACAGTGAGGCGGGTCACAAGGTGCTCCAGCTCGGCGAGGAACATCGGGTCGAGCTGCGCAGTTCGCTCTATGCCGAGCTGCGCGAGTTGCTCGGTCCTCGCGCGCTGGTCTGAACTCGACCAGTCATCCCCGCAGCAGTGCCTCCAGATCGAGCCCTGATGAATCCGTGATCAAATGCGCCAGCGCGGCGAGATCGGTCGGGGCTGACCGCTGCCACGGAATCGTGGCAATCGGCGCCCGGTAGCGGTCGCTGAATGACTGGCGTGCCTCCGCCTGTCGATGAGCTTCGGCCGCCCATCGAAACAGGTTGCGCTCCAGAGCTCGGTCCGGAGCGCTCCCATCGGCCTCCAGCTCGGCGGCAGCCTCCTGCCACGCCTCGGGCAGGGCCCGGTTGAACACGACCGCCGAAGGGGCGGTGGCCGCCTGGGGAAGCTCCCGGAAGAACCGGCCGGCTTCGCGCAGCGGCGCCGGATCAGCGGTGGTGATCACGACGATGGTCGATTGGTGGAAATGCCGTTCGATCTCCTTCGCCCGCCGTGACAGGCCGTCGTAAGTGGTCCGCAGGTCGAACAAGAATTCGGCGACACGCTCCAGTAGGTCGGTGCCGAGCACACTGCCGGCTACTCGCAACGCCGGTTTGCCGGCGATCGCAAAGAAGCTGCGGCGCCCGGGGAGCCGGGCGCCGGTGAGCCATTTCAACAACCTTCCCCCGACCAGCTCGCGCATGTCGCCGGGCGCAGTGAAGAAGTCGATCCCGCCGGCCGATGGTGGAGTGTCCACCACCACCAGATCCCACACCCGCGAGTCGAGAAAGTTGGCCATCTCCTCAGCCGCGGCATATGCCTGAGAGGCGGGAAAGCGCCCCGAGACCGCCTCCCAGAACTCGTTGTCGTCGAGGCGCTCTGCCACGTCGGGTGGAGCGTGACGATGGATGATCGAGTTCCACGACGCTTCCGCATCCAGCATCGCCGCCCACAATCCGGCGAGCTCGGGGTTGGGGGTGGGCTCCGAGCCCAGAGAGTCGACCCCGAGCGCGTCGGCCAACCGGCGGGCAGGGTCGACCGTCACGACCAGGGTGCGCATTCCCATCTCCGCGGCCCTGATGGCCAATCCGGCGGAGATGGTCGTCTTGCCGACGCCTCCGCCACCGGTGACGAGAATTGCGCGGGTGCTCATATGGCTTCCGCCAATTCCTCGGCCAGCCGGGCCGCCACCTCAGAAGACGTCAAGACGCCGAACAGGTAGGGGAGATGTGCGTTGGGCTCCAGCTCCGCCAACCAACGCTGCTGCTCGGCGTACAACGCGTGGTGCAGCCTGGCGGCCTGGCGGATCGGCCCGGGCTCCAGGCCCTTGACCCGGGCCGCGGCGATGCCGAGTCGCGGCAGCACCCGGTTGGCGATGACGACCTGGCGGCCGGCGGTCCCTTCCTCCCGCAAGGCGGCGGCCGCCTCCAGAGTCTCGTTGACGGGCAGCTCCTCCGGGAGCGACACCAGTACAACCGTGGTCGTATCCGCAACCAGAATGGACTCCATCCACGTTGATTGCTCTCTGACCCGCCCGGTTGGAACCAGCTCAGACACCACTCGGGGCGCCCGCAGATACGACCCGAGCTGACCGGTCGCGGGCGCGTCGACGACAACTAGATCCCAGACGTTGCGGCCCACCTCATATACCACTTTGCCGATTGTGATGATCTCCCGGATTCCCGGCGCGGTCGAGGCGAGGACGTCGAAGGCTCGGGCCACCAGCGTGAAGCCGGGGGTCGGAACCTTCAGCTGCAGCTGCAGGTACTCGGTCAGTGCCGACGGCAGGTCGATCGCAGTGGCATGCAGCCCCGGCGCCACCTCCTCGGCCCGATACCCGATTTCGCTCCGGCCGAGGTGGGTGGCCAGGCCCCGATTGTCGTTAGTGGCGATGGCGAGAACCCGCAGCCCGTGGGCTGCCGCCCCGTGTGCAATGGCGGCGGCGACCGCCGACTTGCCCACACCACCTTTGCCGCTGACGATGACCAGCCCGTGATCGAACATCGGCGTCGAGGCTACCGGCTGCTGGGGATATGCCGGCTGCCCGCCGGTACGCTACGTCCAATCGAACCGGAGGCAAACAATGGCGGAGTTCGACGTTGATGCGATGCTGGCCCGGTTTAAGGAGCGGGCCGAGGCGGTCAGGGACCGCCCGTTCCCGCCGGTCGAGGGCGAGGTCCGCAAGAGGTTCATCGAGCAGGCGGAGACCGATTACCTGGATTTCTCATTGGTCGGCAACGCCGCCTGGACGGTCGAAGGCGACGATCTCGTGCTGCGGATTCCGCTGGCAGGCCGCTGAAGCCCGACCCTTCAGATCGCGGCGTAGGCTGGAACGCATGGTGATCCGCCGGGCCGCCCCCGGGCATCTACCGCTCCTGCTCTCGCTGGTCGAGGCGTTCTACGCAGTGGACGGTCACGAGTTCGATGCCGACGTTGCCGCCGGCGCTCTCAGACCTCTCCTGCAAGATGATCGGTTCGGGGTCGTCTATCTGATCGAGGACGGCGGCGATGTGACCGGTTACGCCGTCGTGACGTGGGGCTGGTCGTTGGAGAGCGGTGGGCGGGATGCGCTTCTAGATGAGATCTACGTCGGTGATCGGGGCCGGGGAGTGGGCTCGGCCGCGATGGCCGCCATTCTCGATGATCTGAGATCGCGGCGCCTGCCACGGCTGTTGCTCGAAACGGAACGACCCAACGAGCGGACTCGGGCGTTCTACGCCCGTTGCGGCTTCGAGGTCGACGACTCGGTCTGGATGTCGCTTTCCCTCTAGGGAATCCCGGCGGGCAGCCCGGCCGCCGCGGGTCTCGAGCACCTGATCCCCCGGCATGACCGTGGGCCCGCAAGCTCGGAGCGCGAACGGCCGCCAGCTGCGAACAGGGCGAGGTGCTGGGCTGCGCGGTCAGATGCCGTGTCGACGTCGTACCGACGGCCGGCTTCGATGTCGTGAGGCTATCCGCAAGCCTGCCTGATCAGTTGTCGGTAGAAGGCAAGCGCTGGGCCGGCATCGGAAATCCTGACCCTTTCATCCGGACCGTGGATCCCCTGTGCTTCCGCCTCATTGAGACGGAACGGCTGGAACCGGAGAACCTGGTCGGCCACGTTGCCGTAGAAGCGAGCATCGGTGGCGCCCATGACCACGAACGGAGCAGCTGTTGTATCGGCGAACACGCCTTTGACCGTTCGCGCCACCAGCTTGAAGGCCTCACTATCGGGATCGGCCAGCGACGGCGGGTCGTGCGCTCGAAGCACCCGAATGGAGATATCCGACCCGGCGTGGCGCCGTACGTGCGCCAACACGTCATCGGTGGTGTCGCCCGGCAGCGTGCGGACGTTCAGAACGGCCCGGGCCCGGGTGGGCAGTACGTTGGCTTTCGTGCCTCCGTCGATGATCGTCGGGGTGATGGTCGTTCGAATCAGCGCGTTGGTCGTCGGCCGGCGAGACAACAATCCGGTCGCGAACGGACCCGTCTTTCCCAAATTGCGCGCGAGGGGCCGGAGCGCGGGCCGCATGGCAGTCGCTGCCTGTTCAAAGAGGCCGGCCGCGACATCGAGCCTGGGCGCCATCGGGTGTGACTCGATCCGGGCGATAGCCGCGGCCAGCTTCCCGACGGCGTTGCGGCGCGGCGGGCTTGAGGAATGCCCGGGCTCGCCGCCAGCAGTCAGCTCCACGTCGGCGTAGCCCTTCTCGCCGACGGCAATCAGCGCCACCGGGTGCATCGTCCCGGGCAGCAGATCCTCGGTGACGGCTCCGCCCTCATCGAGTGCGAAGGTGAATCGTTGGTTGCGGGCGGCCAGCAGATCCGCCATGGCTGCGGCCCCGGCACCCGATCGTTCCTCGTCGTCTCCGAGGGCGAGGGTGACTCGGGCGGCCGGTTGAAACCCTTCTTCCAGGAGCTCTTCGACCACTTCGAGGATCGCAATCAGCGGGCCCTTGTCGTCCACGGTGCCCCGTCCGTAGAGGTAGGTACCATCCGAAGCACCGGCGAACGGCGGCCGGCTCCACTCTGATTCCGATGCGGGCTCCACCGGCACGACGTCCTGGTGTGCCAGCAACAGCAGCCCGGGACGCTGCGGGTCGCGGCCCTCCCACGAGATCAGTAGCGAACTGTCACCCACAACCTCCACCTCGAGGCGTTCCCATGTGCGCCGGTACGTCTGTTCGAAGAAGCGGTGGAGCCGCGCCAGTTCCTCTGGGTCGGCCGGAGCGTCGTCGTATGACACCGTCTTGAACCGGACGGCCTGCGCGAGATGTTCGATGAACCGGTGAGCGGCGGGCATCGGTGGCGATGGTATCCAGGTCGGTCCGGGCGCGCCGTCCGAGCGCTCCCTTTCGAGCATGGAGCCGGTTACGCGACCCAGTCCGGTGCGTCGCGCCGGACGCCCCGGCGCGGCGCTGCTTCAATCCGGCCGGATCTCGTCAGGAGCTAGGTCGGCGCGGCGCCAGCCGGCCGCGGGAGCGATCTGGGCCAGGCGGCCGAGCCATGTCTGGTACCGGTTGCCGAAGGGCTCCTGACCGAGTTCTGTGGCAACCACTACCTCTGCTGCCGTGGTGCGGGCCCGGTCGACCAGCCACCGGGGATATTCCAACTCTCGTTGATGTTCGACAAACTCGTCTTCGTCCAGCACGTGCACTGCGCCGGCTGCGTCGCGCACGATGTCGAGGTCGACGTCAATCATCTCGACTCGGTCTGGCTCGGTCCAGCGCGTGCCGGCGATGATGTCGATGTAGAGCAGGTAGCGCGACTCAGCCGGGTTTCCGATCAGAGTGAACCAGCCGGAATCCGGTATCAGCTGCACGTAGGGAGCCGGCCATTGGATGGCCGGCTCCGTGCCTCGCTGAACGATGGAGCCGGCTGGCGCACCCAGCCACGTGCCGTGTTCATCCCGCCCCAACCAGATGGCCTCGTGCCGCCAATGCAGCGCGTTGCCGTATTTCAGATACTGAACCGTGACCGGTCGACCAAACGCTGATTGTTCACCCCGTCTCATCGAGCGGGGGCGCGTCCCGCCGCCATTCGCTTCTGCTCGGCCCGCCGTTCGGCTTCCAGGCGTTCGAGGTCGGGATTCGAATAGTCCACGAACGACATCGCCTCGGCCACGGCCCGGTGGCCCGCCACGTCCCGGATCAGCCGGTGCATCTCCTGGCACACCGCCCGGTATCCGGGATGTCCCGCGGGCTGGGTACGGAGTTCGATCAGGTGAAACGCCTCCCGGGCATTCATCTCCATCATGTACCGGATCTTGAAGGCGAACGGCACTACGTACTGGGCAACGTCCGGCCCGCAGGCGGTGCGGACACGCTCGTAGAGCTGCGCGGCCCGTTCCATCGCCTCGTCCCAGACGCCGGCCGTGTCCGTCTCGTGAATCTCGTCCGGGGTGATGTAGCCATGACGAGTCGTCAGTCGCTGCCACTCGATCGTCAACATCCGGTGGCGCTGAAGGTCGCGGAAGTTGCCATAGTCGGACAGAACGTCGAAGCGGTAGGTGGTGTGCTCAAAGCCCCGGCCCGGCTTGTGCCGGCGATTGCGCCGGTCGCCAATGTAAGCGGCGATGACCGCCGCCCGGTCGGCCGGAGACATCTGGCGGGCAATCGTGTGCAGTTGATCGTCCGGGAGCTCGGTTTGCGCGTACAGTGCAGCCGCCGCCAGTTTCACCTCACCGTCCGGATCGAAGTCGACCAGCGTCACCTCCGGTCGCGGCTCAGGCTCGGCCTCCAGCCGCTCGGCCAGGTCCTGGACGCGTCCGGCGGTATCGGTCAGGTAGGCGCTCCACGCGCCGCCTCTGTCGGGAAGGTCGACCCGGCGTAAGAAGGACGGGATGACCTTGCGTAGCTCGGTGAGCATCATCTGCGCGTACTCGCGCACCTCCTGCAGAGGATGAGCGTTCATCCGAATGAGCGCCATCTCGTACGCTTGCCCGGTGCCGTATATGCCGACGTTGGAGGTCGTCGCCGCCGGAAGTAGGCCGCGGATCGTGTCACAGGCTTTGGCGCGGATGGTGGCGTTGTAGACCATTGATGAGTCACTTTCCTGACGCGGAAAGCGGCTCTCGAAGTGGCCCTTCATGCCGTCGATCAGACCGGCGTAGGTATCGAACAGCCACTCCATGAACTCGGTGGCCGGGCCCTCGAGATCTGTGCCCACCACCTCCGCGGGAAGGTGGTACCGGTAGCGGGTTCCCAGCTTGCGATCGTAGAAGATGTAGCGGGTCGACTGTTCCAAATAGGCGGCGAGCCGACCCCACTCGAGCACCTTGGTGAGGATGTTGGAAGCTTGCTCGCACGCCAGGTGCACTCCCCCGAGCTGTGCGACCGAGTCGTCGCCGTACTCGAAGAAAACTCGTTGGTACAGGTCCTCGGCCCGCTGCAGGCTGACGAGCGGGTCGCCACCGGTCTGCAGTGCCATGGCATTGATCCCGGCTTCGGGCTCGTTGATGAACTCGTCGAGGAACAATCGCCGGACCGACTTGGGCGAACGCGAGTAGCGGGCAAACAAAGCCCCCTTCACCACCTCCGGCATGTTGATCAGAGCGAAGACGGGTCCGTCGACGTTGGTGAAAAAGCGTGACAGAATCGCTCGTTCGTCAGGAGTGAACTCCTCACGGAAGTAGCGGCTTTGATGGTCGTGCGTCACAGCGGCACAGCCCCCGTCGTTGGTCCAGCCAGCGGGACGATAGCGCCGCCGCAACCGGCCTCCGCGCCTTGTTGACCCTCCCGCAATGTTCCCGTCCGGCCGCCGGGTGATTCCGTTACCCGGGCCGCCGGTGCCGAAGATGAATGTCGACGCCGGAGGCGCAGTATGCTCATTGCGATCATGACCGTGTTCTGGTTGCGCGTCATCGTGGCGGCGCTGCTGCTGGCGATTCTGTTTGTAGCGGCGATCCCGCTATTCCTCTTGCTGGACCTCACCGCCGGGGGTTCCGGCCGCGGTCTGTGCCCGACCGGGCTGAGTAACTGCAAGACCACCTACACCGCAGGGCCGGAGCTGGCGGTGATTCTCATCGTGTCGATGTTCGCGCTGGTGGCGGCGGTTCGGATCACGATGCGGGCGATCCGCCGCCTCGAGTCAGGCAATCACCGGCTCACAATCTGGAATCTATTCTTTGAGCGGCGGTGACGGGCAGCGTCTGTCAGCTCGCAGCATGCCCGGCCAGGATCTCATCTACCGTCGTCGACACCAGGTAGAGGCCCCGGGCTGTCACCGCCGGTTGGCCCGCCAGCTCGACTTCGCCGCTGAGCCGCAGCCGGCGGCCGGTTCGCTCATCGACCCGTCCCCGTAGCCGATAGGTGCCGGCATTCCCCAGCGGTGTGCGGTAGCGCAAGTCCATGGTGCCGGTCACGGTCAAAACACCCTCGAGGAGGATCCCCGCCCACACCAAGATCTCGTCGAGGGCCGTGGCCGCGATGCCGCCGTGGAGCGACCCGACGATTCCCTGATACCCGGGTCGGGCGGCGAACGACGCGGTGATCTCGTCGCCCTCCCGTTTGAACCCATCGACGTGGAGCCCGATCGGATTGTCCAGACCGCAGGCGAAGCACCCGTTGTTGGTGTGCGCGCGCAGGGCTTCGACAACGTCCGTCATGTCGACGGTCATTGGTAGGCGACTTCCCCGCCGACCAGGCTCTTGATCGAGACCAGCGACCACACTGGCCAGCCCCGCTGTTCCAGCCCGGCTCGCCCGCCCGCGAACGCCTTCTCGATCACGAATACGAAGCCGGCCACTGTTCCCCCCGCTTCCTCGACGATCTCGCCGAGCGCCACTGCGGTGCGGCCCCTGTGCAGGAAGTCGTCCACGATCAGCACTCGGCCTCCGGAGAAGATGTGGTCACGCACCTCTATCCGGTACTCGAATCCTTTGGTGGCCGAGCTCACCTCCCGCCAGTAGCTGACTCTCTCTCCGGGCGTGACGTACTTCTTCGCATAGACCATCGGCAGCCCGGATTCGAGCGAGAATGCCATAGCAGGCGGGATCCCGCTGGCTTCTGCGGTCAAGATGACGCCGGCGTCGAGCGGCGCTGCGATCTTGGTGATCCGCCGGCCGACCTCGCCCATGACCGCTGGGTCAACCCGGTGATTGAGAAAGTGGTCGACCAGGACGATGTCGCCGACCACTGTGGCCTCGTCCCGGATCTTCTGGTGAAGGTCCATCGGCGGCAGGATAGATCGGCGCGGCGGCGCGAATGGCACGGCGCCCCGTGTGGCGCGGGCTCAATCGGGTCGGGGAGTTTTGGGCTCGAAGGGGCAGATTCGGCGCAGGTCGCACTCCCAACATCGAGGCTTGCGAGCGTCGCACACGTCGCGGCCGTATTGGATGATGCGCATGGACAGCTGGCTCCATTCATCCCTTGGGACGAGAGCCTTGAGATCCTGCTCGATCTTGACCGGATCGGACTCGGTTGTGAGACCGAGCCGGCTGGCAACTCGTTTGACGTGCGTGTCAACCGCAATCGCCGGTTGTCCAAACGCTTCGGCCAGCACCACCGAAGCCGTTTTGCGTCCCACGCCTCTCAGTGTCACGAGCTCGCCGATCGTCGCCGGCACGATCCCGTCGAACTTGTCCACCAGGTCCTGGGAGAGGGCGATGATCGACTTCGTTTTCTGCCGGTAGAACCCGGTCGAGAAGATCACCTCCTCGACCTCCTCTGGGTTGGCGTCGGCCAGATCGGCCGCAGTGGGCCAGCGCCGGAACAACTCGGGCGTGACCCGGTTGACGTTCTCATCGGTGGTCTGAGCAGAGATCACGGTGGAAACCAGCAACTCGAACGGATTGCAGTACTCCAGTGCCGTGTGGATCTGGGGGTACCGCTTGGCCAACCGGTTGACGACCCGGCGAGCGTGACCGCGCTCGGCTGCGCTCGGGGTCCCCCCGTCCGCTCGCTGCTCTCCAACGCCCATCGCCGAGCGAGGGTAATGCAATGTCGCTGCCCCCGGACGGGTCCTGCGTCGGTCTCCGGACCGGCGGGCAACCACCACTGCAGCAGTGAGCAGGAGCCCCTAGGTTCGTGCCAAACTCTCCCGACGTGACTGCACGGGCCTCCCGGCGCGATCTCGACCGGCGCATCCTGACGCTGGCGCTGCCGGCTCTCGGTGCACTGGCGGTCGAGCCTTTGGTGTCGCTGGCCGACACGGCGTTCGTAGGTCGGCTGGGTACTACCGAACTCGCAGCGCTTGGCGTCAACACCGCACTGTTTGGTTTTGCATTCTTCGTCTTCAACTTCCTCGCCTACGCCACCACCCCGCTCGTTGCCAACGACATCGGGCGGGGCGACCGGCCGGCGGCCGGCCGGACCGCGGTGCAGGCCGTGGTCGTCGCCGCCGGTATCGGGCTGGCCGGCATCGTGGTGTTGCAGGCGACGGCGCCTGCCCTGTTGCGCCTGATGGGCGCCGACGGGGAAGTCGTCACGGCGGGCGTCGGGTACCTGCGACTACGGGCGCTCGGTATGCCGGGCGTCCTGCTGCTCACCGTGGGTCACGGCATCTTTCGGGGGGTGCAAGACACCCGTACACCGCTGATGGTCACCCTGGCCGTGAGCCTCATCAACCTGGTGCTCGACCCGATCCTGATCTGGCCGGCGGGGCTTGGCCTCAGTGGTGCCGGTCTCGCCAGCGCCATCGGGCAGACGGCGGGTGGGGCCACCGTTCTCGTGCTTCTGCTGCAGGGGCGTAGCGGCCTGCCGCTCGAATGGCGGATCCCACGTGTTGCCGAGCTCCGGCCTTTCCTAGCGGCCGGTTCCGCCCTCACCTTGCGCACCCTGGCATTGGTGACGACGTTCACCGTCGCCACGGCCACGGCCGCCCGCATCAGTCCCACGGCAGTCGCGGCACATCAGGTGGCGTCGCAGGTGTGGATTTTTTTGGCGTTGGTCGTAGATGCCCTGGCGATCGCGGCGCAAGCGATCATCGGAAAGTCACTCGGCGAGGACGACGAAGGCGGAGCCAGGGATGCGTCGAACCGCATTTTGCAATGGGGCCTGGTTTGGGGAATCGCGCTCGGTGTCGCCTTCTGGTTGCTGCGAGATGCCCTGCCCGGATGGTTCACCGATCAGGCAGAAGTGGTGGCGGTCGTTGCCGGGCTCATGCCTTTTGTCGCGCTGATGCAACCGCTGAACGCCCTGGTATTCGTGTGGGACGGCATCTTCATCGGTGCCGGCCGGTTCCGGTTTCTCGCCGTGTCAATGGTCGGGGCGGCGGCCGGCACGATCATCCTCTTGCTGCTGGCGGATTCGATCGTCGCCGTGTGGTGGGCGATCGTCTTCTTGATGGGGGCGCGGGCGGTGCCGATGGGTGTTGCGTACCGGCGGGGGCTCGCCTGAGGTCAACGGGCCGGGCTGCGGGGGGTGAGCTGGCTGCCGAGCGTCTCTGGCACAGCGCCCATGATCATGACGGCGATGCCGATGCCGGCTCCGAGCATCGCTACGGTTGTCGGCAGTCCGTACTGGTCGATCGTGATCGAGCCCACTGTCAGGCCGGCGATCGAACCGACCACTCCCACCGAGTTCAACCATTGGACGGCGTTGGCCCGCACCGCAGTCGGGAACAGCTCATTGCGCTGCGCGCCGATGGCGGGGATTGCGGCGAATGAACCGAAACTCGAGACAGCGACCGCTATGACAACGACCCACGGAATCTCGACCCAGTAGAACCCGAGCCCGCCGATCAAACCCAACACGAGCGAGATGTTGATCGTCGCTTTACGCCCTAGTGAATCGGCCATCCGGCCCCCTGTGAAGAAGCCGATGCCGCCGGCGGTTCCGCCCAGCAGCATGACGGCCGCGGCCTGGGTGGTGGTCCAACCGAGATCATTGACGAGGCGCTCCAAGGCGAAGGTGACGACGATCACCGAATACGACGCAACCAGCAGCGAAAAGATCGCGAGCAGCCAGAAGGCACCCGCCTGGGCCCCGGCAAACACGGCAAACGGCGAGACCCGCCGATCCGGTGGCTCGAAAGCCCTGCTTTCGGGGAGTTTTGAGTTGAGCAGCGGGTATAGGGCCAGGCCGATGAAGCTGGCGGCGAAGAGGAAACGCCACGATTGATCGGAGGCTCGGGCCACCGGGAGCGCAAACAGGCCGATGCCCGAACCGAAGCTCACCGCGGCGGCATAGACCGACAAGCCCCACGCTCGGTTCTCCGGGCCCAGCTGCTCGGACAACAGGACAACGGCCAGGGTGCCGACAGCGGCAGCTCCCATCCGGGTCGCACCCTGTAGGACCGTGTAAACGGTGGCGCCCGACGCGAACGCGGTCGCGCCCGTCGCGGTGAACAACAGCAGGAACGCAATGAGGAACGGCCGGCGTCGCCCATAGCGGTCGCCTGCCGTCGAAAAGAGAATGGCCAGCAGGGCGCCGACTCTCGCAATAGCGAGTATCTCGCTCATCTCGGCTTCGGAGAGGCCGAACGAGAGGCGCGCGAAGGGCAGCGTGTTGACGGCCTGGGTCTGGGCGTAACCCTGAACGACGCCGGTCACATACATCAGCACCAGGAGGCGTCGATCGGCGCGCGTGAATCCTTTCACGGGCGTCATGAATCGAATCAACCGTCCGGCCATGTGTCCTCTCGCACTCGGCTCCAGCGCCTGACCGCACCAGGGGGCTGTGTGCAGGGGCGGACGTTAGTGGTAGCCGATGCCAGGCCGCTGGTGAGAGTCCGACAGATCGATACCGAGTTTCTCGCGTATTCACTTCAGGGTGCCAGACTGTGACCGTACCGTTGAGGGGGTGGGCACCCGCCGGCGGCAGGTCCCGACCGAACGATCCAGAGCGCATCCGAGGCAGCGTGGAAGTCAGCATCATCACAGCGTTTGTATTCGGGGCGATCTCATTCGTGTCGCCCTGCGTGCTGCCGTTGCTGCCCGGCTATCTCAGCCTCATGTCGGGTTATTCCGTTGCCGACTTGCAGGCCGGCAACGCCTCTACCGCGCGGATGCTGCGAGTAACCTTGCTGTTCGTCGCCGGGTTCACGGCGGTGTTCGTGGCGCTCGGAGCCAGCGCGACCAGCCTCGGTCGCTGGTTGGTGAGCAATCAGACCGCGGCCACTCGCATCGCCGGCTGGGTGGTGGTCGGCTTCGGGGTGCTGATCGTTGTCCTGGCTCTGTCGAACTCTCCACTCCTCAACTGGTTCAGCCGCGAGCGCCGGGTCGAGGTTCGGCCCTCGCAGCTGGGCCCGTGGGCTCCGCCCCTGATGGGGCTGGCGTTTGGATTCGGTTGGACACCGTGCATTGGGCCGGTCCTGGCCGGCATACTGCTGGCCGCATCGACCCAGGAGACCGTCGGGCAGGGGATGACCTTGCTGTTCTTCTATTCGCTCGGTCTCGGGGTGCCATTCGTGTTGGCCGGAATAGGCATGACCAAAGCGTTCGGAGCAATGGCTTTCCTCCGCAAATACTTGCGCCAGGTGAACGTCGCGTCGGGGTTGCTGCTTGCGGGGTTCGGCGTGCTGATGATCACCGGCCGCATCACCGACCTGTCCAGCTGGTTCACCGAGTTCTTCATCCGGATCGGACTCGACGGACTCGCCGAGATCTAGCCCGAATCGCATCGGGCCGACCGCGGTGTCGGAGGGGGTACGCTGCCCCCGTCATGCGTATCACGCCGTCCCGAGAAGAGTTCCTCCGCCTGGCCCAGACCTACTCGGTCGTCCCGGTGGCTACGACGATGCTGGCTGATCGCGAAACCCCGGTCAGCGCGTTCGAGAAGCTGGTCGGTTCGGCGCCCGGCTTCTTGCTGGAGTCGCTCGAAGGAGGGGAGCGCTGGGCCCGCTGGTCGTTTGTAGGCTGGGACCCGGTGTTCACGCTGGTCTCGCGTCGGGGGACCGTGCGAGCGGAGGGACGGGCCGTCCCACTGCCGGCGGGTGACCCGCTGACGGTCCTCGAAGGAGTTCTTGCTGCTTTCGAGACTGCGCCGGTCGAAGATCTCCCGCCCTTGCACACCGGCGCGGTCGGGTACATGGCATACGACTGTGTTCGGTACATCGAAAACTTGCCGTGCATGCCGCCGGACGATCGCGATCTACCGGAGATGGTGTGGCAGTTCGTGGGCAACCTGGCCGCGCTCGACCACTTCAGCCAGAGCATCACATTCGTGCACAACGTCTACGTAGGTAGGGATCCGGAGGGTCAATACGACCAAGCGATATCCGAGTTGCACCGGTCGGTCGAGCGTCTCGGGAATCCCTGGCCCTACGCACCCACCGATCGCCCCTCGCCGCATCCTCCCGAGGGCACCCTTCGGTCGACGATGACCAGGGCACAGTTCGAAGCCGCCGTCGACACCTGCAAGGAATACATCCGGCAGGGTGACGCCTTCCAGGTCGTTTTGTCGCAGCGTCTCGAAACCCCCTACCTCGGTGATCCGTTCCGGGCGTACCGAGCGTTGCGGCTGATCAACCCGTCCCCGTTTCTGACCTTTATCCGCCACCCGCAGATAACGATCGCCGGGGCGTCGCCCGAATTGATGACACGGGTGCGGGACGGCATCGTGTTTTCGCGGCCGATCGCCGGCACCCGCCCCCGGGGGGCGACCGACGACGAAGATCGAGCGCTTGAAGAGGAATTGCTGGCAGACCCCAAGGAGCGAGCCGAACACGTCATGCTCATTGACCTCGCCCGTAACGACATTGGCAGGGTGTGCGAGTTCGGCACGGTCCATGTCGACGATCTGATGGTGATCGAGCGCTATTCCCACGTGATGCACATCGTGTCCGGCGTGTCCGGGAAGCTGGCCGGCGATCGGAGCTCCGTCGATGTGCTCCGGGCGATGTTCCCGCACGGAACGGTCTCAGGAGCACCCAAAGTTCGGGCGATGGAGATCATCGACGAGCTGGAGCCCGTCGCCCGGGGACCGTACGCGGGCGCGGCCGGGTACATCGATTTCTCGGGCGACGTCGATACAGCGATCTGTCTGCGGACGGTCGTGTTCGCGGACGGCAAGGCCTGGGTCCAGGCCGGGGCAGGGCTCGTGGCAGATTCCCAACCGGGAACCGAATACGATGAAACCATGAACAAGGCGGCCGCGGCCCTGGCGGCAATTCGAGGCGCCCGCGATGTCTGAGCTTCCGGCCAGCTACGGCGACACCACCGCCGAGTACCTTGCTGCCCGCGATGGCACCGGCACGGTCACGGGGGCGTCCGCGATTTTGTGGCTGGAAGGACCGGATGCAGTCTCTTTCCTCCAGGGCATCATCACCCAGGACGTGGAAGCGATGCTTCCGGGATCAGTGGCCCGCAGTCTGCTGCTCGAACCCCGCGGGAAGCTGACGGATGTCTTCTGGGTCCTACGGGGCGAGAATCGGGTGGGCATCATGACCGGGGCCGGGCGGGTCGCAGCCACTCGGGACGATCTCGCCCGCTGGATGATCCGGGTGAAGGCCGAATTCCGGCTCGATGAGCGGACGGTGGTTGAGATCTGGGGCGCCGGCGCCCACTCCACTGCGGGCGCCGCCGGATTTGCGGTACCCGACGGATGGACCGACAGCAGCGGCGTACTGTTGGCGACGGTGCCGCTCGGCACGCTGCCGCGCGTCGTCGTTGCCGGCCACGGGGATCCGATCCCGGGAACCACTCCTGTAGGCCTGATCGCAGCAACAACTGTCAGGATCGAAGCCGGTGAGCCGGCGGTCGGCGTGGACATCGATGAGAAGACCATCCCGCAGGAGGCCGGCATCGTCGATGAGGCGGTCTCGTTCGCCAAGGGCTGTTACCTCGGTCAAGAGCTCGTCGCCCGCATCGACACCCGGGGGCACGTAAACCGACACCTGCGGGGCGTAGTGATCGGCACCAACATCATTCCGCCGGTCGGCGCTCGCGTCCTGGCGGGTGAGAAGGCGGTGGGCACGATCACGTCTGTCGGGGAGTCGCTGGAGGCTCGGGCTCCGGTAGCGATGGCGCTGATCCGGCGGGAGGTCGATCCGGGCGACGAGGTCACCGTCAGCTGGGAGGGTGGCGACGCACCTGCCGTCGTCCGTGACTTCCCCCTGGTGTGAACAGGCAGTCTTCTGCCGGGTAGCGACGCCAAGAGCAATTTGCCGGCGGGTCTATCTCGCGCCCCGTGCGGCAATAGAAAACTTCACACTTCTCGAACATCCGCCGAACGTTTTCTGGATAGGGCCGGTCGATCCTGGTCGCAACGCCAAGGGAGAGATGACCGTGGGTGAACGAGGTGTGGTACTTCTGATCGAAGACGAAGAGAGCATTGCCGAGATGCTGCGCTCGGTTTTCGAACGAGAGGGGTTTCGGGTAGCGCACAGCTACACAGGCCAGGGTGGGATCGACCGTATCCGCGAGGCACCTCCCCGGGTCGTGCTGCTCGACCTCAATCTGCCCGACATGGATGGCGTCGAGGTGTGCCGGAAGATCCGCAGCACCTCCGATGTGCCCGTCATCATGCTCACCGCCCGCGATACCGAGATCGACAAGGTGGTCGGCCTGGAGCTGGGTGCCGACGACTACATCACCAAGCCCTTTTCGCCCCGCGAGCTCGTCGCCCGTATCCGCTCGGTGCTCCGCCGCGCCGAAGACAAGCCTGTTGAGGTCGCCAGCGTCGAGGTCGCGGCGTACACCATCGACCGGGCCCGCCGTGAGGTGCGCTGGGGAGACCAGCTGGTCCGGCCCACCGCCAGGGAGTTCGACCTGCTGTGGTACCTCGCCGAAAACCGGGGGCTGGCATTGTCCCGCAATCAGATCTTGCAGGCCGTATGGGGCTACGACTACTTCGGCGAGACCCGCACCGTCGACGTCCACATCCGGCAGCTGCGCAAGAAGGTCGAGGGCATACCGATCGAGACCGTGTGGGGCGTCGGCTATCGCCTCGAAGGGTGAATCGTGCGGCGCCGGATCTTCTGGAGCACGCTCGGGGTTGCCACCATCGCGCTGCTGTTGACTGGGATCCTGGTGACGATCATCGGTCAGGCGATCGTGTCGCAACAGACCCGGACCGAGATGCGCCGCCAGGCAGTTGCGGCACGCAGCCTTTTGGTCGACGAGCTCCAGGAGACCGAACAAGGTGGGCGGCTGCTAGCAGCGTTGCTTTCCGGCCGTGACACCGCCGAGGCGGCGGAGGCCCGCCGTCGCGTCCAAACTTTGATTGGCACGTCCCGCCGTCTGTTGGGTACCGAATTTTTCGATCTGGCGGTGGTCACCCCGGCGGGCGAGCTGGTGCTGTTGAGCGAGCGCCAGCGCGATCCGTTCGGATTCAACACCGACCTGATTGCGGCCGGTGAAGACCAGTTTCGCCGGATCGAGTCGGAAGACGGCCGGCCGGTCCTCGTGTATGCACTGCCGATCGACCGGGCCGCAACCGAGACCGGCCCCCGGCTGGTAGTGGTGGTCGCCCGTGAGTCTGCGCTGCTGGACTTCGGGGCCATCGTGCGAGGCATGGTGGCGGTGCTGGCCCTTTCCATCGGCCTCTCTGCCGTCGCCGCCCGGGTGCTGAGCCGTCGCGTATCGCGAGGTCTCGACAGCCTGGCCGCCGCCGCCCGCTCGCTGGCGGCCGGCGAGCTAGCCGCTCGAGCCTCAGTCGACGGTGACGACGAGATAGCCGCAGTGGCGAAGATCTTCAATGACACGGCCGACCAGCTCCAGGAGGCGCAAGAGCGAGAGCGCACGTTTCTCATGAGCGTCGGCCACGACGTGCGGACGCCGCTCACGACCATCGCCGGCTACGCGGAGATGCTGGAGGAGGGCGCCCTCGATCCGGACGAGACCACCCGGATCGCCACAGTCCTGTCGGCCGAAACGGGCCGGCTCCGTCGCCTGGTTGAGGACCTCATGTTGCTCGCCCGCCTGGAAGCGCGAGAGTTCACGCTCAACTACGAACAGGTGGACGTGGGGGCTCACCTGTCGGAGCTGGCGGACGGTTTCCGGCACCGAGCAGACGCCGCTCGGGTCAACCTGGTGGTCGACATCGAGCCGGCGGTGATCACAACCGATGCCGATCGGGTCGAACAAATCACGGCCAACCTGCTCGAGAACGCCCTGCGCTATACACCGGAAGCAGGAACTGCATCCCTGGTGGTGGCCCGAAACGGAACCGGCGTCCTGATTGAGGTGGCCGACAGCGGGTCGGGCATCGACCCGGAGGACCTCCCGCACGTGTTCGACAAGTTCTACGTTGCGCGGAAATACCGCCGGGTGCGCCCCGAGGGCTCCGGTCTGGGTCTGTCGATCGTCAAGGAGCTGACCGACGCCCTCGACGGCGCCATCTCCGCCACGTCGTCAACGAGCGGCACCAGCATACGGGTGCATATCCCGTCGGGCGGCCAGGCGGAGAGTGCACCTGAACAACAGCTGCACGGGTGACCGGCGACATGTGACCACCGGGCCGCATGACGGCTGTGCCCCTACGGCTTCTATCCTGGCGGACCATGCTGGACCAGATCATCTCGGACGTCCGGGCCGGACTCCCCGGGCTGCATGACCGCGCAGCCGAGGTGATGGCTGCGGCTGCGACGATGCCGCCTGCCCGAGGTTTTGCGGCGGCGCTGGCAGCGCCCGGACTGGCAATAATCGCAGAGATAAAGCGCGCTTCTCCCTCCCGTGGTGTGTTGGATGCCGACCTCGACCCGGCGGCCCGCGCCGGCAGCTACGAGGAGGGAGGCGCCGCCGCTGTGTCCGTCCTCACCGAGCCACGATATTTCCACGGCGGCCCGGCCGACCTGGCGGTAGTGCGAGAGTCGGTTGCGGTGCCCGTGCTCCGGAAGGATTTCACCGTTGATGAACTACAGATCTGGGAGGCGCGGGCGATGGGAGCCGATGCGGTGCTCCTGATCGTTGCCGCCCTCAGTGCCGCGGAGGTCCGCCGGTTCCTGGAGGTGGCGGCCGCGGCCGGACTCGCCGCGCTTGTCGAGGTTCACAACGAGGCCGAGGCCGAGATCGCGCTCGCCGCCGGCGCCACCATCGTCGGCGTCAACAACCGGGACCTGACCACCTTTGACGTTGATCTCGCTACCGCCGAAAAGATCGGACCGATTCTCCGGGATGCCTCGATCACAGTGGCTGAAAGCGGCATATTCACCCGTGACGATGCGCGGCGGATGGAGGCGGCCGGATACGACGCCATCCTGGTAGGCGAAAGCCTCGTGACCTCCGGCGATCCGGCTCGCGCCATCCGGGCACTTGCGGGGAGCGTGACGTGACCTGGGTCAAGGTGTGCGGCCTGACCGGCGCCGATCACGTGGCCGCCGCTCAAGCTGCTGGGGCCGATGCCGTGGGATTTGTGCTGGTCGAGGCATCGCCCCGATTCATCCCCATGGCCACCGCGGGTCGCCTGATCGCCCAGACGACTGCGATGCCGGTGATTCTGACGCTGGACCTTCCCCCGCGGGACCTCGTCGAGCTGGCGGAGCAGCTGGGAGCGCAGGGGGTGCAACCGTACGGGAATCACGCCACCGAAGCCGCCGCAGCCGCGTCAGCCGCCGGCTTGCTCGTGCTGCGACCGGTCGCGGCCGGCGAGCTCCCTTCATTGGACGGCATTCCAGAAACGGAGATGCCGCTGATCGATCAGCGGTCCGGCGGCCGCCTCGGCGGCACCGGCGAGAGCTTCGACTGGGGGAGCCTTGCAAACGTTGACCGACGGTTCGTGCTGGCGGGCGGCCTCCACGCGGACAACATTGGACGGGCGGTATCCAGCGTGCGGCCATGGGGAGTGGACGCGTCATCGGGCCTAGAGTCGTCGCCGGGCGTCAAAGACGTACGCCTGATCCAAGCCTTCGTGAAAGAAGCAAAACAAGCATGAAACTCCTGCAACCAGACGTGAGAGGCCGATTCGGCGACTACGGCGGCCGGTTCGCTCCCGAAACCCTCATGCCGGCGCTCGATGAGCTCACCGAAGCGTTCCGCGACGCCTGGTCGGACCGTGCGTTCGTAGACGAGTTTGAGTCGCTGCTGCACTCCTATGTAGGGCGGCCCACGCCGCTGCATCCGGCACACAGGTTGTCGTCCCAGCTCGGAGTGTCGGTGTTGCTGAAACGGGAGGACCTCGCTCACACCGGCGCCCACAAGATCAACAACGCGCTCGGCCAGGGTTTGCTCGCCCGTCGTATGGGCAAGCCCCGGCTGATAGCCGAGACCGGAGCCGGCCAGCACGGAGTCGCGGCCGCCACCGCCGCGGCATATCTCGGGCTCGAATGCTCGGTCTACATGGGCGAAAAAGACATTGAGCGCCAGCGACTGAACGTCTACCGCATGAAGCTGCTGGGGACAGAGGTCGTCCCGGTAGCAGCCGGGGCCGGCACGCTGAAAGATGCGGTCAACGAAGCCATGCGGGTCTGGGTGAGAACTGTCGAAGACACGCATTACATCATCGGTTCGGCCGTTGGGCCCCATCCGTTCCCGTGGATGGTGCGCGAGTTCCAGAAATGCATCGGCGAGGAGAGCCTGGCCCAGCTGGGAGACGATTTGCCAGATGTGGTCGTCGCTTGTGTCGGGGGAGGCTCCAACGCGATCGGCATGTTCTACCCCTTCGCCGGCGTCCCGGACGTCGAGCTGGTCGGGGTGGAGGCGGCCGGTTACGGGATCGCAAGCGGCAAGCACGGAGCGTCGATTGGGGCCGGTTCGCCCGGCGTCTTGCACGGCGCCCGAACCTATCTGCTGCAGGACGCCGAGGGTCAGGTACAGGAGGCCCACTCGATCTCGGCCGGCCTTGATTATCCAGGAGTCGGTCCGGAGCACGCCTACTTCCACGAGATGGGGCTGGCCAGGTACGAGTCGGTCACCGACGACGAGGCGCTGGAGGGAGTCGAGCTGCTGGCCAGCACCGAAGGCATCATCCCTGCATTGGAGTCGGCGCACGCCATTGCATGGGTGCAACGGGAGGCACCGAAGCTGCAGGGCAAAGTCGTGTTGGTCAATCTCTCGGGCCGGGGCGACAAAGATGTCGAGACGATCGCGGCCAAGATCGGATGACGGCTGAGCGGCTCACCGACCTTTTCCGCGCGGTGCGTGCCGAGGGGCGCACGGCATTCCTGCCGTTCATGACTGCCGGTTTGCCGGACCCGGCCCACTCGATCGATGTATTCGTCGCGATGTCCGAGGCGGGTGCTGACGCGTTCGAGGTGGGGATCCCGTACTCCGATCCGTTGATGGACGGTCCCACCATTCAGGAAGGGAGTGCCCGGGCGCTGGCTCGAGGCATGACGCTCGAAAGCGGCTTCGAGGTGGCCGCGGCCGTTCACAGACGGACCGAGCGGCCGGTGCTCGTGATGTCCTATGTCAACCCGGTGTTCCAACTGGGCCCCAAAGCGTTCGCCGCGCGCGCGGCCGACGCCGGCGTGAGCGGGGTGATCATCCCCGATCTGCCGTTGGAGGAGTCGGCCGACGTCAAGGACGCGCTGCAGGCGGCCGGTCTCGGGATGGTGTTGTTCGCGGCGCCGACGACCGGTGACGCCCGCCTGGCGCAGATCGCCGACGCGGAGCCGGTGTTCATCTATGGCGTGGCCGAGATGGGGGTGACCGGGGAGCGGGAGGCGCAGTCGGCCCGGCCGGCCGCGCTGGCCCGACGGGTACGGGCGGCTACCGATGTGCCGTTGGTGATGGGCGTCGGTATCAGCACGCCGACGCAGGCGGCTGCGCTGCGAGAGCTGGCGGACGGGGTGATCGTGGGTTCGGCGCTGGTACGGCGGGTGCTCGAGGCATCATCCACCGACGCCGCCGCCCGGGCGGTAGGCGGCGCCGTAGAAGAAATCGCAGCAGCTCTCCGCTGAACCATGAACCGGGCGCTCCCGTTCGCTGTGGCCGCGGCGGCGGTGCTCGTTTTCTCGATCTGGTACGGCAACACCACACCGCGGGTGCTCCAGCCCGATACGGCTGAAGATGCTGCCGACTTCCCCAACTACTACTTCGGCGGTGAACGGCTGCTGGAGGGCAGGGCCGTGTACGACCCGCTCACCCGTGAGATAGAGCAGACATTCTCCATACCGGCGTACGACACCTACCCGGCGGACCCCCCGTCGACGATCGCCTTGTTCGCGCCGTTCAGCCTGCTGTCATACCGGACGGCCTGGCTGGTGTGGTCGGCCGTCTCGATCCTGTTGCTGTTCGGGTCAATGTACGCCGTCGCGCGTGAGGTCGGGTATGCCGCACCGTGGGCGACCGCGATCGGCGCGGTTTCTCTCCTGACGAACCCGGCTCGCTTCCTCTTTACCCGCAACCACATGGAGACCCTCTTGCTGGTTCTCGGCGTGGCAGGATGGCTCGCGCTGCGGCGGCGGCGGGATGCGGGGGCCGCGGTTGCGTTCGGTCTGGCAACGGGCCTGAAGCTCTTCCCCGGAATGTGGTTGCTGGGCCTGACCCGCCGCAACCTGCGGGCCGGTCTGCTCGGCTTCGCGATTGCCGCGGGTGCACTGGCCGCGGGCATGCTGATCCTTGGCCTGGACAACACCGGCACGTTCCTGACGGATGTCATCTCGCGGTCGCGGCGCTGGTATGGCAGCCTCGGTAACTACTCGCTCGTATCCTTCGGGACCGCCCTCGTCGGCGTGTGGTTTGGCTGGCTGCTGGTCGCCCTGGCCGTGCTCGTGCTGGTGCCGCGTTACCTCGCGCGGCCTCGCGATCCAGACACCTTGTGGATTCTCGGGACGACTGCCGCCCTCCTCATCTCTCCCCTGTCGTGGATCAACTACCTGGTGCTGGCGTTGCCGGCGCTCGTGATCGTGTCATGCCGTATCAATTGGCGCCGCCCCCCGGAACGGATCGGCTTTCTGGCGGCGGTGGGAGCGCTGGCTTTTTGGGGACCGGTCGTTCTCGGGTCCGAGCTTCCGTCGGTCCTGGTGAGCTTCGTGCCCACCTATGCTCTGGTCGGTCTGTTCTTCTTTGTTGCGAGGGAGCGATCATGGCAGGAGACGTTGGAACGGCCCTCCCCGAATTCAGCCTGACGGATGACTCCGGCAACACCGTCAGTTCGCACGAGGTCGCGCCGGGCAAATCGATTCTGTTCTTCTACCCAAAGGCCATGACGCCCGGGTGCACAGTGGAGGCGTGTGCGTTCCGGGACCGCCATCAGCGCTTCCTCGACGCGGGCTACCGCATCTTTGGGGTGAGCCCCGATCCGCCGGAGACGAACGCCAAGTTCCGCGCAAAGGAAGGGCTGCCGTTTCCGCTGCTGTCCGATCCGGATCACGACCTGGCCGATCGGCTTGGCGCTTGGGGCATGAAGCAGAACTACGGGAGAGAGTACGAAGGCCTGATCCGTTCCACCTTTGTCGTCGAAGGCGGCACAATCTCTCACGCGTGGCACAACGTGCGCGCCAAGGGCCACGTCGACCGGGTCGCTCGGGAGCTGGGAGTCGACTAGTCGAGGCTGCTGCTTCCGGTAGCTTCAGCCGCACCCATCCGGCAACCTGACGTGTTGGTTGACGGCCACTGTGGGCACGAGCAGCGGGTCGGCCCGGCCGGGTGCATGGGCCACGAGATCGACTTCGGTCACATCGCCCAATCCGAAATGGGCAGCGTCAACGGCGCCGGCCGCGTACCCCTGGGACGCCACGATCTCCCCGAACCCGAGCAGGGCGGTCGGATCACCGGCCGACCCGGCAGCATAGACAGCCACCCTGGTCCCCGGTCCGCCGCCGTCGGCGACGTCGAACGAGACCTCGAGCCAGTTTCCGCTGTCCGACTTGTTGGAGAACAAGATGCTCGGCAACGCGGGCTCCCACTCGACCGCCAGGACGTCGAGGCGGCCATCCCGGTCCACATCGGCGGTTGGTGCCGTCACCCAATATTGGGGGCTCCCCAGGCCGTCCGGAGTCGAGAAATGCGGGACGCCATCGATCAGGCCCTCACTGATGAACACCGCGGGGACGGTGCCGTTGCCTGCCGAGGCACTGGTAACGACATCCAGCCAGCCGTCGTTGTTGATGTCGGCCAGCTCCACATGGGGAGCCTTGGTGGGGAGGGGCGTCAGGCCCGCGGGACCTGTCACTTCTTCCAGGACCGGGTCGCCACCGACATCATCGGTGCGATTGAGGAACAGCCGCACGGGCTGGGGACCGCCCCGGCCGAGCGTTGAATTGAAGTGCTGGCCCACAACGAGGTCGAGCTTTCCGTCCCGGTCGACGTCGCCCATGGCCGAACCCGCCACGTCGTCCTCTGCGCCGACCGGCTCCCAAGCGGTGACCTGGGCGTCCACCTCGCGCAGACCGGAGCCGGTTCCCACGAACATGCGATTCGAGCCCGAAACGAACACGTCGGTGTATCCGTCCCCGTTGAGGTCGCCGGTGCTGATCCCCAGTCCGTGCACGCCCTGCGGCCAGCCGAGATCTGGTCCGGAATCTGAGAATCGCAGGCCCCCGAGGTTGCGGTAGAGGCGGCTGTTGCTGCCCGTGAACCGATCCTCCACGATGATCAGATCGAGCAGTTCGTCGCCGTCGACATGCAGAACCCCGACTGATCTTCCGCCGAGTTCGACTGCGAGGCCCGCGTCCGGTCTCTCTGTGAGCGATCCCTCGACGTTTTCGTAAATCGACGACGCGGCCGAGGCGCCGTTACGGGAGACAACCAAGTCGTCATCGCCGTCCCCGTCGAGGTCGGCGAACGCGGCGCCACTCGTCCGCCCGAATGTCGATGGAAAAGACGGGTCGAGACTGTACTCGTCGCCGGACCGTGCCAACACCCGGTCCGGTGCAGGTCCGGCAGCCCCTCGCACCGCATAGACCTCGGCGCGGCGGTCGGCAAAGGTCCCGACCATCAGATCCTGGAAGCCGTCCCCGGAAACATCTCCCCAGGCGGCGGCGTGAGCGTGCATACCGGTCAGCGGCTCGATCAGACCGAACTCGGCCGTGGCGTCCTCCCAGGCTGGTACTCCTGCGCCCGCCGCCGGCGCGGCCTTCCAGCAGCCGGCGGCGCTGGTCGCGGCTATGGCCGGGGCGGTGGCAGCAGTCGACGCCGGGACTGTTGTGGCGACCGGCTCGATCTCCTCGGGCCCCGCCGCAGGTGGGTCGGGATTCATCGAGCAGGCGGCGGCTGCGAAGAGCACCGCGACCAGCGCCGCCGGCGCGCGCTTCACGGCAGCGAGACCACCAGCAGCACTACCTCGCCGAACGCGTCTCGTTGCCCGCTGGTCGGTCCTGCGTTCATGCCGAGGTAGAGCGTCCGGCCGCTGTCATCGATCGTGACAGAGTACGTGCCTCCGAGCCGCAGCCCCAGTTTCGCCTCCGCCGCCGGATTCAACTCGAGCAATCTGGTTTGCTCGCCTGAGGCGACATCCACTGCGATGAGCGGCGTTCCCTGCTGCCACGATCCGCCGTGCGCGTCCGGCACGTAGTAGATGGTCGATGCGTCCGGGCTGCGGGCAATCGAAGTTGTGTAACCGGCGGCGTCGCTGATGGTGCGCACGGTTCCCGCGGGGTCGAGTTCGAAGAAGACGGCCGGCTTGTCCGTCACGCCGAGAATCGAGCCCGATTCAGTTGGTGGCGTAGCCGCCCGCAGCACCTCGCCGGGCAGGGAGGCCGGAAAAGGTGCGCTGGCGTTGGCCAGCGGATCGTACATCGCAAGGCCTCCGTCGCGGAGCGAGTAGAAGGCTCGGCCGTCGCCGGCCACTGCGATGGAGCGAAATCCGGCGTGGTCGGGGTTGTCGTCCACAAACACCAGCGTGCCCGAACCGGCGTCCCGCACCACGAAGCTGCCGGAGCCTCCCGTCCCGGGAGGTGCCAGTGGGTCGACGGCCTCGCCGTAGAGAAGGCCCAGACCGGGCACCCCGGCCAGCGACGGCACCCCGTGGCGTTCGAAGAAGACGCCCAGGTTTTCGACGGTCCGGGCCTCGGGATCGAGCCGGAACAGGAGGTCACCCTGGTAGGAGTCGGTGAATTCCAGGTTGCGACGGGAGCCCCAGTAGGTCGTGACGAGCACCTCCCCACACGGACCGGGAACCATCTGAGCGTGGATCTTGCCGTACCCCCATGCCCCCGGCTCGTGGCCGGCCAAGGAGATGGCGTCTGCGATCCGGGTGAGCTTCTCGGCTGCCGGGTCGTATTCGAACAGGTAGGAATTGCCATCGACACCGCGATGGTCGCCCATCGCGGAGAGGAAACGCCCGTCATCGAGGACGATGCCTTGGCCCCACTGCGACCAGGGCCGGCCTTCGTAATCGGGCCGCGGGTAGACGACTGCATCAACTGTGATCGGTCCGTCGATCAGACGTTGGGCTTCCGCCACTTCCTGGGTCTCCCAGGGCACCGGCTGGCCCGACGGCCGGCCGGCACAAGTGGACGCTGCGCTCCCCGGCGTCGCGGTGGAATCGCCTGCGCCCAATGGCGCCTCACCGGCATTGGGCGCGCCGCCCGTCGCAGGTGCCGAACCCTCGACCGCGCCCGGCGCGGTGGCCAGAGCACCCGCCGACTCGCTCCCGCCGGTCGTACAGGCGGTCGCGACGAGTGCCAAGCCGACGACCAGTGTGAGCAATCGATCCAGAAACCACCCCCGGTCCCGCTTGGTGAGGCTACCGCCGGGCGCCGTTTAGTCGGCCGGGAATGTCGGTGTTCCGGCCGGAGGTTGTACCGGTCAGGAGGTGCGATGACGCACGAATCTACGGTTCAGGCTGGCCTCGCCATCGTCGGGGTGTTCGAGGGTGGGGGCATCAAGGGTCTCGGGCTCGCCGGAGCTGCGGCTGCGGCGCTCGACCGAGGCCGGCGCTTTCAGCGAGTGATCGGGACGTCGGCGGGGGCACTGGTCGGCTCGTTGATCGCCGCCGGATACACAGGCTCCGAGCTGCGGGCGATCGTAGGTGAGGTCCGCTGGGAGCACCTGCTCGACCCACCGCTGTTGAGCCGGATTCCGCGCATCGGCCCTCACTTTGCCATGTTGCGCTGGAACGGGATCTACCGGGGACGCCGGCTCGAGCAAACCTGGGCCCGACTGCTGGCCGCCAAAGGCGTTCACATCTTCGACGACCTGCCTCGGCGTGGGTTGCGGGTCGTGGCCACCGACCTCACGAACACCAAGGCCATGGTGCTGCCCGATGATCTGCCCGGGTACGGGATCGATGCCGGCTCGTTCTCGGTCGCTCGCTCGGTCCAGATGTCGGCCGCGGTGCCCTTTGCCTTCCGGACGGTCCCGCTGCGGCAGCCGGACGGGCGAATCGTCCAGGTGGCCGATGGAGCGCTGGCAGCCAGATTCCCGGTGCAGCTAGCCGACTTCGAAGCGGGTCTGCCGGTCGTGGGTTTCCGGCTCGTATCGATCCGGGAGCCGGCGATTCAACACCAGATTCGGGGCCCGCTTTCTCTGGCGGCAGCGGTGATCTCGGCGGGAATGGGGGCACGTGAGACCCTTCCGAACCTGTGCTCCGGCCTGCGCCGCGTCGTGCACGTGCCGATGGATCACGACTCCCTGGATTTCGGCATCACCCGTGCCAAGGCGCTCGAGCTGTTCGAGGCCGGTTACCGGGCGGGCGCCGACTTCTTCGACGCAGTTGACACTGGAGCGCTGGCCTTCACAGACGACCGGCCCGGCGAAGCCCGCCCGAGCGTCGGCGCGTGAAATCCGGGTGCAAGATTTCTCGCCGTGCGGTGAGAGATCTCCGTGGGTGAGGCCGTGGGCCGAATGGCGGTGTGTGGTGAGGTGTGGTGTGGTGATTGGGCGGTGGGGGAGTTTCTCGCCGTGCGGTGAGAGATTTCCGTGGGTGAGGCCGCAGGCCGAACGGCGCCGAACGACGCCGAACGAGAAGGGCAGGTACCGGGAGCGGGACTCGAACCCGCACGTCCAAAGGACACCGGATTTTGAGTCCGGCGCGTCTACCAATTCCGCCATCCCGGCATGGCATGGTGCGTGAGTGGAGTGTAGTGCGGATGTCCGTGGCCGAGACCGCCGTTTCCGCGAGATTCGGCGCGCCGTTCACGGTATCGTTCGTACCGGTGGCGATGCGCCGACACGAGAAGAAGCTATTCGCGCTGAATGATCAGCTGGTTGCGCTCCGGGCCGAGCGGCAGCAGGTCGAAGCCGAGCTGACCATGCACCGTCACATCAACGATGACGCCCAGCGGGATGCGGCCGGCGGCAATGCGGCCGACCGGGCGGAGGCCCACGAAACCGCGGCGGATGTCGCCAGGTTCGAACGCCATCTGCGACGTCTCGACGCGTCGGAGCGGAAACTGGAGGAGAAGCGCCGCCGGTTGCTGGCCCGGCTGGATTAGACCTGAATCCAACGAGTCAGGCTGCTCGCCTCATACGGACCTATGTCGCGTCCGACCGGTGTTCGAGCTTCTCGTCGCGCCCCGGTTTCCCACGGAGCTGGAGGGGTGACCCCTCGTGAGTTGCCGTCAGTTCACCCGGGCGAGCCGGGTCCTCCCGGCCCGCCCGGAATCCGTGTCAAACCAGGCCGAGTGCCTCGATCAGATCAGCGTGGGCGCCGGCGATCTTCTTATAGCCTTTGTCGGATGGGTGGATGTCAGGTTGGGGACCCGGCGCCGGGTCCCAGTCGCTCAACACGTAGCTCGAGCCTGACTTTTCGCACATTCGCGTCCACCGGCACACTGCCCGAACGTTGGCCGGCGGGTCGCCGCCGTCCGTCTTGAACGTCTTGAAGGTGGTCGCGACGTCGACGACCGGTACGCCGAACGCCGCATATACCGTGCCCAAGGTGTCGTTGAAGACGGACGTGATCGCAAGTGATTGCGTGGCCAGCGCCTGACCGGCAGGCCCGGTGATCCAGAACGCAAGGTTGGGGTTGTAGTAGTTCATCGCCACGATCGGCACGCCCGGAGCCACCGCTTGCAGGGTACCGACTATCACGGGCAGGTTGGCACCGATCTGGCCCAGCTGCGCGGCGACGCAGGCCGGCAGGCTGGGATCGGCGGGATCGCAGGCGAGGAGGTCGTTGGCACCGATCGCGATCGTGATCAGCTCGACCTCACCCGGGTTCGCCAACAGGTAGGCCACCGCCGCGTCGAGCTGTGATGTGCCACCAGGCGGCAATACCGGGGCCGGCCCGTAACAAAGTGAGTTGCCCGCGGGCCCCGCACCAAACCGCATCTCGACGGTGTCGTCGCCCGGACAGGCCAGATTCACAAAATTGTCGAAACCGAATTCGTCCTGCAGATCATCGAACAGTTCGTTGGTGTAGCCGTTGGCCGTGAACGGTGCTGGCTGCTGCGTGCCGGCGGCCACCGAATCGCCGAGAGCTAGGTACGTCCCGCCGGAACTGTCGGCGCTGGCGGCCGGCGCCATCACCATCACCATCACACTCGCCAGCAGCGCGATCAACCGCTTCTTCATCGAATCCCTCCCCTAAACCGATGCGCTCACCCTAGACAGGCCAGAGGGACAACGGCCGGTGTGGCTGGGTGGACTGCCAAAAGCAGTTGATGTTGTCGACCGGAGTGTCGGCCCGCGGCCCCTATGATCGGCTCCGATGCCGACTCTCGCCCTGCTCGACGGTCACAGCCTGGCCTACCGCGCATTCTTTGCCCTCCCCGCGGACCTGGCCACCAAATCGGGTCAGGTCACCAACTCGGCCTACGGCTTCACGTCGATGCTGATCAAGCTCCTCGGCGATCACGCCCCTGACGGCCTGGCGGTCGCGTGGGACGCAGGCCGGGCGACCTTCCGCACCGACGAGTACGCCGACTACAAGGCGCAACGTGAATCGGCACCCGACCTCTTCAAGGTACAACTGCCGCTGATCCGCGAGGTGCTGGACGTGTTCGGAACTCCCCAGTTCGAGATTCCTGGGTATGAGGCCGACGACATAATCGCCACCCTGGCCCGCGATGCGGTGGCCGCCGGATGGGATGTCCTCATCGTCACGGGCGATCGCGACGCGTTCCAGCTGATCACCGACCACGTAGGAGTCGTCTACACCCGGCGAGGGATCAGCGACACGGTCCTGGCGGACGCCAAGTGGGTTGAGGACAGGTACGGGATACGCCCTGACCAGTACGTCGAGTACGCCGCGTTACGGGGAGACAACTCGGACAACCTGCCCGGCGTCCCGGGAGTCGGAGAGAAGACTGCGTCGAAGCTGATCCGCGAGCACGGATCCCTCGAAGGAATCTACGAGCACCTCGAGGACATGACTCCCAAGCTGCGTGAGAATCTTGCTGCCAGCCGCGAGCAGGTGTTGCTCAACCGGCGGCTGATGCGGCTGGTGGATGATCTGGAGATCGAGGTTGCAGTGGACGGTCTGCGACGGACGGTTCCCGACCGCGAGGCCACCAAGACACTTTTCGACAGTCTCGAATTCCACAGCCTGTGGCAGCGGCTCACCGAACTCGAGGGCGGGGTCAGCGCTCGGGAGGTCGAAGTGATCGACGTCGAGGTTGTCACCGCCACCGGCCCGGATGCGCTCGAAGGCTTGCGGACGGCTCCGCTGCTCGCGATCGACGCGGTGTGGGATGCAGGAACACTGGCCGGAGTCGTCGCGGCCGCCGATCCGAATCGAGCCGTCTTTGTGCCGGAGGGCTCGATCGAGCTTCTCGCCCAGGTTCTCAAAACGGATCACGCAGTGGCCGCTGACCAGTCGAAGGACGTGGTCCGGGCGCTGGCCGCGCACAGTGTCGAGGTCCGCCCGCTGTTCGATCCGGCCATCGCGGCGTATGTGATCGACCCAGCGACGAGAGCCTATGACTTGGAAGAGATCGCATCGCGGCGCCTGGGCGTCGAGCTGGTCAGCGCCGACGCCGAGGGCGAAGACGGCGGCGCTCAGGGCACGTTGGATTTCGGCAGAGGCCCGGATCTCGAGCTCGCTGCGCGCCGCGTGGCCGTGGTGCTCAAGTTGGTCGACGTGTTGGGTGCCGAGCTGGACGCCCGCGGTGAGCGGGGCCTCTTTGACGAGATCGAGATGCCGCTCGTGCCGGTCCTGGCCCGGATGGAGACCCGGGGCATCTTGGTCGATCGGGAGTACCTCCAGGAGATGGGCGATACGCTGCGGGACGACATCGCAGAGCTCGAGAAGGAGATCCACGAGCTGGCGGGGGAACCCTTCAACGTGAACTCCACCTTGCAGCTGCGCAAGGTCCTGTTCGAGGACCTGGAGCTGCCGGTCCTGAAGAAGACCTCGAAGGGTGCTCCGTCCACGGATGCTTCGGTACTGGCCAAACTGGCGGACGCTCACCCGATCGTGGAGCGGCTGCTGCGATTCCGCGAGCTGGAGAAGCTCCGCGGTACCTATGTCGATGGTTATCTGCCGTTGATCGCGTCCGACGGGCGGATCCATGCCCGTTTCAACCAGATCGCAGCCGCTACCGGGCGACTGTCGTCGGACAACCCGAACCTGCAGAACATCCCAATCCGATCCGAGACCGGCCGGACCATTCGTCGCGCATTCATCACCGAACCAGGGTGGAGCTTCATCGTGGCCGATTACTCACAAATCGAGCTGCGCATCCTGGCGCACTTGAGTCAGGATTCCGGATTGCTGGAGGCTTTCGCGGGGCAGGAAACTGACATCCACACTGCCACCGCCGCCCGGGTGTTCGGGTTCGACCCGCACGACGTCACACCAGAAATGCGCCGGCGGGCCAAAGTGATCAACTTCGGGCTGCTCTACGGCATGGAGGCCTTTGGGCTGGCGGACCGGCTGGAGATTTCACGCGAAGAGGCCCAGGAACACATGGACGCCTACTTCCAGCAGTTCCCCCAGGTACGTGCGTTCATGCGGAGCGTCGTCGACGAGGCCAAACGAGATGGCTATACCACGACGATCTTCGGCCGGCGCCGCTATCTGGCCGAGCTCAAGTCCGACAATTTCCGGATACGGCAGATGGGCGAGCGGATGGCTCTCAACGCCCCGGTCCAGGGCTCGGCCGCCGACATCATCAAGCTGGCGATGATCGAGCTGGATGGTCGCCTGCGGGAACGTCGAACGGCACTCCTGCTTCAGATCCACGACGAGCTGGTGCTGGAAGCTCCCGACGACGAGCTGGACATGGCCAAACAAATGACCATTGAGGTCATGGAAGGAGTCGCCGACCTGGCCGTGCCGCTCCGGGTCGATGTGGGGGTCGGGGCTACGTTGGCTGAGTCGAAATAGCCATCGCTCCGTTGGCGCGTCGGGCGCGTACCCGGTGGTTCCGGCTCTGCGGCTGTGGTACCCTCCAATGGCCCCTCCAGGTGTGTTCACCGGCGAGGGAGCCATTTCTTGGAGGTATTCACTCATCTATGACCACTGACAATCACGACGCGAGCGCACCCTCTGAACCTGTTCTCGAGGAGCCAGCGGTAGCGGACTCGCCCGATAACGCTCCGGCCGTAGAAGCCGCAGCCGAAGCACCCCTACCCACCACAGAAACCGGCGAGCCGGAAGCCGCCGCCACCGAGGACGTCGCGGCAACCATCGAGCCTGCCGCCGCCAGCGAGGACGTCGCGGCAGCCACCGAGCCTGCCGCCGCCAGCGAGGACGTCGCGGCAGCCACCGAGCCTGCCGCCGCCAG
>JBFGLM010000003.1:0-148838 GCA_041576165.1 Acidimicrobiia bacterium
CTCACCTTTGTTTTCTAGGCTTCGCACATGCCGACACCGTTGTGGACCCCGACCGCCGAACAGATCGCTGCCACCCGCCTGGATCGATTCCGCCGAGAGGTCGCCGAGCGCACCGGGCTCGATCTCCCCGACACCCGGGCGCTTCATCAATGGTCGGTTGACAACCCCGGCGAGTTCTGGTCGCTGGTGTGGGACGCCACCGGCGTGGTCGGGGAAAAAGGACAGGTGGCATTCGAACCGGGGGCCGATATGGCATCCGGCCGATTCTTCCCGCAGGCGTCCCTGAACTTCGCCGAGAACCTGCTCGACGGCAAGGGACGCCTACCCGACGAACCGGCGATCGAGTTCAAGCGCGAAGACGGCCAGCGGCGAACGCTCAGCTGGAGCCAGCTCCGGGACGAAGTAGCCGCCTGGGCCGCCGCGCTCCGGGCGATGGGGGTTGGACGAGGCGACCGGGTGGCGGCCTGGATGCCGCACGTGCCCGAAACGGTGGTGGCGATGCTGGCGGCTGCCGCTCTCGGGGCCGTCTTTTCCTCGACCTCGGCGGACTTCGGGACGGCTGGGGTGACGGACCGGTTCGGCCAGATCGAACCGAAGGTGCTGATCGCAGCGGACGGGTATCTCTACGGCGGCCGGAGGTTTGATCGGCTGGAGGCGCTTGCCGAGATCCGAGCGCAGCTACCGAGCCTTCGAAGGGTGGTCGTGATGCCCTATCTGGATCCGAACCCCGACCTATCCGGCGTCGGAAACGCGCTGCTGTACGAGGAGTTCGTTGATCCGCACCGCGCCGCGCCGCTCGAATTCGAGCGGCTGCCATTCGACCATCCGAATTACATCCTCTATTCATCCGGCACGACCGGGAAACCCAAATGCATGGTCCACCGAGCGGGAGGGATCCTGCTCAAACACCTGCAAGAACAGGCCCACCACGTCGATATCCAGGCCGGCGACCGCATGTTCTTCTTCACGACCTGCGGGTGGATGATGTGGAATTGGCTGGTCTCGGGCCTGGGTCTGGGAGCGACGATCGTGTTGTTTGACGGCAACCCATTCCATCCCGGTCCGGAGGCTCTGTTCGATCTCGTCGACGAGCTGGACCTGAAATTGCTGGGCGTGTCGGCCAAGTACATCGATGCAGTGCTCAAGTCGGGTTTACGGCCCATCGATAGCCACCGGCTCGATTCCTTGCGGGTAATCGCCTCCACCGGCTCACCGTTGTCCCCGGACGGGTTCGTCTTCGTCTACGAAGGGATCAAACGTGATGTGCATCTTGCATCGATCTCAGGTGGTACCGACCTGTGCGGCTGTTTCGTCGGGGGTGACCCCACCCGGCCGGTATACGCGGGCGAGATCCAGGCTCCGATGCTGGGGATGGACGTGGCGGTCCTCGATGAGGAAGGAAACCGCGTCACCGGCGAGCAGGGCGAACTCGTCTGCGCCGGTCCGTTCCCTTCGATGCCGATCACCTTCTGGGGGCCCGACGGGGACAAGCGCTACCGCGAGGCTTACTTCGATCGGTTCCCTGGAGTCTGGACGCACGGAGACTTCGCCATGTGGACCGGCCGCGGCGGCATGGTGATACTCGGCCGGTCGGACGCCACCCTCAATTCGGCGGGGGTGCGGATCGGAACCGCAGAGATCTACCGGGTCGTCGAACAGTTTTCCGAGGTGGCCGAAGCGGTCGCCGTCGGCCAGCAGTGGGACAACGACACCCGCATAGTGCTTTTCGTCCGGCTGGCGGATGGCGCTGAACTCACCAGAGAGCTGGAACAACAGATCCGGCAAAGGCTGCGGACAGAGGAATCCCCTCGCCACGTGCCCGCGGTGATCACCGCGGTTACCGACATTCCCCGGACTCGCAGCGGGAAGATCAGTGAGCTGGCGGTCACCGCGGTCGTGAACGGCCGGGACGTCAAGAACACCGAGGCGCTGGCCAATCCGGAGGCGCTCGAGCTGTTCCGCGACCGCGCCGAACTGGCCGGCTGACCCTGTTTCCCTGCCGGTCTGGTAAAAGGACCGCATGGCAGACGCAACGCCGCTCCGGTGAGTGCACGACCACCTCGGCTCCGGCGGAGCGGCCGCGGGTCGCCCGTCGGAGATTCGGAGCCGATGCGGGCCGCCGATCTTCGCCAACTCACGCGCCTCGTTGCGTTCCTACGTCCGTACCGCGCCCGCCTGGCGGCGGCGATCGGCTCAGTGGTTGTGGCCTCGGCCATGGGGCTGGTTTTCCCGCTGGTCATCGGGCGGCTGGTGGATTCCGCGCTCGCCGGAACTGCCGGGGGAGATCCAGCAACCCTCAACCGGATCGCTCTGCTCTTGCTCGCCGTGTTCGCGGTCCAGGGGGTGTTCAACTACGTACAGCATTATCAACTGGCGGCCGTCGGCGAGGGCGTCGTCGCCGACTTGCGAGTGCGCCTGTACTCACACCTGATGTTGCTCTCGATCAAGTTCTTCGAATCGCGCAAGACCGGTGAGATCACCTCCCGCCTCACTTCAGATGTCGCCGTGATTCAGCTGACCGTGTCTCATTCCATCGCTCAACTGGCCAGCCAGTCTCTGACGCTGGCGGGCGGCGTCGTGATGCTGTTCGTCATCAGCGTCAAACTGTCGGTCACGGTCCTGGTCGTCGTACCGCTGCTGATTGGAGCAGCCCGCTTCTTCGGTGCCCGCCTCGAGCGTTTGTCGACTGCATTCCAGGACAAGGTGGCAGAGGCGAATGCGGTTGCCGAGGAGGCAATATCCGGCATCCGGGTGGTGCAGTGGTTCGGAGCCCAAGGCACCCTGGTCGGCCGGTACTCTGGTTCGATTGCTGCCTCGTACCGCGTAGCCCTGCGCCGGGCACGGCTTCGCGCACTGTTCGTGCCGGCGGTGCAGTTCGCCGTGTTCTCCACCATTGCTTTGGTGTTGTGGTTCGGGGGGCGACTGGTGCTGACGGGCGAGCTGACCGGGGGCGATCTCGTGACCTTTCTGCTGTATACGTTCACGGTGGCGGGGGCGATTGGCACCTTCACCGGCCTGTTCAGTCAGCTGAAGGAGGCGCTGGGCTCGACCCGGCGCATATTCGAGATGCTGGATGAGGTCAGCGAGATCGTGGATCCCGAGCGCCCGGTCCCGCTAGAGGCCGTGGCCGGTGCCGTGACATTCGATCACGTTTCTTTTGCGTACTCTGACCGTGCGGGGGACGTTCTGACCGGCGTCAGCCTGCAGGCGTCGCCGGGCGAGGTCATCGCACTGGTTGGACCCAGCGGGGCTGGAAAGTCCACGCTGGTTCAGTTGATCGCTCGTTTTTTCGACCCGACCGGCGGTGGAATCTGCATCGACGGCATCGATGTCCGTGACGTGAAGCTGGAGGACTTGCGGAGCCACATGGCGGCCGTGCCGCAAGACACCCACCTGTTCTCGGGTTCGATTGCCGACAACATCCGCATTGGCAAGGTGGACGCTTCCGAGGGCGAGGTACGGACGGTGGCGGCGGCCGCCAATGCCGCGGAGTTCATCGAGAGCTTTCCCGACGGGTACGACACGCTGGTCGGTGAGCGAGGTGTGAAGCTCTCGGGCGGTCAGCGGCAGCGGGTGGCGATAGCTCGGGCGCTGCTCAAGGACCCGCGCATTCTGATCCTGGACGAGGCCACTAGCGCGCTCGATTCGGAGTCCGAGGCGGTCGTCCAGGACGCCTTGCGCCTGCTGATGGAGGGTCGGACGACGTTTGTCATCGCCCACCGTCTGAGCACCGTGCGCGATGCCGACCGCATCGTGGTCCTCGATGCCGGCCGCATCGTGGAGGAGGGAACGCACGACACTCTCACGGCGCGGGGAGGCCTCTACGCCGAGCTGTCACAGCGCCAATTTCGCGCCGACCCGGAAGCGCCCGCCGAGAGGTGAGCCCGTCCGAGGGGGTGGGGTCCGACCCGGAGCCGAATCCCCGGCCGTCGACTGTGCAGGGCATACTTGTTGCTATGCATCGCAATATCACGGAACTCGAGGCTCAGCTCGATCATCTGGTGGCGGCTCCGGCCGACGACGGCCTGATCGAGATGATTGTGCGAAGACCACAGGATGGTGAGCGGGAAGTGGTGGAGACCGCCGACCTGGATCCCGACCTGGGCCTGATCGGAGACAATTGGCAGGAACGCGGCGGCGACGACCCGGTGAACCCGCTCACGCAGGTGACACTGATGAATTCCCGGGTGGCGCAGGCAGTAGCCGGCAGCCGGGAGCGATGGCCGCTGGCCGGAGATCAGATCTACGTCGATATGGACCTCGGGGAGGAGAACCTCCCGCCCGGCACCAGGCTGCACGTTGGGACCGCGACGGTCGAGATCACCTCGCAGCCGCACACCGGTTGCGCCAAGTTCTCTGACCGCTTCGGGGCTCAGGCGCTGCGCTTTGTCAACATCGGGCCGGCCAAGGCGCACCGGTTGCGGGGCGTGTACGCCCAGGTGATCGAAGGCGGCCGGCTCGAGGTCGGGCAGCGGGTCCGCAAGGCCTGAGCGCCTCAGCCCAATTGCGACCTGATCCAGGTGGCGAGCACCTCGGCGCACTCGGCTACCTGGGCGATCGGCACGTATTCGTCAGCGGCATGGGCCAGGCGAACGTGCCCGGGCCCGTACATGACGGTGGGGGTGTTTCCGTGGTTGATGCACAGCCGCATGTCCGCCCCGTACGGGACACCGATCAACGCGGGCGCATCTCCGGTTGCACGGCTGGCGCTGGCCCGCAGACTCGTCGGGAGCGGATGGTCGGTGGGCAGGGCCGCCGAGTCGAAGCGGCCTCCCCACACGGATACTCGAGGGGGATTGGCCGCGAGAAACGAGTGACCGGCGGCGGCAGCTGCCACCACCCGCCGCAGCTCCGCCTCGGCCTCATCGCAGTTTTGGCCCAGCCGGACTCCGTATCGCCCATCCGCCAGGACCCGGTCCATCACGCTCGAAGCCCAGGTCCCGCCGGCAACGCGGCCGATGATCGTCGGGTAGGGCAGGCCCAGTGCGGTCATCAGCGGGTCGGCTTCCTCGGCGTTTCGCTGCGCCTCGTCTTCGGCCAGCGAGCCCACCAGATAGGAGAGGTTGTCGAGCGCGGAGACTCCCTCCGTTCGTACCGACGCATGCGCGGCTTTGCCGGGAACGTCGAGGGTGAACGTGATCGCACCGGCGTGCGCGACCACTACGTCGAGATCGGTCGGCTCCGTGATCACGCACGCGTCGGCCGTGAGACCTCTGGCCAGCGCCGCAAACGTGCCCGCCCCGCCGTCTTCCTCGGAAGGAACGGCGACTGCCACGATCTCACCCGCCAGGTCATCCGGCGCCACCAGGCGGACCGCCTCCAGGATCGCAACCACACCTCCCTTCATGTCACAGGCCCCCCGGCCGTACATGTTTCCTCCGACGAGACGCGGTTCGAAGGCGGGTGAGGTCCAGCTGTTGGCCTCGCCCGGTGGTACGACGTCGACGTGCCCGAGCAGCATCAGCCTCGGCCCCGGTCGGCTGCCGCGGCGGTGGGCGGCCACGATCGGCAGTGTGGCCCTATCGATCTCGACGCCCGGAAACCCAGGCAGCTCGGCAACCTCGTCCAGCTCGACATCGTGGCGAACCACCTCCATCCCCGATTCGGCAAAAAGCTCTGCCATGGTCTCCTGCACGGCAGCCTCATCGCCAGTGACCGACGGGATAGCGATCAGGCGGGCCAGCTGATCGGAGATCCGGTCGAGCTGGGCGGCGGCGGTCATGTGCGGAGGATCGGCCGGGTCAGGCAGGTGGGTCCGCCGCTGCCGTTGATACAGATCTCCTGGCCCGCAGTGGGGTGAACCTCAACTCCCAGCCGCTCCAGCAGGCGCCGGGTTCGTGGATTACCGTCGACGGCGACAACCACGCCGGGTCGCACGGCCAGGACATTGGCAGCGAGTGAGGCCGACTCCTCAGCCGGGATTTCGACGAGCTTGTATCCGAGTTCATGCAGCAGTGAGTACAGACCCGAAGGGAGGAGCGGAACGTCGATCACCGCCAAATTCTCGGCAATCATCGAGATGGCGCTCATCAGGTGCAGGCATTGGGCCGGCCCGCCCGCCACCGGCACGTCGAAAACGGCTGTGCGCTCCGGCACCAGGCCTCGCAGTTGATCGATTCCGGCCTGATTGGTACGCAGCGAACGTCCGACGCAGATGAGATCCTCCTGCAGCCAGAAGACGTCGCCGCCGTCGACCGTGCCCGGCGCTTCGACCCGTCCGCGGATCGGTATCCCCGCGTCGTCGAACCAGTCTTGGTGGACGGCGACCTCTTGGCGGCGACTCGCCTTGCCCGGCCGGAGCAGCACCACTCCTTCGCCGGTGACCAGGGTCGGATCGTATGTGTAGATCAGGTCCGGGCCGGTGCCGTTTCCGTCCAGATGGTGAACGGTGACGCCGAGACTGCACAGCGTCTCCACGAAGGCGTCGTGTTCACGCCACGCTCGGTCGAAATCAACCGGGCGCACGAACCCGAAGGCGGGATTCTCGAAGGCCCGGGCAAAGTCCCCATCGGGCGCGTGTACCAGCGCGCTTGCCAGCGGCGCCACCATTGAGCCGACGCCGAACGGGACCGTCATCTGGGGGCGGCGATGTCGCGGCGGAACTGCTTGCCCTTGAAGTTGATCCCGGCGACGGCCGCATAAGCTGCCGTTCGGGCATCCTCGACCGTGGCACCCCGACCGACCACGTTGAGGACCCGCCCCCCGTTGGTGACGAGGTCGTGGCCCGAGCGGGCAGTGCCGGCATGAAAGATGAGGACGTCCGGGTCCTGCTCTGCCTTGCCGAGCCCGGTGATGACATCGCCCCGGCGGGGATCAGTCGGGTATCCCTGCGCTGCCAGTACGACATCAACTGCGGCGCCTGGACTCCATGCGACGGCATGGCCTCCGCCCGATCCTTGCGTCGCCGCCTGCAACAGTTCGACTAGGTCCCCCTCGAGCCGTGGCAGCACGACCTGGGTCTCGGGGTCACCGAGGCGGCAGTTGAATTCGAGCACCTTGGGTCCATCAGACGTCAGCACCAGTCCCGTGTAGAGAAACCCGACGTATGGGATGCCGCGGGCCGCCATCACCGCCAGCACCGGCCGGACGACCTCATCAATCGTCGAGTCCACCAGACCACCGGGCAGGTCCGCCACCGGGCTGAAACATCCCATTCCACCGGTGTTCGGGCCGTTGTCGCCATCACCAAGCCGCTTGTAGTCACGGGCCGGTTCGAGCCCGAGCGCATCCGAGCCATCGCACACTGCAAAGACCGAAACCTCCGGCCCGGCGAGATGATCTTCGATGACGACGCGGGACCCGGCGTCGCCGAAGCCCCCTGCGAGACAATGGTGTACCCATGCTTCGGCCTCAGCGAGTTCCTCGGTGACCAACACTCCCTTGCCGGCCGCGAGTCCGTCGGCCTTCACCACGAATGGTCCCGAGCTGGCTTTGAGGTAGTCGATGGCGGGACCTGTGTCGGTGAACACTTCGGCGCGAGCCGTCGGAACCCCGGCTTCGGCCATTATCTCCTTGGCATACGCCTTCGATGATTCGAGCCGGGCCGCCGCCCGGTCCGGGCCGAACACTGCGATGCCGGCGGCTCGGAGTGCGTCGCCCACTCCCGCCGCCAGTGGAGCCTCCGGACCGACCACCACCAGATCCACGTCTTGCTGCCGGGCGAGCGCCGCCACCGCGCCGGCGTCCGTAGCAGAAACGCCCTCGATCATTGTCCCGAGCGCAGCCAGTCCCGGGTTGCCGGGCACCAGCATCAGCTCTTGCACCGCCGGGCTCTGACGCAGCTTCCAGCCAATGGCATGCTCCCGGCCGCCGCCACCTAGCAGGAGAACCCGCATCAATCTCGGTTGATCAACTGGCTGCGTTCCGGACCGACCGACACCCACCGGATCGGCACTCCGACCCGCTCCTCGATGAGCTCCACGTACTGGCGGGCCTCTTTGGGGAGTGAGTGATAGTCGGTGATGCCGGAAATGTCGGTGCGCCAGCCGGGTACCTCTTCGTAGACCGGCGTGCAGTTGTACAGCACCCGCTGCTGGCGGGGGAACTCCGAGTAGCTCTCCCCCAGGGAGGTGTAGCCGTCGGCGATCCGGATGGTCTCGAACTCAGACAGGACATCGAGTTTGGTGAGGAAGAGTTTCGTGAGGCTGTTCACCCGGGCGGCGTAGCGCAGTGCCACCAGGTCCAACCAGCCGCAGCGACGGCGGCGCCCGGTGACGACGCCATATTCTCCGCCAACGGTCACCATTCGCTCACCGACCTCGTCGAACAGTTCGGTGGGGAAGGGGCCAGTACCGACCCGGGAGATGTACGCCTTCGCAACACCGACAACGTCGTCAACCATCCTCGGTCCGATACCGGATCCGGTCAGGGCGCCGCCGGCAGTCGGGTTGGATGACGTCACGAATGGATACGTTCCATGGTCGATGTCGAGCAGCGTCCCTTGCGCGCCCTCGAACAGAACTGATTTGCCGTCGCGCAGCGCCTCGTACAGCAACAAGGACGTGTCGGCGGCGTATTTGATCAGCCGCTGCGCATAGGAGAGGTACTCCTCGATGATCGGCTCGGGATCCATCGGCAGCTGGTTGTACACGCGGGTCAGGATTTTGTTCTTGTCGGCCAGGTTCACTTCTACCTTGTCGCGGAAGATCTTGGGGTCGAACAGGTCCTGGACCCTGATGCCGGTACGGGAGTACTTGTCCGTGTAGGCCGGTCCGATACCGCGCTTGGTCGTGCCGATCTTGTGACGTCCCAGATACCGTTCCATCACCGCGTCGAGCTTGCGGTGATACGGCATGATGAGGTGGGCGTTGCCCGAGATGCGTAGGCCCCCGGCGTCGATGCCGCGCTCGGTCAACATGTCGACCTCGGCCAGCAGCACCTCCGGATCGATGACGACGCCAGACGCGATGACGGGAGTCACGGTGGGATACATGACGCCCGAAGGCACGAGCGAGAGGGCGTACGACTCCTCGCCGATCACGATCGTGTGTCCAGCGTTGTTGCCGCCCTGATAACGCACGACGTAATCGGCGTTGCGGGCGAACAGGTCGGTGACCCGGCCCTTTCCTTCATCTCCCCATTGGGCTCCCAACACGATCGTTGCCGGCATAGATCAGGCCTCCATGGACATGCGGCGATGGTAGGCGAACGATGGGCGGTGAGTCTTGGGTCTTCGGTCCTCATTGGTCGGAGCGCGGTTACGTCTGCGGACGGGTCGGTCTGCCCCGCCGAGGTGGGTCGCCTCTCGTCGGCCACCGACCGACACGTCGTCGGAAACTGGCCCCGGCCCGCGGGGTACCCTCTTCAGTGATGCCACGTATTCGCGCCGAGTCCATCGCAGAGCATCGCGCCCTCACCCGCAGCGAGATCCTCCAGGCGGCACAGGATCTCTTCGCCGAGTTTGGGTACGAGGACACGTCGTTCGGGGACATCGCCGCAGCGGTCGGTATCGGGCGGACCACGTTGTACGACTACTTCACCGACAAGGACGATCTGCTGGCCTCACTGGTCGAAGACACACTGCCATCCACGATCATGGGAATGGTGTCGGAGATCCCGGGCGACCTCGGGCCGAGCGAGCGCCTGCGGTTGCTGACCGTGAAGATGATCGAGTTCGTCGCGGTGGACGAAACGCTTGGCCTGCTCCTCCACCGGGAGGTCCCGAAACTCTCGCCTCACGCCCAGGAACGAGTGGCGGTTGCACACGCCGATCTGTCGAAGGAGTTTGCAGAGGTCTATCGGGGAGCGGTCGCGGCGGGCGAGCTGAAGATGCTGCCCCGGGGGTTGGCCGGGCGGTTCCTCAATGATCTGATCATGTCGGCCGCCAAGGCTTTGATCGACTCCAAGGACCCCCAGGCGAAGCTGGCGGAGATCACCAACGCCGCCGTCGACCTTCTCTTCCATGGCTTGGCGGCCGGCCCAGACAGCGCGATCGCGCAATGAGACAGGTCCGGAACAGCCCGCCTGGCGTGCTGTGGACATCAGCGGCTCTACGGCTGCCATGACGGCATGGACAACCACCAAGCGTCATTTCAGGTCCGGGCCTCGCCCCTAGTTCACGGTCCTTGCGCCCATCCAGCTGACAGAGGACCAGACCTGTGGAAAACTTGTCCGACATCGACCAGATTGGGCACATGGTTCTGAACGACAAATACATAAACCGCGAGCTGTCGTGGTTGGAGTTCGATCGGCGGGTGCTGGCGCTGGCGCAGAGCGAAAAAACCCCGCTGCTCGACCGAACGAAGTTCGTCGCGATCGTCAACGACAACCTCGACGAGTTCTTCATGGTTCGGGTCGCCGGACTCAAGGAGCAGTTGGCTGCGGGCGTACTCACCTCGCCGGACGGGCTGACCCCTACCGAGCAGCTGGTGGAGATCCGCCGGGTAGTCGACCAGCTGTATGACGAACAGACTCGGTTGTGGCGCAAAGAGCTCAGTCCGGCTCTCGAGGACGCCGGCATCCGGATCGTTCTCTGGAAGCACCTGGACGAGGCGGATCGTGACCACCTGTACGGCGTGTTCCGCGAGCGATTGTTCCCGGTGCTGACACCGCTGGCGGTAGATCCCGCCCACCCGTTCCCATACATCTCCAACCTCTCGCTGAACCTGGCAGTCATGGTTCGCGATCCGGAGACCGAGCAGAACAAGTTTGCGCGCATAAAGGTCCCTCCAATCCTCCCGCGGTTTGTCGCCCTGCCCGACGGAGAGCGGTTCGTCCCGCTCGAACAGGTGATGGCCGCCAACCTCGAGGAGCTGTTCCCGGGCATGACCATCGTTGAACACCATCCGTTCCGGGTCACCCGCAATGCCGACTTCGAGGTCGAGGAGGAGGAGGCGGGTGACCTTTTGGAGATGATCCAGTCCGAACTGGTCAATCGCCGGTTCGGTCGAGTGGTGCGGCTCGAGGTTGAGCGCAACATCGATGCCGATGTTCTCGACCTGCTGAAACGGGAGCTGGAGGTCGGCGACGACGAGGTGTACCGGGTGAAGGGCCTCCTGGGCCTCGGCGGATTGTGGGCCCTCCAGTCGGTTGAGCGGCCGGAACTCCGCTACCCGCCTTTCGTGCCCGTGCTGCCGCCCCGCCTCAGTGATCCAGAAAAGAGCATCTTCGAAACGATCACCGAAGGCGACGTCATCGTGCATCACCCCTACGACTCTTTCATGGCGTCGACCATGGAGTTCATCGATCAGGCGGCTGCCGACCCCAACGTGCTGGCCATCAAGATGACGATGTACCGAACGTCGAGTGAGAGCCCGATCGCCCGAGCCCTGATCAAGGCTGCCCAGTCGGGCAAGCAGGTGCTGGCGCTCATCGAGCTGAAGGCGCGTTTCGATGAGGAACGCAACATCGAATGGGCCACCACTCTGGAAGAAGCGGGCGTGCATCTGGTCTACGGCTTCATCGGGTGGAAGACACACGCCAAGACGGCACTCGTGGTCCGCGACGAAGGGGACCGGATCGTCCGATACGTCCACATCGGCACGGGGAACTACAACGATCGAACGGCGACGCTCTACGAGGATGTCAGCATGCTCACCCGGGATGAAGAGCTGGGTCTCGATGTCGGCGATCTCTTCAACTTCCTGACCGGGTACAGCCGCCAGAAGTCCTATCGCAAACTGGTGGTGGCGCCGGTGGAGCTGCGGGATCGGATGACCGAGCTCATCCGGCGAGAGAGTGAGCACTCCGACGGCCACATCGTCATGAAGATGAATGCCCTGGTTGATCAAGGAATCATCGAAGCACTGTACGACGCGTCCCGGGCGGGAACTCGGATCGACCTCATGGTGCGGGGCATCTGCTGCCTCCGTCCCGGCGTTGCGGACATGTCCGACAACATCACGGTTCGCTCGATCCTGGGCCGCTACCTGGAGCACTCGCGCATCTACCGGTTCGGCCGCCCGGAACGTGGATTCGAGTACTACATCGGTTCGGCCGACATGATGCCCCGCAACCTCAACCGGCGAGTGGAAGCAGTGGCACCGGTGGAAGATCCGCGCTTGCAAGAACGGCTCGAGGAGATCCTCGATCTCTGCCGGGCCGACGACCACCTGGCGTGGGAGCTGCTACCCGACGGTACGTGGTCGCGGCGTGGACTCAAGAACGACGTGGACGTGCACGAAAGCCTCCAGAAGCTGGCTCTTGAGCGGGCAAAGGCAGAACAACCGGCCGGGCCACTCGGCGTATGGTGAACGCATGGTGAATTCAGTGAGCCGACTGCTGCTGATGCGCCACGCGAAGTCAGATCGGGCGAATTGGGTCGGACCAGACCACGAGCGGCCTCTCAACGACCGAGGTGTTCGTTCGGCTCAAGCGGTCGGCCGCCATCTGGCCGCCGGCGGCATGGTGCCGGACCGGATCATCTCCTCGACCGCAGTCAGGGCCCGAACAACGGCCGATCTCGTGGTGACGAGCGCCGGCTGGGACTTGTCGCTCGAGCTCGATGAGCGCCTGTACGGCGCGGGACCCATGGAGCTCATAGGCGTGATTCGCGAGGTGGACGACGGTGTCGACAGCCTCCTGGTCGTGGGTCACGAGCCGACCTGGTCGATGGCTGCCTCCGGTCTCACCGGAGGACAGTACGTCGAGATGCCTACTGCAGCGGTTGCAGTCATCGAATTCGATGCGGCATGGCCGTCGGTTGGATGGAACCGCGGCCGGCTGGTTGATCACGTCCTGGCTCGGAGCCTCCTCGACGCCTGACCACTTCATACGTGGATCAACTGAGTCATTCGCCGGGTTCCGAATGCGGTGTGCAACCTGGAAACGAGTACCCTGCGAAATGACAGTCCTTCGACGAATTGGCGACACCCGTGTCCGACCCCGCCACCCCGCATCTCGATGCGATTCACCAGCCCAGCGACCTGCGACTTCTCGACTACGAACAGCTCGCAGTACTTGCGGAAGAGATACGCACCCGGGTCATCACAGCGGTCGAACGCAACGGCGGACACCTCGGATCGAATCTGGGAATCGTAGAACTGACGCTGGCGGTCCACCGCGTGTTCGAATCGCCCAGGGACGTGATTTTGTGGGACACCGGCCATCAGGCCTACGTGCACAAGCTGCTGACAGGACGATCTCCCAACTTTGATCAGCTGCGGAAACCTGGCGGGCTCTCCGGTTACCCCTCCCGGGAAGAATCGGCGCACGACTGGATCGAGAACAGCCATGCCTCGACGGCGCTCAGCTACGCCCATGGGCTGGCGACCGCATTCGAGGAGCGGGGCGAGGACCGGCGCGTTGTGGCGGTGGTCGGGGATGGGTCGCTCACCGGCGGTATGGCCTTCGAAGGGCTCAACAACCTGGGACACAGTGGCCGCACCGTCACGATCGTCCTGAACGACAATGGGCGCAGCTATGCGCCCACGGTCTCCAAGCTGACCGAGAGCCTGGTCCGCATCCGTAACAACCCCGTCTACATGCGCCGCCAGGAGCGCCTCGAACGACTCGCTGAGCGGCTGCCGTGGCTGGGAGACATGGCCAAACGGTCGATCGACGCCACCAAGGCCGCCATCCGCACGATGTGGGAGCCGCCCGCGTTCTTCGAGGACCTGGGCGTCCGCTACATCGGTCCCTTCGACGGCCACGATGTCGAAGAGCTGGAAGCGGTCCTGCGCAATGTCCAGGAGTTCACGGGCCCGACTGTGGTCCACGTGCTGACCCAGAAGGGACGCGGGTACGGGCCTGCCGAGAACGATCCGATCAAGAACCTGCACGACCTGTCGATGATGAAGCCCGGCAGCTACACCCAGGCATTCTCGGAGGCGATCGTCAAGGTCGCGGATGAGCATCCCGACGTGGTGGCAGTCACTGCAGCCATGCCCGACTCGACCGGCCTACTCCCGTTCCGGGAGCGTTTCCCGGATCGGTGCTACGACGTCGGCATCGCCGAGCAACACGCGGTCACGATGGCGACCGGCCTGGCGATGGGCGGCCTGCGCCCCATCGTGGCGGTGTACGCAACCTTCCTCAGCCGAGCGTTCGATCAGGTGAATCTGGATACGGGTCTGCACCGCCAGCCGGTGGTCTTCTGCCTCGATCGCGCCGGTATCACCGGCGACGACGGGCCGTCCCATCACGGCATCCTCGACATGGTGCTGCTGTCAAAGGTGCCGGGCATCACCATGTTTGCACCCTCGTCCTATCAGGAGCTGCAGGTGATGCTGGCCGATGCGATCGGGATCACCCATGGCCCTGTGTCGATCCGATGGTCGAAGACGGCGGCGCCCTCCGTGACGGAGAGCGAGGTCGGTTCCGGCCTCCAGGCTCGCAAGGTCCGGGATGGTTCGAGCGTATGCATCATCGGCATCGGGAAGATGCTGTCGGTGGCAACCGAGGTTGCTGGTCTGCTCGAGGCGGATGGGATCTCGGCGACAGTCTGGGATCCGCGGGTGGTCCGGCCGCTCGATCCGGTGATGATTGCCGATGCTTCCCGCCACGACCTCGTCGTGACGATCGAGGACGGTCTACGAGAAGGCGGGATCGGAATGTCGATCCGCGACGACGTCGAGGCCCACGGGACCGGGACAAAGGTCGAGGTGCTGGGCGTACCCACCACGTACATCCCCCACGGCAAGCCCGACGAGATTCTCGCCTCGCTCGGGCTGAATGCTGCCGGCGTGGCAAACACCATCCGCCGCGCTCGCTGAGCGCGGCCGCCGACCCGAATCCCGTACTTCGACGCCTTCATCGCAATCGTTTCCGAAACGCCAAGGGCGATTTTCGCGCTCTTTTCGATCCGCTGTCAGTTGAAAGAATCGCGAATCAAGGTCTACCGTACGGCGCGACTTCGGCGAGGACTCTCGTCGAGTGCTTGAGAGGAGAACAGTCCGATGAAAAAAATTCTAGGGCTTTTGCTAGTCCTGGCGATGGTCGCCGTCGCTTGCGGTGGGGACGAGGCCGATACGCCGGAAACGACCGAGGCGCCGGCTGAAGAAGGCGGTGGCGAGGAAGAGACCGCTGCGCAGCAGCCTGCGGCCGGCGGCACGCTGGCCGAGGTCCAGGCCCGCGGCAGCTTGCGGTGCGGTGTTTCCACCTCCGCGGTCGGTTTTGCTGAGCCGCAGGATGACGGATCGTTTACGGGCTTCGACGCGGATTATTGCCGTGCGGTGGCCGCGGCGATCTTTGGTGACGCCAACGCAGTCGAGTTCGTGGGAACGACCGCCGCCGAGCGTTTTACCGCGCTGGCGAACGGCGAGGTCGACGTGCTTTTCCGGAACACAACGTGGACCCAGAGCCGTGACACCGAGATCGGTGGCGACTTCGGCCCGACGACGTTCTACGACGGACAGCAGGTCATGGGTAAAGCTGAGTTTGGCTTTGGTGATGACTCGACCCTGGCCGACATCGACGGCGCCCGCTTGTGCACCAACGCCGGTACGACGACCGAGAAGAACATCACCGAGGGTGCGGCTGTGGTCGGCGCCACGATCGAGCTGGTGACGGTGGAGGAATTCCCCCAAGCCATGGAGCTCTTCCGTGAGGGCTCCTGCGACATCGTGACGACGGACGGTTCCGGCCTGTTCGGTGAGCGTTTCTCGGCCATCCAGAACGGCGAGATCGCTGAGGGTGACTGGATCATCTTCCCGGCCTCCCCGATCTCCAAGGAGCCGCTCGGACCGATGTACCGCCAGAACGACAGCCAGTGGGCAGACGTGATCAACTGGACCGTCTACGCGACCTTCATCGCAGACGAAAAAGGCATCACCCAGGACAACGTCGACGCGGCGATCTCGAGCCCGCCGGACCCTGAGGCCGGCCGTTTGCTGGGCGTCGGAGACGACGAGCTCCAGACCAAGATGGGTCTGTCGGCGGATGCGTTCGCCAATGTGATCAGCCAGGTCGGCAACTACAACGACATCTACGTGCGCAGCCTGGAGCCGCTCGGTTTCGACCGCACCGGTACTCCGAATGCGCAGTGGACGCAGGGCGGACTGATCTACGCCCCGCCGGCTCGGTAACGGGAACCAACAAAACAATGTGAGAAAGTCGCAAGGGGGCGCCGACATGGCGCCCCCTTGCGCGACTACGATCAATGCAGGTGAGCCAGGCATCCGGCATGCCGTGGACAGGAGACGGCGACCGTCTCCGCCGGCGGTAGGAGGGACCGGGTGCCGGGGCACCTCCCGGAGGAGAGGCGGACAACTTGGCAGCACCGGTCGCGGACCGTCCGGCATCGTCCGAGCAGGCGAAACCGCCGTTCTGGCGAAACATCACGATCGTCAAATGGGCCGCGCAACTCGGGTTCCTTGCCTTTTTCTTGTGGTTGGCGTGGCTGCTGATCACCCAGGCCACCTCCAACCTGGCGGCCCGGGGCATCCCGTTCTCCTGGGATTTCCTAGGCGAGCCGCTCGGGGTTCAGCTCGGTGAGGGATTCAACACCAGTCCCGCGTCTGGGCTGGAAGCGCTGGCGGTGGGGATGGTCAACATGCTGCGCATCACTGTCAGCGGCATTCTTGCGGCAACCCTCCTCGGCACGATCATCGGCATATCTCGGTTGTCGAGCAACTGGATTGTCAGCAAGGTCGCCAACGCATTCATTGAGTTCTTCCGCAACATCCCCCTGCTGGTGCAGATCTACTTCTGGCTGGCGATCGTCCTTGCCCTGCCCCAGTTGGCTGTCGAAGACGAAGGGACCGGCTTCATCCTCGCCAGCTCCAAAGGGATCGCCCTGCCCTGGTTCACCCCGCAAGCCGGCCGCTGGCAGTACACGGCCCTGGTGGTGCTCGGGTTGTTCGTGACGATCTGGGTGTATCGCTGGCGGGTCAGCATCCTCGAGCGAGAAGGTCGCGAAACACATTCGATGGCCTGGGCCCTGACCACTTTCGCGACGTTCCTGATCGCCGGATGGGTGCTCCATCCCATAATGGGTGTGTTGGGTTGGGTTTTTGCCGCGATGGCCTGGCTGTTCGGAAACATCCCGGTGATCGTCTTCCAACTCATCATGGCGGCGCTCGCCGCGTATCTGGCCTGGAGGTTCATTCAGGGGTACCTGAACGAGCGCCGGACGCCGGCCGGGCTCGCCAAGCTGACCGATGACGACTACTTCCGCCTGATCCTGGCCGGGCTGCTCGGTCTGGCGGGCGTGCTCTTCTTCCTGACCGGCCCCGGTGAGGCGACGATTGCCCGGCTGCTGGGCCGGTCGCTGACGTTCCGCATGAACTGGGGACTCGAGCCGACCTTTGATTTCCTGGCCTCCCGATTCGATTTCTCCGGCGGCATGCCCCTTCGCTTCACACTGCCGGAAGTCGTCGTGCCGACTCGCTTTCCGCAATATTCGGCAAGCGTCGGCCGAGCATTGACGCCGGCCTACGTGGCGGTGTGGGTCGGTGTAACGCTCTACACCGCGGCCTTCATCGGCGAGATCGTCCGGGCCGGGATCATGGCAGTGCCAAAGGGTCAGAACGAGGCGGCGGCGGCGGTGGGCCTGCGCCACGGACAGCTGTTGCGCCTGGTAGTGCTGCCGCAGGCCTTCCGGATCATCCTCCCGCCGCTGGGTTCTCAGTATCTGAATCTGGCAAAGAACACCTCCTTGGGGATTGCGGTGGCCTATGCCGACATCGTGCAGGTGGGTCAGACCATCTACAACCAGGAGGGCCAGACCTTGGCAGTGTTCCTGATCTGGATGGCGTTCTACTCGTTCGTCAGTCTGGTGATTTCGGCGATAGTGAACTACTACAACCGCAAGATGCAGCTGGTGGAGCGTTGAAATGACCGACCAACAACGGCCCGATCCCGTCGTCGAAGGCAGGGTGCGCGAGGTACCCGCTGTCGCAGAGCGGCCGCCCGAGCCGCCCCCGTCCGGTCCGCTGCTGTGGATGCGGGAGAACCTGTTCGCCGGAGACCGGCCGATCGTCATTCTCTTCAACGCACTGCTGACGATCGTGTTCACGCTGATCACGTTGGTTGGCCTGCGAGGTCTCACCGGGTTCCTGTCCAGCCCCGAGCGGCGATGGGGGGCAGTCACGGCCAACATGAAACTGCTGATGGTCCAAGCGTTCCCTCAGAACGACCTCGGGCGCATATGGCTCTCCCTGGGTATCTTCTTCGTTCTCACCGCCTGGTCGCTCGGCGCTTGGGGCGTGGGCGGCCGCATCACCATCGAGAAAGTGGCGAAAGGTCTGCGAGCCGCCGGGCTGTTCGTGTTGCTGCTGGTGATCATCCATCCGGCCAACCCGCCAAGCGGCATCCGAATCCTGGTCGGCGTCGTAGCGATCGTGGCCGCGCTCGTGGGCCACGGCGCCCTGCGCTTTTTCGGGCCCCGAGCCAAGGAGACCACCATCCCCTTCCTCAGCCTGCTGGTTGCGGCGATGGCGGCCATCCTGGTCATCATCTGGACGGTCGAACTGCCGTTCCCAACCGGTGCGTTTGAGGATGCGGACGCACCGATCGCCCGCACCACCACCGTCCCATGGACGATTCTCTTTGCGGTCACCGTCGCCGCATACTTCCTCGCTCCTGTCCTCGCGAGGGTGCTGGGCGAAGAGCGTTTCCGCCGGTTGCTCGTCATCGCGTGGATTGCCTCCTACCCGGTGATCATCATGGTCATCCAGCGCAACCCGATTCTCGATTGGGCGGACATACTCGGCTTCGGCGAAACCCCCTTCCTCGAGTCGGACCTCGGCACGCTGCTGCTATTCGCAATCATCGGTGGCGCCCTTGTGTGGTGGCTGGCATCCCCTGGCGTCGGCGAGGCCGCCCGGATCGTCGGGTCCGTCAGTGCGATCGTGGCCTTGGCCGTTTGGTTCTTCCCGATGCCGTTCGTGTATCGCCTGCTCATCATGGCTTTTGCGCTTGTGGCGGTAGCCGCTCCGACATTCGGCGGCACCGATGTCGGCAGGAAGCGCATGACGTCGGCGTGGCTGGTCACCGTTGCGCTCGTGATCGTTACGTTCCGCCTCGGCGAGGCTGAGACCGCGCTCAGTTTCCAGGGCACGACCTTCCTGGGCGGGTTCAACCTGACGATATTGCTGGCCCTCACTGGCGTGGTGCTGTCGTTCCCCCTCGGGGTGGTGCTGGCCCTGGCCCGTACCTCGACCATGCCGATCTTCCGGCTCCTGGCGACCGGCTACATCGAATTGGTTCGCAGTGTGCCGCTGATCACGTGGCTGTTCTTCGGGTCGGTGATGCTGGCGCTGTTCTTGCCGGGCGGCGTGGAGTTCGACGAAATCGTACGGGTGGTCGGCGCCGTCACGATTTTCTCAGCAGCCTATGTGGCCGAAAACGTCCGGGGCGGACTGCAGTCCATCCCCAAGGGCCAGTACGAGGCCTCGCGAGCGATGGGGCTGAGCACGGTCCAGTCGACCACTTTGATCGTTCTGCCCCAGGCGATCCGGGCCGTGATCCCGGCGCTGGTTGGATCTATCATCGTGTCGTTCAAGGACACATCCCTCGTGGCCATCATCGGCCTCGCAGACATCCTCTGGATCGCCCGCACGGCCGTCCCCGCGCAGACGAACCCGTTCAACTTTCTCGGCACGCAGCCCCAGATGCTGTTCTTCATCGCCATCTTCTATTGGGTCTTCACCTTCACGTTCTCCCGCATGAGCCTGCGCTACGAGAAGCGGATCGGGTTGGGCGAGCGATGATTACTTCGACAGGAGCGGCCGCCAGATCGGGAGTTGAGACATGACGGACACCAAGAGCAGCAACGGCCAGCCGGCCATCGTCTGCGAAGACGTGAAGAAATGGTTTGGCGACTTTCAAGCGTTGACCGGGGTCACGACCACGATCGGTCAGGGCGAAGTGGTCGTGGTGATTGGGCCATCCGGCTCGGGCAAGTCCACTTTCATCCGTTGTATCAACCGGCTCGAGCACCATCAGGAAGGCCGGATCGTCGTGGACGGGATCGAACTCACGAACGATTTGCGCAACATCGACGCCATCCGGCGCGAGGTCGGCATGGTGTTCCAGAGCTTCAACCTGTTCCCGCATCTGACGGTCCTGCAGAACGTCACCCTTGCTCCGATTTGGGTGAGAAAGCAGACCCGGACCGAATCCGAGTCGCAGGCCATGGCGCTGCTGGAACGGGTCGGCATCCCCGAACAAGCCGAGAAGTATCCGGGGCAGCTGTCGGGCGGCCAGCAGCAGCGCGTGGCGATCGCCCGATCGCTGGCGATGAATCCCAAGATCATGCTGTTCGACGAGCCCACATCGGCGCTCGACCCAGAGATGATCAAGGAAGTGCTCGACGTGATGAAAGAACTCGCTCGCTCCGGAATGACCATGATCGTGGTGACTCACGAGATGGGCTTCGCCAAGGAGGTGGCCGATCGGGTGCTCTTCTTCGATTTCGGCAACATCGTCGAAGAAGGGACGCCGGAGCACTTCTTCACGTCACCCGAACACGACAGAACGAAACTGTTCTTGAGTCAGATCTTGTAGAGGGCCGGTGCCGGGCTCGAGGTCGCCGGCGCAGATCGATCTGATTGGCGCCGGGCGGGCCGGTGCGGACCAGTGCTCGCGACATGAGTGATTTGGTCTGGGACGACCATGGCGGAGCGGGACCGCCGCTGGTTCTCGTGCATGGTTTCACCGGCTCCCGGCGCGAGTTCGCCCACGTCGCCGGGTATTTGCGGGATCTCCGCCGCATCCTTGCGGTGGATCAGCTGGGCCACGGAGACTCGCCGCATCGGGAGCGTTATTCGCTACGGGTGCTGACGAATGCGTTGATCGAATTCATCCGTGACGAGATTGGCGAACCGGTCGACCTCTTGGGCCATTCGATGGGCGGTCGCACGGTGCTGCCCATCCCGATCGAACGGCCGGAGCTGGTCCGATCGCTCATCCTCATGGACACCTGGGCGGACGCGGTGGATCGCGATCACCGGACGAGCGAACTGCACGAGATCCTGGATCAGCCCGATGATCTCGCGTTGCAGGCCCTCGCGACCTACGCAGCGCCCCGATCACCGGAGACGGATCTGGTAGAAGAGCGATGGGGCTCAGAGTGGGTCGCCACGCTCGATGCGCATTGTCGGCGGGTCGATCCGCTCGCAGTAGTTCATCTGGGCCGTGAGGTATTCGGGGAGTCCGCCTCCCTGCTGGAAGACGCGGCGAGGGTGGACTGCCCCACCACGATCCTGGTCGGAGAGTGGGATCATCCGTTCCTTGGGCCATGCGAGCGCCTGGCGGCTCAGATTCCGCACGCGAATGTGGTGGTGTTCGAAGGGGCGTACCACTCGCCGCAGCTCACTCACCCCGAAGATTGGGTGGCAGCAGTCCGACGACATCTTGAAGCCGTTACCTACGGGTGAGAGGCAACGCTCTAGTCTGCGGCGGTGACCGACGAGCCTCCTCGGGACCAACCCACCCACGTTCTCGCCAAGGAACTGCTGCCGGCGTCGACCGCCATTTTCACGACCATCGCGCTGGCTTCTTTCGAAGGTCTGGCAGTTGCGGCCGCCTTGCCGGAGATCGCCGGCGCGCTCGGCGGGGTGGAGCTGCTGCCGTGGGTGATAACCGCGTTCCTGCTGACATCCGGAGTTGCGACGGTCGTATCGGGCCCGCTGGTCGACGCCGTGGGCGTCTCCCGTATGTTCCGCTATGCGGTTTCGATCTTCGCCAGCGCCGGTTTCCTGGCGGCGTTCGCCCCCAACATGGGAGCTTTGGTGGCGCTGCGGACGATCCAGGGTGTGGGAGCCGGGTTTCTGCTCTCGACCGGGATCGCGGCGGTGGCACTGGTGTTTCCCGACCATCTCGTCGGCCGGGCGTATGCGGCCAACGCCACGATCTGGGGGATCATGGGTGTGGCCGGTCCCGGAATTGCGGCGGCGATGCTGACCTTCTTGTCGTGGCGCTGGATATTCCTCGTCAACCTTCCGCTCGGAACCCTCTCCCTGCTGGCCGGATGGCGCGTGTTGCCGGGTCCTGTGGGTGAGGATGCCGCCCACATCGACATCCGGGGTACCTTGCTGGTGACGGCTGCCAGTGTGGCCACCCTGTTTGCGGTGGACGCGCTCGGCGTGGCCTCTCTCCTGTGGCTGCTGGTTGTCGGTGTGGCGGTGTGGATGTATGTGATCCACGCCCGATCGGTGGCGCGGCCGGTCGTCCGGCTCGAGCATCTATTCGTGCAGCCCTACAGTGGCTTGGCGGCCGGTACCGGCTTGATGCTGGCCGGAGCGATTGCGGTCAACGCCTATCTGCCGCTGTACGTGCAGGCCGGCCGGGGGGCGTCGCCAGGCCTGACCGCCTGGTCGGTCCTGTTCTTCACCCTTGGCTGGACCCTGGGGGCGAACATCGGGAGCCGGTTGCTGGATCGGCACTCCGAGTCGTGGATCACGTTGGTCGGGTTCTTCTTCACGGTTCCGGCTCTGGCGGTCATCTGGTTCACGGTGAGCGCTGACGCCGGCCTCCCCTGGATATTCGCAGCGTTCCTGGTGGCGGGAATCGGGGTGGGCTTCACCACCAATGCGGGCCTCACACTGGTGCGGGCGGTGACGCTGCCGGCGCAGATCGGGAGGGTGTCGGCCGCCTATCAGTTCGCCCGCAATCAGGGGTTCACGTATGGCGCTGCCATCGGCGGTGCGGTGTTGCTCGTGGTTGTTGCCGGCCGCGTGGGCGACGTGGAGGCCGTGCGAGCGCTCCTGGCCGGGGACACCGACTCGGTGAGCGGATCTGTCGCAGAGGCGGTCCGCGCCGGCTTCGCAGCGGCAGCGGTCGGTGGCACCGCGATGGCGGCGTTGGGGGTGGTTTTCATCGTGGCGATGCGGCGTAGCCTGGCCGAGGCGCGCGCCGCGAAACGGGGAACGCCCCGACGGGATTGATTGGTTGACCGAGCCGTTAGCCTGCCCGCCGTGCGAACCACGATTCTCCTGACGTGTGTCTTGGTGACGTTGGGAGCATGTACGCGCGGTGTCGACGCCGACGCCGTCTCCACCACTGCAGCAGCACCCGCAACGACGGCCACGACCCAGCCTGCTATCACCCAGGACACCGACACGGAGAATGGGTTCTCGTGCGACGCCTCTCCCTACTTCCCTGCCGCAATCCCAGAGCGCGCACAGGTCGCCCAGCCGGATCCCAGCGAAGCTCCGTTCGATCCGTTCCCTTCGATCGCAGGGACATCGATCCGCTTTCTGGTGGACGCGGGGGGCAATCCGGTGCTGGCGGTGATCCGGGGATCGTTGCCCCCCGAGCCGTGGGCGGAGGATCCGGAAGTGATTGACATCCTCGATGGTGTGCCGGCGGCGCTGGGACCGCTCAGCGACGGCGTGTGGGCCGTCGGGTGGGTGTTGTCGGAAACCGACCCGTGCGATCGCTACACGCTGATGCTCTACCCGCCGACGGGACCCGACGAGGCGCGCCAGGTGGCCGAAAGCCTGTGATCCGTCGCTGCGTTCCTAAGGCTACAGGGTGCCCTCAGGGCACCCTGTAGCCGAAAGTTCGCTAGACCGCTGTCGACCGGGCCGAACGCTCGGCTGTAGCTGCCCCTGAGGGTACCCTCGAGCCTAAGGTTCCCGGCGACGACGCGGCGACGGCGGACCAAAGGTCCGCCGTTCCCCCCAAAGGTGCCGCCCCCCTGTCGGGGGTGTAGCCAGCATAGACGCCTGCGCGTCGCCCCAGTGACCCGGCGCTTTGCTCGCTCTTGCGCCGTCTTCTCAGCCCTCGTCGGGCGGCACCGGTGTGGGTGAGGGTCGGCTCATCGCCGGTTGGGCCCGCTCGCCGTTGCCGGATGCTCCGTCCAGCTGGTTGAACAGCTCCTTGATGGTGCCGAGGGATCCGAGGATGCCGCTCGTTTCCATCGGCAGGAAGAGCTTGGTTGCCTTACCGTCGGCCACCTTCTCCAGCGCCTCCAGGTATTTGATGGCGATCAGATCGGGTGTCGGATCGCCGTCGTGGATGGCGCGATACACGTTGAGGATGGCGGCCGACTCACCCTTTGCCACCTCCTCCAGGCGATACTTCTCAGCATCGGCGACCTTCTCGATCGCGGTCGCTTCTCCTTCGGCTTTGAGAATTGCAGACTCCTTGATGCCCTCCGACTTCAAGATCGCAGCGCGCTTCTCACCCTCGGCCTCGGTGACGATTGCCCGGCGGTCGCGCTCGGCCTTCATCTGCCGGTGCATGGCTTCGGTGACATCCGGTGGTGGCTCGATTCGTTGGATTTCGACCCGCACGACCCTGGTGCCCCACTTGTCGGTGGCGTCGTCCAGGATCTCGCGCAGCTTCGTGTTGATGATCTCGCGAGATGTCAGCGCCGAATCGAGGTCCAGGTCACCGACCACGTTCCTCAAGTTGGTCTGCGCCAGCTTGGTGACAGCCAAGATGAAGTTACCGATGTTGTACTTGAGGCTGCGTGGATCGGTCGGCTCGTAGTAGATGACCGCGTCCACCGTGACGGCCACGTTGTCCTGGGTGATCACCTCCTGGGGAGGCACGTCCACTACTTGTTCGCGCATGTCGACCTTCGACAGCGTCTGGACAAACGGGATTATGAAGTTCAGCCCCGGATTGACCGTCTTGCTGTACTTACCCAGCGTTTCGACCAGGCCCCGCTCATATGGGCGCAAGATCCGGATGCCGGTGGCGGCAAACAAGATCAACGCCAGTACCAGGATGGCGAACAGGATTGCTCCTGCAGTCATTGCCCCTGTCCTTTCCTCTCGACGATTCTGTTACTCGACAACCTCTCGGACCACGAGCCGCGTGCCGCGGATTTCGATTACCTCGACGACGGCGTTCTTCTCGATTGTTTCTCCCAGGCTGGTCGCTCGCCATTGCTCGGTCTCCACCCGCACCATGCCTGCGGCCCGGCGCGGGTCGATGGTCTCGAGCACGACCGCGGTTTGCCCGATCAAGCGGTCCACACCGACCGGGTCATGCGGGCCCTCGTCCGAGCGGCGGGCGAAGCGCTGGAAGTAGACGAGGGTTGCGGCCGAAACGCCAAACATGGCGATCCACTGGACCACCAGGGGCGACCCTATCCATGCCAGGGCAGCAGCCGCGGCGGCGCCGACGCCGAAGGGCAGTAGGAAAAAGCCGGCCGTGAAGATCTCGGCGATCCCAAGTGCGAGAGCCCCAATGGTCCACACCCAACGCCAAACCGCGTTCTCGGCGGCGTCTCCGTTCCCCGCGGTAGCCACAGCCAGCACGGCCACCACGAGTACCACGCCGGCCAGCAGCGCGTACGTCCACAGGCGGGGGTTGGGTGCCGGGGCCGGAGGCTTGGCAAAGTCCGCCACCCGAGTCTCGCGAGCCCACTCCTCCGCAAACGCCGGGACATTGGGCCCGACGACGGATTCGGGGGACCGGCCTTCTGCCTGAGCGTCACGCAGGTGAGCTTCCAACTCGATCTGCATCTCGTCGGCCACGCCGCGAGGGACGTTCGTATCAAGCCAGTATCTGCGGCAGTCGCTAACGATCGAACCGATCAGGTCAGGCATGTTCACCTCCGTTCAACACACGTTCCACCCCGGTAGCGAGCACGTTCCAGTCCCGCCTCCATTCGTCCAGCCGGGCCTCGCCCGCCTCGCAGATGCGGTAGTACTTGCGTTGCGGCCCACCCGAAGATCCTTCGAAATACCCCTCCACCAGGCCCTTTTTCTGTAGCCGGCTGAGGAGGGGGTAGATCGTCCCGTCACTCACCAATGTCAGCCCCCGCTTTTGTAATTTCCTCACCATCTCGTACCCGTAACTGGGCTCCTCGGCGATCAGCGCCAGCAGGCACATGTCCAAGACGCCCTTGAGCAGCTGCGATCGATGTTCCACGTCGGTCCGTTTCGGTCTGTCGGTCGTGCGTGTTTGTTTCGCCGTCGGGCGACCTCGGCCCGTACGGTTTCTTCGCCCCCGCTCTTGGGTGCGCTGTGGCGGTACCTCGGACGGCCTTTCGAGGACCCGAATGCCGCCAAGGTCTCGGTCCGGTTGAGGAAGGTTGCCTTCCGAGGTACCTTGCGTACCAATATACTCCTCACTGCCTTGCTTCACAAGGTGTTTTGCATGGCAAGGGTTGGAGTTCGGCCCCAAGTGACGTGCTCGGCAGCGGTTGGAAGTTCGCTAGGTTGTGAAGAGCCGTGAGGCTGCAAGCCGCACTTGTGATCGCCGCTCTGGTGGTATCCGGTGGGTCCGGATTGCCAGAGATGGATCCCCGCGGCTACGACGCCGATCAGCCGAATCAGCAGCGCCTGCTGGTGAGCGAGGATGCCGTCGTCTGGCTGGTGTCCTGCGGTTCCAAAGGCGCCGAACTGTGCGGATACGGCCCGCTCGATCGGGATCACCTCCTGAGCGATCTCGAGGTGGGCCCGCCGGCCGCCTCGCTGGCGTTTTCCGTTCCGGCCGCCCTGGGGGTGACGCTCGGGCACCCCACCTTGCGCGCAGACGGTTCGGTGCTCCTTCAGATGGGCGAAGCAGCTCTGCTCGGTATAGGGCCGGCCGGAGACCTCGTAGGCCCGATCCCGGTCGCCGTACCGGTCGAGGAGGCCTGCTGGGTGACCTTCCTCGCCGCCGACCCCATCGACCTCAACCGGACATGGGTGGGCTGCGAGCAGGCGATCCTGGCGGTTGATTCCGCCGGGACCGTCCTGGTCCGGCACGACCTTGCGCAGAGCGAGATCCAGTTGCTCGGCGCAAGGCCGCAAGGCGGTGTGATCGCTGCGTACGGCGATCAGATCGTCGTGATTGATGGGGACCAGGTGGTTGAGACGGACGTGCTGCCCGGGATTCCGTCCGCCGTCAGTTCACATCCAGTTGCCGGCCTCGTGGTGGTAACCGGCGCGGATTGCGATCCGTCATGCGCGCCCTCGCCGCCCGATCCGGTCGATGCCAACGCACCACACTCCCACGAATTCACAGTGAGCCGCCTCGATTGGGACGGCAGGCCGACCGGGTTCGGTGCGGCCGTGATCGGGACCGGTGATCACGCGTCCGTGCATGTGACTCTGCTGGCCGACGGACGGGTGATCGCCTCCTTGCCATGGCGCCAGATAGTGCCGGGGAACGGCGACGCAGTGGAGTCGCCGATCGTGATGGTCGACACCGACGGCACCCTGGTCGACTGGGACGTCACCCCGGCCGGCCGGGTGTGCTGTACAGATGACCTGGTCTCGGGCTGGGACGGCGTGCTCGAACTCACGTCGATCGACCAGCTCGCCCGCTTGCGCCGCTGGGCAGTCGACCCCTTTGGCACCTTCATGGACGACGACCGCAGTCCGTTCGAGAATGAAATCGAGGAAATCTTCGCAGCGGGCGTGACCCAGGGCTGCCATCCGACTGGGCTTCTCTTCTGTCCCGACCGCCGGCTGACCCGCGCCCAACTCGCCTCGCTCCTCGCCCGGTGGTTGGGCCTGGGCCTCGACGCCCCCGACCGATTCGCAGACGACGCCGGGTCGGTACATGAGCAGGCCATCAACGCGCTGGCGCGGGCCGGTATAACGCTCGGTTGCGAAACCGCAGATGTGACGCTGTTCTGTCCCCAAAACCCGGTCAGCCGCGGCCAGATCGCCTCCTTTCTGGCCCGCGCCGCCAAACTGAGCCTTGCTGCGCCGGATAGATTTGCCGACGATGACGGTTCGGTGCACGAACCGGCCATCAACGCCCTGGCGGCGGCTGGGATCACCCAGGGCTGCGATGCGGCAGACCCGTCCCGCTACTGCCCGTCACAACCAGTGCCGCGGGATCAGACCGCCGCGCTTCTCTCCCGGGCCGGCCCGCCCCCCACCGGGTAGACCCGGCAGCCATCTCGCTCGTCACATCATGGCAACCACGGCCCTTGCGGCCGATCCGTGCCGGCGGCGTTTGGTACCCTGGGCCCGTCGTCGGTGGCGCTGCCGGCGACCGGACGAAACAACGCCTACGGCGGGAGAAGCGGCCGGTGGAAGCCGGGCCGCTGCCGAAGGAGCAACCGCCCCGGAATCTCTCAGGCACCCGAACCGCCGCGGGAAGGCGCATCTGGAGAGCAGCTCGGCAAAGGGCTCACCGAAGGGGTAACCCGCCTGGCGGGGAAACTCTCAGGTCCAGGCGACAGATGGGGCATCGACTTCCAGATGGGAGAAAGCGATGTCAATCGAGTTCGCCGACCGCCACATAGGCCCCTCCGCCGACGGGATTGCGGCCATGCTCGAATACCTGGGTTTGTCCAGCCTGGCCGAGTTGATCGAGACCGCCGTACCCGCCGACATCCTCGACGACGGGGAGCTCCCGCTGGCGTCGCCATTGTCGGAGGTTGAGGCATTGGCAGAGATGCGGCGCCTGGCCGGCAAGAACGTTGTCACGACCTCGATGATCGGGATGGGCTACTACGGCACCCACACTCCCACGGTGATCCTGCGCAACCTCATCGAAAACCCGGCCTGGTACACCGCTTACACGCCCTACCAGCCCGAGATCTCTCAGGGCCGGCTGGAGATGTTGCTCAATTTTCAGACGATGGTCGCTGACCTCACCGGCATGGACATCGCCAACGCTTCACTACTGGATGAGGCAACTGCCGCCGCTGAGGCGATGGCGATGGCCCGACGCCTGAGCCGGGCCACTTCGGACACGTTCGTCGTCGATGCGGATACGCACCCCCAGACCATCGCGGTGCTCGAAACCCGGGCCACCCCTCTGGGCGTGAAGCTCGTGATCTCCGACTTGCGCACCGAGCCAGTGGAGGATTGTTTCGGCGCCCTCATCTCGTATCCGACCAGCTCGGGTGCACTCCACGACGACGCAGCCCTGATCGAAGAAGTCCACCAGCGAGGCGGGATGGCAGTGGTCGCAACCGACCTGCTCGCTCTCACCCGGCTGCGGTCGCCCGGCGAAATCGGCGCCGACGTGGTAGTTGGCTCGGCTCAGCGGTTCGGGGTTCCCATGGGATTTGGCGGACCGCATGCCGGCTTCATGGCGATCAGGGAAGATGCCAAGCGTTCGCTACCCGGCCGCTTGGTTGGCGTGTCCAAGGACGCGCATGGTCGACCTGCCTACCGGCTGGCGCTGCAGACTCGCGAACAGCACATCCGGCGCGAGAAGGCGACCTCGAACATCTGCACTGCCCAGGTGTTGCTGGCGAACGTGGCCGCGGCCTATGCGGTCTATCACGGGCCCGAGGGACTGATCGATATTGCTGAACGGGTTCACCGCCTGACCGGCGCGCTGGCAGGCGCGGTGAAGAGCGCCGGCCTCGAATCGAACGAGACGTTCTTCGACACGCTCACCATTCGGGCGCCCGGGCGGGCAGAGGAGATAGTTGACGACGCCTGCCGGCAGGGGATCAACCTGCGGCGGATCGATCAGCACCGGATCGGCGTCTCCTTTGATGAGACATCGACGATCGACGAGCTCGAGACCCTCGTCGGTGTGTTCGGTGCCCAGCTCGAACCCCAGGTGGCGCTGGACCGGGCCGAGGCTGGAATCCCTGCTGCGCTCCGCCGCTCGGGCGACTTTCTGACGCACCCGGTCTTCCACCAGTACCGCTCGGAGACGGAGATGCTGCGATATCTGCGGTGGCTGGCGGACCGGGACATCGCACTCGACCGGGCCATGATCCCGCTCGGGTCGTGCACGATGAAACTGAACGCCACCACGGAGATGATTCCCATTTCCTGGCCTGAGTTCGCCAACCTCCATCCCTTTGTTCCGCTCGATCAGGCTCAGGGTTACCTCGAGCTGTTCCAGGGGCTGGAGCACGATCTGGCGGTCATGACCGGCTACGACGCAGTATCGCTCCAGCCGAACGCCGGCTCGCAGGGCGAGTACGCCGGACTGCTGGCCATCCGCGGCTTCCACGCCAGCCGGGGCGAGGCGTACCGGGATGTTTGTCTGATCCCGGCGTCGGCCCATGGCACAAACCCGGCGTCCGCGTCGATGGCGGGCCTGCGGGTGGTGTTGGTTGCCACTGACGATGAGGGCAACATCGATGTCGAGGACCTGCGGGCCAGGGCGGCCGAGAACGCCGACCACCTCGCCGCGATCATGATCACCTATCCCTCCACCCATGGGGTGTTCGAGGCAGCGATCAGAGAAGTGTGCGACATCGTGCACGAGCACGGCGGCCAGGTGTATCTCGACGGCGCCAATCTCAACGCCATGCTGGGAGTGGCCCGTCCGGGAGCCTTCGGGGCGGACGTCTCCCACGTCAACCTGCACAAGACGTTCACGATCCCCCACGGCGGGGGTGGGCCGGGCGTCGGCCCGATCGGGGTGCGCGCCCACCTCGCCCCGTTCCTGCCCAACCATCCGCTGGCCGATGAAGCCGGTCCCGCGACCGGCGTGGGAGCGGTGTCGGCGGCTCCGTGGGGATCGGCCAGCATCCTGCCCATCTCGTGGGCCTACAACCGAATGATGGGCGCGCCGGGGCTGCGGCGCGCGACGGAGGTGGCGATCCTCAGCGCCAACTACATCGCCGCCCGGCTGGCCGAGCACTACCCGGTCCTGTATCGAGGCCCGGGCGGGCTCGTGGCCCACGAGGCCATCATCGATCTGCGGGGGATCACCGAACGCACCCATGTCAGCGTCGACGATGTGGCCAAGCGGTTGATCGACTACGGGTTCCACGCGCCGACGATGTCCTTCCCGGTCGCCGGCACCCTCATGATCGAGCCGACCGAGTCTGAACCGCTGGCCGAGCTGGACCGGTTCTGCGATGCGATGATCGCCATCCGGGCTGAGATCGCCGAGATCGAGCAGGGCGTCGTAGCTCACGAGGAATCGGCACTGGCGCATGCCCCGCATACCGCCGAGGACCTGCTGGCCGACGACTGGGATCGACCATATACCCGGGCTCAGGCCGCTTTCCCCGCCGAGCAGCTGCGACGTGACAAATACTGGCCGCCGGTGTCTCGCATCGACAACGTGTACGGCGACCGCCACATCGTCTGCTCGTGTCCGCCCATAGAAGCCTGGGCCGAGGACTGACAGCCACGGTCGTGGCCACCGCCACCGCGGTCGCGACCGACCGATCCGCCCCCTACGGTTGCGGGGAGCCGTTCCTGGATCGGCCCCCCTCCGGTTAGACGACGGGGTCGAGCATCCGCCGAGTCGACGGCTCCCGGGATCCGAGGGCCGACCCCACGCCGGCAATCACCGGCACGAGGACCGCAACCGCCAGCACCGTCAACCACGGCACCACGACCGGGAGCGGATTGGGCTGTGAAGCCTGGATGATCGCGACCGGAACGAATCCGGCCGGGACTGCCAGCACCCCGGCCAGGCCGGCAAGGAGGAACCCTCCTGTGCCTGCCACCTTGCGGCGCATTGCGGGGCCGGCGCCGACCGAGGCCAGGATCGCCTGGTCCCGCCGTGACTCCGACGCCACCAGGGCGATGGCCACCGTGAGGATGGCGAGGGCAACGCCGGCGCCTACGGCAAAGGTGACGGCCTTGAAAGCCGCGTTGCTCGGCTGGGTGTCGAAGAGCGAGTAGACCGCCGCTCCTTCGTAGGCAGTCGCGAGCAGCCGCGCCTCGGCCAGCTTGGGTTTGGAAAGATCCGACGGGAGGCGTATCAGCGTGCCGGATGAGTAGGAGGCATCAGTGATGCCCAGCTCCGCCGCCCGTTCTTCCGAGATGACGAAGGCCGGCAGCCAACCGTCGTCGAAGCGGGTCGCGGGACCATCGGAGGTAGCGGCTGTGATCTGCGTCCATTCCTCGGAGGCCGATTTCGGAGGCACCTGGAGGTCGGCAGGCGTTCCTTCCGGGCGCATGGCGCCCAGGGCCACGATCTGTCCTGTTTCCAGTTCGTTGATCGCGTCCTCGGCATGGAGGGCGGTGAGAAGGCCGGCGTCGGCAATCATGAGGGGCCCACCCTGCTCGTCGCTGAAGTCGTCTGCTATCCCGGGGATCATCGCCCACACCCCCCAATCGGCTGCCGCCTCTCCGCCCGCCATTTCCTGCAGCACCGGATAAGCAGCTGGATCCCACGAGGCTTGGCGCAGATCGGCTGCGATCGCGCCGGGGAAAGCGGACAGCAGGTCGTCGACCAGCGTCGACTCGCTGCCGTCAGCGGACAGCCCGGGCTGGACGATCACGTGATCCTCGGCCAGCGCGGGAATGGCCGACTCGGAACGCTCCTGTCCAGCCAGCCAGCCGGCAACTGCCACCGGCATCGCCAGCGCAACCGTGGCAGCGGCAACGGCGGCGCCGGTGCGGCGGGCGTGGCGGGCGGTATCCCGCGCGGCCAGCCGTCCGGCGGTGGGGAGCCGGTGGGCGCTGTCTCCCAACACCTTGACCATGGTCGGGATCAGAACCAGGAATCCGCCCATGAGAATGACGAGGCCGATGGCCTGAACCACACTCTCGAACTTGACGGTGCCCCAGCCGGTGATCACGCCACCGATGATCAACGCCGCCAGACCCCAGCGAGCCAGCCTGGCCGGGGGAGGGGGCGGAGCGGTGCGTCCCGCCAGTGCGTCGGTCGGGTCGAGGCGGGCTGCCGCTTTCGCCGGGGTGAGCGCGGCCAGCGTGGCCGCCGTGGTGCCCAGCACGACCGCGCCCAGCAGGAAGAGCGGGGATGGGTCGAGCGGGCCGGTCACGCGGCCGGCGATCGTGTCGAGGTGCGGCTGGACCAGCAATGCACCCACCACCCCGATCGCAACACCTGTCAAGGATCCGACCAGACCGAGCACCAATCCGCCCGCAAGGACGGTCAGCCGGGTGTGGCGGGCCTCCCCGCCGGCGGCGGCCAGCAGGCCCAGTGCCCGAAGCTGGCGCCGGGCCCCGACAGTGAAGGCGGCCGCAGCGATGAGACCTGTCTCGACCAGCGCCAGCGCCGCAATGGCGAAGCTGGCGCCCATGGCTTCGGTTGCACCGCTCAGCTCCACGATCGATCGCCGGTCGACGGTCGAGACCGGTTGCGCCGCCTGGATCTTGGCGACCGCATCCTGGATCGACGTTTCGTCCGGGAGGTCGATGAAGAGGTTGACGGCGGTGTCCTCGTAGCCGGCGAGCGAACCCGGAGCCAGCAGCCCTATCGGGTCCCAGACTGCCTCCGGCGCAACGGCCACACCGACGACGGTGAGCTCCAGCAGCGGCTCGTCCACGACGAACGTGTCACCGATCTCCAGGCCACGCCGCTCCAGCAGGCGTGGATGGACCGCAACCTCGTTCTTGGCATTCGGCGCGCGGCCTTCCAGCACCTGGTACATGCCGACCGTGGCGCCAATGGTGGGCCCGTCGGTCAGATTCACATAGTCGTAGGCACCCCCCAGCGTGGACTCGCCCGCCAGGTTCCGCTGCACCGCGAATTGTGTCCCCGCGGGCAGCACCTTTTGATACGAGGCCGGATCCGTGAGCGCCGGATCGTCGCTGCTGAATCCCATGATCGCCAGCTCAGCCCGGCCCATCAGGCCGGTCGCTCGCTCCTCGAACGAGGGTGAGGCGGTTCGAATCGAGATGGCAGCAGTGGTCAATCCGGCGACGGGCAGGGCGATCATGGCCACCACCAGCAGGCTGCGCCAGCGATTGCGTTTTGCCTCCCGCCACGCCATACGGGTGGCGGCCTTGAATTCGGCCGCCTTCATTGCACGGTTGCCAGCAGCGTGGCGGGTGAATCCCACTCGTTGGCCTCGTCGACGATGCGGCCGTCCCGCAGGAACACGATGCGGTCGGCCCAGGCGGCGAGCCGGCTGTCGTGGGTGACCAGGATGCCGCAGCCTCCCATCTCGCAGTGCCGGCGCATGACCTGGAGCACGGTCTCGCCGGTCGTTGTGTCGAGCGCGCCGGTGGGCTCGTCGGCCAGCAACAGCGTGCGTGTACCAACGATGGCCCGGGCGATCGCCACCCGTTGTTGCTCGCCGCCCGACAGTTCTTCCGGGAATCGATCCGCCAGCTCACGAATCTCGACCCGGTCCAGGGCTTGAAGTGCTTGTTGCGTGGCGATCCGGTGGCTGATGCCATCCAGTTCCAGCGGCAGTGACACGTTCTCGGCCGCAGTCAGGCCTTCGATCAGGTTGTACTGCTGGAACACGTAGCCGATCCGCCGGCGGCGCAGCGCGGCGCGCGCCGCGACCGACAGCGTGGCTAGGTCGACGTCGTCGACGAACACCTTGCCCGCCGTGGGTTGATCGAGACCGCCGGCCAGCGCCAGCAGTGTCGACTTGCCTGAGCCGGACGGGCCCATGACGGCCACCAGCTCCCCGCGGTCGAGAGACAACTTGGCATTCACGAGGGCGGCCACCCGTGTGTGGCCTTCCCCGTGGATGCGGGTGACGTTGTGCAGTTTCAGGATCATTGAGATGCCTCGGGAATGACGGACTGCTGCTCAATGGCCGCAGTCGGTTGGATGGGACTGCGAGTGATCCGGCCGGCGCGAGCGATTCGTTCTTCACACGCGTCCAGCCAGCGCACCCGCGATTCGGTCTTGAAGATCAGCGAGTCGACGGCCATGAGCCAGCCCAGATCGGCCTGGTCGCCGGCGTCGGTTTTGAGTTTCGTGTACTCCTGGAGGCGCCGTAGTGCTGCCCGTCGTTCGGTCTGGAGGATCGCAGTGATTTCGGCATCCGGATTGGCGGCAGCCAGCACCAGCTTGAGCACGATCTCGTCCCGGGCGGGGATCACGTGCCGGGTGGGCCGGCTGAACCAGCTGTTGAGGCTGGCCCGACCCGACTCGGTGATCTCATAGACCTTGTGGGTGTCGTCGTGCTCGACCTGCATCAGCACCAGGCCGTCCCGCTCGAGCCGGTTGAGGGTGGTGTACACCTGGCCGACGTTCAGCGGCCACACGCCGCCGGTGCGGACCTCGAACTCCTCTTTGAGTTGCAGCCCATACATGGGTCGCTCGTCGAGCAGGGCGAGGATGCTCATCGGGACAGACACTGAGGATCTCCTCCCAGATCTACTGGGTATAATACTCAGTATAATACCCAGTAGAATGGTCCGTCAAGTGGAGAGCCCACACATTGCGACGGTCAGGGGAGCGGCGGCAGATCGTCGAGATCCGCCGGTCCGATCGGTCCGATTTGCCAGGTGACCGCAACCGTCTCGGGGTTGGTGCCAAGAGACCACCGGACCACCCGACCCTCAGAGGACAGCCAATACGTGAGGAACAGGTCGGTTCCCAGGCCGAACTCGGGGAGATTCACCCCTGAGGCGGTGAACCGGTACCGCCCATCCTCTTCCCCCTGCGGCTGGGCCGCGGCCGCGGCCACCAGCACGTCGGCAAAGGAGGGAACCAGCAACGCAGTTGGCCAGGTAGGGGCGGCGGCGTCGACCGGGGTCCACGGGCGATCGCCAATCCGTTGAAAGCCGCGACTCCCGGCCGTTGTCTCGATGTGAACGAGCGTGGTATCGCCTTCCGTCGATCGCAGAACGGTTTGGTCGCCGGTAGCGGTTAGTTTGACGCGTGCATCACCAAGCTCCAGGCTCGCGCTGTAACCATTCCCATCGAGCACATCGGCCGGCGCCACCGACGCCCCCCATGGCTCGTGAGTCGGTGGTGGGCTACCGCAGGACACCAGCACCGCCAATGCCAGAACGGACGTCAGTACGAGCCACAAGCGGTCCCCGCCGGCGGGGGCGTCGGTCCCGTTGTGGCAGACCCCGGGGTCGCCTACATTGGAGTCATGTTTGGACCGCTCAATGGCGTACGGGTGGCGCTGGTCGTGTGCGCAGCGGTCGCCGCCGTCTTGGCCGCGTTCCTTGGTCAGTGGGCGGTCACGGTCGTATTGGGGGCGGGAGTGGCCCTGCATGGTGCCGGCTGGTGGTACCTCTACCGGCAAGCTCAACGGGAATCGATCGACTCCTGAGGGGACGGCGGCTGTCATCGCCGGCGCCGGCCTGACGCACCCGCCCTCAGAACGCCCGCGTCGCCCATTCAGAAATGCCAGGGGAACTCGCTGTAGTCCTGGGGCCGCTTCTCGAGAAAGGCATCGCGACCCTCCTGGGCCTCATCGCTTGCGTAGGCGAGCCGGGTTGCCTCGCCGGCGAAAACTTGCTGGCCGACCAACCCGTCGTCGATGAGGTTGAAAGCGAACTTCAGCATCCGTTGCGCGGTTGGGCTCTTGCGGTTGATGATGTCGGCCCATTCGAGGGCGGTTGTTTCCAACTCGGCGTGGGGGACGGCCCGGTTCGCCATCCCCATCGCCACCGCCTCCTCAGCCGAGTAGTCGAATCCGAGGAAGAACAGCTCCCGGGCGCGCTTTTGACCCATCTGGCGAGCTAGATACGCACTACCGAAACCACCGTCGAAGCTGGCCACGTCAGCGTCGGTCTGTTTGAAGACTGCGTGTTCCCGGGAGGCAAGCGTGAGATCGCACACGACGTGGAGGCTATGTCCGCCGCCCACTGCCCAGCCCGGCACAACCGCGATGACGATCTTGGGCATGAAACGTATCAGCCGCTGGACCTCCAGGATGTGGAGCCGCCCCACCCGGGCCGGATCGATCGCCTCCGCACTATCCCCTTCCGCATATTTGTATCCGTCCCTGCCGCGGATGCGCTGGTCGCCGCCGGAACAGAACGCCCAAATCCCGTCTTTGGGTGAGGGCCCGTTACCGGTCAGCAGGACCGTTCCCACGTCGGTCCACTGGCGGGCGTGATCGAGTGCCCGGTACAGCTCGTCGACAGTGTGGGGCCGGAACGCGTTGCGAACCTCTGGCCGGTTGAAAGCAATCCGCGCCGTGCCTTGGTCGACTGCACGGTGATAGGTGATATCGGTGAAATCGAAGCCGTCGACTGCGCTCCACCGGTCCGGGTCGAAGAGTTCAGACACCATCAGCGCCGACCTTCCATCTACGTCGGCGCAGAACGATACCGCCGTGACCGGCCAGCGATGAAGACGGGAAACGCCTGGCCAATTGGGGACGTCTAAGGAGCATGAAACGATTGATGGCCGCAGCCCTGACCGTCGCCGTCATCTGGGCTGCCTGCGGACAGAATCCAACGGCGTTGGGCGAGTACGAGATAGAACCGGCCGACGCCGCGCATGTGATCGAACTGACGTGATGCTGCGCAGTCAGTGAGTGGGTACTGCTTCCGGTTCACACACGCCACAGGCGACCGAATCGCCGTGGGCAACCACCGCCGCCAGACGGTCCTGCTCCGTTTGGTACTGGGGGGTGTCGTGCCGCGGGGTGCGGTGGTCGATGAGCTCCCGCGCCTGGTCCTTCCACGGCGTTCCCCAGGAATAGGTCAGTGGCAGGATCGTGCCCGGCTCAGAGATCGATGCGAAAGCGGCGAGCGCGTCGCGCATGATCGACACCTGCTCCGCGGGCCGGCCCGGCCGCCCGGTCGTGTGGCCGAGCGGGAAGTCGAGGAAGACGGCGCGGGGAGGGTGCGCGGCTGCCGTGATCGACCACGCGCTCGTCATACAGAGAGTGGGGATACCGGCGGCCTCGATCTCGCGTGCGATCAGCCCAACTGACTGATGGCAAACCGGTCAGACCGGCACCAGCAGCACCACATCGGCGGCCATTTGTTGGACCTCGCCGACGAGGCGGGGGATCAGCTCCGACCGAAGCCGTCGCTGCGAGTAGATCCCGCCCATGAAGGTCAGCGCGTGCGGAGTGAGGCTGCCCAGCTCTCCCGACTCAACCATGAAACGGAGCGGCTCGATCGGGAAGACGACGTTGGGGTCGCGGCGGGCGTCGGTCTGGTCGTAGGCGAAGTGGGTGACTCTCAGATCGGTCACCGCGATGGATGTCTCCACCCTTCGGTAGCTCACGTCGTCTTTGTGAGTGAATGCAACCTGGCCGGATCGGTAGATCCCGCCTGAGGCGATCAGGGCCAGGCGCGCCTGGGCCATCGGAAACGCCATGGGCACGAGCGCCGGCGGGTCGGGGTTGGCGGCCCAGCGGTATTCGCCATAACCGAGACTGTTGTACGTGGCTCGGGTTTGGGCGATGTAGTCGACCACATCAAGTTCAGCAGGTGCCGGGCGCGGGAACATCACGCGTCCTCAGGCGGTGGCCAGGCCGGGTCGAGCTGGCGCAAGAATTGTTCCACCCGTTCGTGCTCGTTGTGTTCCCCGATGCGCTGCGCGAGGCGGCCCAGTCCGGCGAGGCACGACAGGAAGCCCCGGTTGGCCTCATGGTCCCACCGAACGTAGCCACTCCCGCGCCAGCCGTTCTTACGCAGAGCGTCCAGCCCCCGGTGGTACCCGACCCGGAACGCGCTGTAGGCGTGAACCACGTCCACAGCGGAGGTCGCAGCTGCTTCGGTTGCCCGTCCCAACGCCGCCCAGGCGGCGAGGCTGGCGGGATGTTCGGCGATCACGCCGGCTAGACCCTCGGGGTCGGATCCGGCTGCAGCCAGCCGGGCGTGGAGATCGGCGTCCTCAGCCGGGAGGACGGTATCGGGTGGCCCCTCGGCGGAGAGGTCGACTGGCTGGCTCATCACCCCAGCCTAAACGCCTGCCGGGCGGCGCTGTCATCCGGCGATCATCCCGGCATGAACGTGGAGCACCGGGCGTCCGGCCTGTACCTCGAGCTGCGTAGCCCAGCCCGAGAACGCCACAGGGGCGCCGAACCAGATCGTCAGGTTGACGCCCAGCGGCCCCCGGGTGGGCCACCGGCTCTCCGCACGACCCATATCCCTGCGAAGGTCCATAGGGAAAGGCAAGATCGGCGATTACCGCGGGCGATGAGTGATTCCATGTCGTCACTCGCCAGCTCGGGCTCGATCCGGCGGTCCCATGCAAACTGCATGTCGGCCGGCCATTGCCGCCGCGTCGCGCCTGACCCTTCGATGCCGGGCGGCGGTTGCGGATCGAGCTCCGGCATCGGCGCGATCCCGCGGATCCTGATGGTGAGGTCGGAATCGAGCGGGATTCGGATGACGTGCTGGTCGTGCCAGTCGACGCCCAGTTCATCCCCGCCGAAATCCGGGACGCAGAGATCCGGACGATCTGCGGTGAAACGACTGACCGAAATTAAGAGACCCCAGCCTGGGCGCCCGTGGTCAGGTCGGCGAAGTAAACGCCGTCGGCCGGAAGCCGGTGGTCGGAAAGGGAGCGCCGGGCGACTCCGGCCCGACATAGTTGGTGCCGCAGCCCCGCCGGCAACGGGCAGGTCGACATCGGCAGGTGCCAACCCGTATCCATGTGGATGGTGGGATACGCGGTTCGGTGACGTAGCCGTGATTGATGTAGATCCAAACCGGGTCAGCCATGCTCGGTGTCCATTCGTCCCGAGCCAGACGGGAACCGTCGGCCAAATGGACGACCCAGGGGGGCCAGTGCGAGCGTTCGCAGCTGCGGATTCGCGTTGACTGAGCCGGGGCCGGCAACGTTTCGGTTTCCGGTGGTCGTGTATCTGGCGACCCGCAACTCGCCACCAGGGCAGTTACCAGAAGCAACGAAAGTCAGCGCGCCAGCGGGGAGCCGGCCAGTTGCTGCAACACAGCGACTCCGTTTTCGGCGTGACCGCTCCCCTGTCAGCGTTGCGCCGGCGGGGGACGTTGCCTCGAGAGCCCAACGTCACCGTGTGTCAGGTTTTACGCGCTGTGCGTTCGATCAGACGAAGCGAATCTCGCCGTCACCGGCATCTACCGTCACGGTGTCACCGTCGGTGAAGTTGCCGGCCAGCAGTTCGACCGCCAGCCGGTCCGCGACCTCCTTTTGCAACACTCGCTTGAGCGGCCGGGCCCCGTAGCTGGGGTCGTACCCCTGCTCCGCCAACCATTCTTTCGCGACGTCGGTGAACTCCAGCTCGATGTTCCGCTGCCGCAACCGGCCCGCCAGCATCGCAGCCTGGATGCCGACGATTTGGCGCAAGTCGTCTTTCGACAGCCGGTGGAACACGATCAGCTCGTCGACCCGGTTGAGGAACTCGGGGCGAAAATGCGACTGGGCTGCGTTCAGCACGCGTTCATTGACCACCTCGTCGGGCAGATCAGGCTGGATGAACTCCGAGCCCAGGTTGGAGGTCATGATCACCACTGCGTTGGTGAAGTCGACCGTCCGGCCCTGACCGTCGGTCAAGCGCCCGTCGTCCATGAGTTGCAGCAGCACATTGAACACATCCGGATGCGCCTTCTCGATCTCATCGAGCAGGATCACTGCATAGGGACGGCGCCGGACGGCCTCGGTCAGCTGGCCGCCCTCGTCGTACCCCACATATCCGGGCGGCGCTCCGATGAGACGGCTGACCGAGTGCTTCTCCATATATTCCGACATGTCGATTCGAACCATCGCCCGTTCGTCGTCGAAGAGGAACGCAGCCAGCGCCCGTGCCAGCTCGGTCTTGCCGACGCCCGTCGGCCCGAGAAACAGGAACGTCCCGATCGGTCGATTCGGATCGGAGAGGCCCGACCGGCTGCGCCGCACGGCATTGGCTACTGCCTCGACAGCGGCCTCCTGCCCGACGACCCGGGTATGGAGGTGATCTTCGAGCTTGATCAGTTTTTCGATCTCGCCCTCCATGAGACGCGAGACCGGGACTCCGGTCCAGCGGCTGACAACCTCTGCCACATCCTCCTCATCCACCTCTTCGGTGAGCATCCGGGTGGTGGCTTGTAGCTTCTCGAGCGCCTCTTGATGTTCGGCAAGCTCCTTCTCGAATTCCCGGGTCCGCCCATAGCGAAGCTCGGCCGCCCGCTCGAGGTCACCTTCTCGTTCGGCTCGCTCGGCTCCGGTGCGCGCCTCCTCCAGCTGGAGCTTCACGTCCCGGATGTCGGCTATGGCAGACTTCTCCAGCTGCCAGTGAGCTTGCAGCCCTTCGGCGTCCTCGCGGAGGTTGGCCAGCTCCTCATCGAGGGCCGCCAGTCGCTGCTTGGAAGCTTCGTCCGTCTCTTTGGCGAGCGCGGTCCGTTCGATCTCCAGCTGCTGGATGCGCCGTTCGAGTTCGTCGATCTCCTCGGGCATCGAGTCGATTTCGATACGAAGCCGGCTGGCGGCTTCGTCGATCAGGTCGATCGCCTTGTCCGGCAGGAAGCGGGCGGTGATGTAACGGTCGGACAAAACGGCCGCCGCCACCAGCGCCGAGTCGGTGATGCGCACACCGTGGTGGATCTCGTAGCGTTCTTTCAGCCCGCGCAGGATGCCGACCGTGTCCTCCACCGACGGTGGTTCAACCAGCACTGGAGCGAACCTGCGCTCGAGCGCCGGATCCTTCTCAACGTGCTTGCGGAACTCGTCCAGGGTGGTAGCGCCGATCATGCGCAGCTCGCCGCGAGCGAGCATCGGCTTGAGCATGTTGGATGCGTCCATCGAGCCTTCGGCCGCCCCGGCCCCGACGATCGTGTGCATCTCGTCGATGAAGGTGATGATCTGACCTTCAGATGCTTTGATCTCGTTGAGGACGGCTTTGAGGCGCTCCTCGAATTCGCCCCGGTATTTGGCGCCGGCCACCATGGCCGATAAGTCAAGGGCCACTATCCGCTTGTTCTTCAGTCCTTCCGGCACGTCGCCATCTGCGATCCGGCGGGCGAGACCTTCTACGATGGCGGTCTTACCGACTCCGGGCTCGCCGATCAGCACCGGGTTGTTCTTGGTGCGACGCGACAGCACCTGGATCACCCGACGGATCTCCTCGTCGCGCCCGATGACCGGATCGAGCTTCTGCTGGCGGGCGGCCTCGGTCAGATCGCGGCCGTACTGTTCGAGTGCATCGAACGTGGCCTCCGGGTCCTGACTGGTAACCCGTTGGTTCCCGCGCAGCTCGCTCAGAGCACCCAGAACGGCGTCTCGCGTCACGCCCAAATCGCGGAAGGCATCGCCAGCTTCGCCGGCGCTCTCGGCCAGGGCCAGGACGAGGTGCTCGACCGAGAGGTAATCGTCCTTGAAGTCGGCTCGGGCGTTGTCGGCTGCCTCCAGCATCTTGAATGCCTCGGAGGAGAAAGCTGGCTCTTCGCCCCCATAGACCTTGGGCTTGCGGTCGAGGATTTGTTCGATCCGGCGCTTGAGCTCCGGCGGTTGGACCCCGAGCGCAGACAGCAGCGGATACACGATGCCCTCCGTCTGGGAGAGCAACGCCACCGCCACGTGCGCCGGGTCGACCTGAGTGTGGTGACGGACTTCGGCGACCTCCCGGGCCGTCACGAGCGCCGATTGCGATTTGTGTGTCAGTTTGTTGAAGTCGAAAGCCATCTGGTCGAAATCTCCCCTGATCCTCTGCTCACGGGGCCGTGCCTAACGCCGGCGATGTTTGCGCGCCTGTATGGCGTCAGCCAGTACAACCTACCCACCTCCGATATTGTTCCAAACATACCAGATAATATGAGTACATATATATCAGATTTTGCGCGGGCGAGTGGGAGTGAACGGGACCGGGTCGATGGCTCCAGGGACTCGGTTGAAGGTCGGCCCGGGCTCAGGCCTCTGTGGGCCCAGACAGCACGATCTCCAGTTTGCGGTTGACGGCGTCGAGTACCGCTCGGGCGGTGGCTTTGGCCGGGTCATTCTCGCGAATCATGGCGGAACCGACCAGGCGGTCGGCTGCGGTGCCGGTCTGCACCTGGGCCATGGCGATCCGGGTGTCGCCCAAGTCGGTGGTGGCCACTGCGGTGAGGTCGAGCAATAGGCGTCCGGCGGCGACTCGCTCCACTGCGCGCAATGTTGCTTCGCCGACGAGGCGCGGACGCAGCGTGTCATCCGAACCTCCGAGCGCCTCACCTTCGAAGGCTCGGTCCTGCCAGCCGAGCACGACGGTCACACGAACTTCGTCGTCCTCCATCTCCTCATCGATCATGGCAAGCAGCGGTCGATTACGCACGTTGACGCCTCCTTGGCGGCCAAGGGAACGAGATAAGTATCGGCTGGCGTCGGGGGCGCTTGAGTTGTTGCGGCCGTCGTCGCCCGGTGACGCAGCCTGACCTTAGAGGGTCACCGGTCAGGAGGCGCGCCAAGGTGGTCAGGCGGCGCGGGTCCGCTCCCGCGCCCAGGCACGCAACGCTGAGATCTCCTCGGCCCGGGACTCGGTCAGGGGCACGGTGTTGCGGATTTCGTCGAGCAATCCGCTCGTGGTCAGGTCAGCGTCTTCCGCGAAGGCTTTGTAGAGGGCACCGACGACGACCGTCTCCAGTTCGGCTCCCGAGAACCCCTCGGTGGCCTTGGCCAGGGCGGCGGTGTCGATCCCGGCCGGCTCCTGGTCCCGGACCCTCAGGTGGTATTCGAGGATGCGCCGGCGATCTAACACATCTGGCACATCGACAAAGAACACGTCGTCGAACCGGCCGCGGCGCAAGAACTCCGGTGGCAGCGACCGGACGTCATTGGAGGTTGCGACCAGAAAGACTCGAGCGGTGCGCTCCTGTAGCCATCGCAGAAAGGTACCGAGAACTCGGGCGCTCACCCCGCCATCGCCGTCGCCTCCCGACGCGAAACCCTTCTCAATCTCGTCCACCCACAGCACAGCCGGGCTCAGCGCTTCCACCACCCGTAGCGTTTGGGCAAGGCGCTGCTCCGACTCGCCGACGTATTTGCCATAGAGGCGGCCGGGGTCCAGCAGGACCAGTGGCAGTGCCCAGGTATGCGCGATCGCTTTCGCGACCAGCGACTTTCCACACCCGGGTATGCCGGTCAGGAGAATCCCGCGAGGCGAATCCAAGTGGACGGCCGAGGCCGGGTCGCGAAACACTGCCCTCCGGATCTGCAGCCACTGTTTCAGATCCTGCAGGCCTCCCACGTCCTCGATCCCGACGCCGGGTGACTCGATCAACTCCAGGATCCCGTCCTGGTTGAGAATCTCTGCCCGGGCGTGACGCATACGAGGCAGGTCACCAGCGTCAATCCGACCGTCCTCCATGGCCGCTCGTTGCAGTGTTCGCTCTGCTTCGTTCATCGTCAGGCCCACGAGGTCGCCGACCATCCGGCGGAAGTCATCGGGGCCGATGGCCACGGTCAACCCGCGGGCGGAGAGATCCTCCAGCGTTCTGCGGGCCATCCGCTCCAGTTCGACCTCCGACGGCGGCGTGAGGTGCCACTCGTGTGCAACGTCGAGCAGGTCCTGTGATATCTGGATGCTGGGACCGGTGATGACGATTGACTGGCCGGCCGGCGCGCGTTGCACGGCTTCGCGCAGGCGGCGGCGAGCCGCGAGATCCTCCAGCATGGGGTTGGCGTCCCGGAAGACGAACACGCCCTGGGCGCGTCGATCCTGGATGAAATCGATCGCGGCGTGGATCGACTCGGTCCCGTATTGGCTTTCTCCGCCGGCAAGGTGTAGTCCCTCGGTGACCGACCACAACCAGACCGGCACATCCAGGGCAGCGGCCGCGTCTTGGATGAGGCCGATCGCACGTGTCTCTTCTCTGGTCTCGACGAAGATCAAGGGATGGTTGGATCCGAGAAGGAGCCGCAGGTCACGGGTATTGTCCACTCCAGCCGTATCGGCATGTCATCCACCCGCCCAAAGCGACAATGCCGCCCGTACGGCCCGGCCAGAATGGCATCATGACCTACCGTATCCTCGAGGACGGTCCGCGGGTTGTCGCCGTCGTGCACGGTGCGACGCTGCCCGAGTTGTTCGAGCATGCAGTCATTGCGGTGTTCGACATCGCCTACGACGTCGGCCGGGTTCGGGTTGAACGCGATGTGCCGGTCATGGCCGTGGGCGACACGCCCGAGGCACTGCTGAGCGACTGGCTGATCCAGACCATTGCTGCTGCCGCCACCACCCACCGCCTGGTCGTGACGACCGCGGCGGTGGATCGGTTGGAGATGGGCGGAGCCCAGGGCGCGGTCGGCGGCTATCGCTGTTCCGAGGCGACGCTGCGTCGCTTCGTGCCGGGTACGGCTGGTCTGAGCGGGGACATCGTCGACGTGCCGGGTGGTTTCTGGGTGCGGCTGGTGATCGATCCCTGAGATGTCAGAGTCCGTGGTTGCAGGCCTCGAATCATCTATGCTGCCCGTCTTGCAGGGGGGGCGGAAGCATCCTGTAACGGGAAGGGAGTCCCCCCATGCTGAAGGGGTTCAAAGAGTTTGCCTTCAAAGGCAACTTGATCGAAACGGGTATTGCCCTAGTAATGGCCCTGGCCGTCGCGGCCCTGATCACGGCGCTGGTCGAGAACGTGTTGATGCCGCTCATCGGCGCGCTCACCGGGGGTGCCGGTGACGGCATCGCCGAGCTGTGGGCGGCCGAGGTCAACGGGTCGACCATCATGTTCGGTGCATTTGTGTCAGCCCTCATCACCTTTGTGGCCATCGCGGCTGCTGTGTATTTCTTCATCGTGAAGCCGTACGAGGCATACAAGGCGCGCACCGAGGGTCCGGCGGAAGAGGAAGGTCCGTCCGAAGTGGAGCTGCTCGCCCAGATCCGGGACGCGTTGGTCCGCGCATAGCAAGTGTCCTATTTCGTGCAATGGGGCCGGTCGGGACCGGCCCCATCGCATTAGTGCGGCGTTATGCCAGCATCCTGGACCTTTCCGTGGCTATGCTCCTGGACCATTCGTTGAGATACGCAACGAGGGAGCGGAGAGAAGGGGCATAGGTCGGGTTCCGGTCGCCCGAGACGGCGCACGTGCTGGCGCGCCTGCTCCTCTTGATCCGCCCGTGTGGGCGCTCGAAAGGGGAAGCACCATGAAGCGATGGCAGCCGAGGCTGGCGCTCGTGGTCGCGTTGGCGATGATGACGAGCTTGCTGGGAGCCTCGAGTGCGCTGGCGGATGACATCGCCATCGACGGACCGTTCATCGAAAGGGCCAGTTTCACTGGCAACGTCGATGTGGTGTACGCACAGATGGGCCTTTACCGGGATGTCCAAGACGGTCAGCTGACCGTCACAGTTCCCGGAACGGCCACCGGCGTGGTGGCGGCTTACCTGTGGTGGAGTGGCCGGATAGGCGATTCGTTCGGGCCACCTCCGGACTCGGGGGACGACACCGTCGACATCACCATCAACGGCGGCACCACCCAGACCATCACCGCCACCGACACGTTCTACTCAGACGCGGCCAACCCGTTCATTCACTACAACTATTGGTACGACCTGACGGGCCAGGTCGGGCTCGGCTCGACCACGATCCTGCTGGAGGGTTTCGACCTCCAGGTTCCGGCCAACGTCAACAACCGCCACAACGGGTTCGGCGTCGCCGTCGTCTATGAGGACCCAACCGTTCCCGAAACGACATTGATCATCAAAGACGGCAACGACCGGGGCTACTGGGCATGGCCGTCGCCGGCCGGCCCGGATTCGGCCGTCCAGTGTTTCGACGTGGTGCCGTCTCCGGTGGCCCAGCAGTTCGAGATCACCGTCAACATCACGGCCGTCGACTCCAATGACTCGTTTGTGCGGCCCCAGACTCTGTGGTGGCTGACCGGCACCGGCGCACAACCCTCCGGTGACAACGCCGACACCTCTGGGATGAAGGCATTGGGGACTCCGAGAGTGAACCCGGTGTTCCCGGGGACCGGCAACACCGACCCGTACGGTTTCGAGTGGGTGAGTTTTGACGTCACCGTCCCGGCCGGCGACGAATGGGTGTGCATGCAGCTGGAGTCGGTGACCGAGAATCCGGGCCAGATCGGCGCCACCACCGGCTGGAGCGCCCTCGGTTTTGGAGCGCCCACCCTGCACCGGCTCGGCAACCTGGTGTGGTTCGACACCGACGACAACGGGCTGGCCGACGCAGGAGAGCCCGGCATCGCCGGTGTCACGGTCGAACTGTACGACGCCGGGGGTGCACTCGTTGCCACCACGGTCACCGACGCCGACGGCAAATACGAGTTCCCCGGCTTGCCGGCCGGTGACTACAGGGTCCTGATCCCCGCCGGACAGGTGGTTCTGGACGGTCTGTTCTCGTCCTCGATCGAGGTTTCGGATCCCAATACGGACCTCGACAACGACGACAACGGCCTGGCCGACCCGGCCGGCATCCGTTCGGGAGTTGTCACGGTCGGCGACGCGGTTGGCCCCGACTTCTCCGACGACGCCTCGAACGAGCCAACCGACGAGATACTGCGGTCGAACGATGCCACCGACGACGATCCAATCGATCCGCCGTATGAGGACGTCCGCTCGAACTACTCGGTCGATTTCGGCTTCTCGGGCGAGATCCTGCAGACATTCTCGATCGGCAACCAGGTTTGGTTCGACGACGACGGTGACGGGCTCCGCGACCCCACTGAGGGCGGCGTACCCGGCGCGGTGGTCCTGTTGATCGACGCCGGCGGCACCACGGTGCAGACCACCACGACCGACGCCGACGGCCTCTATCTGTTCACCGAGGTACCGGCCGGCAACTACGCGGTCAAGATCGCCGACGAGAACTTCGTGGCCGGAGCCGTGCTGGACGGCTACAACCCGACTCCCTTCATGGAAGCCGACCCGAACACCGACGTGGACAACGACTCGAACGCGATCGTCGTCGACGGCATGGTGGTGTCGGGCACGGTGACGGTGGGCGACGGCGAGCCGACCGGGGAGGATCCCAACAACGATCCCGCGACACCTGATGTCGACTCCAACCTGACGGTCGACTTCGGCTTCGTCCTCGGCGGGGAAAACCTGGTTTCGATCGGGAATCTCGTCTGGGAGGACGTGAACGACAACGGTCTCGTCGACACGGGCGAGCCGGTCTTCGCTGGCGTTGATGTCAACTTGTGGTCGGCGGCCGGCGACGGCACCCCGCTCGCGTTGGTCGCAACAACTGCGACGGACGCCGATGGGCACTACGCCTTCCTGGTCGACGAAGGCACGTATATCGTCCAGATCCCACCCGAGGAATTCGCCCCCGGCGGACCGCTCGAGGGCTATGTGTCCTCGACCCCGACCTTCGACCCGACCAACGGCGTCGACAACGATGACAACGGCGACGACGACCCAACGCTCGGGATCATCACCGCCTCCATCACTGCGGCGGTCGGAACCGCACCGACGGGTGAGGCCGATCCTGATCCGTTCGGTGTACCCGACGCCGACAGCGACCTGACGATCGACCTCGGACTGGTGGACACCTTCGCCGGGATCGGCGACTTTGTATGGTTCGACGAGAAGACACCCGAAGGCGGCCCAGGCAACAACGTCCAGGATCCGGGTGAGCCCGGCATCCCGGGCGTCACGGTCCGGCTGTACGACATGGACGGCGTGGTGGTCGGCACCACGGTGACCGACGCCACCGGGTTCTATGAGTTCCGGGTGCCACCCGGCGATTACTGGCTCGAGTTCGAGTGGGATCCCACCACGCAGGTCCCGGTGTCGAACCCGTCGCTGTACAACCCCGGTGATGCGCTGATATTGGTGAACCCTGATGTGGGAACCGACGACACGATCGACTCGGACGGGTCAAAGACGAAGACGGCGGACAACATCGCTCGAACTGAAGCCACGACGCTGGACCCCGGGGAGTTCGATCCGACCTGGGACCTCGGTCTCAGCCGGTCTCTCGAAGTCCAGGACGAAAGGATCGCCATCGGCAATCTGGTTTGGTGGGACTTCGATTTCGACGGCATTGCCGATCCCGGTGAGCCGCGACTGGACGGGGTGACCATCGAGGTGTGGCTGTCGGACGCGGTCGGCAACATCGTGGGAACTGCTCCGGAGGCCACCACAATCACCGACGCCAACGGTCATTACTACGTGTCGTTCGATCAGGACGTGCTCAATGTCCGGGTGAGGGTGGCGCCCTCCAACTTCGCGAACGGCGGCCCGCTGCGGGACGCATCCGGTCAGATCATGTTCTCAACTACCGGCACGTTCGGCTCGGACGACGGGGTGGACAACGACGACAACGGTCGGGACGTGGCGACGCCACAAAATGGCGGCGTCTGGTCGGACGTGATTCAACTGCAATTCGACACCGAACCGGTCGGAGAGGCCGACCCGATCCCGCCAGGGGTCGACTTCGACGAACTCGACGACAACGACGCCGACTTCACCGTCGACTTCGGGTTCATCGGCTGTGACGGTGTCTCCCAGACCCACCCGGTGACCGGTGCTCTATGTGTGGTGACCGGCCATGAGAGCAGCGAACAAGCCGGATTCGGTCTGATGCTGCTGGGCTTTGGGATGCTGATGGTGCTGTCGGCCAATGACTGGGACCGCCGGCGGTCGAGCGAATAGGCCAGTACGCATTCATACGAAAAGGGACCGGCCGTGAGGCCGGTCCCTTGCGTTGGCCGGTCGCTACGTTGGTGCCAACGCCGAAGAGAGGACGTCATGATCCGGGTGCTGGAATCGAGATGGACAACGCTGGCGCTCGGCTTTCTCACGCTGGCGGCACTGGCCGCGGCGCTCGTCGCAGTCAACGCAGCGAGCAACCTCCAGGACGAGTGGTCGGCGTTCCAAGCCGATCTGAACACCGTGACTGGGGAGACGGCCGACGCGCTCCGGCTTGCGTCGCTGCAATTGGACGCTCTGGCCTCTAGCACTTTCGTATTCGAAGTCGATGTGGATGAGACCATTCCGGTCGACGCCAGCATTCCGTTCAGCCGGGAGCTCACCATCCCGGTGAACACGGCTATTCCGATCAATCAAGCCATCGATACCACCATCGAGGTCGATGGGCCGCTCGGCCTGACTGTGCCGGTTGACGTCCGGGTGCCGATCGACCTGACGGTACCGGTGAACCTCGAGATTCCCTTCACGGTGGACGAAACCATCGACGTGTCGACCACCACCCGCATCCGATTGGCGGTTCCGATCGAAATCGATGTCTCGCAGACCGACCTGGCGCCGCTCGCCACGTCGTTCAGCGAAGATCTGGCCGATTTGGCGGGAACAATCGAAAGCGCCGGATAGGTCAGGTTTCGAGGAGCTCTTTGAGCCGGTGATAGTCGCCGCGGACCGATCGTTGTGCCACAACGCGTAGCAAAGGGCCGAACACACGAAAGAACCCGCCCGGCTCACCCGCCACGTCGGCGGTCACCCGGCAGCGGTCCGGTGAGAGTGGTTCAACGGCCCGGGTGACCCGGATCGGAAAGCTGGACTGCCTGGATTCGATCGTGACAGATCGTCCGGGATCGAGGGCCACCAGTTCGAACGAGGTAACGACCTCGCGACCTAGAAAACGGGCGACCTGCTCGTAGGTCGAGCCAATCCGCAGCGGTGGGTCGCTGGTCCAAACGGCGCTCTGCATGCCGCTTTGCCACTCGGGGTTTCGCGAAAAGTCGGAAATGACTGCGAAGACGTCTGCGGCGGGCCGGTCGATCTCGATCGAGGACTGCATCCGCACGATTCCTCCACTATTTGGTACCGTCATGATGCCAGTTGGAACCGCGTGCCTCTAACCCCGGCCGGCGCCCGCTCGACTCACGCTGGTGTGAGATCGACGATCAGCGCCTTGTGGTCCGATCCCCGAACCTTGACGACGTCGGCCCCCGTTGCTCGATAGCCATGGGCGAAGACGTGATCGATCCGTAACATGGCCGGCCAGCCCGGTCGCCATCCCCAGGTAGCCCGCGGTCTCCAGCCCTCGGCAGCGGCGAGATCCGCAACCGTATCATCGACGTGGCGCACGATGCGCCGGTACGCCAGCCAGGCGGGGGTCGAGTTGAAGTCACCGCCCACAATGCGGCGCCGAGGGTCAGAAATGAGGCCCTCGAGCACCCTGACCTGCGCGCGCCTCTCTGGCAGCCGTCCACGCCAGCCGTCAATCGGGTTGGCCAGGTGCACGGCGAGCACCTCTAGATCGAGATCGCTCGAGTGGCCGCGCAGGATCGAACGGTAAGGAAAATCGAGCTCTTCGACTGCGATGGGGAAACTGGCCGCAATGGCCTTGCCCCGATAGTCCAGCGTCGGTTTCACCACGCCGTGAGAGAAGTGGCGCTCGATCACTTCGCCGGAGTTCGGAGCAAGCTCTTGGGCCAGCAGCAGGTCGGGCTCATACCGAGCGAGCGACCGCTCGAAGTCGCTGGGCGACGCGTCGCCGTTGAGAAGGTTGATGGTCATTACCCGCATTCGTCTACCCCTGGCGGCGTCAATCGCTCGTCACGCCGTGAAGCCGGAATTCTTTGCCTCGGCCCGGGTCTGGGCCGAGGTCAAATCCACACCCGTGGGGCCGGAGCCGCTGTGCCCGATATCCAAGCACACTCATAGTTCTTAGTCTGAGAAGAGGTCGCGTCGAACGTCGGGCAGTGCGCGGCTACGGAGCACGATGTCGCGACGATACGACTGGTGGATCCGTCGGATTTCCTCGTCGGCTTCTTGGGCGGTGAGCGCTACCTTGGCCCTGAGCCGTTTCACCTCGGCGCGGAGTCGATCGACCTCGTTCTGGAGCTCCATGATCCGCTTGACACCCTCCAGATTGATACCCTGGTCGGTCAGATCTTGGATCAGCCCCAGGCGCTCGAGGTCGTCATCGGAATAGCGGCGAGTACCTCCCGGGGTGCGGTAAGGATCGATCAGCCCCCGTCGCTCGTAGATGCGGAGCGTCTGAGGGTGCATGCCGGCCAGCGAGGCGGCCACTGAGATGACGTATACCGCTTTCGTTTCTTGCTCTTGGGACTTCTTCGCCATTTCGATCACACCTTGAGATGAGCTCGCGGATCTTCAGTTTCGTATTGTTCTTTGAATTCTTCGAGCATTCGCTTGGCCTCGCGCGACAGCCGGGACGGCACCGCTACCTCGACCGTGACCAGCAGGTTCCCCGGTCGCCCTTTCTCCTTCTGGACTCCTCGCTTGGGAATCCGGAACGTCTTGCCCGAGTTGGTGCCTGCCGGGATCTTCAACGTCACCGGCTCGTCGAGAGTCGGCACTGGAACCTTCGCCCCGAGCGTCGCCTCGGTGAACGTAATGGGCAGTCGCAGGGTCAGATCGTCACCCTTGCGCCCAAACAACGGGTGACGCCCGACCTTCACCTTCACGATCAGATCGCCCGCCGGTCCGCCGTCGCTGCCCGGGGCCCCCTTTCCCCGCAGCCGGATGTTGTCTCCGTCTTTCACACCCGCGGGAATCTTCACCTTGATGTTGCGGACGCGCCGTTCCCGACCGGTTCCACGGCAGCGGTCGCACGGATGCGGGATCAACCGGCCGTTGCCCCGACACTGGGGGCAGGGCTCCGAGAACGAAAAGACACCCTGATTGCTGGCAATGGTTCCGGCGCCGGCACAGGTCGGACAGACATCGACCGATGTACCCGGCTGAGCCCCTGACCCGCGGCACAGGCGGCAGCGAGCCTCGCCGTCGACGGCCACGGTCGTCGTTGCCCCCTTGACCGCGTCCTCGAAAGATATGTTGAGTGTTGAAGTGAGATCTGCACCCCGCCTCGGACCACGGCTACGCGTGCGCGCCGTCCGGCCAAATCCTCCGAAGAGGTCGCCGAGGCCCCCTTCTCCAAAGAGATCGGACAAGTCCTCGACCCGCACGCGCCGGCCATTGCCGAATCCCCCGAACCCTCCCGGTCCTCCCGTGAAGTCTCCCGAGTCGACCATCTGCCGCACCTGGTCGTATTCCTTGCGCCTCTCCGGGTTGGAGAGGGTGGCGTAGGCCTCCGAGACCTCTTTGAAGCGCGCCTCGGCGGCTGGATCGTCCGGTTTGGTGTCCGGGTGATTCTCCTGGGCGAGCTTGCGATACGCCTTCTTTATCTCGGCTTCGCTCGCCGTAGGCGATACCCCGAGTGTCTTGTAGAAGTTCTTCTCGACCCATTCGCGGTTCATAGCGGGTCCCCCTCATCGATCGGGGATTCGAGTGACGGTCCGACCTGGCTGTACGCCACCGTTACCAAGGCCGGGCGAATCACCTGGCCCCGGATTCGGTAGCCGCGACGTACCTCGCCGGTCACGACCAGCGAACCATGGCCCCCCGGGGCGACCCGGACGGCTTCGTGGACGGCCGGGTCATAGGGGTGCCCGACCGTCGGGATGATCTCCATCTGGCCCTCGAGTGCTTCAACCAGGCCAGCGAACGAGCCGCGGGTGGCGTCGGGCCGCATCGTGTCGTTGGAATGCGGCTCCAGGATGACGAACAAGTCGCCAGCCCGGCCGTCCGGCGTGATGATCCCGCGTCCTTCGATCTTGAATCTGGAGCCGATCGTCGTTCCAGGCGGGATGGTGATCGTCACTGGACCGGTGAGAGTGGGAACGAGTACGTCGGCTCCCATGGCTGCGTCGGACAGCGCAACCGGGACGCGGGTCGTGAGGTGATGGCCGTCCCGCTCGAACGTTTCGTGCCGGGGCACGTGGATGATGACGATGAGGTCGCCGGGCGCGCCCCGATCTTCCGGCCGGCGTCCCTGTCCCTCGATCCTGACGATGTCGCCGTCGTCGACGCCGGCAGGCAGTTTCACGGTGATGCGGCTGCCGTCGTCGAGCGTGACAACCACGCTTGCCCCCCGGGCGGCCTGTTCGAGCGGGAGAGTGGCACTGGTGATGATGTGCCGGCCGAGCACAGCTCCGGCAACCGACGCGCTGAATCGCTCCTCGTCCTCGACCCCGTCAGCGCCGGCTTTCGGGGCCGTCTTGTCGATCTGCATCCGGTCGTACAGATCGCGCTGGATCGGATCCGACAAGACCCCGTACGCGACGGCGATCGCTTTGAAGCGTTCCTCCGCCAAAGGGTCGTCGGGGTTGGCGTCGGGATGATGCTGCTGAGCCAGGCGGCGATAGGCGTGTTTGATCTCGGCGGCGTCGACGTCAGGCGCCACCTCCAAGATCCCGTAGAAGTCGTGAGCGGCCCATCCCCGGCTCATTCTGGCTGATCCGCCTCCTCGTATCCCACTGACACCAGCGCTGCGCGCAGAACCCGGTCCTGGAACTGGTATCCCCGGCGCAGTTCGGCTGTTACCACCATGGTGCCTGATCCTTCATCGATTTGTATGGCCTCATGCATAGCCGGATCAAACGGCAGCCCGATGGACTCGATGGGCGTCAGGCCCTCTTGGGCCAGAACCCCGAGCAACTGGTCTCGGGTGCCGCGCATGCCCTCGAGTAGCTTCTCTGAGGCCTCACCGTCCGGTTCTACCGCCATTGCTGCGTCCAGGCTGTCCAATACAGGCAGCAGGCTCATAACCACTCGTTCCGAGGCGCGAGCGACGAGCTCGGCCTGGTCGCGCTGGGATCGCTTGCGGAAGTTGTCGAACTCGGCGGCCATGCGCCGGTAATCGTCGAGATATCGCGTGGCATCAGCACGCGCGGCCGCCAGTGCCTCCTGCAGCACAGCGATCGCCTCCTGCGGATCGTCGGGCAGGACGATCGGCTCGGTGAATTCGGCGTTGCCCGTGATCACCTCAGTCGAGGCGACCACGTCTTCCGACAGATGTTCGTTCGGTGCGTCGTTAGCCATGCTGGATCCGCCTTGATGACGACGCATCACGCGTCGTCATCATCGTCGACGATTTCCGCCTCGACGATCTCTTCGTCGTCGAAGTCGTCCGACACCGGCTCGCCGCTCGGTGCACCTTCTGCCGCCTGCTGCTGGTAGATCTTCTGCGCCAGTGCCTGGGACGCGTGGATCGTCGCGTCGATCTTGGACCGCAGATCCTCGATGGTCGCATCCTCCTTCGCCGCAGTCTCCTTCAGCGCGTTCAGCGCATCTTCAATCTCCGATTTCTCGGAGTCCTCGAGCTTGTCGGCGTGCTCCTCCAACAGCTTCTGCGTCTGGTGGACCACCTGGTCGGCCTGGTTGCGAGTCTCGGCCAGCTCACGGCGCTTGCGATCTTCTTCAGCGTGCTGCTCGGCGTCCTTCATCATGCGATCGATCTCGTCATGCGCAAGCGCGGTGCCCCCTGTGATCGTCATGGCCTGTTCTTTCCCAGTGCCGAGGTCCTTGGCGTTGACCGAGACGATGCCGTTGGCGTCGATGTCGAACGTGACTTCGATCTGGGGAACCCCCATCGGGGCCGGCGGAATTCCGGTCAGGCGGAACCGGCCCAGGCTCTTGTTGTCGGAGGCCATGGCGCGTTCGCCTTGCAGGACGTGGATCTCCACTTCCGGCTGGTTGTTTTCAGCGGTCGTGAACACCTCCGACCGCTTGGTCGGGATCGTGGTGTTGCGCTCGATCATCGTTGTCATGACGTTGCCCTTGGTCTCGATCCCGAGCGTCAGCGGCGTAACGTCGAGCAAGAGGATGTCCTTGACGTCGCCGGTGAGCACCCCGGCCTGCAGTGCGGCCCCGGCTGCTACGACCTCGTCCGGGTTGACGCCCTTGTGGGGATCCTTGCCGGTCAGCTCCTTCACCAGCTCGGTGATGGCCGGCATCCGGGTGGAACCGCCGACCAGCACGACGTGGTCGATCTCGTCGACCGGGATGCTCGCATCCTTGATGGCCTGCTTGAAAGGCGCCTTCGTCCGTTCGACGAGATCCTCCGTCATCTTCTGGAACTCCGAACGAGTCAGCTTCTTCTGGAGGTGCAGTGGGCCCTCGGCGGTTGCGGTGATGAACGGGAGGTTGATCTCCGTCTCGGGCACCGTTGACAGTTCGATCTTTGCCTTCTCCGCCGCCTCTTTCAGGCGCTGGAGAGCCATCCGGTCCTTGCCCAGGTCGACCCCGGATTCATTCTTGAATTCGGTAACGAGCCAATCGATGACCGCTTCGTCCCAGTCGTCACCGCCGAGCTGGGTGTCACCCGATGTCGATTTCACCTCGAAGACACCCTCGCCGATCTCCAGTACGGAGACGTCGAAGGTTCCTCCACCGAGGTCATAAACGAGGATCGTCTGGTCGGACGCCTCTTTGTCAAGGCCGTAGGCCAGCGATGCCGCCGTGGGCTCGTTGATGATGCGCAGCACCTCGAGACCGGCGATCTGGCCGGCTTCTTTGGTGGCCTGCCGCTGGGCGTCGTTGAAATACGCCGGCACTGTGATGACAGCCGATGTGACCTCGTCTCCGAGGTACGACTCGGCGTCGCGCTTCAGCTTCATCAGAATCCGGGCCGAAATCTCCTGGGCGGTGTAGGTCTTGCCCTCCGCGTCGGCGCTCCAATTCGTACCCATGTGCCGTTTCACTGAGCGGATGGTGTTGTCCGGATTGGTGATGGCTTGGCGCTTGGCGACTTCTCCGACCAGCACCTCGCCATCCTTGAAGGCGACGACCGACGGTGTCGTCCTGGCACCTTCGGCGTTCGGGACGATGGTCGGTTCTCCGCCCTCCAGGACGGCAATAACGCTGTTAGTGGTACCGAGATCGATACCGACGGCCTTTGCCATGTGGTCTGCTCCTTGTTCCCGTTCGTTGGTTCCCCATCTGCCGGGGCCGGCAGGTGCAGGCGCGCACCATGCTCATAGCCACCCTCTGCGGCCCCTCTCCGGCGCAGGTTACACAACTTTCATTGACTTAATAGCTATAACCTGAGTCAACCCATATCATATTTCCACAATCTCAGGATAATTCAAGAGGGTTTGTCGATCGACGCCAAAACGGCTGCACCGCCGGCGTCTCGGCCCCGGCAACAGCTACGGCCACGGCTGCCACGGCCGGTGCAGAACCGGAGCAAGCCGAGCCAACGGGCGTGTGCGAGGGGATAGCGGATGCGCCGTCCCCCCTCGTGGTGGACGGCAGCGACCCGTGCGGTGCGATCCAGCGAGTGACAGGCCAGGGCCTCAGATGGTGCTCGGCGGCGGCATGCCGCCGGCGCTATCACCCGTAGCTGCGCTTGGCCACCTCTTCCAGCATCACTTCGGTGGCGCCGCCGCCGATGGAGAGGATGCGCGCGTCGCGGGACATCCGCTCCACCGCAGTCTCCGTCATGTAGCCCATGCCGCCGTGGAACTGAACGCATTCATACATGATCTGATTGATCGCTTCAGCCCCCCAGGCCTTGACACCGGAGATCTCTTTGGTGGCATCAACACCCTGCTCCATCAGCCAGGCCGCGTGGTACAGCGCCGCCCGGACTGCGTCGAGCTTGGCCTGAGCCATGGCGAGGCGCTGCCGGATCGCACCCAGGTCGAAGAGGGTTGCTCCAAATGCTCGACGATTCCGTGCGTGTTCGAGGGTGAGGTTGATGGCGACCTGCGCGGCCCCCACTCCCATTCCCACGAGGACCATCCGCTCGTTCTGGAAGTTCCGCATGATCTCGGTGAAACCCTGATGCTCCATGCCGAGCAGATTCTCGTTCGGAACCCACACGCCGTCGAGGGCTAACTCGGCGGTGTCGGAGCTCCGCCACCCGGTCTTCTCGAGTTTCTTCGAGACTGTGAACCCCTCCCGGTCCTTCTCGACTATGAACATCGACAGGCCGTAGCGGTCTTCCGTGTTGGTCCGGGCGGCGACGATGACGAGGTCGCCGTACACCGCATTGGTGATGAACAGCTTGTTGCCGGTGATCCGCCATCCGTCGCCGTCTCGAACTGCCCGGGTACGCATCCCGGCTACATCCGAGCCGGCGTCGGGCTCGGTCACGCCGATAGCCGTGATGGTATCGCCGCTGAGGATGCCCGGCAGCAGTCGCTGCAGCTGGTCCTTGGTGCCCGAGTGGATGAGATGCGGCGTCGCCATGTCGGTATGTACGAGGACGGTCACGTCGAAACCGCCGAAAGTGGACGACCCGAGGGCCTCAGAGAAGGTCGCCGAAGCCAGCGGACCGAGACCCAGGCCCCCGTGTTCTTCCGGCACCCGTGGGCCGAACATCCCCAGCGCACCCATCTTCTGCAAGACGTCGCGGGGGACAAATCCTGCTTCCTCCCACTGGTGAGCGTGGGGCGTCACTTCCTTGGCGACGAACTCGACGGTTTGGTCGTAGATCGCCTGCAGTTCGTCGGTCATATAGATGTTGCGAAGAGTCATCGAGCGTCCTCCTGGTCTGAAGTCCGAATGCCGTGCCACGTGGTCTGTGCGAAGTGATCGATGAGAGCCTCGAGCGGGCGTTGCCTCCCCGGCACAAACCACTCGAGCGAGCTGTTCATCGATCCCAGCAAGGTGAGGCGCGTCAAGTGCAGGTCGACCCCCGGGCGGATGGAGCCGGTTGCGCCGAGCGATCGAAATAGGTCGGCCCATCGACCCTCGTATTCGTCCCGGATCGGGACAATCGTGTCACGGACCGCAGCCGGGGCCCGGCTGAACACCGTCACGTGGGCGGCGGTGAACGGGCCGTATGCGAACAACGCCCGCAGGTGCGCGGCGATGGCGGCACGCAGACGAACCTCCGGCGGCGCTTCGCTGGTCTCGGCTACCGCGTCCTCGTGCGCTGCGGTGATCCGTTCCATTCCCAGACGGAGGATGTCGGCCAGCAAGACGTCCTTCGAGTTGAAGTGGTAGTAGATGGAGGCTGCCTTCAATCCCGCCCGATCTGCAATCGTCCGCAGGCTGGTTTCGGTATAACCGAGCTCGATGAACAGGTCGGCTCCGATCTGCAACAGGCGGTCGCGGGTGTCGACCTGAGTGTCGGTCATGCTCCGCAGTTTACCTAACTAACGTTAGGTAGAACACTCCCGCCCGACCATGTCCGGAGCGCGATCGCGTCTGCACTACCTGAAAAGGCGCGACGCCCCTCGCATCAGATCGGCCAGGAGCCCGCACCCGTATGTCTTCCTGATGGTTCGGTCGTCGTTCCATCGAGCGATGAGCGCCAGCATGCCAACCTGAGCGCGGTGGGGCAGGCGTGATACCGGCGATATGTCCAGTGGGACCAACGCCGCGCCCGGTGCCGTCAGCAGCGACGCTCGCGAGATCACAGATGTGCAGTGCCCACTGGGCGGTACCGACCGAGTGCCGAGTCGCCGGTTGGCAGGATGGTCGCAGTAGCTGAGGTGGCGTGGCGGGGTTCGGGGATAGCGCAGAGATCCCTCGATCTAGGCCGTACCCTCTGGGCGGGTTTGGGCGTTTACCCCTTTGTGAAAGACTCCGAGGTCGCATGGCGGCTCCGCTACCCGGGGAGGATCAAGATGGCGATGACGGCTCAAGCCTGGCAGGACCGACGACTGGCGGTCAGCGGGCGTGATCAGGAGGGAGCCGTCCGGTGTGGCGGCGACGAGTACCCACACGATTTCGTGACCGAACAGGCCGGCGCCGCGCTGTCCCGCATCGTCTGCACGATGTGTGGCACCGTGCGCATCGAGCAACAAATGGACCGAAACCTGGTCATGTCCTGGTCGCGGACCGACTACGAGATCGCCGACCGTTTCTACCGGGAGCTGGTCAGCTGAAGAGATTCCCCGTTGCAGAATGCAAAAGGCGGCCCTCGCAGGGCCGCTTTTCTGCGGACAACCGGTCGCTCACACCTTGATTCCACGCTTGCGCATGTCGGCCAGCACGGCATCGATCCCTTTGCTGTCGATCGTCTTCATGCCTTTGGTGGAGACACGCAGCGTCACATAGCGCTTCTCGGACTCGACCCAGTACCGCTTCTTCTGGACGTTCGGTGTCCAGCGTTTGCTCGAACGCTTGTGGGAGAACGAGACCTTCTTGCCGAATGAGGGTTTCTTACCCGTGACCTGACAGATGTTGGACATGCGTGACTCCGCAGAGGTGTGGCTGGAATGGCCGGGATTGTACCCGACCTGCCTCGGTACGGCAATGTCACCGCACCCGGCGGCCGCTACCATCGCAGGGTGGAATACGCGCCGTTCTCGCCAGACGATACTGAGGTTTGCCTCGACGATCCCGGGGAGGAACGAGAGCGGCGGCGCCGCCAGCTGGCGATGGGTTACCGTCTCTTTGGAGCGCTGCGCTACGGCGACCTCGGCGACGGACATATCTCGGTGCGTGATCCCGAACGGACGGAGTGCTTCTGGATGCTTCGATTCGGCGTGTCGTTCCATGCGGCGTCGGTAGCCGACACGGTACTGGTGGGTCCCGACGGCAATGTGATCGACGACCCGGGCATCGGGGCGGCCGTGGCGCCCATCAACGTCACCGCCTACTACATCCATCATCCGATCCACGCTGCCCGTCCCGACGTCACAGCCGCCGCCCACGTCCACACACCTTGGGGCACGGCGTTCTCGACCCAGCGATGCCTCCTCCAGCCGATCAATCAGGAAGCGACTCAGTTCTTCGAGACCCACGCCCTGTTTGATGACGAAGAGGTCCAGGTGCTCTCGACCGAGGGCGGCAAACGGATCGCGGCCGCGCTGGGTGACCTGCGCTCGGTCATTCTGGCAAACCATGGGTTGCTGACGACAGGAGTCAGCGTGGCCGACGCAGTCGGCTGGCTGGTCACTATGGAGCGTGTGAGCGAAGTGCAGCTGAAGGCCCGTGACCCGGTTGCGTTGTCGGCCGAAGCGGCACGGATCGCTCGCGACGATCTGGTCCGGCCCAACCTGGGGTGGCAGACCTTCCAGTATTTGATCCGCCGCCACCTCGTCTGACCCCATCCGGCAGGTCCCGCCGCTCAGGCGTCCTTCCAGTCGCACCACGCCCGGATCGCGGCGGCGAGCGAATCGCCGTTGGCCTCGACGTCTGCCACGTCCTGAAAGCGCATGGTGCGCGCCAGTTTCCCATCTCCCTCCAGCCTGGGGTGGTTGCCCGGGATTTCAGCCCCTCGGTGGAAGAGCAGACTGACCAACTTCTTGGCAGGGTTGAAGGAAAAGATGTTGCCGCAGTAGGAGTACGTGGGCGTTTGCCATTTGATGGTCTCCTCGACACGTGGATCGGAGAGCGCAATATGCCGAACGGCTTGCATGGCCTCTTCCATCGGGTGGTTCTTGGCCGCGAACCAGTCATCGACCTCCGGATTACGTGACATGGCCCTCCGTTCTGTCCACGCCGGCAGCTTCGTCGAGCGGGCCGCGGGGTGCATACGTCGCTAGCCGGTTCCCCACGCAACCCACCTCAAATCCTCACGTCATCGGCGACACGTCGATTCTCGACTTTATAGGATCGGCTCCGAAGACCCGGGAGAGGAGCCCCGACCGTGGAATACATCAAAGCTCCCGTCCGCCCGCCGGATCAGGTCACCGACGAGGTGCGGTCGACGGTGTCGCAGATAATCAGTGAGGTCGAACGGGACGGCGACAAGGCGGTTCGGCGCTACTCCGAGCGGTTCGACAACTGGAGTCCAGAGTCTTTCCGAGTGCAGCAGCCGACGATCGATCGGGCCTACGAGGACATGCACGCCGACGATGAGGTGCACAACGCGTCCCGTTTCCTGATCGAACAGGTGCGCAACTTCGCCCAGTTGCAGCGCGACACCTTGGTCGACTTCGAAACCGAAACCCTGCCCGGCGTCTTCCTCGGGCAGAAACACATACCCATCAACAACGTCGGTGCCTACTCGCCCGGCGGCCTCTACCCGCTCATTGCCTCGGCGGTCATGACGGTCGCCACCGGTAAGGTCGCCGGAGTGCCGCGGGTGGTGGCAGCTGCGCCGCCCAAGGACGCCAAGGGCATCCATCCGCCGCAGCTATGGGCGATGGCCGAGTCCGGCGCCGATGAGATCTTTTGTGTAGGCGGTGTACAAGCACTGGCCGGCATGGCTTTCGGCCTCGAGGACAGTGAACCGGTCGACATGATCGTGGGTCCGGGCAACGCCTACGTCGCTGAAGCGAAACGCCAGCTTTTCGGTCTAGTTGGGATCGACCTCCTCGCCGGACCCACCGAAATCATGATCATCGCCGACGAAACCGGCGACCCCGGGATCCTGGCGTGTGATTTGCTGGGCCAGGCAGAGCACGGTCCCACCTCACCCGCCATCCTCGCTACCACCAGCGAAGAGGTCGGCCGGGAGACCATCAAAGAGGTCGAGAGGTGGCTCGAGTCGTGGCCGACGGCCGACGTCTCCCGCCGGGCCTGGGAGGACTACGGCACCGTCATCCTCGTCAACGACCACAGTGAGCTGGCCCGGGTTGCCGATGACATTGCGCCCGAGCACCTGGAGGTCCATACGTCGAATGATCAGTGGTTTGTCGACAACCTCAAGAACTACGGGTCGCTGTTCATCGGTACTCAGGCGACTGTTGCGTTCTCGGACAAGGGCATCGGGACGAATCACACCCTGCCGACGATGCGGGCCGCCAGATATACCGGTGGACTATGGGTCGGCAAATTCCTGAAGACCGTGACGACCCAGCGGTGTACGCCGCAGGGTTCCAGCATCGTGGCGGAGCCCACCGCGGTAGTGGCCGATGCAGAGCTGATGTTCGGACACGCGGTCAGCTCCCGTCTTCGCCTCAATCCGGAGTATTTCCCGGACGCCGTGCGATGAGCGGAGTAACGATCGTCACGGGTGCCAGTCAGGGGATCGGTCGGGCCATTGCTCTCGGGTTTGCCCGCCAAGGCGGTGCGGTGGTGCTGGCTGCGCGCAACCGCGACAACCTGCACACTGTGTCGCGAGAAGTTGTTGAGGCGGGTGGCACACCGATGGTCGTGCCGACCGACGTCTCGGATCGGGACAGCGTGGAGCACATGGTCGCTACGGTGATCGAGGAACACGGACGCGTTGACACGATGGTCAACAACAGCGGGATCGGTGGCCCGTCGGCCTGCCTGTGGGAGATAGACGAGTCCGATTGGGACCGGACGATGGATGTGAACGTGAAGGGCGTGTTCCTGGGCTGCCGGGCGGTGATCCCGCACATGATCCGTCAGAGCAGCGGTTCCATCATTGTGATCGGATCAATCAGCGGGAAGCGGCCTCTGTACGGGCGTACCCCCTACACGACTTCCAAGATGGCGCTGGTGGGACTGGTCCGGACTCTCGCAATGGAGGTTGGCGAGTATGGGATTCGGGCGAACCTGATCTCGCCCGGGTTCGTGTCCGGACCCCGCATCGATTGGGTCATCGGCGCTCAGGCGGAGGCACGCGGCATCACCGAGGCGGAGGTGCGGGCGGAGTTCGAGAATCAAAGCCCGCTGCAACAGTTGACCGAGGCCGGCGACATCGCGGACATGTGCGTGTTCCTGGCCTCCGATCGGGCCAAAGCGATCACCGGAACGGACATGAACGTGAATGCCGGTGTGGTGATGTATTGATCGAAGCGGACGGAGGAGGCACAACATGTCGCGACTCGTAGATCTTTCCCAGCCCATATACGAAGGGATGATGGTTTATCCGGGACACCTCAAGACGGTGACGTTCCAGCACGCGACCCATGAAGAGACCGCCCCCCGGTTCGAAAGCGACTTCAGCTTCCAGACCTGGGGTTTCATTCTCAACGACAACGGACCGACGCACGTGGATGCTTGGTCGCATCTCGATCCGGATCCCAACGCCGACTCGATCGAGAAGATGCCACTGGAGTTGTTCTACGGCCCGGCGCTGTGCCTCGACGTGTCCCAAGCTGCCCCGCGCACCGACATCACCGCCGAACACTTGGATGAGGCCCTCGACAAGTCCGGTCTGGCGCTGAACGAGGGCGACATGTGCTTCTTCTACACGGGGACGTACGACCGCTACGCCGGAAAACCCGAGTATCTGACGGATTTCGCCGGGATCGGTGAAACGGGTGCCCGCTGGATCGTAGACAAGGGCATCAAGACTTTCGGGGTGGATTCACCCACGCCGGACAATCCGGCGTCAACGACCTATCCGGTGCATCTGATGAGCCGGGATGAGCGCATCACGCACTATGAGAATCTGGTGCTCACCGAGGTGGTGGGGACCCGTTTCACGTTCGTGGGCTTTCCCCTGAAGGTGGTCGGAGCGCATGGCGGCCCCACTCGGGCGGTAGCGATCATCGACTGAGTCGCCGCGAGGACGGTGGTGGCCCCGGACCGTTCGAGAGCGACTCCACCTCCGCCGGGCCTCAGGGCGACCAGGTTGCGTTGATCCCGTCGGCGATCAGTATGGGTGATCCTGAGTCAATTGGTTGGACCCAGATGCCGGCCGCTCCGCCGTGGGTGCCTCCGGCGTAGACGAAGGCAGACGAGTCGGGCGACCAGAGAGAAACGCTGCGCTCGTACTGGTCGAAGAAGCTGAGGTAGCCGTTGCCGAACCGCGACGTCGGTGTGAACGCTTCGTAAGTGGTGGCGCCCGATCCATTCCACTCGTGCCATTGAATCTTCTGTATCCCGTCCATGAATGCGATGGTGCTGAACAGCAAGTGCTCGCCGTCGGGGCTCCAGGCCCATGAGACCGCCCGACCTTCGGCCACCGGAGTGACCGCGCCGTCCTCGAGGTCGATCACCACCAGATTCTCCGGCACCAGGATGGGGAGATCGGACAGGGTGGATTCGCTGATTTCGACGCCTTCGGGGGTCCAGGTGCTCATCACTGCCAGCCGGTCAGTGTGTTCGTGGGTGACGACCGCCGCCGGGGCACTGAATCGGATCAGAGGGAGAGGATTGACCCCATTGGGACTGGCCACGGTGAGTATCTCTCCTACCTCACCGCCGTCGACCGAGTAGATGATGCGTTCGCCGGTGTGAGTTCCCACCCGGAACTGTCCATCCGTGGGGATGGTGGTCAGCGTCTCACCGGTGAGCGCGATCAACTCGAACCGCTCCTCGATGTGTACGAGAAGTGCGTCGCTGTCTGGTGCCCAGTCGACGTACATAGGTGCGCCAGTGCCGATGATGGCCGCCGCCTGGCCGGCCTGAGCTACCGCCAGCTGCATCTCGCCCCAGAAATCGTTACCCATGAACGCGACCGACGCACCGTCCGGTGACCAGGCGAGGTACTGGGCTTGGATCGGGGAATCAGCACGGCTTTGCTCGGCGCCGTCGGCCGACGCGATCACCAGCTGGTAAGAGTCCTCGCCGATCTCTTCGGTCCATGCAATCCGACTGCCGTCCGGCGACCACGTCGGCTGCGCGCGCCGGACATCGTTGGCCGGAGCGATGACCACCGGCCGGCTGCCGTCGGGTTGTACGGTGAAGATGGACCAGTCCCTTCCCAAAACCAGAATCCGCCCGGCGACATCTCGCACCCGCATGTGGTCGGCTTCAGACACGACATCAAGGCTCGGGGTAGTTGTCGGCGCCGGCGTTGTCGCCGGCGGATCGAAATCCGGCAGCGCCGTCTGTTCAGGAGGGCGCTGGTTCGTGCAAGCGGCCGCGGCGAGGGCAACGACGAGGATGGCGGCGCTGATCCTCGAGCGCGGTCGGGGGCGGCCACCGGACGAGGTGGGGACGCCCAACCCGGGAATGGTCTGGCGCTCCATGGTCAAGCTATCGGCACCGGAGCGCCGATCCGTACGGATTCGTCGATGGCGAGCGTCACGGCCAGCGTGCGTCGGGCCTCGGCGGCGGTCGGAATGTGACAAGGGCCGCCGGCGGTCAAATGATCGAGCCATGCCCTGGTTTCGTCTGCCACGCGTCCGAACATTGTTCCCCCCGCCCATTCACCCGAGGTCCGGCTGCCCAGGTACGCCAGGTTGAGCCGTTGATCGACATAGTCGTTCGAATAGCCGTGCTCGGTGTACAGCACCTGATCCCCGTGGTCCTCTGTAATGAACAACGCGCCGTCGGTACCGATTAGTTCAATCCTCGTGGCGAGGCCCGCGATCGGATAGCCGGCCGGAAGCGAATAACTGGTGCCGAAACTGACCACAGCCCCGTCCTCGTACGTCACGAGTGCAAATGTGGCGTCGTCGGCCGCGTAGCCCTCACTTCGCAGAATCTTTCCGTGGCCGCGGGCAACGACCTCGACCGGCGGCGCAGGGTGATACCAGCCGAGCACGTCGATCAGATACGTCAGGATGTCGGCTGCCGGGGTGGCGGACGGTGACCGGTCGAGAATCGCTCGTCCGACCGCAATCGTGTCGTAGGTTCGGGCCAGACCGCCAACGATCTGACCGACCCTGCCTGCCGACAGCTGTTCTTTCGCCACCGCGTAGCGCTGTGCGTAACGCATGGAGTACGCCACCCGAAGCTGGCCGTCGTCGGCCGCCTGCAGCAGGCGGTCGGCGTCCTCGAGGGTGAGCGCCAGCGGCTTTTCGACGAGAGTCACACATCCGGCGCTGAGCGCCGCCAGCACCGGCTCAACGTGGCGGCCTTCCGGTGTGGACACGATCGCAACCCTGATGTCGGGCAGGCTGAGGGTCTGGTGCACATCGGCACTCCAGTGATCGGCTCTGATCTCCTCGGCCAGGCGGCGGGCCGCAGCGGGATCGACGTCGACCACGGCCAGGAACCCGACCCCGGCGTGCTGGGCGGCCAATCGAGCGCGATGACGCCCGATCTTGCCCGCTCCCACCACTGCCAGACCGACCGGGGCGGACCTCTCCATGGTCAGAAAACCGGCGAACGGCCCGACATCGGCCGGTTGATCATTTCAGTGGGCCGCCGCTCGGTGGGCCCGCAGCGGGTCACGCCCGAAATCTCGTTTCGGGTCCCGCCAGACTGCGTGTACATGATTTCCCGCGTCCTGCACGCAGTCGTATTCAACGAGAAGGGTGGGCCCGTGCAGGCGGTAGTAGTGGGGGTCTTCCTCGACATCTGAGCCAGCCCAGGCGAAATGGATCTCGTCGAGGCCGGCGGCTTCGAGCTTGGCCATCTCACGTTCGGCGGCAGGTTCCGGCAGTCGGGTCACGTAGATCGCGATCAGATCGTCGAGCAACGCCCGCTGCCCGTCAGCGAGATCCCGGCGGGGTAGGCCGGTGGGAGCGGCGAGATCGAGCGTGAGTGCGTCCTTTTCGTGATCGGCCAAGGAGGAGATCAGCTGCTGGAAGATCCCCAGCGGGTGGACATGGTCGCCCGGGCGCATCACCTCCGGCAACTCGGGCAGGCGCTGCGCCACGATGTCGATCGGAGCCGGCGCATCGAGCACCGCCCGGTCGCGCTGGTCGAGATCGAGCGAAGCGAGCAATGCCCGCGCCGCATCCTCCTCCGGGGCGCAGGCTCGGGTGACGGGATACCCGCCCTTCGTCACCCGGGCCGGGTTGGCTCCCAGGAACAGCGGAGTCGACGACACCAGTTCGCCGTCGATGATCACGTTGTTGAGCGAGACGTGGTGGCCCTCGAACTGCCATGACCAAGTCCCGGATTCCCCAGGCTCCCCGAAGACCGTGATCCAGTAGCGGAGCGGATCCCGCAGCGAGGTGCGCGTGTATTGCTCGTGGGCGTCGAGCGGAATATCGAGAGCCATGATGGCCGCGATCTGGGCCAGCGTTGCGTAGTCAACACCGGTCGCGACGAGACGCATTGCCAGTTTCCGTTGCTCGAAGCCCAGCAGATGCAGTCCGATGCCCGGATAGCTGTCTCCGCTCATTTCACGCGGCCAGTACATCCACAGCTCCCGGCGCCTGTCGTCGAACGGGAGCAGAACCAACGCCCGCTCGGCGTCGGTCAGCTCCTCCAAGAACGCCAGCGCCGCGTGCGTCATCGCTGAGGCCGTCATGCACTTCCTCCGCCTTCACGCCGGCCGGCTACAGCTCCAAATGCCGCACCGGCGCCGGCCCCGAGGCCAATCCAGCCCGGCTGGTTGGTGACGGCAAACAGCGCCGCCCCAACTCCCGCACCGACCGCGACCGCAACGCCGATCTTTTTGGTCCGTTTTGCATCCGACATCTCAGCCACCTTGGTTACACGCCCGCCGCCGGCACCCTACCGACCCCACTCAGGTCGCGGGAGGGATCACCGGGGCGAGCACAAATGCCGGGTGGTCGGGTCCGAGGTGCAAGGTCGTCGTGCCTCCAAAGATCTCCTTGGGGCGATCGCGGGGATCGTCGTGCAGGAACGGACCGCACCCCTTCAGCTCGTTCTTGAAGTTCGACAACCGCAGTCCGCTGGTGTCACCATCCCATTCGTAGTCGCGGCCCAAAACGCTGAGTGCAATGGTGTATCCGGCCGGGACCACGATCGACGTCGGCCAGATCTCGACGTCTAGCTCGTACACGTCTCCCGGCGTCAACGGCTGGTGTTCGTCATGCGTGTGATACGGGCGCCATGGCTCGCTCAAATCGAGGTCCAATTTGCGATGCGAAGCCCGCAACCAGCCCTGCGCAACCGGCGTGTGCGGATCGATCGCGCCCTGGAACACCACTTCCTCCCCGGCGGGATCGAAAACCCGGAATACCAGGAACAGGTCGGCGTCTTCCGTCGACGAGGAAACCCACAGCTTGGCTGCCAACGGGCCCGTGAACTCGGTGGCAGCTGCCAGCGGTTCACTTCGGAAAGTGACGCCCTCTCCGAGCGCCTCGAAGCTCACGCTGGTGCCGGACGCCGGCGGCTCGCTGCTGAGACGCATGCCATCCGGCTCGAGGTAATAGCGGGTCCACTCGGTCCTTGGGATCGGCCAATCGACCTCGGCCCGACCTTCAAACCGCCCCCCTGGATGGCGGATCTGGAGATACACGCGCGGTTGGTCGCTCCAGCCGCTGGCGTCGCCTCTCAGGAAGTGGTTGAAGAATCGCAGCTGGATTTCCCGGCCGTAATCGGTGTAGAAGTGTGTCCAGTGCTCAATCCCGTGGGCCTCTAGCCACTTCTCTTCGGACGCAGCTCGGTAGTAACCCTCGAAGTTGCCCCGCGGGTGCAGTCCCTGGCCGCCCCAGTTGGCCGCCGACAGGAATGGGACAGTGATCTTGTCCCACTGTGGCGAGCGATCCTGGTGGTACTGATCGTCCAACGGATGCGCCAGGATTTCGTCGCCAAACGCCGCGCGGTTGGCGGCCAGTTCCTCCTCCGGCAGCATTTCGTCGCCGCATATCAACTGGCCGGTTATGGGGTTGCGCCCGCCCCCTTCGCCGCGCCCGTATTGCACCGTCTTGACCTGCATGTCATACCAGTTGGCCCAGAACGTGCAAAGGATCCCACCGTGATGCGTCATGTCGCGATACCAATCGGCTGCCCCCTCCCAAATGCACATCGCAGTCAGACTCGGCGGTTGTAGTGACGCCACGTGCCACTGGTTGATGCCGTAGTAGCTGATGCCGCTGAGGCCAACCCTGCCATTCGACCACGGCTGGACGGCCGTCCACTCGATGCAGTCGTAGAAGTCCTTCGTCTCCCGGGGCGAAAAGTGGTCGATGTGACCGGGAGAGCGGCCCGTCCCCCGGGAGTCGACCCGGACACACGCATAGCCGTGCGGTACCCATTTTTCGGGATCGACCACTTCCCAGTTCTGATATTGGTTGGTGGAGCCGGCGGTCACATCGGGATGTTGCTCCGCCATGCGCTCCCACGCGCTGGGATAACCGACCTGGAAGGGCAAGCCTTTGGCATAGGGCCCATATGAAAGCAACGAGGGGTAGGCGGCGTCGTCGTCTGGTCGGAAGATGTCAGCGCGCAGCACGAGGCCGTCATCCATCTCGATCTCGACGTCCCAGTCGATGCGCATCCCATCTCGGACTTCGGACTTGAACATGACGCCTTCCCTCTCTCGACGGCCAGCGAACTCCCAGCCCGCCGGTAGCACGCTACCCGCCATCCGCGGCAGCGGCACGGGCTCGCCCTGTCAACAACGGTGACAGGGCGACTTCGGACTAATTGAGGGAGGTCGCGTATATTTGAGTAACAGTAATGAAGGTTGCCCCTGCCATCCGGCGAACGCGGATCAATCGGACAAGTGGGAGCGATCCGTCGCGTTGGTGCGGTGTGCCCCGCGATGCACAGGCACCGCCGGAACAGCAGCCTGGGTCCAGCCGCCCTCAGGGCCCATCGAGGGAAAGGTAGGAGAGTATGGCCGAAATCGAGTGGGCCGATACGGAGCGCGCGCTGGATGCGGGCGAAGCCGAGCTGGCGAGCGACGCGGACACGACGGTGCAGGCGATTGGTATGCGGATCCGCCAGCTGCGTATGCAACGCGACAAAACCCTGCAGGCCCTCGCCGACATGACCGGGCTCAGCGCATCCCTGTTGAGCTTGGTGGAGCGCGGTAAGACGAGTCCGTCGATCGGCACCCTCGTCTCGGTATCCAGGGCGCTCGGCGTCCACATGAGCGACCTGATCACGACCGCCCCTCCGGCCACCAAAGAGCCCATTGTCCGTGCGGAGGACCAGTCGGTTTACCACACCGCCGAAGGCGGCCAGCGCCGGGTGGTGGCTGACGATCGGGTGCGGGGCCTGGAGATAGCGCTCAATGATTTCAAGCCGGGCGGATCGAGCGCGGACTCTTCATTGCACCACGGTGGCTACGAATACGGCATCGTGCTCGACGGGGAGCTCACCGTCACATTGGACGGGCAGGAGTACGTCCTACGACCGGGTGACATGATCTCTTACGAATCGACCCGGCCTCACCGTATCCGCAACACCGGAAAGCGAGCCGCGAAAGCCGTCTGGGTGAACCTCGACCGATCTTGATTTCATTTAGATCAAAGGCGTTTGACCCATACTGCGGGCAGCTGGCACACTCGCAGCGTGAAGCCGGCACCCTTTGCGTACTTTGCACCTGACAGCCTCGAGGGGGCAATAGAGCTCCTCGAGCAACATGCGGATGCGAAGATCCTGGCCGGTGGCCAGAGCCTCGTGCCCACGATGAACTTTCGCCTGGCGCGTCCGCCGGTTCTCGTAGACATCAATCGGATCGCCGGACTCGACTTCGTCGAACCGCGCAATGGGAGTCTTGAGATCGGAGCCCTTGCCCGCCACGCCCGTTTTGAGACCCCAGTTGCTGCCGGTCTATTGGGTTCATCCCTGGCACAGATCGCGCGGTATGTGGGCCACCACCCGATCCGCGTGCGGGGGACCTTCGTTGGGAGCCTTGCCCATGCCGACCCGGCGGCAGAATGGTGTGTGGTTGCGTCGACTCTCGATGCAACCATGGTGGCGCATGGACCGGCGGGCGTCCGGGAGATCCCAGCGGTCGAATTCTTCGAGACCATGTTCTCGACGTCGCTGCAGGAGAACGAGGTCCTCGGTTCGGCGCGAATCCCACTCCTGGGCGATGAGCAGCGCGCGGGCTTCGCCGAATTCGCCCGACGGGCCGGTGACTTTGCGCTGGTAATGGCGATGGTCGTGCTCACGGCCCAGGATGGCATAGTGTCCGAGGCGCGCATCGGGCTCGGCGGCGTTGCCGACAGGCCGGTTCGGGCCCACGCGGCCGAGGCCGCCGTCACCGGATTGCCGCTCGACAGGGAGATTGCCCACGCCGCTGCCGCGGCCGCGGCTGAGTCGATCACGCCGCTGGGCGACATTCATGGGTCGACGGAATACCGCACCGACCTGATCCGGGCCATGGTGCGCCGGGCGACGCAGCAGGCCGTCGCGTCATGACCTGGGTGGGCTCATCGATCAAGCGCAGAGAAGATCGGCCGCTGCTCAACGGCGAAGCCCGATTCAGCGCAGATATCGCCGGGGCCACGGACGCAGTCGCCTTTGTGCGTTCGCCGGTGCCGGCTGGGGCCATCACAGATGTGGAGGTGCCCGAAAGTGTCGTCGTTTTCACGGGTAACGACTTGGCCGAAGTCGCACCGATCACCCCAATCCTGCACCGGCCCGACTACGTGCGCGTACCCCAGCCTGTCATAGCGCGTGATCGGGTCAGCTATGTCGGCGAACCCGTAGCGATGGTGGTGGCGCCCAGCCGGGAGATGGCCGAGGACTGGGCAGAAATGGTGTATGTCGACATCGACGAAACCCCACCAGTGCTGGGGCTCGATGCGGCCGAACGGGCTGCGGCAGTTGCACACCCGTTCCTCGATTCGAACGTGGTCGTGGAGGGCGTTTTCGACACGGGCGATGTCGACTCGCGGGTGGCCGATGCCGCCCGCGTGGTTGACGTTGAGATTCGCTCACATCGCCAGAACGCCATGCCGCTGGAGACGCGCGGAGCGACCGCCGTATACGACCCGGCCTCTAGTCGCATCACGCTGTGGGCATCTACTCAGATGCCGCACGTGGTCCGGACCGTGATAGCGGATCTAGTGGGTATGCCCGAATCGCTGCTGCGGGTCGTCGCTCCCGCAGTCGGCGGCGGCTTCGGCCAGAAGGTCCCGCTACCACCCGAGTACGTTGCGGTGGTGTGGGCTGCCCGAAAGATGAAGCGTTCCGTGGCGTGGGTTGAGGATCGGCGCGAGAACTTCATGTCCTCGTTCCACGCTCGCGATCAGCGCTACCGGGTGCGCGCGGCCTTTGACGAGGATGCGCGACTGACGGCGCTCGACGCGGAAATTGCCTGTGACGTTGGCGCCTTCTCGTGCTACCCGATCACCTGGGGGGTCGAACCGCTGATGGCGATGGGTGAGTTGCCAGGTCCCTACGACGTGCAGAGCTACCGGGTACGGTCACGGGCACTCACCACCAACACCTGCCCGATGTCGCCGTACCGAGGCGTCTCGCGACCGGTGTTGACGCTCACGATGGAGCGCATCATGGATCTGGCCGGAGAGCAGTTTGGCCTCGGCCCGATCGAGGTGCGAAGGCGCAACCTCGTTGACCGGTTTCCGTACACCTCAGTGACGGGCGTGACGTACGACGAAGGCACCTACGTCCAAACCATGGACCTTGCGGCCGAGAAGATTGCCCTCGACCGTTTTCGCGAGCGGCAACGGGCGGCCCAGGCCGATGGGCGATACCTCGGGATCGGCTTCTCGGTCTTCTCGGAGCGAACTGGTTATGGAACCCCCACTTTCGCGGCCCGGGGGATGGACGTTACGCCGGGCTACGAGTCCGTCGACTTGGGGATGGACCCGTCCGGGCACGTCGAGGTGCGGATCGGGGCGAGCCCCCACGGACAGGGGCTGGTGACCACGCTGAGCCAGCTCGTGGCCGACCGTCTCGGCGTGACCCCCGAAGATGTGACGGTGGTCCATTCTGACACCGACCGGACACCCTACGGTTGGGGAACCTTTGCTTCCCGCTCGATGGTGATCTCGGGCGGCGCCGCCCGCATTGCGGCCGACCGGATGTCGCAGCTGCTGGGCTCGATCGCGGCGGAGCTCCTCGAGGCGAGCGAGGCCGATATCGAGCTGGTCGACGGCCATGCCGTGGTGCGTGGCACCGACGTCCGGATGCCCATAGCGGATCTCGCTCGAGTGGCGTATCACCAGAGCCACCGGCTCCCGGCCGGAGTCGGGCCGGGCCTGGCGACGCAGGGCGCGTACGACCCGGCGGGCACATTCTCGAACGCGTGCCACGTGGCGACTGTAGAGGTGGATATCGAGACCGGTGGGGTCAGGTGTGAGCACTTCTTGGTGGTGGAGGACGCCGGACTGCTCATCAATCCGATGATCGTCGACGGACAGGTGGCCGGCGGCGTGACACAGGGCATCGCCAATGCCCTCTATGAAGAGGTCGTCTACGACGACGGCGGGAACATCCTCACCACGTCATTGCTCGATTATCTGCCGCCGACCGCGTCCGAAGTGCCGCCGATCGAAATCGTGCACCTCGAGACCATCACCGACGCGTCACTCACCGGCGCCAAGGGTCTCGGGGAGGGAGGAACCATCGGCGCTCCGGCAGCGGTCATCAACGCTGTCTCCGATGCGCTCCGGCCGCTGGGAGTGGAGGTATTCGAAATGCCGATAACCCCCGATCGGATTCTCGATCTCATCCGCAGTGCTCGCGGTGCCGAGTCATGAGCGAATCGCGGTTCGACGTCGTCTTGCACGTGAACGGAACCGACTATTCGGTGCGGGTGCCGGCACGGCGCACGCTGGCCGACGCCTTGCGGGATGATTGTGGACTTACCGGCACCCACCTCGGCTGCGAGCACGGCGTGTGCGGGGCATGCACGGTCCTGATCGATGATGCCCCCGTGCGGGCCTGTCTCATGTTTGCCGTGCAAGCGGAGGGCACGTCTATCCGCACGGTCGAGGGACTAGCCGACGGCGAGGAGCTACATCCGATCCAGCAGGCGTTCTGGGAGCATCACGGACTGCAGTGTGGCTTTTGCACACCAGGCTTTCTGATGCTGGCCGTTGGGTTCCTCGAGTCGGAACCTGATCCCAGCGATGAGCGCCTGGTGGAGATTCTGTCTTCGAATCTCTGCCGCTGCACCGGGTATCAGAACATCATCACGGCCGTACGCGCCGCCGCCGCCGTCATGCGGGAGTGAGCGGTGGCCCTCATCGGGAGCTCCGTCAAACGGGTGGAGGACCGGCCGATGTTGCGCGGCGAGGCGCGATTTGCCGCCGATGTCTCGTTGCCGCATCAGCTCCACATGCGAGTCGTCCGCTCACCGCTCGCCGCGGGGCGTTTGCTGTCTGTCGAGATGGAGGACGCGCTGGCGCTCCACGGCGTGGTCGCAGTCTGGGCGTCTCCAGACGTGGCCGACCTGGGGGTCATCGATTTCCGGATGACGAAGGTCGGCGGGCTCGAGCCGTACCGCCAGCCGGTGCTCGCCCGCGACTTCGTTCGATATGTCGGCGAACCCCTCGCGGTGGTATTTGCCGATGATGCGTACGTGGCGGAGGACGCCGCCGATCTGGTGTTTGCCGACATCGAACCACTGGAAGCGGCCACGGATGCGCGCCGGGCGGCGCCGTTCCTGCCCGACCTATCTCCTGAGGTAGCGCTCATCGAAAAGTCGTACGGCGACGTCGAGGCTGCCTTTGCCGCAGCGGACAGCGTGGTCGAGCTCGAGCTGATCGTCGGGCGCCACACCGGCGTGCCCATGGAGACCCGGGGGAGCCTGGCCGCGTGGGACGGCACCATGCTGCGGGTGTACGGGGCCGCCAAGGTGCCGCACTACAACCGCCAGGCCCTGAGTCGCATGCTCGGGATCCCACCCCCTCAGGTGCATCTCCACGAGGGGCATGTGGGCGGTGGATTCGGGATCAGAGGCGAGTTGTATCCCGAGGACGTCCTGGTGGCGGCGGCCGCGATACGGCTGGGCCGGCCTGTGAAATGGATCGAGGATCGACGCGAGCACCTGCTGGCCGCCAACCACTCGCGGGATCAGGTTCACCGCGTTCGGGCGGCGGTACGCAGCGACGGATTCGTGCTGGCGATCGATGACGAGTTCTGGCTCGATCAGGGTGCCTACGTCCGTACCCACGCGGTTACGGTGCCCGATCTGACGGCCGCCATGCTGCCCGGACCGTACCTGGTCCCCGCCTACCGGGCCCGCGGTCACGTTGTGCTCACCAACAAGACGCCGGCGGGTACTTACCGGGCACCGGGCCGGTACGAAGGAACGTTCGTCCGGGAGCGACTCGTCGATGCGATCGCGGCCGAACTGGACATCGACCCGATCGAGGTCCGCCGGCGCAACTTGATCCCAGCGGACCAGATGCCGTATCACCGCGAGCTGATGGCGCTCGGGACCGAGGTCACGCACGATTCGGGCCGGTACCACCACCTGCTGGATCAGACGCTCGCCCACCTCGACCACCCGGCGCTAGAGGCCGAACTGGCCGGGCGGCGGGCGGCGGGCGAGCTGGTGGGGTTGGGCCTCGCGTGCTTTGTGGAAAAGAGCGGCCTGGGTCCCTACGAGGGGGTGACGGTGACGGTCGACGAAAGCGGCGCAGTCGAGGTGGTGACCGGAGCGGCGTCGGTCGGACAGGGGGTGGAGACCGTCATCGGTCAGATCTGTGGCGACGAGCTGGGTGCCGGTCTCGACGCCATCCGAGTGATCCATGGGCAGACCGACCGGATCTCGCACGGAATGGGCGCTTTCGCGTCCCGGGTCACCGTGATGACCGGGGCCGCCACCCAGATGGCGGCCCAGACGGTGCGGCGGAAGCTACTCGACGTGGCCAGCACGCTGCTCGAGGCCGACCCGACCGATCTCACCGTCCGGGATGGAGTGGTCTCGGTAAAAGGATCGCCTGGCACCCCGTCAGTCTCTTTCGCGGAAGTGGCCCAGGCCGTAGCTCCCGGTACGCCGGGAGGCGCCGCGCACGGTCCGGGACTGTCGGCGACCGAGTGGTTCACGTCCCAACACATGAGCTACCCGTACGGAGTACACGCCGCGATCGTACGGGTCGATCCCGACACCGTGGCCGTGACCGTCGAGCGGTATGTCATCGCCTATGACATCGGGCGGGCCGTCAATCCCCAACTCGTCGACGGCCAGTTGGTGGGAGCCGCCGCCCAGGGCATAGGCGGAGCGCTGTACGAAGAGTTCCGCTACGACGAACACGGCCAGCCGCTGGCGGCCTCATTCATGGACTATCTGATGCCGACTGCTTGCGAGATGCCGGTTGTAGAAACCCTCGTCACCGAGGACGCACCGAGCCCTCTCAATCCGCTGGGTCTCAAGGGGGCGGGCGAGGGCGGCATCACGGCCGTTGGTGCGGCTGTCGCTGCGGCCATTGACGCTGCCGTCGGACGGCCAGGCACCGTCGTGCGCATCCCGGCGACACCCGACCGGCTCCGGGCTGCGCTGGGCTAGCCCGGACGCGAGCGCTTGCACCATTGGGCGGGGTCGACGGCGGTGTCCAGCCAATATCACTCAGATTGAAGAGACTTGAGCATGGCTCGATGGAGCTGGCTAGAGTCCTTGCGATCGGCTTCGAGGAGGATCGAACGTGACGGCTGAGCTGATCACCTCCAGCGCCCCGCGACCCCTGGCCAACTACAGCGAGGCATACCGGGTGGGCGACCTCGTTTTCGCTGCCGGCCAGCTGGCATCTGACTTCGTGACGGGTGTGCCGCCCGAGGCCTCGACAAACAAGGCTTTTCCCTTCTACGGCTCGGAGATCAAGGCCCAAACCCGCTACATCCTCGACAACCTAGGCGCGACCTTCGAGGCCGCCGGATCTTCGCTCGAGAACATCGTGAAGGCGCAGGTGTTCATGACCGACATGCGCGACTTCAACGCGTTCGACGAGGTCTGGAAGGAGTATTTCGGAGCCAACGTGCCGGCTCGGACCACCGTGGGCACCACCGAGCTGCTCGGGGCAGGGCCCGCCCAGCTCATCGAGATCGATCTGATCGGTCACACGAACGACATCGAGGGTGAGGTGATCAGCTCGTCCGCTCCCAGTCCGCTTGCCAACTACACAGAGGCGATCCGGGTTGGAAATCTCGTATTTGCAGCCGGCCAGCTTGCGAACGACTTCGTCACCGGGGTCCCGGCTGAGGCGAAGGTACATCCGAACTTTCCGTACTACGGATCGGACATCAAACTGCAGACCCGCTACATCCTCGACAATTTCATCAAGACGTTCGAAGCCGCCGACTCGTCGCTGGATAACGTGGTCAAAGCACAGGTGTTCATGATGGACATGGCGGACTTCAACGGATTCGACGAGGTGTGGAGGGAGTACTTCGGCGACAATCCGCCGCCGCGGACCACCGTCGGGACGACCGAGCTGTTGGGCTCCGGCCCGGAGCAGCTGCTCGAGATCGACCTGATCGCGCACACCAACACCACCTCCAAACGGGTCGTTACCTCCGATGCCCCCCAACCGCTGGCCAACTATTCAGAAGCTGTCATCGTGGACGGACTGGTGTTCGCAGCGGGTCAGCTGGCGTCGGACTTCGAGACAGGGGTCCCGCCCGGAGCTCGAGCCAATCCGGCCTTCCCGTTCTATGGCTCCAACATCAAGGCGCAAGCCCGCTACATCCTGGACAACCTCAGGAAGACCTTCACGGCCGCCGGTGGTTCGTTGACCAGCGCTTTCAAAGCCCAGGTCTTCATGACCGACCTGCGCGACTTCAACGCGTTCGACGAGGTCTGGAAGGAGTACTTCGGTGATCAGCTCCCGGCCCGAACCACGGTCGGTACCAGCGGTCTCCTGGTAAAGGACACGCTCGTGGAAGTAGATCTCATCGGCGCCGTCGACTGACGGTGCCAACGGAAATCAGCCGAGACAGAAGGGGCACGCATGAGGAGGAAATGGCCGAGGTATGCGGTCGCGCTGTTGGTGTTCACCCTGGTGGCTGCCGCATGCGGCGACGGCGATGATGAAACGGCCGACACGGCCGCAGACGCAGGAACGGAAACGACCGCAGCCGGCGATACCGGAGCAGCGCCCAGCGGTGAGCCGATCAAGCTGGGCATGCTCATCGGCGTGACCGGCGACTACTCACCTTGGTACGACCCGAGCAAAGCCGGCGCCGATGTAGCTATTGACGAGATCAACGCCGCCGGTGGCGTGCTCGGTCGTCCGGTCGAGCTCGTCGTGGTCGACAACCTGTCGACCCCAGAAGGCGCCGTTCAGGGCTTCAATCAGATCGTGGACGTCGAGGCGGTTGACGCCCTCGGCGGCGTGGAGTCAGACGGCGCGGTCGCCAACCTGCAAACGATCAAAGAGCTAGAACTGCCGACGATGTGTCCTGCATGCGGTACGTCGGAGCTCGACGAGGCCGGGGGCGATTACATCTTCCGCATCACCGGCTCCGACACGGATGGCGGCATCATCGCTGCGCAGTTCGCCCGCGACTCCGGGTTCACCAGCGTGGCGATGCTGGTACAGAACACCGAGGGCGCCTCGGCTCCGGCCGACGTCTTCAAAGAGGTGTTCCAGTCGACAGGTGGTGAGATAGTCGCGGACGTACGCTTCGATCCGGGCCAGGCGTCATACCAGGCGCAGGTGGATCAAGCCTTCGCGGACGAACCCGATGCGGTATACCTGGGAGCAGGATTCGAAGCCGGTGGGATCATCCTGCAGGAGTGGCAACGGCGCGGTTACGGCGGGAACTGGTTGTTTTCGCCCGACCTCATCGTCCCCGAGATCGCCAGCCTGGTGGATCAAGGCGTGGAGATCGGCGATGGCGTGGCCCGTGCTGCCATCCCGTCCTATGACACCAGCAGCAACGCGTACACCTCGTATGCGCCGCGTTATGAGGCGATAACAGGTGAGCCTCCCTCACCCGGCTTGTATGACGCCAACCAATACGACCAGTACATCGTGCTGGCGCTGGCAATGGCCGCTGCCGGCTCCACTGACGGAGCTGCAGTCTCCGAACAGATACCGGCGATCCTGAATCCGCCCGGAACGGTGGTTTACACCTACGCCGACGGTCTGGCGGCGCTGGAAGCCGGTGACGACATCGACTTCCACGGCGCGTCCTCGTCGCTGGACGTGAATCAGTTCGGCAATCTGTCCAGCCCGACCTTCGGCGAACAACAGATCATGGACGGCGAGTGGACCCAGGTCGGCGAGGTGACCCTGGATCCCGCTTTGAAGGAGGCGCTCAGCTAGTAGACGGCGGACCCGGGGGGCGGTACCGCCCGCTTCCCGGGGCCCTCGACGCAGCTGTCACATGCAGAACATCATCTTCGGCCTCATCACGGGCAGCATCCTCGCGATTGCCACCGTCGGCTTCTCGATGATTCGCCAGACTGAGGGATTCATCAACATTGCCCACGGCCAGTTCCTGACACTTGGTGCGTTCATGGGGTTCTTTTTCGTGTCCACCGTGGGGGTCAATGTGTTCTTGGCCGGGCTACTGGCGGCAATCGTCGTGGGGGTCTCAGGGGTGGTGATTTCGCGCATTGTTTTCCGGCCGATCGCCCACTCGGGGCCGCTGGCGCAGCTGTTCACATCGATCGGCCTGGCGTTTCTCATGTTCGGCCTCATCCGAGTCGTGTTCGGTGCCAGCGTGAAGTTCTTCCCGACCAGCTTTGGGACCCGGTTCGATCTCGGTCCGGTCAACGTCACGGTGGGCGAGATACTCATCGTGGCGGTCGCCGGGGTGAGCGTGGCGGCGCTTGCCCTGTTCCTCACCCGCACCCGGTTGGGAACCTCGATACGAGCCACTGCCTCCAACCCGTCACTCGCAGAGGTGCGTGGCATCCCGGTCGAACGGGTTTCGGCGGCGGTGTGGTTCATCGCGTCGGGCCTCGCCGGCCTGGCGGGCGTGATGGTCGGGTTGATCAGCAACGTCAATTCTGAGATGGGTTTCCAGCAGATCCTCATAATCCTGGCCGCCGCGGTGTTGGGAGGGCTGGGCTCGATCTATGGAGTGCTCGCGGCGGGCCTGCTCCTGGGCCTGGCGATGGACCTGTCCGCCCTCGTCATCCCGACCGCCTATCGCTCCGTTGTCGCCTTCGGGCTCTTGATCGTGGTACTGGTGGTGCGCCCCCAGGGTCTGTTCGCGATCGCAGCCCGCAAGGAGGCCGCATGACGGGGGTGTTCTTCTTCTTCGTTGGTGTGCTGACGCTGGCCGGCATATTCGCGGTATTCGCCATGATCCTGAACCTCGAGGCCGGATGGGCCGGCATGTGGGATCTGGGCATCGCCGGGTTGCTGGCCGTCGGCGGTTACACGTTCATCATCTTCACGCAAACCCAATCCGACGACGTGGCGTTCGCTCCCGGCCTGCCGATGTGGGTGGGAGTGATTCTGGGGAGCCTCGCCGGCGGCGTTGCGGCGCTGATCATCGGCGTCCCTTCGTTGCGTGTGCGCGGCGAGTACTTCTTGATAACCACGCTGGCGTTCGCCGAGGTGATCCGCCAGCTGGCGGTGAATCTCAGCTCCATCACCCGTGGCACCGTCGGGTTCAACCAGTTCGACCGGCCGTTTGAGTTTGTTGCTACCGGTCGCGGATACCGGGTGCTTCTCCTCGTTCTCGTATGGGTCGCAGCCGGACTCATATACCTGTTCATGCGCCGGTTGGTTCATGCTCCATACGGTCGTGTTCTGCGTGCGTTTCGCGACAACGATCCCGTGGCTCTCTCGCTCGGTAAGCACACCAACCGGCATCGGATTCAAACCTTCGTCCTGGCCGGTCTGCTGTACGGGGCGGCAGCACCGTTGTATCTATGGTTCTTGCGTATAGCGACGCCGTCGGTCTTCAGCGCGGAGGTGACCTTCGTGGCCTGGACGGCGCTCGTGATCGGCGGCATCGGGTCGAAAGCTGGACCGATCCTGGGAGCTGTCGTGCTCCTCGTTGTCACAGAAGTCGTTTCGCTGACACAGGGATCGGCCGAGCTGGCCGTACTACTCGCCTCGGCACGCTTCGTGGTGCTCGGCCTCGTTCTCATCCTGGTGATGCGCTACCGGCCCGCCGGGATCATCAGCGAGCAGAGGTCCCTTGCGGGGGCGTCACAACGCGTTGCGGAAACGGTGCCATGAGCATCCTCGACGTCCAGCAGGTAACCAAGCGGTTCGGGGGCGTTGTCGCAGTCAATCACGTGGATCTTGCGGTTGCAGAAGGCCAGATAGTGGCCGTCATCGGGCCCAATGGTGCCGGCAAGACGTCATTGTTCAACGTCGTGTCCGGGTTCGAGACCCCGGACGAAGGCACCGTCACTCTGGACGGCCGGCGCATCGACCGCCAACAACCCTGGCAGATCGCCCGGCTTGGCTTGGTCCGGAGTTTTCAGACCCCCGTGGGGTTTCCGGAGCTGAGCGTGTGGGAGAACCTGATGGTGGCGGGGACGGTGCGTGACACCGAGCCGGTGCTTTCGGCGCTGAGTGGACGGTGGCGGCGGTCCGAGACCGACGCCAACCGCCGGGCGCTGGATCTGCTCGAACGGCTTGCGTTGGAGAATCACTTGGATACTCGTCTGGCTGATCTCACGCCGGGCGACATCAAGCTGGTCGATTTCGCCCGCCAGCTCATGATGCGACCGAGGATGATGTTGCTCGATGAACCGGCCAGCGGCGTCGATCCCGCCAGCATTGGCCGGTTGAGCGAGCTGATTGCAGACGTCCGGCGAGATGGAATCACGGTGCTGGTGATCGACCACAACATCGGGTTCGTGTTGGGCGTCGCCGACCATGTTCACGTCATGGCGCTCGGCGAAGTGATCGCATCCGGTACGCCGGGCGAGATCGTGGCGGACCAGGCCGTGATCGAGATCTACCTCGGGAAGCGCGCCTGATGCTGCTCGACGTCAAAGACCTGCGAACCGGGTACGGAACCCTGCCCGTCGTGCACGGGGTGTCCCTGTCGGTCGATCCGAATGAGGTCGTCGCGATCGTGGGGCCGAACGGGGCGGGCAAAACCTCGATAGTGAAGGCAATCATGGGCCAGCTGCCGCTGATGGGCGGCTCGGTCACGTTTGATGGCCGGGATCTCAGGCAGATTCGCCCGGCGGCGAGGCACCGGCTGGGTATGTCGACTGTTCCCCAGATCGGAAGCACATTTCCGGATCTCACCGTGGAGGACAATTTGCGGGTTTCGTTCTCGTCTCTGCCGCGTGACGAGATTGGCGGGGCCATCGAAGCGATCTATGAGATGTTCCCCGTCCTCAGCGAGCGACGCCGCCAGCTGGCGCGGACCCTGTCCGGCGGCGAACGGCAGATGCTGGCGTTTGGCTCCGGGGTCGGGACCCGCCCACGCTTCCTGGCGCTCGACGAGCCCACCACCGGGCTAGCCCCGACGATCATCGACAGTCTGGTTGAGAAGATCCTGGAGTACCGGCAGAGCGGCGCCTCCATACTGTGGGTCATCGAGGAAGAGCCGCTGTTGATTCTGCCCCACGTAGACCGGGTGTACGTCCTGAACTCGGGGGCCGTACAGGCGGAGATGCCGGCCCAAGAGCTCCTGGCAGACCGCTCGCTTCAATCGCTGTTCTTCGGCACGGAGACGATGTGAGTGCTTCCCTCCAGCCGCCGGTCTACCTCACGCCCTCCCGGATCGGCCCGCTGGAGGTAAAGAACCGCCTCGTCCGGGCCTCGACATCGGAGACCATGGCCACCGCTGCGGGCGACGCCACGGACATGCTCGCCGACCTCTATGGCGACCTGGCTGCCGGTGGTGCCGGGCTGCTGCTCACCGGCCACATCTATGTCGAGCCGCGAGGTCAGGCCAGCGCCGACCAGCCCGGCCTGTACGACGACCGCCAAATCGCGCCGATGCAGAAGGTGACGGAGGCGGTTCATTCCAGCGGAGGTCTCATCTTTGCCGAGCTCGGCCACGCGGGGAGCCAGACGATGCTGCCGGAGGTCGGACCGATCGCTCCGTCGCCGACGGCCAACGAGATGTACGGTCTCCAACCCCGAGAAGCTACCGAGGATGACATCCAGGCGGTGATCGCTGCATTCGGAGATGCCGCCCGGCGCGCTCTAGCCGCAGGTTTCGATGGGATCCATATCCACGGCGGCAACGGGTACTTGATCTCGGAGTTCTCGTCGCCTTTGACCAATCAGCGAGCCGACGCCTGGGGAGGGGATGGGCGCCGGCGTGGCCGGTTCCTGGGGGCTGTGTACGACGCAGTGCGGGCGGCTGTAGGCCCCCGCATGCCGGTGACCGCCCGGATCGGGATCGCCGACTCGATCCCGGGTGGTCTCGAGGTCGGTGAGAGCATCGATCGGGTCCGGGACCTGGCCGGACGCGGGCTGGATGCGGTCGAAGTGTCGTACGGCATCATGCGCAGCTACCTGGAGAACATCCGCCGCTATGTAGCGGTCGGGGCCAAGCAGGCAGCGGCCAATGGACTGGTCCAGCGGCTGTTCAGACCGAAGGGTGCCGAGGCGTACTACCGGGGGTTCGCCCACGCTGTCAAAGCCGCAGTCGAAATCCCGGTTATTCTCGTTGGCGGCATCCGTACCACCGAGACGATGACGGACGTACTCGAGTCGGGAGACGCCGATTTCCTGGCTATGGCGCGGCCCTTCATTCGAGAGCCGGATCTGCCCAACAAGCTTGCCGCGGGACGGACGGGGATGGTCGAATGTGTGTCCTGCAACATGTGTCTGGTGCACGACGGTTTCGACCCGCTCAGGTGTTGGAGGACCAGTCCGGCAGCGGTCGCCGCCCACGTCTATACACATTACGTGCGGGACCGGATCAAGCGCTGATCACCGAATGGCGCGACCCTGCCGATGGTCCGGTACGAGAGAGCGTGGGTGCGGTGGTATGAGCCGGCGGCCCCGCCTACGAGTCGATTTCGCGGCCCGCCATCGCCATTGCCAGTGAGTCCTCGCTGATGGACTCGGCCGGCCCGCTCAGCATGGCCCGTCCGCGATACATGACCACGATCCGATCGGCGAGTTTGAACAACTCCTCCAGGTCGAGCGACAGCAGGAGAATCGATCCGCCGCGATCGCGCAGCCCCAACAGCCGGCGATGCACATAGTCGATCGCACCGACATCGAGGCCCCATGTTGGGTTGTCCGCCACGAGGATCGTGGGGTCGCGCGACATCTCTCGAGCCAGCACCACCTTCTGCTGATTCCCTCCGGACAGGCTGCCCGCGGTGACGGTGGGGTCGGGTGGGCGCACGTCATACTGCTCGAGCAGGTCCGTCGCAGTCCGCCGCACCTCCGACCAGTTGATCATGCCGCGGCGCCGGAACCGGCCGGCCGCGAGGTCGCTGATCGTCACGTTCTCTGCCAGCGTCATGTCGAGTATCAAACCGAGGCCCTGGCGGTCCTCAGGGATGGCTCGCAGACCTGCCAGCCGGCGGTCAACCGGGCTCATCGCCGACACCTCCCGGCCGGAGATCACGATTGTGCCGGCGTCCACTTCGCGAATTCCGAGTAAGGCGTCGACCAGTTCTCGCTGGCCGTTGCCTTCGACGCCGGCGATCCCCAGAATTTCACCGGCGCGTACTTCGAGGGCGAGACCATCGACGGCCACGCCATGCCCGTGGGCGGCGGCCACCACGAGACCGTCGATCTGCAAGACCGGTGGTGAGGAGTCGGCCTCGGTTTCGGCCCGGGGAGGTAGCGCCTCCCGCTCTCGCCCCGTCATCGCCCGCGCCAGGCTTCGCTCATCGAATTCACCCCGGCTCAGCGACGCCACCCGCTCGCCGCGGCGCAGTACCGTCACCCGATCGGCCACCTCCATCACCTCGGCCAGCTTGTGAGTGACGAGGATGATCGAGTTACCCCGATCACGCAGCTGGGCCAGGATCGACAACAGGTTCTCGATCTGAGTCGGACCAAGCAGCGACGTTGGTTCGTCCATGATCAGAGTCTGCGCGCCCCGGAACATGGCTTTGATGATCTCGACCCGCTGCTGGAGGTCGACGGGCAAATCCTCGACCGGTGTGGCCGGCTCGATCGGCATGCCCAGCTCCGTTGCCCGAGCCGCCACTTGCTCCTCGATGTCGGAGGCACGCAACCGGAAATCGGTGACACGACCGACACCCAACATCACGTTCTCGGCGACCGTGAAGGACGGCACGAGACTGAAGTGCTGATGGACCATCCCGATTCCGCGATCAATTGCATCGTGAGGGGTGTTGATCGTGACCGTCTCGCCACCGATGGCGATGGTGCCGGCATCCTGGCGAATGTGTCCGAACAGGATGTTCATGAGCGTCGTTTTGCCTGCGCCGTTCTCACCCAGGAGGACGTGGATTTCGCCCGGCATGAGGTCGAAATCCACGTTGTGGTTCGCCACTGTGTCGCCAAAGCGCTTGTTGATACCCCTCATCCCGACGATGGCAGCGGTCATGGCCGCTCGCTCTCGTCGGGCCGGTTGTGGATGGCCCGCCAGACTCTTTCCGGCCGCAGGGGCAGGTCGAGATGCCGTACGCCGAAGGGGCGGAGGGCATCGATGACGGCGCTGTGGATGGCCGGCGTGGAGCCGAGGGTTCCCGCCTCCCCGACGCCTTTGGCGCCCAGGGGATTGTGCGGTGTCGGGGTCACGTGACTGATAGTACGGAGGTTGGGCAGATCGGTGGCGGCGGGAACGAAGTAGCTGATCAGGTTGGTGGTCAATGGTTGGCCCTCGGAGCCGAAGCGGGCGTGCTCGAAGAGCGCCTGGCCGGCTCCTTGCGCCACACCGCCGTGTTGCTGGCCTTTGACGAGCATCGGATTGATAACGGTGCCGCAGTCGTCGACCGCGGTGTGTTCTACCAGCCGGACCCACCCAGTTTCGGTGTCCACTTCGACGACTGCGACATGCGTCCCAAATGGATAGGTCGCCGCGCCTTGAGGGTGTTCGACTTCCGCTGCCAGCGGGGAAGAATCTTTTTCGGTGGCTGCCTGGGCGAGGTCCCCCCACGCAATGGCAGTATGCGGCGCTCCCGCCACCCCGAGGCCGACGCCGGGCACGACCGTGATGTCGGCGACCGCCGCCTCCAGCAGATCGGCAGCAAGCTCGCGCGCCCGATCCACGACCGCATTGCTGGCGACAAACAGCGAGCTACCCGCAAGTTGCACCGTACGAGACGCGTACGTGCCTCCACCGCGCGGGACCTGGTCGGTGTCTCCCTGCACAACAGTGACCCGATCGAGCGGTATCTCGAAGCGGTCCGCCACGATCTGCGCGAATGCGGTGGCATGGCCCTGTCCGTGGTTGGCGCCGCCGGCCCGGGCGACGATCGTTCCGTCCCGGGCGACCTCGACGGATCCCAACTCATGTAGCGGGGTCTTGCCAACGGTCACCTCCACGTAGCAGCCAACACCGACGCCGAGTTGGAGCCGGTCGCCATGGGCGCGACGGGCGTCCCGCTCCGCTATCCATGCTCGATGTGACGACCGGTCCAGCGCAAGATCCAATGCCGAGCCGTAATCACCCGAGTCGTACTCAGTTCCGATGGCGGTGGTGACCGGATCCGTGAAAGGCGGCTGCAGGTTCAATCGTCGCAGTTCCACCGGATCCATTCCTAGCTCCAGCGCCAGCAGGTCCATCGCTCGTTCGATGGCCTGGATCGCTTCGGGCCGGCCAGCGCCACGATACGGTCCGGTTGGTGTCGTGTTCGTGACCACGGACCGAAACGAGGCTGCGGCCCGCGGTATGTCGTAGCAGCCGCACGCCATCTCGAGGGTGTAGCGCGGCAGCCAGGTCGCAACGCCTGGATAGGCGCCCAGGTCGGCGACGACATCGAGCTGAAAGCCCCGCAGCCGGCCCTCCTGCGTCGCCCCCAGCCGGATGCGCTGGACCTGCGCCCGGCCGTGCACCATGTTGATGAAGTTCTCCGTCCGCCGTTCGACCCATCGCACCGGCCGGCCGAGCCGGCGCGCCGACTCCGCAACCACCGCATGTTCCACGAGCAGGTCGCCCTTGGCCCCGAAACCCCCGCCGACGTCCGGCGCTATGATCCGCAGCTGGTCCGAGTCGATCCGCAACATGGCGGCGAGGCTCGTGCGGGTGTTGAACACATCTTGGGTCGAAAGCCACACGGTGAGGCGCCCATCTGCGTCGACAGTCGCCAAGCAGCCGGAGCCTTCCAGCGGCACTGGCGCCAGCCGCTGGTTGACGAGCCGGTGCTCGACCACGACCTCCGACCCGGCCAGTGCATCCCCGTCGAACCCGGACCGCTCTTCCAAAGCGATGTTGCTGCCCAAGTCCTCAAAGAGGATGGGCGCATCTGCGGCCATGGCGGCGATCGGGTCCACGGTGGCCGGCAGCTCGTCGATCTCGGCATAGATGAGACCGGCCGCGTCCGCCGCGATCCGCTCGCTCTCGGCGATGACCACTGCGTAGGGATCACCCACGTAGCGGACGGTGGCCGCGAGCGGCGGACGGGCGCATTCCGGTGGCGCTCCCCAGATCTGCAAGGGCGCCAGATCGAGTTCGTGGGCCGTGAGAACCGCGACGACACCGTCGGCAGACCGGGCCGCCTCGACCTCGACCGAACGGACCCGGCCGTGGGGAAGGTCGGAACGGGCGAACACCGCGTGGAGCACGCCCGCTGGAGTCATGTCGCCGACATAGGCGCCGGCGCCCCGTATGAGTCGAGGGTCTTCGCGGCGAGTCACGGCTCGCCCGAGAATGCTGCCGCCCGTCATGGTGCCGGAACCGGGCGCCGCCGCTCAGTCAGGGCAATAACCAATCAGATCGAGCAGCACCTTCGCGCCGGGCACCAGCAGCGGTCCGCCGATCTCCAGGGTTGTCGAGGCTGGCTTGTCACCGTCGAAATGAGCCGCCCACTCCTCGATGCTCTGCGCGAACCACTGAAAATCGGCATGAAACGCCTGCCGCCGGCAGATCTGGTCGAGGCTGGTCCCGGCCGCCTCACAGATCTTGGCGACGTTGTCCAGCATGTAGCGCATCTGCAGCTTGGGCGGCTGTCCATACCACGGGAAGTTGGGATGGCGCTCTGTCGACTCTTCCAACGACCCTTTGTGGTTGAACGGCAGGGTGGTCGAGAAGAACAGGAACTTCCCGGCCTTGACCGCCTGCGGTTCGTGCCCCAACCCTGGGGGCGCCTTGGTTGTTTCGATGGTTTCGATCTCCAGGTCGGAGTCGCCGGCCAGCAACTTGAAGGCGATCTCGATCCGGCTGCCTTTCCCGCCGAGTCCCATGTAGGGGATCACTACCCGGGCCGGTGGGTTCTCCGGAAACCAGTGACGCCACACCTTGTCCATGCCTTCGAAATCACGCGGGTGCCCCAGATAGACCGTGGCCTTCACGGCTCGATCGAGCGACGTGCCGGCGGCATCCGCGATCGCCGCCTGTTTCTTGAGCACGTAGTCGGTGTGCGTCTCGATGTCGGAGTGGTACCAGAACAGCGGGTTGCGGCGTGCCTCCAGGGCGATGCCGCTCGGCTCGCCGTAATACTCGGACCTACCGAAATCGCCTACCCAATCGACCGGGATCTCGCCCGCCAGGAAGACCCAGTCGCCGCGGCGGATCGCCGGGCTGTACCCCGCCAACGGTGACGGCGTCCCTTCGGGAACCTCATAGCCGATGCTCGGGCCGGGATGCACCTCCGGGTCCATCCCGATCATGTCCACCTCGAGGATCGTGTCTTTCACCAGCAGCCCGGTTTCCCGAATGCCCATCCCGGTTGACGCAGGGCGCGGCTCCTCGATGAACTCGTTGCGGGTCAAGAGGTAGGGCATGATGTCGATGCGGGGCCAGGTGTTGCCCTGATCGAACTCGTCCATCGTGGGATACGGAGACGTGAACCACTGGTAGATGCGAACGATATCGGAGCTGATGTCTATACCGGCGGCTTCCGCCGTCCTCTGCAAGTTCTGCAGGACGTAGCGGGACTGGATCTCCAGCTGGTTCTCCACATAGCGGTTGCGCCCATCGCCGCCTGCCTCGGGCGCCAGCCCGGTCTCGAAATCAGACGCGAGCTGGCCGGCAAAGAACACCCAACCTCCCGCCTTGATGGCTGGGCTATACGGCATCAACGGCTTCGGCTCATCTCCCCATACTGCGGTGCGGTCGCTCGCCACAGCACGCCTCCCTTCTGTTGTCGACTGTTCAGACCGAAGCCGCGTCGAGCAGCCCTGTCGCCTCGGTGATCTCGGTTATGCCGCGCAGGTCGTCGGGCAGCTCCATTCCCCTACGGGCGTAGTACTCGGCGAGAAGCGCCGGGGCGTCGACTACCAGGCCGAGGTGGAGCGAGATGACTTGAAGCGCCGCGTTCTCCGCGATCTCGGAGTAGCCGGCGACAATGTCGCGCGGCACGATGACCCGGAAGTCCAGGTTGGCCGCGTCGAACGCCGTCGACAGAACGCAGGCGTCGGTGTAGGTGCCGGTCAGGATGACGTTGTGAACATCGAGGTTCCGTAGCAAGAATTCCAGGTCGGTCGGGTAGAAAGCCGATAGCCGCTTCTTGGTCCGGATGTAGTAGTCGCCCTCGATCTCCTCGGTCATCAGGTCGAGCCATTTCGTGCCCTCCCACGAGTGCTCGTCCATCAGCTCGTTGTCCTCGATATAGAGGTAATAGAGCACCCGCCAGTTGGCCATGCGGTTGTGTTTGCGGTTGTTCAGATCGTCAATACCGCCGTAGCGCTGCCAGTGCTGAACGTGAATCACGGGCATGCCGAGGTTGCGGCACTCGGCATGGAAGCGATCGTGGGCGGGGATACGGGCGCGGGCGCGTGGTGCCGGAAGCGTCAACCGCTCGTCGGGACCGACATGGCCCCGGTGCATGTCGATCTCGACCACCGCAGTCTTGTCGGGGTCGAGCCAGGTTTCGAACGCGTCGTCGTAGTCAGGGACGCCGCTCGGGAGGACCAGCTTGCGCCCGTCCTCCATGTAGCAGTACAGCTCGGTTTGCATTCGTGATCTCCGTTCTCAGGCGGCGCAGCCGATCGAAGCCGGGTCGATCGCCTCGCCATCGCCCTGCAGACCGATGGTCGGGCTGCCGGCCGTCTCGTCAGGGATGGTGATTGACCCGGACCGGACCGCCTCCACGATCGAGTCGTAGGTGGCACGTTCCTCGTCAGACAGCAGACCGGCGATGTTCTCGTACAGCGGCGCCGCGATTTCCGGGTTGTTGGTGGCGTCGAACTCGATGAAGTCTTTCGCTCCGATCTCGCCGTTGGCGGCTCGTTCGATCACTTGCTGGGAAGTGAAGGTGAGCCCGTGGATCGCAGATGTCAACACCACGTCCGGGCCGAGTTCCTGGCTCTCGTAGTAGGACGGTATGACCCAGACCTGGCTGTCTGACTGTTCGGCTGCCTCCAGGATGCCGAAGACCGCCGAGTCGGTGGCAGACAAGATCACGTCTGCACCTCCGGCGATTTCGGACTGGGCCGCCGACTTGGCAATGGCTGTGTCGATCCACGTGTCGATGTATTGCTGGCTGAACTCGATGTCCGGGTTCACGCACCGCGCACCGAGCACGAACGCCTCGGGTTGACGGGTCAGTCCGGGGAACTCGAACCCGTTGAGCGAAGCAATGTGGCCGGTGTCGGTCACCAGTGCGGCCAGCACCCCTGCGAAGAAGTTGGCGTTGTGTTGAGCCGGGTCGACCCAGCACAGATTGTCCGGCTGGTTATCGCCTCCGGTCGCGTCGCCGGGGTGGTGTGGAGCGAGGCACACCTGGACGTCCGGGAACTGCTCCGCCAGCGTGATGGCGGGATCCACCATGGCGCCGTGGGCGATGAGGATGAAGTCGAAGCCTTGCCCGGCAAAGGCTGCTCCCTGCTGCACCACGGCGTCGGGATCGTTGAGCAGATCGACGGACTCGACCACGATGTTCGGGTTGTTGGCCATGGCCTGCTTGGCCCCGTCGAACCAGGCATTCGACCAGGAGAGGTCGTCCTCGGTGCCCGGGTAGATCAATGCCACCCGGAAAGGCTCGCCGCTCGGTTCGGCTTCGGTCGCCGCCGTCGTTTCCTCCGGCGCGGTGGTGCCTTCGGGTGCGGCGGTAGTCGCGGTTTCCTCGTCGCCGTCGCCACAAGCCGCCAGCACCATCACCAGGGCCGTGGCAAGGGCAAGTAGGCGGAGGAACCCGTCGATTGACCGTAGGTCGCCCATGATCTCCTCCCAAGTCGATCTGATGTCTTTGAGTCAGACAAAAGGCACTTTACTGAAGATGAATGCCGCGTGCCCGGGTGGTCAGGCAGACTCGCTCTGGGCCCGGTACGGAATGCCGACCGCGGCCGGGTAGGTGGATCCCGGAGCGAACACCACGGCGACGGTGGTGACCAGGTAGGGCAGCGCCACCCACAGTTGGGTCGGGATCGATGCCAAGGCGTCCAGCTGGTTGGCCAGAAACTGGAGCCCCTGCGTGAGTCCGAAGCCGAGCGCATAGATGACAACCCACTTCGGTCGCCATTTGGCGAGGACGACCACGCCCAGTGCGATGAACCCGCGGCCGGCGGTCATTCCCGGGATGAATCCACCAGAGGTGCTGAGGACGAGGGCGGCCCCGCCGAGAGCGGCGAATACGCACCCGATGACGACGGCTGGATACCGTAGGCGACGGACGTCGAGGCCGCCGGATTCGGCGGCCAGCGGGCGCTCACCGGCCGAGCGGGCGTAGAGCCCCCACCAGGTGCGGTTGAGGAGCCAGTGCACCCCGACTGCTAGTCCGAGCGCCAGGTAGAGCATGATGTTCTGGTCGCCGAGGACGTCGCCGATCCAGCGGATGTCCGTGATCAAAGGCAGTTCGATCGATCCCAGCGTCTCGCCGTTCTGGCCGGCGAGGTACCGCGAGTGGAGGGTGGCCGTGAAACCGAGCGCGAATATGTTGAACATGAGGCCGGTCACGATCTGATCGGTGCCTCGTCGGACGTAGAGGTAGGCCAGGATGGCACCGCTGAACAACCCCGACCCGGCTCCGGTGACGATGGCCAGGGGCACGTTGCCGATCTGAATCCCGATGAAGGCGGTGAAGAGAGCTCCGATCAGCATGGCGCCTTCGATCCCGACGTTGAGGACCCCGGCCTTTTCTGCCACGGCCTCGCCCAGCGCAGCCAGCAGAATCGGCACCGCGAGCTGGATCCCGATGACGAAGAACGCGATCACGAGCGCTTCAGTGAGCATCGGGGTTCTCTGGGTACTGGAACTTTATGAGCCCGCCGACCATCAACAGGATGACGAACACTGCGACGATGATCTCGCCGACACTCGGTGATAACCCGGCTCCCGCCTGCAGGCTGTTGCTCCCCACCCGCAGGATGGCGAAGAATCCGGCCGACGCGATGATCCACAACGGGTGAAGCCGGGCGACCAAGGCCACGCCGATCCCCACAAAACCGAAATTCGCCGAGAAGTTCTGGAGCAGGGAGTGATCTCGACCTTGGACGATCAACGCCCCGGCCAGACCGGCGAATGCACCGGCGATGAGGAACGCTTGCACGGTGACCCGCTCGGTGCGAATACCGGCGAGTCGGGCCGTCCGCTCATTTGCTCCGATCGCTCGGATCGAAAACCCGAGCCGGGTCCGGCTGATGGCGATGAACGCGATCACGGCCGAGGCGAGCGCGAGAAAGATCCCGATGTCAACCAGGGAACCCGACCAGGGTCGAGCGTACTCGGCGTTGACGGCGATGCTCTCTGTTCGCTGGACAAAGCCCTCCGGAAAGACGTCGAAGATCACCCACGCGGCCGTGAAGGTTGCCACGAAGTTCAGCATCAGCGTGGTCACGATCTCGCTGGCGTCGAACCGCGCCTTCAGCCAGCCGGGAATCGCGGCCCAGACGGCACCGGCCGCGATCGCCCCTGCCGTCACGGCTGCGATCAAGAGGACCCGGGGCCAGGTGTCGGGTAGGGCGATGCCCAGGACGGCTGCGGCCATGGCACCCGCGGTCATCTGGCCCTCGCCGCCGATGTTCCACAGCCGGGCTGAGAACGGGATGGCGGCCGCGAGCGCTACCAGGATCAGAATCCCCGACACCACGATCGTCTGACTCAGGTTGAATGTATTGCCGATCGAGCCGCTGATGAGTGTCCGGCCGACGTCGATGGGGCTGGCCCCGAGAATGGCGACCAGCACGGCCATTACGGCGAGCGTGCCGGCCAGCGCCAGCAGGGATCGCACCCAGCCGGGAAGCGTCCGGCCGGCGCCGGCCCGAACGAGGTTGGCGGGAACCGGCGTATCCATCTATGGCAGGAAGGCGCCGACGCCTTGAATCTCAGCAAGGCGCTTGCGATAGGCAATTCCGGATGCGTCCGGCACTTTGAGGTGCAATTCGTCCCGAAGATCGGTCGGGATCTGCTCTGGACGCTGGCTCTCGACGACCGCCCGGTCCTGTTCCATGATCGTGTGGGTGAAATCGATGAAACCTTGATCGTGGATTGGGTCCAGGTCGTAGTTGCGGGCGATCCAGAGGAACATGTGGGTCGTGGTGTCGTTGGTGGGGGAGGACGCCATTGAGATAAGTGTGCGGTCGCCGCTGGGGATGGTCTTGCGCAGATGGATCGTGAACGGGCCGGTCAGCCAGTACTCCCATTTGACTATGTCATCTTCTCCTGAATGCAGGGTCGACGGCTCGGGCGCCTCGTACCAGTAATAGAGCATGCGACCCAGATTCTCGACGGTGTGCTCCGCGACCACCGTTCTCTCCCGGGAGCCGAGGATCCCTTCGTGAACGTATGGGAAGTGGGACAAATCCATGAAGTTCTCCACCGAACGGCCCGCGGACGTATTCCAGACGTAGTGATGAGACACGAACGTCCTGTATCCGGGGTCATCCCATTCATCGTTCGGGAAGGGCGGGATGTCTTCGACCGGTTCATCGAGCGCCAACCACACCAAGCCGAAACGCTCGGCCGTCCGGTAGACGATCGCCCTCGCCTTGGAGGGGATGGGCGAACCGGGTGGGAGCGACGGAATGTGAACGCAGGCACCGGTCTCGTCATACGCCCAGCCGTGATAGCCGCTACGCAGGATGCCGTCTTCGATGAAACCACGCGACAGGGCAACGCCGCGGTGAATGCACAGGTCCTTGAATACCCGCACCTCCCCTGACGGGGCGCGAAAGGCAACTAGGTCGTCGCCGAGCAGAGTGAACCGCTGGGGCTGGTCTCCGACGGCGGACGACTCGGCGATCGGGTGCCAGTAGTTCGCCAGGGTTGCTGCCATTGGACGACCCTCCTCGCCGGGCGATTGCCCCCGGACGCTACCAGTTATCATTGACCAGAGTGAAGAAGCATGCAGTGTCATTGAAGTCCGCGGGCGATTGCCCAGCGGCGTGTCGGTCCATGGAGCTCGCTCGATGAGCGGAGGACCCGGCTACGAGCCGGTCATTCCGTCCCGGGCGCGGATCCTCCCCGACGACGACACGTGTCCAGAACTCCCGATCGTGGTCGAAAGCGGTAGAGCATGGGCCGTGGCCTGGCCAGGCTCGGGCGCTCACCTCCGTTCCATGCATCGCATCTCGCTGCCGGCCTCGGCTTCGACCGTCCCGCTCCGGCACCCGATGGAATCGGTCTACTACGTCATGGCGGGCGCGGCGGTGGCGCATGACCTCGATCTGCAGCAAGAACATCCGCTCACTCTCGGTTCGATGATCTTGATCGATCCGGGAACGCGTTACGAACTGGTGGCAGGTGATGAAGGGGCCGAGCTCGTCGGCGGACCTTGTCCACCCGACCCGGGCATGTACACACATTTGGGAGAGGGTCACTGATGGCCATACACGTGCTGCACAAGGATGAACCGGATCTCATGATGCCCATGAGTGCGGCGGACGCCCGCCTCATCGTGTGGGCGGGCCGCGGGTCGCAGACCGCCAACATGAACTACGTGGACATGCAGCCCGGTGAGCGGAACATCCCGCATACCCATAAGGGCTCGGAGGACACGCTGTATGTGATCGAGGGCCGCGGCACCATGGAGGATCTCAGTAACGGCCTCGAACTTGCATTCGAGGCGCCGTGCGCAGTGCACGTGCCGGTCGGCCTGTGGCACGCCGTCAAGGCGGACCGGGGCAGCAACATCGAGAGTGTTGGCGGACCTTCGCCGGCCGACTGGAACATGCTGGTGCGGGTCGGCGGCTACCAACGGCTCACGATCGGGGACTCGCCGTGAGACATGAGATCACCATCGGACTCGCTCAGATCAGCGCTGAGCCTTACGAAGTCGAGGCAAACCGCAAGCTATGCGCGGACACCATCAGGGACGCCTTCGGACAAGGGGCCGACCTCGTGGTCCTGCCCGAGCTGATCATTCCCGGCTATGTAGCCGACGCCGCCCGGCTGTTTCCCATCGCCGAGCCGGTCGGTGGTGAAACGGTCCGCGAATGGACCGACCTGGCAGCCGAGGCCGGCGGCTACGTTGTCGGGGGCCTGGCCGAACGCGCCGGCGAGTCTCTGTACAACACCGCAGTTGCGGTCGGCCCGCAAGGACTGATCGGGCATTACCGCAAAACCCACCTGTTCGCCGATGAGAAGGTGGCCTTCGCACCCGGCGATATGGGGTTCCCGGTGGTGCGGACCCGATTTGGGACCATCGGAATCTGCGTCTGCTACGACCTGAGGTTCGTGGAAGTCGTGCGGTTGATGGCTCTGCAGGGAGCCGACCTGATTTGTGTCCCGACCGCCTGGCTCCCCGGCTATGACCAGCAGCGGTGGGACGCCGACGGCATGTCGCCCCAGGGTCGAGGCGCTGAACTCCAAGCCAATCTCAACCAGGTATTCATAGCCTGCGCCTCCCAGGCCGGCATCCACGGGCAATGCGACTTCCTTGGTTCGTCGATCCTCATCGACCCGTTCGGAAAGCGGCTGGTGGGCCCGCTGTCCGGCTCGGACGACGAAGTGGTGCTGGCCACGGTGGACATTGCCGATGCCAAGCGCTCCCAGGTACGGGGGGAGATGATCTCTCCGAGAGCGGACCGCCGCACGGACATCTACCAGATCGCAGTCGACGAGCAGCTGCTCTAATTCGTACGTCCACTCTGCCGTAGGCGAGGTGTCGCCGCGCTCGCTGGGCCGACCACCTAGCTTTGGCGGAGAGGTGGGACAGGAGGAGGCCGAGCATGACCACCCCGGAGCAGCCCTTCTACCGGCGACGAGGATTCGTCATCGGCGCGATCGTCGTAGCGATTCCCGTGATCGCGGTCGGCTGGTACCTGTTGTCGCCCCTTTTCATCAACCGCACGGTCGAAGAAGAGTTTCCACGGGCGGCAATGGCGGCCGTACCGGCCGACATGACGGCAGAACAGGTGGAACAGGAGATGATCGACGCCGAGGGGGACAATGTCGAGTCCACCGAGGATATGCCCGAGGCCGATCCCGTAGCGATCGTGACCGGAACCATCATGGGAGCCGACTCGTTCCACCGTGGCTCCGGCACGGCCACCATCTACGAACTGGCTGATGGCTCGCGCATCCTCCGGCTCGAGGATCTCGATGTGACCAACGGCCCGGATCTGCACGTCTTGCTCTCGCCGGTTGCAGCTCCCGAGAGCCGAGAGCAGGTAACGGCTGAGGGTTATGTCGACCTGGGAGGTTTGAAGGGCAATCGCGGGTCACAGAACTACGACATACCGGTGGATTTCGAGATCGGCGGAGAGCTAAGCGTGGTCATCTACTGCCAGCCTTTCCACGTCATATTCTCGACCGCGACGCTCGACCCTGCCTGACGGCGGCAATTCTTCGTCGCTAGGGTCTCCCGAATGCCGCGCCGATTGCGCTTCGCCGTCGTGGTCTTCGTCGTGACCCTGATCGTCAACGTCGCGGTGCAAGCTGTGTGGCCGGACGGCGAAGTCGACTGGAGTGCGGCGATCGTGATCAGCCTCGTCACCGCCCTCGCCATATCGGTCATCGAGCAGCGACCTCGCCGCCGTGATTGAAACCAGCCTCGATAACGGCGAGCTCGACCGCCGTGATGGCGCGGTCCACTGGTAGCGCATCGAGCGCGGCACTCCTAGAGTCTCACTCAATCGAGTTTTGGGAGGACTCAATGCAGATGGTTGACCTGTCGCACACCATGAACATCCACACTCCGGGATGGGTCGGCTATGCGGGCAACAAGATGTATTACGCCCAGACCCTGCAGACCAACCGCATCGTCGCCCAGCGGATCGAAAGCTCCCTCCATGCTGGCACCCACCTGGACGGGCCGATGCATTCGGTCGATGGTGGAGGTGACATGGCCTCTCTTGCGTTGGAATTCCTGATCAACAAGGGCGCCATTGTCGACATCAGCGACCAGGTTGACGACTGGGACATCATCACTCCCCAGATGCTCGAAGACGCCCCGGTCGAAATCGAGCAGGGCGACATCCTCATCATCCATACGGGCTATCACAAGTACTGGGAGGGCGAAGAGCAGCAGGACCTGGTGCGCTACTTCACGATGCACCCGGGCGGGACTCGCGAGCTGGCCGACTGGATGATCGAACGAGAGATCAAGTGGTTCGGGATCGACGCAGGTTCGGGCGACCACCCGATGAACACAACCATCCGGAACATGCGTCCCGATCTCCGGGAACAGTTCGAGGAACAGGTCGGCATGACGTGCGAGGAGTTCTTCCCACCGTACGAATACACCCATCACCTGAGCGGACGCGTTGTGAAGAATGACATGTTCCCGTTCCACAACTATGCGATGCAGTTCGGACTGATTCACTCCGAAAACGTGGGCGGCGATATCGACAAGGTTCTCAATCGCCGAGCCCTGATCGGGGCATTCCCTTGGAAGTACGAAGGTCTCGAGTCGTGCCCGTGCCGCGTGATCGCGTTCCTGGACACGGATACGAACGTGGAGGAGTTCACCGGCGAGGCGATGGGCCACTGAACCCGAGATTCAACGCCGGCGATCGGCGCGAACACCGCCGCGGCATCATGCTGGCGCTCGCAGGCATAGCTTCGCTCAGTCCGGAATCGCTCCTCATCCGGCTCGTGGAGGCCGACCGATGGACAATCGTCTTCTGGAGAGGTCTGTTGATGGCGGTGGGCCTCGGTGCGGCGTCGTCCGTGCTCGCCGGGTCTTCGCGGGTCATCCGTGAGATCGGGCCATGGGGGCTGGTGGTCGGCGCCTTGTTCGGTATCCAGACGACCTTGTTCGTCGCGTCGATCACGAACACCACCGTGGCGAACACGCTCGTGGTGATGAGCGCGGCACCACTGTTCGCCGCGGTGTGGGCTCGCGTCTTCTATTCGCAGCCGGTTGGAACTCGGATGTGGGTGGTCATTGCCATTGCGATGGCTGGCGTCGCCTTCATGTTCTCCGGGAATGTGGGCGGCGGCGCCCTAGCCGGCGATCTCGCCGCGGTGGGTGCAGCTGCCGCCTTCGGGGGTGTGTTTGTACTCATCAGGCGGCACAAGACCGTCAACATGGTCCCTGCCATGGGCGTTGGTGGCCTGGTCGGAGCCATTCTCGTGTCACCGCTGGCCGCCCCGGCTTCGATCTCGGTCGCCGATTTTGGCTATCTGGCGACAAGTGGATTCGTGGTGTTGCCGCTGGGGTTCGGTCTGCTGGCAGTTGCCCCCCGCTATCTACCAGCGGCCGAGGTGGGACTGATAACGCTGCTCGAGACGATTCTGGGTCCGCTATGGGTGTGGCTCGCGATCGGCGAGGAGCCAGGGATCAGAACGCTCGTGGGTGGTGCAGTCGTTGTCGGCACCCTGGCAGTGAACACCGCGTTGCTGCTCGCAGTCGCTCCGCAACCCGACTAGGCGAATTGATGCTCGACAGGACCGACGCAGGCGGATGGTGCGAGCGAATGCGGTCGTTGCGGGCGCAGCGGTGCCGGCCGCGAGTGGGTTCATCGGAGCCGTGCGGCGAGCGCATCGACCTCGGTACGGGTTGGAAGATAGAGGCCTTCGTGGCTGACGGAGATCGCGCCGGCGGCATTGGCGAACGTAACGGCCTCTCCCCAGCCGGCCCCGGAAATGCGCGATGTGACCAGGCCGGCCATGAAGACATCTCCGCCCCCGGTCTCGTCGATCACATCGACTCGTGACGTGGGAACGGTCGTGAATCCCTCTGGCCCGGCGATGACGGTACCGCCCGCCCCCAGCTTCACGCAAAGCCGCTGGGCGCCGGCGTCGAGCAGATCCCGGGCGGCCAATCTCGCCTCGATTTCGCCGGCGACGACGCGCCCGGTCAGCCCGGCGACCTCGGCGAGGTTCGGGGTCAGGACCTCGGCCGCCGCCAGCGTCGCCACCGACACGGATTCGGGCGGCGTTGGATCTAGGTACAGCGGAACACGCGCAGCCTGCGACCAGGCGGCAAGCTGCTCGAGCGCTGCACCGGGAATCTCGGCCTGCGCAACGAGCGCATCACACCGCTCGAGGGCCGGCAACGCCGGCTGCAGGTGCGCCCACTCGAGCCGGTGATTGGCGCCGGGGACGAACACCCGGGTCACGTGGTGGCCCGCAACGAGGTCGATAACAACGAATCCGGTGCGATCGCCTTCGATCTCGACAACATGGTTGGCATCGACGCCATCTTTGGTGATCGCGGCAAGGCATTCCCTGCCGTACTCGTCGGAACCCACGGCGGCGACCAAGGTGACCTCTGCCCCCAACCGGGCGGCCGCTCGGGCTTGGTTGGCTCCTTTGCCGCCCGGCTCTGCGATGTAGTACTCGGCCATGAGCGGTCCGTGGGGCGCGGGGGCGGATTTGAACAGGTGTATGTCCATGTTGACTCCGCCGACGACACCGATTCGCGGCTTCATAGGCATTCCCGGTCAACGTTGCGTCCGGGCGGGGCTGGTTGCGCCTGCATTGTGGACCCTCCATGGCTCGACAACCGATTGTTCCATCCTCTTGGGCGACATGTACCCTGAGCCCGCGCCCTTCTGGGACTCGGGCCTATCGGCGACTGCAATGAAACGCCCGTTCGAGCAGCCCCCCAAGCGGCAACACCCGCACCGCGGGCCCATCGCTCGAGATTCGTGACCGCCGTCGGGCCAAGAGCGAGGGTCGAAATACTCTGGTCTCATGGCGTGGCTCGCCGGAGACTGCGATCAGGGCCTGTCCGCAAGCCGGGGAACGGCATGGAGGCGGCTTGTGCTTGGGCCCATCGACACCAGCGGAGTAGGGAGTGATTGCGGTGAACCAACCCCTCGAAGTGCCCCAGACGCGAGGTTTGAGCTCCGAAGCGAGCATCGACGTTGCGTTCGTCACTCGCGGGCCGATCCCAGTATCGGCGCGGCGACACGCCGAGCGCATTCTCGCCTCGCTCGGAGCCAAGGCACCGCGCCCGATCATCTATGCCCGGTTCAAGCTCCGGGTCGAGCCCAGCCGACCCCCGGACGAACAAGCGCTCGTACAGGCGACGATCGACGTGAGCGGGAGCCGAATCCGGGCACACGTGGCCAGCCGAAACGTCGAGGAGGCCCTCGATCTACTGGACGAGCGATTGCGCCGGAGGCTCCGACGCCTCACTGAGCGCCGCCAGGACAACGCCACCCGTCCGTTCCAGACACCGCCGGGAGTGTGGCGTCACGGCGACCTGCCGACGAGGCGTCCCGCATACTTTCATCGCGATCCCCAGGACCGCGAGATCATACGCCGCAAGGCATACGCGCCCCGAGCAGTTTCGCTGGAAGAGGCTCTGTTCGACCTCGACGTGCTCGACCACCGGTTCTTCCTGTTCACAGACCAGGACAGCGGGGAAGACTCGATCGTCTACGAGACCGACGACACGGTGGTGGTCCAGCACGTGTCGGGCGGCGTGCCCGAACCGGACCGGGTGCACGCATTGTCGGTTGCGGTGAATACGGCCCAGGCCCCGTCGATGTCGGAGGCCGACGCCATTGAGCGGCTCGATACTTCCGATGAACCGTTTCTATTCTTCCGCGACCGGGGGACGGACCGGGGAAAGGTCCTTTACCGCAGGTACGACGGCCACTATGGGCTGATCGAACCGGCAGACTGATCCCCCCGGGGGGCGGACGCCCGATATCCGGCTCCAGGTCTCAGGCTGAATGGTCCCGGTGGGCGATCAGGTCGATTTCGATCAGTAGCTCCGGCATCATGATGCCGCCGTCGCCCGACGCCTGATTGGAAGGAATCAGGTTGAGGGTGGGCCAATGACCCACCGGTTCCCATACCTGCCGCCAGGCACGTTCGAAGCCGCGGTAGTCGCGCTGAGCCCAACACAGAAACACCCGCGCGTCAACGACATTGCGTAGGTCGAGATCGTTGGCCTCCAGTTGGTGCTTGAGGAGATCCATCGTTCCGCGGACCTGGATCTCGATATCCGACCAATAGTGCGGCAAACCCTTCGGCGCTTGGGTGAACCCGAAGTTCTCGTAGTCAGGGCACGACACTTGACCGGCCATGAAGAACCACCGCCCGACCTCGATACCCGGAGTGAAATGGACCTTGCGGATGTCTTCGGGATGCCACGCGATGCCCTTGCGGGATTCGACCTTTTGATGCTGGTCGTCAGGTGCAATGAACTGTGCGTTCGCAATGAAGATCGCGCCGGGCACCAGCAGGTCCGGCATCGCCATCGAGGCACGAGTGGGCGGCGACGTTCCGGCCTGGTGGCCCATGTATTGGTCCCAGACTCCGTCGAGATCATGGAAGTTGGCGAGGTCGATCTCGAAGGCATGGGTCTTCACGCACTGGGTGAGGTCACTCCCGGCAGCCTCCAGCACCTTCCCCCAATTGTCGAACATGTATCGAGCCTGGAGCTCGGTGTCGGACGCGTAGTAGGGCGCCACCGGGTTGGTAGTGACCGGGATGCCCGTCTCGAAATCGGTCGCTGGGTAACCGGACATGAAGACGAACGGTGCTGCCTTGACGGCCTGTGGACACCACTCGGCGTCCATCGGGTCGGGCACCGCGTCAATGTTGATCACCGCCCGCCTGTCAGCCGCGTCCCGGTGCAGCGCCACGGCGACGAGGCTCAAACGAACGCCGGGAATGATGTGATCGTCACCGCAGACCGCAGTCAGCCGGGCAGGAGGCGCGTCGGGGAAGGCCTCTTTCCACGCCAGCTTGAACTCGTAGAAGTCTGATGCATCTACGAGATACACCTCAGCCTTGAGCGTGAGCGCGAGTGAGCTACCGGCCTCTTCGAGGATTTCCGCCAGGGCCACACAGACGGCCTTCGTTTGCGCCGCCACCTCCGACTGGCCGATGTGTGGTGAGATCGAGTCGCTATGCACGACGGCACCGTCGGCGTCGATCGGGTAGAGCGTGGACACGTAGACGAGATCGTCCTGACGGGACCAGCGGGGTGCGGGTAGTACGTTCATGGGCAGCGGCACCGGCAACCTCCCTTTCACCTGCAATGAATGCCGTTGAGCCAGACTCTATTCGGTCAACTCGGGCGGTGACGGCCGCTGCGTAGTCGACGGACCAGATCGACAGCGCAGGAGCCGGCCTCACCACGGGAGGCCGTAGACCACTCCGTTTGCGCCGTCAACGGCGAGGCCCCAGTCGGTCGTTATGTGTTCGAGCGACGAGCCCACCAGGTCCTCGATTCGGGTAGCTGCCAGAGCAGGGATTGCCAGGGCACGAGCCGATTCGAACAAATGCGCGGCCGGACCCCCACCGGTCGTGATCAAGGCCGACGCGTCGAACAACAGCGCCCCCAAGCCGGGTTCGGGATATATGCCGACGACTACGTCGCGGGGCCGAAAGCCTTCCGCCCTGGCCGGTTCCGGCACGATGCACATTCGTCCGAAGGCGATCCCGTGCGAGGCAGACGTCCCGGAGACCATCGCCCCATGGGCTGCGACAACCGCAGCGTTGAAGGGATCCCACCGGTCAAACCCGATGCGGCCGCGGAGCCTCGGCTCCCGCTTCCCGCTCAAGAGCTGTCGTGCCGTTCCGGCATCGACATGGCCCGCCAGTCCCGGGTGAGTAACCGCTCCAATCTCAACGAGACTGGTGCGCACGGTGGCGAGGGCGGCGAGTGCGTCTTCCGCCCGCGCCCGGTCGGGTGGGGTCAGGCGGGCGATCACAGCCAGAGCCGGGCCGGGATCGGGTCCACGGAGGTCGCGCAAACACTTGGCAGCCGTGGCCGCAGCATCCGGCTTGGGCAATCCCCACACTTCGGCTGCCAGAGCTTGTCCTTGGGCGGTCGCGTGGTGCAGGCTCTCTGCCGGGTCGAGCCGAGCCGGTTGAGCATCGACGGCGGCCAGCTCGGGATCTCCGATCGCCCACGGCAGCACCAGTTGCTCGCCGAGCGGCCCCGGGTATCGCCGGATGAGGCGGCCCAGTCGCGCCGCCAAATCGGTGGTGAGCGGATCGGGGATGGCGAGCCGGCCGGACGGTGCGGTCTCGACCAACTTGTGCAGTTGCAGCAACCACACTTCGTCAGCTGCCATCGCCCACTCGCAGCTGTTGGCCCCCACCATGTCGCGAGCGTCGGTCAGCGCGCCCGCGACAGCCCGGAGACGGCGCTCGCCCATCAGTTGAAGCGCTTCTTCGCCGCGCACCGCCTCGCCCGCGACCCGGGCCTGTACCCCCGGCTCCCAGCCCTGCACGAGCGGCGCGGGCGATCCTTTGACGGCCGTCACCACTACCCCGTCACCGGTGACGCGGGCGGTTCCACCGAAGTCCGGGTCGAGCGCGGGCTGGACGAGCACCGCCATGCCGGCGCGCTGCGGCGAGATTCCGGCCGCGTTGAATCGCTCGAGTGCGTGCTGGGTGAACATGGATGCGTAGCAACCGAGCACGGCCTTTGGCGCTTCGCCCCGGTGCACATCCAGGTAGGAGGTGAACGCACCCGACCACTCGCCCGATCCCTCCAACAGACTCGACGAGCGGACCACCATGGGCACACTGAACCCGGCCGTTGCGCGTTCCAACTCGATGGCGAGGGCGCCGTCCAGCTCGGAAGAAGTGATCGTCATCCTGGCCCGCCCGGAGTTGTGACGTTCGAGCTGCTCGCACCCGGCGGCGATGAATGATCTCGATACCGCAGTCGGAACCACGACGCCGGGCAGCACCGCGAGCCCCGCTTGCCGGCCCTTGGCGAGCCACGCCGCCTTCGCCCCGCCGATGGCCGGGTCGAGGGTCTGACGGTCATCGAGGGTCAGCAGCACCGCGACGATCCTTCCGACAAACGTGCGCCGCCACCCGTTGGGCGGCGGCGCACGTTCTCCCTCCCCAGGGTCTCAGTCCGTGGCGATGATCTCGTGTTGTTTGTACGTCGAGACCATCTCGTAGCCGGTCTTGGTGACGTAGAGCATCTCCTCCAGACGCACGCCATGGTCGTGCAGCTTGCCGTTCTGGGTCTCCAGGGCGAAGGTCATACCTTCTTGGATCTCGACCGGGTGGTCGAGGGACCAAATGCGGGAGATCACCGGCGGGTCATACTGGGCCAGACCGAGGCCATGTCCCCAGTTGTTGGCGGCCGCCTGGTCCTCTTCCTCGTAACCCCATTGTTCCTGGGCGGACGGCCATTTTGCCGCTACATCGGCTGTGGTGACTCCCGGTTTCACCATCTCGATCGAGTCCCACAACCACTGGTGGGCGGCGTCATAGGTGGCCTGGTGCTCGTCGGTCGGCTTGCCGCCAACGCAGTAGGTGCGGTAGACGCACGACTTGAAGCCGTTCCAGGTCAGTGCGGCCAGGTCGATGATGACGAGCTCGCCGGGGCGGATCATCCGGTCGGAGAAGTTGCGCCAGTTCGGCCAGGCGTTGGGGCCGGATGAGACGATGACGTCTTCGACGTCCTCCATACCGGGTATGGAGTAGAGCTTTTCGAATCCGAACGCAGCGACCTCGTTCTCGGTCAGGCCCGGTTTGATGAAGTTCGTGATTTCGTAATGAACGTAATCACAGATCGCGCCGACGATCGAGAAGGCTTTGATCTCGTCCGGGCTCTTGATGGCGCGGGCGTTCATCATCGGACTCATGCCATCGGTCCATTCGACCCCACGACGTTCGAATTCGCGAATCAGATTGATGTCGATGAAGTCGACGCCCAGCGGCTTGTCGGACACGCCGGCATCCTCGAGGTCGTTGGCCAGCGCGTCGACAAACTTGTTGACCTGCTGGTCGGCGGCCGGCCCGACCGCGCCTTTGATCCAAGCGTAGGAGTAACGGATGTTCTCCTTCGGGATCCACGGATTGTGGACTTCTAGGTGAAACCCAATGTCACCCTGTTCGTACACGATCGGAGGCTTGCCGGCAGGAAGAACCACGTAGCGGAGGCCCGGCTTGAGGCGGTTCCAGCCGGGGGTGAGGGTGGAGGAGACGTAGCGCATGTTCTCGTCGTAGAACAACAACAGGGCTCCCAAACCCGCTTTCTCCATCTCGGCGTGAGCCCGTTTCAGCCGCCAGTCACGGACGTCGGCCCAGTTGATGCCTTCTTTCCAGTCGGTGCTCAGCCCGAAAAACGCTTCCCTCATGTAGTTCCCTTCCTCCTCTGTTGGCGAACCTTGGGCTGGTGGGTGCCCTCGGAGGCACCCACAGCCGGAAGTCGAGGCGTGCCGTCAGCCAATGATCGACTGGGCAACCGTCACGAACTCGTCGTTGTCCAGCAGACCTTTCTTCTCCAGCGACTTCGCCTTGACGGCCATGAGGACTTCCATCAACTGATCCTCGTCTGCGGCGGACATACCGTTGCGGTCCAGCCAGATCGCCACTGAATCGAGGCCGGATCCCTTCCCGAGCACGATCTCGGGGGCCGATTGGCCGACCAGCTCGGGCCGGAACGGGAATGCCTCAGTCATGTCGGCGTCTCCGACATTGTGTACCCAGGTGGCGATGATGCCCGACTCGACGTTGAAGAGGCGGTCACCCACGATCGCCCGGTTGGACGGCATCGTGACTCCGGCCATCTTCAAGACTTCGTCCGAGATCTTCTTGAAATGCTCGGTCTTGATCCCGGTGTCGATCCCGTACATGGTCAGCAACGCCAGGATGGTTTCTTCAGTCGGGGTGTTGCCCGAGCGTTCGCCCAGCCCGGTCACGGTCGTCTGCACGACTTCGACACCTTCGGTGACCGCCAGGATCGTGTTGGCCACGCCCATGCCGAAGTCCATGTGAAAGTGAGTTTCGAGCGGGACGTCTAACGCTTCTTTCGTCTTGCGAGCGAAGAAGGAAACTGCATGGGGGGAGAGCACGCCGAATGTGTCGACCAAAGCCACCGCGTCCACATGCCCTTCGCTCGCCACAGTCGTGATCATGTTCAGGTACTCGGTGATCGAGGCCCGGGTGGCGTCGATCGGGAAGAACGTCACCTTCAGGTCGTGTTCTTTGGCGTACTGGGTAGCCGCAATCGACGACTCGAGGGCCCGTTCCACCGGCCACTTGTAGGCCTTCTCGATCAGATGATGGCTGGAGGGGATCTCCATCACGACGCCTTTGGCGCCGCAGTCGATGGCCAGCTGAACGTCGCTGATCATGCACCGGGCGAATGCATACACCTCGGTGTCCCCGAGGTCCTCCGAAGCGATCGCCCGCACCGCCGCCTCATCGGCCGGCGAGACGGCGGGCAACCCGGCCTCGATCCGGTGGATCCCCGCCTCTGCCAGCATCGACGCGATCCGGACCTTCTCGTCGGCCGTGAACTCGACTCCGGCCTGCTGCTCGCCGTCGCGAAGGGTCACGTCGTGGACTTTCACCGTCTCGGGAAGATTGAAGGCATCGGCGATCTCGGGCAGATAGTTCCACGGGCTGGAGAACCACTTGTCGGTCTTCCACGGTTCATTGGCCAAAACGAGCCTCCCTCCGTCAGCGACTTTGCATCATATACGATCAGTCCAGAGAGTCCCCGGTCGGGGGCGGATTTCTCCTTGCGTTGGCCGCAGGGTGCAGCCTCTCACCAGTGCACCGGGCGAGATGGCTGTTCCGTGCCCTCACCTGCGTCGCAAGCCGAGGAACGGCCCGATTGCGTGCAGAAACCCTTCCGGATCTTGTAGCTGCGGTCCATGGGCGATCCCGTCGAGCTCCACATAGGTGCTGGACGGGATCAGCTCGTGCAGCTGGCGGCCCATCGCCGGAGGCGTGGCGGCGTCTTCGGAACCGACCACTACCAGCGCCGGATTGGCGATCTGGGCGACCGCGTCGAAGTAGTTGACCTTCGACAACGCTTCGCAGGCGCGTTGCAGCGCCACTACGTCGGTCCGGAGCAGCACCTCCCGCCGCTCCTCGTACTCCTCGGGATGGGCCGCCAAATAGTCCTCTGGGAAGACTCGGCGGATGGCCACGTCCACGACTCCGGCCATGCCGTGCTCGGCTGCGGCCGCCGCCATGCCGTGAAAGGCCGGCTTGGCCTCATCAGGAAATCCCGGTCCCGCGCCGACGATGACCATCTTCCCAAATCTCTCGCCGTGTCTGATCGCCGTGGCAAGTGCCACGAAACCACCGAGACCGTTGCCGAGCACGATCGTGTCTCGGTCGAAGCCGGCTGCCTCGATCAGACCGCCGATCACGTCCCCATAGGCGTCCATGGAGGGAGGCTGGAGGTCGGTCTCGCCGAAGCCCGGGAGGTCGACCGCGTGCACCCGGAACTGTCGGGCCAGAGCCGGGACCACGCGATAGAAAACGTCGCGGTCCGACAGGAGCGAATGCAGGAGGAGGAGGTTTGGGCCTATATCGCCTGTTGATGCCAGCGACACCCGACCGGCCGGCGTTTCCAGTGTTCGCTCGTTCATGGTCGCTCACGCTACTGATTCCGTCCGACGCCCGGCCGGGTGGGCGGGGAGCAATCCTCCAGGGCCGGCGGCCGAGTTTCGTGTTGTCGACATTTCGAAGTCTGCGAGTCGGCGCCTGGCGCATATCAACCGAGCCGTCATCCGGGGTGGAGCCTCCGAACTGATCAAAGTGAGCCCGCCTCTACAGCCACGGCGAACCGCGACTTCAGCCCTCGGTCAGCCCGGGCCCGGGGATGAACGTACCCGCCCGCGAGTTGTGGGCGCGGCCATCGTGGGCGATCTCCACGCCGCCCAGGTAGGTGGATACCGACCGCCCTCGGAACGTGCGCCCGCGGTAGGGACTCCACCCGGCCTTTGACCACAAGTCCGTCTGGTCGACGGTCCAGGATCCGGACGGATCGATCAGCACGAAATCGGCGTCGGCCCCTTCGCCCAGGTGACCCTTGCGGGGAAACAGGCCATATTGGCGGGCAGGTGCCTCGCTGTAGAGACGCGCCACATCGGATATGGCGAGGGTGCCCGCCAGGGCTGCGTCGATCAGGAACGGGAACGTTGTGTCCAGCCCGGGCAAACCGAACGGGGCCTCCCAGATGTCGCTCGCCAGCTTCTGTTCCATCGTCGAAGGAGCGTGATCGGTCGAGAAGTGGGAGTAGACGCCGGCCCGCACGAGGTCCCACATCGTCGCCTCCTCCTCGTCAGACCGGATGCGGGCGGGAGGCGTGAATTTCCGTAGCGCCCCATGCTCCAACACCTCGTCTTCCCGCAGAGTCAGGTACTGCGGACACGCTTCGGCCGCCACCTGGGTGCCGCGCGCCCGCACGTCCGCCAGCACAGCAGCCACGGGTGGGCTGCTCACATGTGCGATCGTGGCGCGGACCCCGGTGGCTGAGATCAGTGCGGCCGCGGCGGCAGTTGCTACCAGCTCGGCCTCGCGGTTGCGCCACTCCAACAAGATGCCATTGTCGGATCGCCCGGATTCCTTCAGCGCGCGCTCTGCCACTGCCGTGATCGATTCGTCCTCGCAGTGGATCAGCGTGACGGCGCCCGCGGCGGCCACCGCTCGCAGCGCGGCCAGCAGGTGGGCCGGGTCCAACCCGGGCACTCCGTGGGTCGTACACGTGAAGATCTTGAAAAAGGCTACGCCGGCTCGCCACAGATCTCCGATGTGTTCGATGCGGTCGGGCCAGGTATGCGCTGCGAGGGCATAGTCGACATTGGATCGTCCCACTAGGTGCGACTTCTTCTCGGCCAGATCGGCAACCTCGCGAACGGGGTGTCCATGGGTGTGCTCGATGATGGTCGTGACACCTCGTGCTGCGGCGGCGGCGGTGCCGGACGGGAAGTCTTCCCGGGACGTCTCGCCGGGATCCATCAAATGGACATGGGTGTCGACGCCGCCGGGCAGGATGTAGAGGTCGGTGGCGTCGATGGTGCGATCGCCGCGAGGCAGATCTACCCCGAAACCGGCCACCTTGCCGTCCTGGACGAGCAGGTCGGCCCGACGGGTGCCGGTGCCGGAGACAATCGTTCCGCCGGATACAACGATGTCAGTCATGGGCGACCTCCCGGTCTGCACAATATATGATCCGGTCCGGACAGGAGGTTTCGAGATGACAGTCGGGCTCGGATTGGTCGGGACCGGATGGTGGGGCAAAGCACTGACAGAGGCTGCTGCTACGTCGGGAGAGGCCAGAGTCGCGGCGTGTTTCGCCCGCACCAAGGAAAGCCGGGACGCGTTCGCCGCCGAGTACGACTGCGTGGCCGCCGATAGCTTGGAGCAGCTGTTGGCCGATCCGGCTGTCGAGGGGGTGATGATCGCCACCGCCCACGCCAGCCACCTCGAGCTGATCGAAGCCGCGGCAGCCGCCGGCAAGCCCATCTTTGTCGAGAAGCCGCTCACCCTCACCGTGGAGGAAGGCCGCAAAGCTGTCGCCGCCGCCGAAGCCGCCGGCGTTCCGTTGCAGGTCGGGCACCAACGCCGCCGTACGGCGGCCAACCGGGCGATCAAGAAGATGATCGATGCCGGCGAGTTGGGAGAGATCCAGGCGATAGAGACCAACCAGTCCGTTCCCAACGCGCAGAAGCATCCGGAAACCGCGTGGCGCCGCGTCCGGGCCGAGAGCCCGCTGGGCGGCATGACCTCATTGGGCGTTCACAAGATCGACACGATGCACTACTTCGTCGGGCCCATGAAGCGGGTGTTCACGTTTACCAAGAACACCATGGAGAAGCCGGAGATGGACGAAGCGACCGTGGTCGCTGTTGAGTTCGAGAGCGGGGCGCTCGGAACCCTGATCACGTCTTTCGTGGTGCCGGTCATCTCACGGATCAGCGTGTACGGGTACAAGGGCACAGCTCACAACGAAGCCGACGGGACCAGGCTCCTGACCCAGACGATCGAGGGCGGTCCGGTCCGTACGGAAGTCGAGCTGGAACCGGTCGATCCCATTGCCGAACAGCTCGCCGAATTCGCTCGGGTGGTTCGGGGCGAGGGCTCGCCTGAGACCGGTGGGCGGGAAGGTCTGGCCGTGGTCTCGGCCATGGAGGCCATGATCCGCAGCGCCGAAGAGGACCGGCCGGTAACGGTGGAGTACTGACGGACGGGCCGCAGCCATGTTGGGGATGGTCGGTCAGGACTCGTCCACCGTCATCAGCACCTTGAGAGAGCTGGTGTCTTGGACGGCCTCGAAGGCGCCGGCGGCTTCCTCCAGACTGAAGCGATGTGTCACGATTGGCTCGACGTCAAGCGCCCCGTCCGCGACCAGCTTGACCCCCCGTTCGTAGTCGGCGGGCATGGCCGCCCGCGGATTGTGGATCGTCAATTCCTTGAAATAGAACTGGTAGTAGGGGAGACCTTCGCTGCCGCCGGTCAGCGTCCCGAAAACGAGAACCTCGCCGCCGACTTTCGTGAGGTCGATGGTTTGGGCCAATGTGGCCTCGGTGCCGGCCGCTTCCAGGCCGAGATCGGCACCGAGTCCACCGGTCACCTCATCGACCAGCCGCCGGGCATCGTCGGGGGCCCCCACCACATCGGCGCCCATGTCGGCGGCAATGTCGCGTTTCCACTCCGAGCGGTTGATACCGATCACCGTCACGCCTCGTTGCTTGAGCAGTTGAACCATCAGCAAGCCGGCGACTCCCAGGCCAACGACCACCACGACGTCGCCGGGAAACACGTTGACGGCACGCTGGGCGTGGACAACCGTTCCTAACACCTGGAGTATGCCGCTGGCAGTCGCTCCAACCGAGTCGGGCACCGGGATGAGCCGCTCCTCCGGCACTCGCACGTATTTGGCGAACACACCGTCGACTTCGCGGCCCATCAGCCCGCCATTCAGGCAGATGTGGGGCCGCCCGGCCCGGCACATCGGACAGTGCCCGCACGCCATCGCCGGGTCGACCAGGACGCGCTGGCCGGCTGTGGTGATGGCCAGCTCCCCGGGCTCCACCACAGTGGCGATCGCCTCGTGTCCCATGGTGAGCGGACGTGGGGTCGCGATCGACCCTTTGAAGACCTTGACGTCGGTGCCGCAGATTCCGACCGTTTTGACTTCCAGCAGGGCCCCTGATCCGGGCCCCGGTTCGGGAGCGTCAACGACCGCCAGTTCGCTGTCTCCGATGACCTGTACCGCTCGCATGCCACTCCTTGGTCTACGGCGAGCATGATATGCAAATGGTGCGGCCGCCGGCCCGTCGGTAATGTCGCCCCGCCATGTCCGATGACGCAGGAACCGAAACGGTGGTCGAGGTGGTGGGAGCCACCGTGATGAAGGCCGGACGGCAGCTCATCACCGATGTCGACTGGACGATCCGCCGCGGCGAGCGCTGGGTGCTCTTCGGCGCGAACGGATCGGGCAAGACCACTCTGCTCAACGTCGTGTCCACCTATCAATTCCCGGCCCGCGGCACCGTTCGAGTGTTCGGGAAGCAGCTGGGCCGCACCGATGTTCGGGAGCTCCGCCCGCGGATCGGATACGTCGGGCCGGCCCCAGCTGCGCTCGTCCGCTCATATCTGAAGAGTCGCGACATCGTCGTGACGGGAAAGCACGCGGCCTTTGTCGACACCCGTTGGCACACGTATACCGACGCCGATTGGATCGCTGCGGATCGTCATCTCGAAACGCTCCAGGCCACCCAGCTGGCAGCCCGGGAATTCGCCAATCTGTCGGAGGGCGAGAAAAAGCGTGTGCTGATCGCCCGGGCACTCATGGCCAACCCCGAGCTCCTCCTGCTGGACGAGCCCGGCGCCGGCCTCGACCTGGGAGCTCGAGAACGGCTCGTGGCGTCGCTGGCCGCGCTCGCCCACGATCCCGACGCGCCCACCGTGATCCTGGTGACCCACCACGTGGAGGAGATTCCGCCCGGGTTCAGCCAGGTGCTGACGCTGGCCGGTGGTCGGGTCGTTGCGTCGGGGCCGATCGAAGAGGTGCTCAACAGCGCCACGTTGTCGGAGGCGTACGCCATGCCGCTCAAGCTGGAACGTTCGGGCGATCGGTACCGGGCGTGGGGGGATATCTGATCGGCGCCCCGGCTTGCGATACGCTGGACGGGCCGACGGAGAGCAGCTGATGGCCGAACAGATCGATATTGCCGAGTTGTTGACGATCGGTGACCGCCCGGGTCACCGGCAAACGGCCCACGAGTTCGTGCGCGAGACATTGCGCGCCGCGATCCTGAGCGGCCGCTTGCCCGGCGGGACTCGCCTCGTCCAGGCCGACATCGCAGACATGCTGGAGGTGAGCACGACGCCCGTGCGGGAAGCCCTGCGCGACCTCGCCTCGGAAGGCATGATCCGGCTGGACGCTCATCGCGGTGGCGTGGTGCATGAGCTCAGCAGTGAGGAACTCATCGAGATCTACAACATCAGAGCGATCCTCGAACCGGCGGCAATGCGCCAGGCGGTGGAGGGTATGACCGACGACGTGATTGAGCGGGTGGCCCGCATCCACGAGAAAATGGCCGCAGATCCCCAGTCGTCCGATTTCGTCGACGACAACCGCGACTTTCACCTGGCCATCTACGACGCGGCCGGTTCGCCCCGGCTGGCAGCCATCCTCAAGGGTCTGCTCGACGCGTCGGTGATGTACGTCAGCGCGGGCCATCGTCTGCGCCCAGAGTTACGAGACCAGGCGGTTGCCGGCCACGCCCACATCCTCGATGCTCTGCGCCGTCGTGACGCCGACGCAGCTGCCGCCGCCATCCTCACGCACATCAACATCCCGCGCTCTGTGCTGCTCAAGGAAGAGTGATTCGACCGGCCGCGAGTCCGCGAGGGCGCGAAGTCCGCGCAGTCTTGACCCGACCTGGTGGGCCACCATCACATAAGATCTACGAACCCTGGGAGGAGAGAGAGCGGTGAGCGTGCCGACGATCGATATCCACTGCCATCTGGCCACACCGGCCGCAGCCGAGCTGCAAGCGCCCCACAAGCGGCCTGAGTATGAGCCGTACGACTACTTCATGGGCCAGGACTCGAAGGAACAGAACAAGAAGATGTATCCGACGATCGTCGAGGCGCTGCGAAACCCGGAAGCTCGGATCGAATATATGGACTCGATGGGCATCCAGATCCAGGGACTGGCGACGTTCGTGTCCGAATACGCGTACTGGGCGCCGACCAGGGTCGGAATCGAGTCGTCCCGGATCCAGAACGACAACATCGCCCGGGCGGTGGCCGATCATCCCGACCGCTACATCGGTTTCGGGGCCACCGTCCCCCTGCAGGATGTCGACGCCGCCATCGCGGAGATGGAGCGAGCGGTGGACGACCTGGGCTTCAAGGGCCTGCAGATCGGCGGCACAGTCGACGGCCACAACCTCGACGAGCCCCGCTTCCGTCCGTTCTGGCAGGCGGTGGCCGCCCGCGGGATTCCGGTGATCATTCATCCCAACGGTTACGAGGAGAGCCACCGGTTCGGCGACTACTTCATGACGAATTGCATCGGCAACCCGCTAGAAACGATGGTGGCCGCCAACCGGATGATCTTTTCCGGGTTGTTCGAAGAGCTACCCGACCTCAAGGTGGTACTGCTCCACGGAGGCGGCTACCTGCCTTTCTACACGGCCCGGGCCGACCACACCTGGAAGGTGCGGCCCGAGACGCGGGCCCACATTCCTGATCACCCGCCGAGCCACTACATGCGCAAGCTCTACTACGACACGATGGTGTTCGACCCGCTGTACCTGCGCCATCTCATCGAGATAGTGGGTGCCGACCGGGTGATGGCGGGAACTGATTTCCCGTTCGACATGGGCGAGACGGACCCGTTGGGTCTCATCGACCGAGTCGAGGGGTTGTCCGGCGAGGAGCGGGATGGCATCAAGGGCGGCAATGCCGCCCGGCTCTTCGGGGTGTGAACCCGCAGTCAGTTGGTGGACTCGGCTGCGATACTTCGCAATCTGGACGCCAGGCCGGCCTCACCCTTGATCTCGAGGGCCCCGGTGGTCGCCCGGCCCCATATCCAGAGGTCGAGATCTGCCGCCCGGCCGCTCAGCCGCATTTTCGGGTCGAGCTCGTCCGCGCCGACCACCTGCACAGAATCAAGGTCGTATTGTGCCCGCGTGTTTGGTGAGGTTCCCGTCAACCGGCCGAACATCAGGCCCCAGGTGCCGCCGTGGTCGGTCTCGGTGATGATCGCGCTGTTTCCGTCCGGAGTGAAGGTGCTCCACGACGGGAACCCGTCGATTTGGACGTTCAGGATCTCATCGATGCCGTCGGCCGCCAGCGCCGGATCCACCGGGGTGAGGCGCCCAACACACAGCTCGGCGTCAATGCGGTGAATGAGGGCCTCGTGTGCCTGCCGACGTCGAACCCAGCCGATTGTCTGATCCGGTTCGAACCAGGTCCAGCAACTGGCCTCCGCCGGCTGGCCGTTCAACGCCCGGTGTAGCCGGGCTGACTGCTCGTTGGCCAAGCCCCGAAGAAGCGACGGTTCCGGCCGGGTCAGATCGGGCACGAGCTCGGGTTGCATCAATGGACCTTCGACGATCGATGCCCAGAAGTGCTGCACTTCCGCCAGGTGCCAGACGAGATCGGCCATCGTCCACCCAGGACAGGAGGGAATGGCTTTGCTCAGGTCGGCGACTGTGGCGGCGTCGGCAAAGCGTTGCGATTCATTGGCGAGCGCCGCCAGGTGGTCAACCATGATGGCGGGCACGTTAATGGTGTCGCCGGCCCCGCGCCCGGCCCAGGACCCACGTTCACCAACGGTGGCTGCAGGTGCGCACGGCGCGCACAGATCGCCGCCAGCCATCCGCATGCCGGGGGGCCCACGAAGGGTTCAGCCGGCGTCCTGCATTTCCCGGCCGCGTGGAATGATCTCTCGTCCGGGTCCTTCCGCTTCGTCGTCGACCATCTGGGCCGGGAATCCCGGAGCGAGAATCCGAGCGCCGACGGCCTCTTCGAGGCGTCGGATGATGTTCGGCGACCACTCTCGGGGCCCGTAACGCTCGATGGCGTCGTCGAATATGTCCACCAGCAGCGGAGACACGTCGAGTGGAACCTGGTGTCGGTCGGCGATGGCCTGAAACAACCCGATGTCCTTGGCAACGAGGTCCATCGTGAAGTTGATGTCCCGGGAGCCGTTGAGGATCACCTGGCTCTCGGTCTCATGAACAAACGAGTTCCCCGACGAAATGCGAATGGCCTCGTACGTGGTGGTGAGGTCCATTCCGGCTTGCTGAGCCGTGACCAGGGCTTCGGCCAGAGACACCAGATTGGCCGTAGCAAGGTAGTTGGTGAGCACTTTCAGAATGGAGGCGGAGCCCAGCGGACCGGTGTGCAATATGCGGCGGCCCATCACTGTCAGCAGCGGGAGCATCGCCTCGAATGTGGCCCGGTCGGCGCCGCCGAAGATCGAGATGTTGCCGGTTGCCGCCCGGTGGCACCCGCCCGAGACCGGACAGTCGATGGCAGAGGCCCCGGTTGCGATGACCTTGGCGCCGAGGCGCTGCACTTCGTCTGGATCAGTCGTGCTCATCTCGGCCCATGTCTTGCCCGCCGACAATCCGGCCAGGACACCGTCGCTCGCTTCGAGCACCGCAGCCGAGATCTCCGGGCTCGGGAGGCACGTGATGACCACGTCGCACCGCTCGGCCATGGCCTTGCCCGAGCCGACGGTGGCTGCCCCGGCGTCCACCAACGGTGCCAGCGCGGCCGGATCCAGGTCCCGGACCGTGAGGTCGATGCCATTTCGCAGGAGGCTGGTCGCCAGCTTGCTACCGACGTTGCCCAATCCGATGAAGCCCACCTTCATGTCTATTCCTTTCGTGCGCCGGGCAGGGGGAACCGGCGGGGAGCGCCGCGGCCGGGCCGGCCCGGACGATACATCGTCGCCGCACGATCCCATCCGAGAAACCAGGGCTCAGAGGGGTTGATCCGGGGAACGGACCGGCTCATACTGCGGCCGATGTTGACCGAGTCCCAGCTCCACCAATTCGCCGAGCAGGGTTACCTGGTTGTGCCCGACGTACTGTCCGAGGAGGAGCTGGATCCGGTCGTCGACGAGTATGAGGCGGCGCTGGGACGGGCCGCCCGCCGCCAGCGCGAGCTCGGCAACCTGACCTCCACTCGTGCCGAGCTGGCATTCGCCGACCGCTACACAGCGCTGATCACCGAGAACCCCGACGTTTTCTACTACCTCGGCATCTCGCTGCCGCTCGACTACGAGGAACTCGACCCCGAACTCGTCCGGGTCCACACCGGGCCGGCCCTGTTCGATCTGCTCCGCCATCCGGCACTGCTCGACATAGTGGAACCAATTGTCGGTCCCGAGATCGCCCTGAACCCCGTGCTGCAAGCGCGCCTCAAACCGCCTCAGCGGCTTCTGACCGGGGCGATGGCCTCATACTCGAACGTCGGCGCCACCACATGGCACCAGGACTTCGGGGCGGTCATGGACGACGCCATCGACACCAACATGCTGACGGTGTGGGTCGCGATGACCGACGCCACCGAGGACATGGGTTGCCTGGTGGTCCAGCCGGGGTCGCACCGGGAGGGAACGCTCACGCTGCACTGCCCGGGTGTGGCCAACCCCGCTGAGAACTACATTCCTCGAGCCATGCTGGATCGTCACAGCATCGCACCGGTGCCACTGCCGTGTACCCGCGGAACCCTCGTGCTGCTATCCAAGTACACCGAGCATGGAGCGCTGCCGAATGTGTCCGATCAGCTGCGGTGGAGCTTCGATCTGCGCTATCAGCCGGCCGGCCAGCCCACCGGCCGACCAGCGTTTCCCTCCTTCCTGCTCCGCAGCCGGTCAGATCCGGACCGCGAGGTCACTGATCCCGCCGAATATGCGGCTGCTTGGGAGGCAACTCGGGGCCGGATCCTGGCGGGCGAGATGGACGGCCCGCTCTACGAACAGGGGCGCTGGCTCAAGAACCGCGATAACCCCGTGTGCGCCTGATCACAGCAGGAGCCGCTCTTCATATTCGACCCTGCTGAGGATGCGCGGCTCGTCCTCGGTGATCAGCACCATGTCCTCTATTCGCACCCCGCCACCGCCTGGGGTGTCGGGTACCCAGACCAGCGGTTCCACCGCAAACACCATGTTCGGCTGGAAGTCATATGTGGGCGCGCCCGGCAATGTTTCGCCGATGTAGGGGGGCTCGTTGGCGCCCATGCCGATGCCGTGTCCGATGAACAAGCTGAACAGGTGCTCGGCCAGCCCGTAGTCACCGATCTTGTTGATGATGGCGTCGGCCACGTCCTTGTTGGTGAACCCGGGACGCATCTTCTCGAAGCCGGCGTGCAAGCCCTCGTACACTGCGGTGTAGATCTTCTTCTGCGCCGCCGACGGCTTGCCCACGATGGTGGTGCGGCCGATATCTGAGAAATACCCGTTCCACATCGCACCGATGTCGATGAAACAGAGGTCCTGGTTCCGCATGATCTTGTCGGTGGCCAGCCGGTGGGGTGGTGACATGTGCTCGCCCGACGCCACGAATGGCGTGATCACATGGGCCATCTCTCCGCCCAGGTAGAACAGGGTCTGCATGGCGTCTCCCGCCACCTCCAGCTCGCGGCGGCCCGCCCGGGTCTCATCGAGCGCCCGCTGGGTGACGGAATCTCCGATGGCGCAGGCCTCTTCGATCACGGGGATCTCCAGATCGGATTTCACCCACCGGGCGTGGTGGAGCACCGTGTCGCCATCGACCAGCTCCAGGTCGGGCAAGTGCCGGCGCATCGCCTCCACAAAGCTGATGTTGGCCTGGTCTACCCCCAGCCGGCCCTGTCCGTAGCCGCGATCCCGCAGGATCGGCCCGAGTATGTCTTTGACGAACCCGTCTACCAGCTCCGCCTGTTCCATGATCGGGATGGCGTGCGCCTCGCCGATCCACGACATCCCGAAGTTGGCCTTGTCGATCTCCCCGCCGGAACACAGCAAAACCGGGTCCGCGTCGGGTCCCAGCAAAGCGCCGTTGAGCGACGTGGTCTTGCCCGCGATCAGCTGGGCGCGCAAGGCCGTGAGGTAACGCACGTTCTCGTCTTTCCACACCAGCAACGCGTCGATATCCGAGTCCCGCAGCGAGGCCTGGGCGGCGGCAACGCGCTCCCGGCGTAGCGCGGCAAAGTCGTACCGGTCCTCCCAGTCGACCGCGAACGGGCCCTTGGCGTATCCGGACATCGGGTGCCCTCCTCTCGGCAGATCATGCATCGTATAAGATCGGCGTTCAGTTTGGCCGTTCCGAGAGGTGATGGGTGACAGACATCCCGGTCCAGGATCCGGCAAGTGGGCTCGACCCTGTCGATTTCGAACCGGTGGGACCCAAAGTAAAAGAACCCTTCCCGGATCTGGTGCTTCCCGATCAGACGGGCGCCCTCGTCGATCTGCATGCGCATCGGGCGGGTCGACGGGCGATTGTTGTATTCCACCGCAGCGCCGACTGGTGACCGTGGTGCAAGATGCAGCTGGTCGAGCTGCAGGAATCGACTGCCGCGTCCGGCATTGCCGTGTTTGCAATCAGCTACGACCCGGTAGATGTCCTGGCCGGCTTTGCCCGGGAGCACAACATCACCTATCCGTTGCTGGCCGACGTTGGCTCAAAAGCGATCGAAGAGCTCGGCTTGCTTCACCAGGACATGGACCGGGAACGCGCCTACTGGGGTCGTGAGACGGAGGACCGGCACCGCCGGCTGCCGTACCCGGCCACTTTCGTGCTCGACGAAGACGGGCTCGTAGTCGACAAAGTGATCGAGCGGTCACACCGCAACCGGCCGACGGGCCAGATGTTGCTCGAGGATCTCGGCGTCGGACCGACGGCGGGGGAGGTGCAGGCCTCCGCGGCCGGTGACGGGCTCGCCGTCACCGCCTGGGTCCCGGCGGCCGACTACTTCCCGAACCAGATCTTCCGGGTGGGAGTTCGGGTGGCAGTGGCGGATGGGTTACATCTGTACGTACCGCCGACGCCTAGCTGGTACCAGCATCTCGACGTCTCCATCGACGCGCCACCGGGCGTCTACTGGGACCCGCCCCACCTCCCGGAGGGAGCATCCTTCCGGGTCGACGGGCTCGATGAAGAGTTCTGGGTTGTGGACGGCAGCGTGACCCTGTCGTGTCCGGTGCATATCCACGAGGACGTGGGAGACGTCGTTCTCGGTGTGAGGGTGCGGTACCAGGCGTGCAGCTCGGACGCGTGCCTGATTCCCGACAACCTGGCGTTGGAGCTGCCGCTGCGGAGCCGGGGGAAGCTGTGACGTACGAGGTGCGCGTCGGCGGCTATGCCCCCCGTGACTCGACCCACAGCCAGGCCGTTGCGCATTTCGCTGAGCGCTTCAACCGGCGCTTGGGCCGTGATGACGCAGTGGACATCTTGTGGAACATCCTCGACGAGAGTCGGCCCGCTTCGGACCTGCTGTCGATGGTCGAGGCCGGCGAATTGACCTGGTGCTACTTCTCGTCGAGCTACCTGGGCTCCCGGGTGCCGGAACTCAACGCACTGGAGCTGCCGTTTCTCTTCTCCAGCCTCGACGAGGCGCATGCCGCCCTCGATGGCGAGTTCGGTGCGTGGCTCACGGCCGCCACCGAGCGGCGCACGCCTTACGAGGTGCTCGGCTACTGGGACAACGGGTTTCGTCATTTCACCAACCGGCTTCGGCCCGTCCGGCAGCCATCCGACGTCACTGGGATGACGGTGCGACTGCAGCCGAACGCCATCCATGAGGCGATGGTGGAAGCTTGGGGCGGCGTTCCGCGGCCGGTGGAATTGAGCGAAGGTATCCGGCTCATCTCCGCAGGCGAAGTCGACGCCCAGGAGAATCCACTCGCCAACACCGTGGCCTACGAGGTCGATCAGGTACATCACCACGTCACCATGTCCGGCCACCTGTACGGGGCGAGAGGCCTGTACGCCAACCGCGCCGCGCTCGCGGCCATGCCACCGGTGGTTGCCGCAGCAGTCCGGGCCGCCGCCTGCGACGCGATCATGTTCCAGCGCGGTGCCGCCGCCGCGTATGAGGCCGAACTACGGCGCCGGCTCGAAGGACGTGGCGTCGAGTTCGTGGACCTCACCGGACCAGAGCGGGAGCAGTTCGTCGCTGCCACCGCTGGTGTCATCGAACGAGCACGTGCGGATCAACCAGCGGACACCCCGTGGCCAGCGTGACTTGGGCGTTCGCAGGGCGAACGGTAGCGATCACCGGGTCGGCTGTCGGAATGGGCCAGGCTGCGGTGCACGCATTCGCCGGAGCCGGAGCTCGCGTGTTCGGGCTCGATGTCGATGAGGATCGGGGCCGCGCTGTGTGCGACGCCGCCCGGAATGCCGGCGGCGACGCGACGTTTCTGCCGGCCGATGTCACGTCCAAGCCGCAAGTCGTGAGGGCGTTCGAAGAGATCGCCCGGTCCGGCGGGCTCGACGTGCTCATCAACAACGCGGGCGGGTTCTGGGAGCAGCTGACCACCGAGGAAACGTCAGAGGAGGAGTGGGACAAGGTCATCGACCTGAATCTCAAGAGTGTGTTCCTGTGCTCGCAGGCGGCCGCTCCCATGCTGAAGGTGTCGGGAGCCGGGCGGATCATCACGGTCAGCTCCCTCGCCGGCCAGACGACTATGTACCGGTCGTCTCCGCCGTATTCCGCTGCCAAGGCGGGGGTGCTGGCCCTGAGCCGGGTCCTGGCCTACGAACTGGCCGAGTTCGGGGTCACGTCCAATGCGATCGCGCCCAGCGCCGTGCTCACCGAGCGAGTCAAGGAGGTTCGGGGTCCAGAAGAGCGGGCCAGGACGCAGGAGACCATTCCTCTCGGTCGGTACGGCGAGGTAGAGGACATCGTCAATTGGATGCTCTTCCTGGCGTCTGATGAGGCGGCCTACATGACCGGTCAAACCGTGTCAGTCAACGGCGGGAGGTTCATGGCATGATCGGCTTTGTTGGATTGGGACGGATGGGTTTCCCCATGGCCCGCAACCTGGCGGAGGCGGGCCATCAGGTGGTTGCCGTCGATTCATCGCCTCAGGCGGTTTCCCGAGCTCGTGACGCCGGTATCGACGCGTCCTCGGACCTCGCCGCCTTGGCGAATGTCGACACGGTGTGCTCATCGTTGCCGGACACCGCCGAAGTCGAGCAGGTGTATGCCGGCGTTCTGCTGGACGAACTGGCTGAAGGCGCTATCTGCGTGGATCTGTCCACCATCTCCATCCAGGGTTCGCGGCGAATCGCGGCGGTGGCGGCCGAACGCGGGATCTCGTTTCTGGATGCGCCTGTCAGCGGGACGGTCCCGCATGCCGCGGCAGCCACCCTGGCGATCATGGTTGGGGGCGACCCCGAGGCGCTCGCCTCCGTCCGTCCGATTCTCGATGTGCTCAGCTCGACGGTTCACCATATGGGACCGAATGGCGCCGGGTTGATCATGAAACTGATCACGAACCGGCTGCTCAGCGCGTGTACTGCGGCTATCGCCGAGTCGGTTCTCAGCATGGAGAGGAACCACATCGACCTCGAAGAAGGTTTGGCGTTCCTGGCGGGCAGCGCAGTGCCCAAGCTGATCGATTACAAAGGGCCGGCGTTGCGAACCCGGGACTATTCGCCGAACTTCACCGTGGACCTGATGCGTAAAGACCTCCGCCATGCGGCGGCGCGGGCCGGTCCCGACCGCATGGCGCGGCTGGTGCACGAGATCTTCGACGAAGCCGCCGCCCTGGGTCACGGCGACGAGGACATTGCGGCCATCATCGAAACGTTCGGCGCTGAGGTGTCGAGTTGACTGACGACGGCCGGCATGATCGGAAGCGGGCGGCGATGGCTGCCAATCTGGCCGAGCAAAGCGGGCGTTCGCTGGAGGATTGGGTAGAGCTGGTCGACCGGGCGGAAGTAGCGGGCTTCATGGAGGTCGTGGGATGGCTGAAACAGACACACGGCCTCGGTCATTTCCAGGCCCGGCTGGTGGCGGAAGCGCACCGGGACCGGCCTGGTTGAGCGGGCAGTACCCGCCCCCGCCCGGTAGCGTGACCTGGTTTGAAGGAGGAGCCCATGGCTGAGCTGATCATGTTCGACGAGCAGGAGCAGGTGGAGCGTGGCGACGGGATCACCAGCGTCCGCCTGACGCCTCATCCGCTGGAGGAGCAAGGTTTCACAGTGGGTGTGACCACCTTTCCGCCGGGCACCAGCATCCGGCTCCACAGCCACAACTGCATCGAGCAAGTAACGATGCTGGAAGGTGAGGGCATCGTCGTGCTCAATGGTGTGGAGCGAGAAGTCAAGCCGTACGACACCACGCAGGTACCGGCCGGCGACTTCCACCGCTTCATCAATCGGGGCGCCGGTCAGATGCGCATCCTCTGGGTTTACGGTGCGATAGATGTGACCCGCACCTTCGCCGACACGGGCGAGACCGTTCCGCAGTTCCACCGACCATGAGCCGCTATCCCGTTTCCCGCCTGCACACCTTCATCCAGGACGTGCTCGTGGCCCAGGACGTCCTGCCGGAACACGCCGAGATAACTGCCACTCGAATGCTCGACGCCGATCTACGCGGCCGAAGCGGCCACGGCATCATCCGGCTACCTCTCTACACCTCGCGCATTCGGGGCGGAGGTACCAACTTGCGGCCGGACATACGACTGGTGAGAGAAACCCCGGTCAGCGGCCTGGTCGATGGAGATGACGGGCTGGGGCACCCGATTCTCGAGTTCGCCTCGGATACGGCGATTGCCAAAGCGTCCGAGGCCGGCATGGCGTGGGTGGGAACCCGCAACTCGAATCACGCCGGCGCCGCCGGGGTCTGGGTGAACAAGGTTGTGAAAGAAGGCTTGATCGGTATCTACATGGCCGTCGCCAACGCCAACGGGATGCCGCCGTGGGGCGGACGGGAGCGGCTGCTCGGTACGAATCCGATCGCGATCGGTATCCCGACCAAGAACCGTCCCGCGTTTCAGCTCGACATCGCGACCACCGTCGTGTCGCACGGCACTATCAAAGTCGCGGCTCAGGCGGGCGAGCAGATGCCGGAGGGGTGGGTGGTTGACTTCGAGGGGAACCCGATCACCGACCCCGACAAGGCCCACGAAGGCTTTCTCTTGCCGATTGGCGGGTACAAGGGCTCGGGGCTCAACATCGTGATCGGCCTGCTCGCCGGCGCCATGAACGGAGCCGCCTTCGGCCGCGATGTGATCGATTTCCGGGCCGAAGTCGGCCGTAACACGAATACCGGCCAGGCCCTGTTCGTCATGCGGCCCGACCTGTTTGGCGACGAGGACGACGTGCTCGGGCGCTTTGACCTTTCGCTCGACGAGTTGCAGGACTCCGAGTCAGTGACCGGGGAGCCGATTCGCCTTCCCGGCGCCCAAGCCGAAGTGACCGAAAGCGAGGTGCGGGCCACCGGAGTAGAGGTTCCCGTGGCGCTCCTGGCCCAGCTCCGGGAGCTGGCCGACGAGTTCGGGGTGGAGGATCGGTTGGAGTGAAGTTTCGGACCGCCGAGGAGCTGCTGGCGGCGGGGCGCAATGCCTTGCCGGCCGTTCTCGCGGATCACATCGCGGCGGGCGCGGGTGACGAGAGCACCGTGGCGGCCAATCGGGCAGCGCTCGGGCGGGTTGGTCTGGTCCCGTCCGTGGCGACGGGGGTGGGACAGGCGTCATCGGCTACCGACCTATTGGGCGTTCCGCTGGCGGTGCCCGTGCTGACCGCGCCGATGGGCCCGGTAGAGCTGATCGACCCCGGCGGGGCGGTGTCGGTCGCGCGAGGCGCAGCGGCGGCCGGCATCGCGACGATCGCGGCGCTCACGTCGGCTCCGGTCCTCGAGGAGGTAGCCAAGGTCGAGTGCCCCCTGCTGTTCCAGCTCTATTGGTGGGGGAACCGGGACTGGATCTCCCGCATGATCGAGCGGATCGAAGCCGCCGGCGCCGCGGCCGTGGTCATCACCGTGGACGCACCCGCCTACGGCACCCGGCGGCGCGACATGGAGAACAGTTTCGACCACCACGGCCAGATGGTCATGCCGAATCTGGCCGGCGCGCCCGCCGAGCGGGCGGAACGGCTGGCCCACCAGGCCGCATTCCATTGGGACGATCTCGAGTGGCTGTGCTCGAGAACCCGTTTGCCGACCGTGGTCAAAGGGATTCTGTCGGCCCGCGATGCCCGCAGCGCAGTCGAAGTTGGTGCGGCTGCGATATACGTTTCGAATCACGGTGGACGCGCCCTGGCCGGTCAGGTCGGCACGGCCGACGCACTGGAGGACGTAGCGGAAGCCATCGGCGCGATGGTGCCGATCATCGTCGACGGAGGCTTCAGGACGGCGGAAGACGTCGCCAAGGGGCTTGCGCTGGGGGCGACCGCCGTGGCGCTCGGGCGGCCGGTGGCGTGGGCGCTCGCCGCCGGCGGCGCTGACGGCGTCGGCGAGTTCGTGAACCTGATCGGGGAGGACCTCCGCACGGCTCTCACCATTCTGGGCGCTCGCACGCCCGTCGCACTGAGTCATCGACACGTTCGCGCAATCTGAGGAGGCAATGATGCCCATAATCGATTTGACGGCAGAGCTGAGCGAGAACACCTACAGCCCGCCATCGGTCAACGTGCCGCTGGGCGTCACGGTATACACCAAGGAACCGGACTGGATTGCGACCAAAGTCGACATGATGTTGCACGCCGGTTCGCACGTGGACTTCTCCAGGCACTACCGGGCCGACGGCGAATGCGCCGAGGACGTGGAACTCGATCGGGTGTGCGGACCGGCCATCGTGGTGGACGTGAGCGACATCGAGCCGGATTCGCCCATCACACCGGAACTCCTGCGCGAGCGGTCACCCGAGTTCGAGCGCGGCGATATCATCCTGGTCCGCACCGGCTGGTCCGATGTGGCCTGGGGTGATTTTCCCCGCTACTACGTCGAGTCGCCGTGGTGCGAACCGGCCGCTGCCGAGTGGTTGGTGTCACACCGACCTAAGGCGGTCGGATTCGATTGCTTCAGTGAACAGGCGGCGCGCTGGTCGGACTACAACGCAGAGGATTTCCACATCCATCGCATCATCGGAGACTCCGGCGCCATCCTCATGCAGCAACTGACGCGTCTCGATCAGCTGCCCATCGGCGAACGCGTCCAGTTCTACGCCCCGTTCCTGGCGGTCCGTGGGGCGGAAGGGGCCCCGGCCCGCTTCTTCGCGGTCATCTGAGCCGAGCAGCACCAGCTGCGGGTTCAGGCACCAAACTCCTCGATCAGGATCGCCCAGCCCTCGGAGTTCTCCGTCCGCAAGGGCAAGATCTCCTGGTACTCAGGCGAGTAGTACCACGCGTCGAAATCGTCGCGTGACTCGAACTCCAAGACGACCGTCCGGTTGCGAGGTTCACCCTCGATCACCTCTCCCGGACCTGCCAGCACGCGACGGCACAGGCCCTCCTGAGTTGCGCCAACCAGCTTTGGGTATTCTGCGTATCCGTCCGGGTTGGTGACCGAGTAGTTCGTCACGAAGTACCACTTGCCCATCGCTCACGCCTCCAGACTCGACTCATCGACCATCACTCCGAGGCCCGGTGCAGTCGGGACCATCCACCCGCCTTGCTCCGGCCAGCGCGGTTCGGTGACGACATCATCCGCCAGGCCCTGGTTGGCCGGGCTGGCGCCGTAGTGAATGCGGTGCATGGCGGCCGCGCAATGCACGTTTGCCATCGCCGCCACGCTCGACTCGGCGATCTTGCCCGCCAAGTTGATGTGTAGCCCGAGCAGATCGCACAGGGTCGCACCCCGCATCACTCCGGTGATCCCTCCCAGCTTCACGAGTTTGAGACTGACTCCGGCCACCCCGGTGCCGCCGAAGGCCATCACGTCGCCGAACGTGTGGACGCTCTGGTCGGCGCAGATCGGGATCGGCGAGCGCTGCGCCACTCGCACCATCGCAGCGTGATCACCCTGCGGGATGGGCTGTTCGATGAAGCGAATCGGCAGTCCGGCGAGGCGATCCAAAAACGCCACGGCCTGGGGCTCGGACCATCCCTGGTTGGCGTCGCCACAGATCACGGTGTCGTCGGGCAAGGCGTCCGTGATCGCCCGCACCTCTTCGAACTCTGTGTCAGTGTCGGCGATGCCGAGCTTGATCTTGAACCAGCGAAACCCGGCGTCGTACTTGGCACGGGCGGCCTCGGCATCCGCGCTGGGATTGCCGCTGCCCACCATCGTCAGCGCCGGAACGAACTCGCGGTTCGCTCCTCCGATCAGTTCGGACACCGGCACCCCGTAGTGGTGTCCGGCGAGGTCGTGCAGCGCGATGTCGATTGCGCCGATCGCGGTGTGGTTGCCGTAGATCATCTTCTGCATTGCGAACCACAGTTCGGTTCGTCGGAGCGGGTCCTCGCCGACGATTCGCGGGCCGAGAAAATCGAGCGCGTCGCGAATGCGGTTCTGCGTTTCACCGGTGAGGTCGGTGGCTTCCACGCCTTCGCCCCAGCCGACCGTGCCGTCGTCCGCTGTGACCTTGACCAGCACATTGTTCGATTGCTCGATCGTGATGTGCGCCATCTTTATCGGCTTGGCCAGGGGCACGGCGATGGGAAATGTGTCGACGGTTGCGATCTTCATCATTGTCCTCCGGATTGGGCGGGCCAACCGATCCTATAGGATGCAGGACTTGGGCTCCGAGAGGAAGAGGCGACGTGAAACTGGTCACGTTCATCACCGACGATGCTGCCTCGGCGGCCATCGGCATCCTTCATGACGATGGTTCGATCACCGATCTAGCCACAGATCCGACGCTGCCGACAACGATGGTTGACTTCGTTGCGCTGGGTCAAAAAGGCCTTGATGCCACCGGCGCGGTAGTGGCCTCCGGTTCCGTCATCCCGGCCCGCCGGGTGAAGCTGCTCGCCCCGATCCGGCCCCGCAACAACATCATGGCGGTCGGCCGCAACTACCGCGACCACGCGCAGGAGTTCACCGAGAGCGGCTTCGACGCGTCAGAAGTGAAGATGATTCCCGACTTCCCGATCATCTTCACCAAGGCCACGACCAGCATCGTCGGCCCCGGCGAACCGATCGATATCTCCAACGACCCGCTCAACAGGAGCGACTACGAGGGGGAACTCGGAGTGATCATCGGTCCGGGAGGTAAGCGTATTTCACGCGATGAAGCGTGGAACTACGTCTACGGTTACACCGTCATCAACGACGTGACCGCCCGTGAACTGCAAAAGCGGCACGTGCAGTTCTTCATCGGCAAGAGCCCAGAGACCTATTGCCCGATGGGGCCGTGCATTGTGACCCGCGACGAGATTCCCGACATCACCGCCGCGCGTCTGCGCACTCTGGTCAACGGAGAGTTGCGCCAGGACGCGCAGATATCGCAATTGATCTTCGACATCCCGCGGCTGATCGAGACGCTCTCGGATGGGATACGGCTCGAGCCGGGTGACATCATCGCCACCGGCACGCCGGTCGGTACCGGCATGGGACTCGACCCTCCCGTGTATCTCGAGGACGGCGATGTGATCGAGGTCAGCGTGGACGGCATCGGTACGCTGCGTAACCCTGTCGTGGTCGGAACCTGACCCCGGTTGCATCATGCGGTGGCGATTGCGGTCTCCCGGCCCGCCACCTTCCATTGAGCGGTGACCGATGTGCCGGCATCCCGGAAGAGGTTCATGACCGGGCAGCGGGTCTCGACGTTGCGGGCCAGCTGGCGGACCCGATCATCCGATTCGTCGGTGTGGATGACGATCTCGACATCGATGTGCTCGAAGTACGGGCGCACGCCGGCAACCCCCCGCGGGCCGCGCAAGTCGAAGATTCCGCCGGCGTTGAAGTCGACCCCCTCGTACTCGAAGCCCATAGCCGCGGCCACGCCATGCAGAATTGCGCCTTCACAACCCACCAACGACGCCAGGAGATTCTCGAAGGGAGTAGGAGCAGTGTTGGTGCCTCCCGATGTGGCCGGCTCGTCCGTCGCCACGACGTCGAAGTCCCGAATCTTGACTTCGGTCCGGGTGCCGCCGAAGTTCACTCCGACCACGTCCCGAAACGTCTGCTTACGGGTCGTCGGGTCGATGGTGGGTTCGATGATATCGGCGGCATCAAAGGTGCGTTTCCAGGACGGGTGAAAATCGCTGGTCGTGTCGACTTTTGGGGCATTGACTGAATCCTGCATGATGCAAAGTGTACGGCAATCAGGCGGCGCCCAGCCGGACGCCCTACGATTCGGCCGGTGATCGTGGAAGTCGTTGCAGTCGGTACCGAACTCCTCATCGGCCAGATCGTCAACTCGAACGTGGCGACCATCGGCCGCCGGCTGGCCGATGCCGGTTTCGACGCCCATTTCCAGACGACGGTCGGCGACAACCTCGAGCGGCTGACGGACGCTATTCGCCTCGCAGCCCGCCGGGCCGACGCCGTGATCCTCACCGGCGGGATCGGCCCCACGCAGGACGACCTCACCCGGGAGGCGATCTGTGCGTTTGCCGGCAGGAAGATGGCCCGTGACTCCGAGCATGCGGACGCCATCCGCCGCCGCATCATGGCTACCCGCGGGTCCGTCAGCGAGAACGTCCTCCGCATGGCCGACTACCCGGAGGGCTCGACACCCCTGCTGAATGCAAAGGGTGTTGCCCTCGGGGTTGCGCTCGAGCACGACGGGAGTTGGGTGTTCGCGCTGCCGGGCGTGCCCCGGGAGATGGAGACCATGCTCGACGAACAAGTGATGCCGCGGCTGCGGGCCGCCTCCGGCGAACCGGCCGTGCTGAAGAGCAGGGTCTTGCGCACATGGGGTTACGGGGAATCGCAGATATCCGAGATGCTCGACGACCTGTACGCATCAAAAAATCCGTCCGTTGCATTCCTCATCCGCGATTCTGAGGTGCGGATCCGGATCAGCGCCAAGGCGGAGACCGAGCGAGAAGCGTCCGCAATGATCCGCAAAGTGGAAGCGGTTGTCGAGGAGCGTCTCGGCGAGGCGATCTTCGGGCGGGATGACGACACGATCGAGGTTCTGCTGGTCCGAATGCTGCGCGAACGAGGCTGGCGCCTGGGAACAGTGGAGACATCCACGCTGGGGACGGTCGGCACCCGCTTGGCGACAGCCAGCGGGGGCAGGGACGTGTATGCCGGGAGCGTCACCTTGGGTGGTAGCAGCCTCGAGCTCGCGGACGACGACGCAATCGCTCTGCTCGGCTGGGGGCCGCTGGGAGCGGATCTCGTGGTGGCGACGGGCGAGATCCTGGGAAGCATGGACGGACCGAACTCCACCCGGCGGGTGGGAGTGGCCGTTCGCACTCCCGACGGCGTGGTCAGCCGGTCGATTCGGTCGCTGGGCGACGACGAACGGGCTCGGCGTTTCGCCGTCAACGGAGCGCTGCACGTGGCCCGTCTGGCGATGAGCGGGGCCGAGGACCAGGCGTCGTGAAGCTGCAGTTCTATACGATCGAGCGGCCCGGTCCCGGAACTCTCTCCACCATGGGCCGGCCGCCTGGCGACCTCTGGCTGCGGGAACACATGGCGGGGCTGGCCAAGGCCGGCATCACCACCATCGTTTCCATGCTCATGCCGGAGGAGGCATCGCGGCTTGGACTCTCCGCGGAAGACAACCTGGCAGTCGACTGCGGCCTCGAATTCCTGTCGGTGCCGCTGCCCGACCTGAGCGTCCCTTCCGACGACTTGATCGAGCCGAGCGCATGGATCCGGGCCAACCTGCATCGGGGCGGGCACGTGCTCGTGCACTGTCGGGCCGGGATCGGCCGCTCGTCTTTGATGGCCGCCACGGTTCTGGTGGACGAAGGCTTCGCTCCCGACGCGGCGTGGGCGGCCGTCTCAAAAGCCCGGGGCATGGCGGTGCCCGACACCGGCGGACAACGGCGCTGGCTCGCGGCCCGGGCGGCTCGGACGCCGGACTGACCGGCGCAGCGCCGCCTCTTCTTACGGACCCGGCCGTGCCGCCGACATTGTTGTTTGATGACCGCCACAGAGCCGCCCGAGCCGCGGCATACCGTTGTCCTCGTTCACGGCCCGAGCAGCGTCACGAAATCGGCCGTGAAACGGCTCAAGCGCGTGCTGGGCGGAGCGGCCACGATCTCCCTGGTCGCGGCCGCGCCGGATGCCGAGCCGGTGGTACGACGGCTGGCCGGGCCCGATGTCGGCGCGGCACCCGGATCGGGGCGAACGGCACTCGACCGGCGGCTGGAGTCCTACGGTGACGGACAGGTGCTACTGGTCCACGACGACGTCTCGGTGGATGAGGGGGCGCTCACCGAACTGAGCCGCGTCGCCCGCCGGACCGGTGTCCCGGCCGGCCCGCTCGTCCCCAAGACCGATCGAGCCGCCGGATATTGCCTGGTCGGTCGGCCGCTGGACCTTGTGGCGCTACCGCTCATTCTCGGCGATTCGGCGCCGACACTGTCCCCGGCGCTGGCAGTCGGGGTTGCCTCCCAGGTACGACACGACGAACGCTGTGCGCCTGCGAAGCTGTCGGCCCGGCCGCTCGTCACTGCCTCATTGATCGTGCGGGACGAGGAGCACATGCTGGGCGAGTGCCTGGCCTCCCTCGACGGGTTCGCCGACCGGGTCGTCGTATGCGACACCGGCTCGGTCGATCGGACCATGGAAATCGCGCGCACGTCCGGCGCTGAAGTAGTGAGCTGGCGGTGGGAGGACGATTTCGCAGCAGCCCGCAATGTCGCGCTGGACCACGCTCGGGACAGCACCTGGGTCCTGTGGATTGACGCCGACGAGCGCCTGGTCTGTGTCGACCCGGTCGCTGCCCGACACGCGCTCGCAGCAGCTGAGGGCGCGCCCGAATCCTGGCTGTTGGAGGTCGAAAGCACCCGGTCCAACGGGCCGACCAGCATCGGGACCGCCCAGCGCTTGTTCCGACCCGCAGGGCTGGGATTCGTGGGCGCCATCCACGAGGAGCTACGCCGGTTCGATGGCGGTGTGCCGTTGCACCGGCGTCTGCCTCACGTACGGATCGCGCACCTCGGATACGACCACACCCTCTGCGACCTCGCAGCCAAAGCGAGCCGCAACGTCGCGATCGCCCATCGTGCGCATGCCATGGCGCCCACCACCAAGACCGCTCTCGACCTCGCGCGCTCGCTGGCGTTCGACGGGCGCTCGCTCGAGGAGCTGCAATCCGTCCTCGAAACGGGTCTGGGGCTCGCAGACGCGTCCGATCCAATTCGCGCCGAGCTGCTGGCGCTCAAGGCCCGGCAAGAGCTGCAGCTCGACCAGACGGAGAAGGCTTTCGCCAGTGCCCGGGGCGCGCTCGATCAGGCTCCCGGCAACGATGTTGCGGCCGCGGTGTTTGCGAAATCGGCGGTGGCGCTCGGCCGGGATGCCGACCTCGTCGAGGTAATGGCCCGACCGCGGGGCGGCGATGGGATACGAGTACCGCAGAATCGGGCCGTCGCGCTCGCCCACGCCGCCGGCGCCGCCGCTCGGCTGGCCGACGATGACCGGGCGGCCGCATGGCTCGGATCCGCTCACGACCTGCTGGGCGGCGCGGAGGACCGGTGGATGACGCTGCTCGACGCCCTCGGCGACGTCGCGCCCGAGGCAGCCCGCCGCGCGGTCGACCGGTTGGAGTATGTCGACGAACAGGCGGTCCACTCCGCCGCGTTGCGGCTTTGGGGCGCCGACCGAGCCCGTGCCTTGCGCCCGCGGTCCGCCGAGGAACACCCGCTTGCGACGGGCGGAATCACCTTCTCTTTCGGGGCGCTGCGGCTGCCTGTACCCGATGAGATTCTCGCCGCGTGGATTCCCCCCGGCCGCCGGATACTGGACTGGACCGGGAACCCCCAGCTCACCGAGCGGCTACGAAAGCGAGCCGCCGAGCTGGATACGGTGGGAGCCGACGACTTGCCGGACACGCTGCACGCAATGGCGGCGGCCGGCGGACGGGTGGATGTTGCTGTGGGGGGCGTTGCCCCACGGGATGTCCCGAGCCTGTTGCCATTGTTGCGGGCGGTGCTCGATCCAGCCGGCATGCTCGCCATCTGGGAAGTAGACGAGGCTGGCAACATCCCGGCCGCGACCGGAGCGGCGGATCGGGGCCGGATAGACCCTGCGCTCCTGACCGGTCATGGGTTCATGCCGGAGGCGCCGGCACCGGGCGATGTCATCGCCGCCCGCCCCACCTGGGATGCCGGCACCTTCACAGCTCCGCGAGTAGCCGCCACAAGCACTGTATGGGTAGCGAGCCCCGAACCGTTGCCAGACCAGATGCGGCTGGCCTACAGAGCGTCGATTCCGGGCAACCAGGAGGTCGAGTTCGTCCCGGAGCGCCGGTTGACTGAGCTGCCCGCAGCCGATCCGGTGTTGGTGACCGATGCACACGTGATGCCCGATCCGCGGTGGATTCAGGCCGCGCTCGACGCGTTTGCGGCCGAGCGGGGACCCGTCGGCATCCGCCTGATCGATCGCGCGGGGACGGTGGTGCAAGCGGGTGCTACACCAGACGGGCGCATGATCGGCGCCGGCGAAGACGCAGCAGCACCCATCGTGCAGTCCGACCTCCGAGACGTGCGGCTCCGGACCCCGTTCGTGGCCGCCGCCGGGACCCTTACGCGCGATTCCGACGTCGGCGGCCGCCTCCTCGCCGCACCGGTAGCCGTTGCGCTCTCCCCGCACCAACCGGTCGGCCGGGGAGTGGCGATCACCGAGATGTACGGCGACACGGCACTGTTCCTGGGAGGACCCGCCCCTGGTCGTGAACACCCGGAAGAATCGGCTGCGCTCGACAAGATCTTCGACCGCCTCCTCGAGGCGGGAATCACCCCGGTGTACCAGTGGGAGCCGGGGCAGTCACCGGACCCGTACGTACTGCACCGCTGGCGGCGGAGGGGCGTCGTCGTGTTCGATCCGTCGCCGATGCGGACCCGCCTCGACCAGTTCTCCCCTGATCCGCAGCGCCCGCGAGCTGATGCGCTGGTGGTGGCTTTTGCGCCGCTGGCGATCATCTATATGTCGGACGCCAGCCTGGACTGGGATTTCCAATCGATCGCGGGGCGGGCCGGCACTGCCTGCTCGTATTACACGGGCGTGATGAACGCCAAGCAGTTCGGATCGCGCGTCGACCGGGCGTGTCCGCTGCCGCAGCTCGCCGACGAGTTGGTCGACGCGACCCAACGGATGGCCGATGGGCGATCGCCCGTCATCCCCAGCTTTGCAGCGGTGGACCACGTCGCGGGATTGGTGTCGATCGTCATTCCCGTCTTCAACCGATGGGATCTGACGGCTGCGTGCCTCGATTCGATCAAGCGCCACACATCCGGCCCGTACGAGGTGATTGTGATCGACAACGGGTCGACGGATGAAACCGCGGCCGGTCTGCAGGGCGCGGCCGTTACGGTCGTGACCAATGATGAGAACCGCGGGTTCCCGGCCGCGGTCAACCAGGGAATCGCACAGGCCCGGGGCGAATACGTCTGCCTGCTCAACAACGACACGGAGGTGACCGAAGGCTGGCTCGAGGCGCTGCTGAGCGCCGTGGCGATCCCCGGCACCGGGGTCGTGGGACCCCGATCGAACCAGATTGCCGGCCTCCAGCGGGTAGCCGACGCTCCCCGCCTGGCGGACCGCACCGACGCACTCCAGTGGGCGTCTGACTGGAAAGCCACTGCAGGATCGCGGACGTGGCGCACAACGCGTTTGATCGGTTTTTGCATGCTGGCCCGCCGGGCGACCTTTGAGGAGGTCGGGGGATTCGACGAAGGGTTCGGCATCGGCAACTTCGAGGATGATGACTTCGGCCGTCGGGTGATGGAGACCGGTCGGACGTTGCGGGTGGCCGACGGCTCGGTTGTGCTCCACCACGGAAGTGCCACGTTCCAAGCGCTCGATCTGGACTACGCAGCGATCATGCATCAAGCCGCCCGGCATCGAGCCGTCGGCCCGAGCGAGGCCGGCGCTGCCGCCGCCACGGTCGTCTTGAGCGACTCCAACCCGGCGGGAGCGGCCTCCTGCGCAGCCACCGCCCTGCGGATAACCGACCGGGTTCGGATCGTGGAGCGCGGTGCGGTGGCAGCTACTGAGCTGGCGGCCGCTGCAGTGCGGGGCGGCACTGTGGAAGTGGTTGGTGCCGATTGGGCAGACGATGCCGGAGCGCAAGGTGCGGTGGCCGATATCACAGAACCGTTTGTCTTGGTGGTCGGCTCGAATGAGCGGATCGAGGGTGAGGATTGGGGTCAGGCCCGGGCGGAGATCGAGTCGTTCTCCGAACGCCCGGTCGAGATCCGGGCCCCGGGCGGGTCCGAAGTGCGGCTCGTTCCCTCGGGCGACGGCCTCGTGGGCGCCATTGGTACGCAGAGCAGCGTCCGGGCGCGGACGTTCTGGCTGGTCCCGGGCGACGGGGGCGCGGCTTAATCGGCGGGTCACTGGGCCGACTGGTCCACCATGTCCCTTTCCTGCAGCATCATCATCCCCGCCTACAACCGGGTAGACCTGACCGCCCAGTGTCTTCAAGCCCTCGTGCAGAACACGACCGGCGTGTCGTACGAAGTGATCATCGTCGACAACGCGTCGACCGATGCGACTCCCGAGTTGTGTGCCTCTCTCGGCGGAAACGCCACGGTCATCCGCAACGATGAGAACCTCGGTTTCGCCCGGGCGTGCAACCAGGGGGCCCGGGCGGCAGCCACCGATCGCCTGCTGTTCCTCAACACCGACACCCAGCCCTTCCCCGACTGGCTACTGCCGCTGCTTGCCGTCCTCGAGCAGGAGCCCGATGTCGGCGCCGTTGGCTGCAAGCTGTTGTTCCCGGATGGCACAGTCCAGCACGGTGGGGTGGTGCTGGTGCAGCAACCCTCCTACCCCACGCTGGGAGCACAGCACATGCCGTATCGGGTGCCGGCGGATGACGCTCTGGCGAACCTGCGCCGGGATGTCTCGGTGGCAACAGCCGCCAGCATCCTCATCCGCCGCCAGGCCTTCGATCAGGTTGGGGGATTCGACGAGGAGTACTGGAACGGCTACGAGGACGTTGACTTGTGCCTGGCGCTGGGCGCAGCCGGCTGGCGCATCGTCTATGAGCCGGCCAGCGTGTTGATACATCACGAGTCGGCGTCGGGCGCAGAGCGGTTCTCGAAGTGGGAAGCCAATGTCGACCGGCTGCAGGCCAAGTGGGCAGCCAAGGTGACACCCGACTACGTCGTGGATGACGGTGGCGAAGCCCGGCCTCATCCCGCCGGCATTCACTCGCAGGCGATCGCCGCAGCTGGCCCTCGATGACCGAATTGCTCGCTGCCGCACGCCCGGCCAGCGGCCAAGGCATAGCCGCGCCCTATCGCCGCGACCTTCCGGACACGATCGTGAGTGTTGTTGGCATGCACCGCAGCGGGACCTCACTGGTCACCCGAATCCTGAATCTGCTCGGCGTCGGCCTCGGCCCCGACGACCAGCTGATGAGTCCCCATGCCGAGGACAATCCGACCGGCTACTGGGAGAACCAGGCGATCGTCGACTTGAACGACGAGCTACTCGCCGCGCTGGGCGGATCCTGGGACAACCCGCCCCGGCTCGGGGCCGGCTGGGAGTTCGGCGACATCCCGATGTCGTATCGGTCCCCGGCCCGCGCGCTGGTTGGGCCCGTAGTAGACGGTTCGGCCGTCGCCGGCTGGAAGGATCCTCGCATGAGCGTCCTACTGCCGTTCTGGAAGACGGTGGTCCCGGTGACCTCCACGGTGTTGCTGGTCCGTCATCCCTTTCAGGTCGCTGCATCTCTCGCCACTCGAGATCGGATGCACAGCGAGGACGCTGCCCGGTTGTGGACTCGCCACACGGTTGACGGGTGGCGCAACCACAGCAACCGGATCGTCGTGAACTTCGACGCCGTGGTCGAGGACCCGGCGTACTGTGCCGCCCACCTCGCAGCTTTTCTCGGACTCGAGGAGCCGAGTGCAGCCGTCATGCACGAAGTGCGCAGCTTCGCCGACCCGACAATGCGGCATCACCAGGACTTCGTGCCGGAAGTTGGTCAGAACATGGCCCTGGCGTTGTCGCTGTTCACAGTGGTGGAGAGCCAGTCCTTCAGTTTGGTGGATCGCCTGTTTTCCGCCGTAGCCGAGGAGTGGGGCAGTTAGGCCGCCGGCGGCGGACTCAATCTTCGAGCCCAGGCCTGGAACAACCGGTCGAGCAACATCGCCAGCAGCACAATTGCCAATCCCGCCGCGAAGCCGGTGCCGACCGAGTCGCTGCGCCGCAGCCCCCGCACTGTCTCTAGCCCGAGGCCGCCGCCGCCGACCAGCCCGGCGATCACAACCATCGCCAGGACCAGCATCACCGTCTGGTTGATCCCGGCGATGATCGTGGGCATCGCCAGCGGCACCTGGATCTTGCGCAGCGTCTGGCCGCGGGTGGCGCCAAAAGCCGTCGCCGCTTCGGTTGCCTGCACCGACACTTGGCGAATACCCAGGTTCGTCAGCCGGGTGGCGGCGGGCAGGGCATACAACACCGAAGCGATAATTCCCGGAATCCGGCCCACGTTGAAAAGGATGATCACCGGCACGAGCAGAACGAAACTAGGGATCGTCTGCAGGAAATCCAGCGCCGGTTTGAGAAGCCGTTCGAAGAGGTCGCTGCGGGAAGCCAGCACCCCGAGCGGTATCCCCACCAAAATCGACAGGATCACCGCCACGATGGTTTGGGCCAGTGTGTCCATTGACAGTTCCCACATGCCGAGCAGGCCCAACCCGGCCAGCGCAGCCGCCGCAAACACGGCCAGACCGGGACCCCCGAGTCGCCACCCGGCCACCACCGTGGCCGCCACGACCACCGGCCACGCCAGACCTGAACTGAACAGCTCGCGAAGCGGGGTTACGGCATAGATGGTGATGAAGTCGCTGAGCGGTCCGGTCCCGATCGGCAGGTCGCCGATCTGATACAGGTTGACGCCAACCCAATCGACCACGCTGTCGACCGGTCCCGCGAAAGAGATAGAGAAGCCCGACGGAAAGTCATGGATGCCGGTCCCAGCTCCAGCGATCAGACCGGTGGCGAGCAGCATCCCCGCCAGCGACCGGCGGGGATGTCGTATGACCGCTGCGGCCCCCGCGTCCCAGCCGGTGCGATGGAGGCCGCCCGCCAGCGCCCGGGACAGCGGCTGTGACGTCCGGACAACCAGCCTGTCCAGCGCGCCCAGCCCATCTTCCACTGCCCGCACGATGCCCGCGCCCGACCAACGATCAGGGAAGATCCGCAAATTGCCCCGGTCGCTCCCCAGGCCGGCCACCCCATGGGTGATCCGGTCCATGATGATGGCCAGCACGACAATGGCGAGCCCGGCTTCCAGCGCACGGCCGACGAACAAACGGCGCAGCGACTCGAGCACCACCTGTCCGAGACCGCCGGCACCGATCAAGGCGGCAATGACGACGATGCCGAGGGCCATCATGATGGTCTGGTTGATCCCCGTCAGGATGGTGGGCATGGCCAGCGGCAGCTGGACCTTGCGCAGGGTCTGCCCTGGGGTCGCTCCGAACATCAACGATGCCTCGACTGCAGACTCCGGCACAGAGCGGATGCCAAGAGTCGTCAGCCGCACTACGGGCGGGAGCGCATAGACGACGGTGGCGATGATGGCCGGCACGCGAGCGATGCCGAACAGCAGCACGACCGGGATCAGGTAGACGAAAGCCGGGAGCGTCTGCATGGCATCGAGTACCGGTCGCAGCGCCCGCTCCACCCCTTCGCGCTGCGCCGCCCAGATCCCGAGCGGCACCCCGATCATTACTGCGATGACCACGGCGACGCCCATCAGCGCAAACGTCTGGAGGCTCTCCTCCCACAAGCCGACGGCGCCGAAATAGACAACCCCGGCGGCCGCCAGCAACCCGGCCCGGAGCCCGAGAATCGCCGTCGCCAGCATCCCGATGCCGGTGACCGTCACGAACCACGGCAACCACAGCAATGCCCGCTCGACCAGCCGCAGGCCCGTGTCGATGACGTTGCTGATCGGGTTGAACACTGCAGTGAAGGACCAATGACGGGTCTGGTTGTTGATCACCCAGCGCCGCGCGTCGTTGATCCACTCTGCGAAGGGGATCCTCCACGAATCAGGGAATGCGCCAACCGTGTCCATGGACAGTTCCAAGGCGAGCAAACTGACGATCACCAACCCGACGCCGACAACCCGCCGGACGCGCTGGCGCCGATCGGCGGCCAGGCGCAAGTTCACGGCCGTCACGGCAGTGGTCATCGGGCTTCCTCGCTGTGGAGCAGCGCCGCCACCGAGTCCCGGTCGACCACGCCGACGACAGCGCCCGTCTCATCGATCACGCTGATCGCGCTCGGGTCCCCGAGCAAACGGGGCAGGACCGCCTCCAGCACGGTCGTGACCGGAACCGGCGCCCCGGTCGCAACGACCCCGTCCGCAGGTGTCATGACCGATCGCACCGTGACCACCTTGGTCTTGGGCGCATCCTTCGTGAACTCGCGGACGTAGTCGTCGGCCGGCCGGGACACAACCTCCTCTGGAGTCCCGACCTGGACGAACACCCCGTCCTTCATGATGGCGATCCGGTCGCCGAGCTTGAGCGCCTCCTGGAAGTCATGTGTGATGAACACGAGTGTCCGGTGCATACCCGCCTGGAGCGACAGCAGCTCGTCTTGCATGTCGCGCCGTATGAGAGGGTCTAGCGCCGAGAAAGGCTCATCGAAGAAGAGGATTTCGGGCTCGACGCACAACGCCCGCGCCAGCCCCACCCGCTGCTGCATTCCGCCGGAGAGTTGCTGCGGGTAATGATCGCCCCACGTTTCCAGCCCCACCACTTCGAGCACCTGCATCGCCCGCTCGTAGCGCTGCGCCTTGGGAACGCCTTGCACCTCGAGCCCGAATGCCACGTTGTCCAGCACCCGCCGATGGGGAAACAGCCCAAAATGCTGGAACACCATTGAGACCCGACGCCGGCGCAGGTCTCGCAATGCTTCGTCGTCGAGCGTCCCGATCGGGACGCCGTCGATCCTGATTTCTCCCGCTGTGGGCTCGATCAGTCTGGAGAGACACCGAATGAGTGTCGACTTGCCGCTGCCGGAGAGGCCCATGACGACGAACGTCTCACCTCGACGCACGGAGAACGTCACGTCGTGTACGGCGACGAGACACCCGGTCTCGTCCACCACCTCCTGCCGGCTGCGTCCCTGCACGCTCAGCTGCTGCGCGAGCTGCGGATTGTCACCGAAGATCTTCCACACGCTGTGGCAGGCGAGGGGTTCGTGATCGCTTGTCGCCATCTGGGCTGTTCCCGACACCTTCACGTGGCGAACCGGTCTCGATCAGTACCATAGCCAGCTGTGGCTGGGAGAAGCCCCGGCCCCGAAAGGGGACACCATGACACGACGAATGACCAGACTCCTCGCGTTGCTGGCGGCGCTGGCCCTGGTCGCAGCGGCCTGCGGAAGCGACGAGGGTGAGGGTGAAGAGGGAGTCGAGACGACCGCAGCAGCAGAAGACACAGCTGCGGCGGATCTCGGTGACCTGACGACCATCCGGCTGGCCGTCAACCCGTGGAACGGATCAGCGGTCAATGTCGAGGTGGCGAAACAACTTCTCGAGAACGAACTCGGCTACACGGTGGAGACGGTTGACATCGACGAGAATGCGCAGTGGTCGGCGATCAACACCGGCGACCTCCACGCCTCGCTCGAGGTGTGGCCCTCGGGACACGCGCAGAACGTCGCCGACTTCATCGATAATCCCGATGGAAATGTCGTGAACGTCGGGTTGTTGGGTCCGGTCGGCAAGATCGGCTGGTACGTACCCACCTACGTCGTCGACGAGAATCCGGAGTTGGCCACCTGGGAAGGCTTCACTAATCCAGAGCTGGCCGGACTATTCGCCACCGCGGAGACGGGCGACCTCGGCCAGTTCTTGGGGGGCGATCCCAGTTTCGTTCAGTACGACGGCGACATCATCAGCAACCTGGGGTTACCGCTGGAAGTTGTGTTCGCCGGCTCGGAAGAGGCGATCCTGGCCGCGCTGGACTCGGCGGTGAGCCGCGAAGAGCCGTTGCTCTTCTACTTCTGGACGCCCCACTCGGTCCACAACGCGTTCGACCTGACCGAAGTGCAACTGCCGGAGTATTCCGACGGATGTTATGCCAACGCCGACGCAGGTGGCGTCGACTGTGACTACCCGGCCGACGATCTGTTCAAGATCGCCTGGGCGGACCTGGAGATCCAGGCGCCGGCTGCGTACACCTTGTTGCGCAATATGTCGTACAGCACCGATGACCAGATCGCGATGCTGGCGACGGTCGAGACCGACGGGAAGTCCATCGAAGAGGCTGCGGCCGAATGGATCGCCGGCAACGAGTCGGTCTGGCAGACCTGGCTGCCCTGAGCCACCGGTCGGGTTGAGATGACGGGCCGGCGCCGGTGGGCTAAGGCCTCGGTGCACCGGCCGCCGGTTCCTTCGTCTCGACCGAGCAGCCGAGCCGATCTTGCGGACCGACCGTGGAGGGGAGGCGGGACGTGACGATGGAGCTGGACGGAAGGGTGGCGGTCGTGACCGGCGCCGGCCAGGGCATCGGCCGGGCGATCGCACTGCACTGCGCGGCTGCCGGAGCCGATGTTGTGCTGGCTGCTCGATCGGTCGGGAAGCTGGCGGAAGTTGCAGGGAACGTGGCGTCGCAGGGGCGACGGGCCGAAGTGGTGCCCACAGACGTCGCCGACCCGGCCGCAATCGACGCGTTGGTTGCAGCTACCGACCGGGCATTCGGACGAGTCGACGTACTCGTCAACAACAGCGGCATCGCCGGACCGACCGCCTTGGCGTGGGATACGTCGGTCGATGATTGGCACCGCACGCTTGATGTGAACCTCACCGGACCGTGGCTGTGCTGCCGGGCCTTCCTGCCCCGCATGATCGATGCTGGCTCGGGCAGCATCATCAACATCGGCTCTATCACCGGCAAGCGCCCGCTGCTGGGAAGAACTCCGTACGCCGCCACCAAAGCCGGCTTGATCGGAATCACGCGCACGTTGGCCGAGGAAGCCGGCCCGCACGGCATTCGCGTGAACCTGATCTCTCCAGGAGCCGTCGAGGGTCCCCGTATCGATGCGGTGTTCGAAGCACAGGCAAGGGCCCGCGGCACGAGTCCCCAGGAGATCCGAACCGATTTCGAGGCCATGTCGCCGATGCGACGCTTGGTGACCGCCGACGACGTTGCCCGGGCTGTCGTGTTTCTGGCCTCCGATGCCGCGGCGGGGATAACAGGGGTCGACCTCAACGTCACCACCGGTACTGTCATGTACTGAGGCCCGATCCTCGGCGGCTGGACGTCATTTCCCAGGGTTTGGTGGCTGGGAGCCCCCTGGAGCTTCAGGATCGGCGCGGCGGCGGTGACGTTGAGCGTCGACTAGGTACCGGGTGCGGTAGTGGGCATTCCGACCCGGTCATGGCTGGGCGGCCGCCGCGGCGAAGAGGCAGGTGCCAGGTCGAAACCTCTGCCTCCAGCCGCGCCACGGCCGCGACGGCGACGGCATCGAGGGTCCGATCCCCAAGCCCGGCATTGGAACTCCGGCGCGGAGTCGGCCGGAGTCGGGAATGAGCCATCGGGCCTCGGGACCGGGTGAGCACAATCGATGACGCCGCCATCCCGGGATGATGCCTCACGCCCGAGATCACAAACCTGCCCGATCGGGCGGGTTGCTGCCACGTTCCGTCTCGTCCAACAACCCCCACCGGGCTACGGTGGCGATGGCCTGCGAGCGGTTGGCGACGCCCATCCGGGTATAGAGGTCGGTCAGCATCCGAAAGATCTCGCGCTCGCTATAGCCGCATTCGTCGGCGATCTGGTTGGTCTTGGCTCCTCCCGCCAGCAGCCTGAGCGCCGTCGTTTCCACCTCGGACAGCCACACGGTATCCGGTGGTGACTGGGCGCCGGCGACTGCCATCTGGCGGGCTATCTCGGATGGAATTAGGGCAATCCCGCGAGCCGCGGCTTCGATCGCCTCGATGATGGTCTCCATGGGCGCGTCCCACCGAACGGCGCCTGCGCAACCCGCCCGGAATGCCTGTTGGTACAGATGCTTGGTTGCGTGCTCGATCAGGGCCACGACCACGAGTCCCCGCTTGCTCCGAATCAAACGCTGGATATCGCCGATGTCGTCGGCTGTCCGGCGGTCGTGCACCAGCAGCCGTTCACCGCCGCGTAGTACCCACTCGCCGGCCCGGATCGGGTAGTCGACCTGATATCCGCGCTTCTGCAAACCGGCGGCAAGTCCGGTAGCGACGACTTCTGCGGGATGGACGATGCCTACGGTTGGTGCCACACCCGCGATCGTATCCGGATCTCCGGTCGGTGCTGGTCGGCCGGGCGGTTCCGCGGGTCTGGGGGGCAAGTTGCCAGCGTCCGGGCGCGACGAGCCCGGACGCTGCAAGCCGCGGTTCAGCTGGTCCGGCGTGACCGATACGTGAGCATCAGCCCACCCAGTCCGAGCAAGGCAGAACCGGTGAGCGCCATGCCGGCGACGGGCAGCCCGGTCAGGGGAAGATCACCCGACGGCCGTTCTACCTGCCGGGGCTTGACCCCGATCGTCGGCTTCGTGGTCGTCTCCGGAGCTTTCGTCGTAGACGTCACCTGGCTGGTGGGCGCCACCTTGGTGGTCGTCGTGGTCGTCGCCTTGGTCGTCGGCGCGACTGTGGTGGTCGTGGTCGCCTTGGTCGTCGGGGCGACTGTGGTGGTCGTGGTCGCCTTGGTCGGGGCGACTGTGGTGGTCGTGGTCGCCTTGGTCGTCGGGGCGACTTTGGTGGTCGTGGTCGCCTTGGTCGGGGCGACTTTGGTCGTCGTCGTTACCTTGGTCGGGGCGACTTTCGTCGTCGTCGTGACCTTGCTGGTCGTCGTTGTCGAGTGCTGCGGGCAATGGCATGCCTTCACCCCGCGCAGTCCCGTTCCAGTCCACGACCCCGATGCGCCATAGATGGTCTCCATGCCGGCGTCGGACCGGAAGTGAACGCGGAAATGGGAGGGATCGGCACCGCTCGCCGACCATGTCACACCCTCATCGCTCCAGCTGAACGACGTGCTGGCTCCGTTCACGTCCAGCTCAGTCGTCCCCACCGGTACCTTGACGCACATCGTGGCCGTGGACGGAGCGTGCTCCGTGGCCAGTACCGGCTGTGTGAAGGCGATTATCAACAACACCAACGAACCCGCAAAAAGGGCTCGAGGGCCTGCACCTGAGATACGCATCATCCTCCTGGTCTTTCGTTGACGGTGTTCCCATACGCACCGTCGGCCACCGATCGCTAGTGAGATCGGGTTGCAAAAAATCTGATACTTACTTAGCGCTCATTAAGTGCCTAACGTATGTTAAGTTATCGTGGATGTCAACCACTGTCTATAGGTCTTCGGACCCGAGTCAGGCGGACTCGAGCGTTTCCGACACCCGCCGGCGGATTGTGGAAGTGGCGCTGAAGCATTTCGAAGCCAGCGGGTATGAGGCTGCGACAGTGCGCGCCATCGCGGAGGAGCTGGGCGTCACCACCCCCGCCCTCTACTACCACTTTGCGAACAAAGACGCGATCCTCGAAGCGGCCGTTTCCCCCTATCTCGAAGAGGTCGCCGCCATGCTCAGCGCATCGGAGCAAGATGCCGATCCCGGCTCGCTGCTGAGTGTGTACGCCGGCATCCTGAACCGGCACCGCCCCATCGCTCGATTCTTGTATCGCGACTTGTCCGCCTCGAAGCATCACCTCATAAAGGACTTGGCGGAGGCGCAGCTGACCGAGATCCGGCGCCGATTGTCGAGCGGCTCAGAAGAGCTTGGAATGCGGATACGGGTTGCAGCGGCGCTGGGTGCGCTCCGGCGCCCATTTGTGTGGCTGGACGATGACGTCGAACCATACCTCGACGAGCTCGTGGCCATCGCGGCCGGAATCCTCGCGGCCTCTCCTGCTCCGGCTCGGAAGAAGGCGCAGGCCGGGCGCTCTCCAAGCGAACCGGCACAATAGGTCAGTTGTCTGCCGCCTCCGTCATGTTCTGCCGGGCCCGAGGTGCCACCCTTGCGGGCGTGCCGGAAGGCGGCGCGAGAGGGGAGTCATCCTGCGGGTTCGCAACGTGATCTGGTTGGTCCTGGTCCTGACGCTGATGACAGCACCGATTGCGAGCGCTCGGAGCGCAACCGAACGCCCGGGTGAGGCACCTACGTTGTCTCTATCCGAGCCGGTCATGGAGATGTCGTCGCTGGCGGTCGTGCGGGACGTGCGCCCCGATCGGGTCACCTATACCGTCACGCACCACGGCGCCCGTCCGATCCGCTTCGAAGTCGACGACGCCACCAACGGTTGCCACTTCGTCATCGCTTCGTTGTTGGGACGCGAGATTCGCCATTGCGCCAGCTGACGCGTCCCTTCATGCCTGGTAGCGCTTGAATGCGTCTTCGATGATGACGATTGCATCCTCGATCGACCGCCACCCCAATGTGGCGGTTTTCTTGTCTTCCAGGTCCTTGTAGACGGCGAAGAAATGCTCCAGTTCCCGGAGCAGGTGGTCTGGAACACTCGACAGGTCCGGCGTGTCTCTCCAGAGCGGATCACCCACCGGCACACCTAGGATCTTGTGGTCGGCCGACCCCTGGTCTTCCATCAGAAAAACACCGAGGGGACGGATCCGGATCCGGCATCCTGGGAACGTCGGCTCGCTGACCAGCGCGAGCGCGTCCAGCGGGTCGCCATCTTCGGCGAGGCTGTCCGGAATGAACCCGTAGTCGGCCGGATAGCGTGTCGCAGTGAACAGCATCCGATCGAGGAAGATCTCGCCGGTAGCGTGGTCGACCTCGTATTTGTTGCGGCTACCTTTCGGGATCTCAACCACCATCGTTACCAGCATGAGCGGACTGTACCGCCGCCGCGCAGGGTTGAAGGCAAGATGACGCCCGGCCAGGATCGGGATGGCGCATCTCCGCCAAGGTCGGCAGGTCCGCCCCCCAATCATCTCTCGATAATCGAGTTGAGCCCTGAGCGAGGTGGCTTTGTCGATGACCGCGCCGACGCGCCCCGCCCCGCAACCCGGTGCGCGCCCTGGTTTGGCCGCCCGGTTGTGGCGCGCCGGCGCGCTCACCGTCGGTTTCCTGTTGCTGGCGGTCGGAACCGGGGCCGACCTGGAGGGGCTCTCGGCTGCAATAGCGCAGGGGTCGGGAGCGATGAACCGTGTCGGCGGCGATATCGCGATACCGGCGAGCGACGCCCGCCGCGAGGATGCCGGCTGCCTCCCGGAACGGGCTCCTCCGGGGGCATGGATGCAGCTGCCCGATGGTCACGGAGGAGCGATCTATCAGCTGGCTCAGCCGGATCCTGCCACCAGCCCTGAGCACATCTGGTGGGATCGAGCGGACGGTCCTGGCGGTGTGCTGGTGGAAGCAGACACCGACTCGGCTGTTCGTCCCTATGCATCCGCGGCCGACGGGGACGAGGCCGCGTTGTGGTTCACCACCCGGGAGCGCGGAGTGGGCGCAACCGATGACGTTGTGTCGCTCTACCGCCTTGATCTCCGGTCCGGCCGTCGAGACCTCATAGTTCACGGCATCGGCGGCTTCGAGGTGGAGCCCTTGGCGGTGAGTGTCTCCCCGGGCGGACTGCTCGTCAGCAACGCAGACTCCACCGGATCCTGGTTTGAGCTCTATGACAGCTTCGGCGATCCCATCGATTGGCCGGCCAACCCGCATCCGGTTGACGACTACACCCACAAGACCGTGTATGGAGCGTTGAGCCCGGACGGCGGGACCATCGCCTCCATCGAGGCAGTGGCGGATGAGCCGTGGAGCCTGGTGATCCGGGCGCGCGACACCGCTGAGGTCCTCAGCACTGACCCGGATGTCTTGCCCGAGCTGCGTCGTGTCATGTGGGTCGCGACGGCGGCGAGCGGGTTCGAGTTTGCAGCCGAGACCGAGGTCGGCGCCTTCGTGTGCGTAAACGTTCCTTGGGATTTCGGCCCCGTCCGGTGAGAGGCCGGACATCACGTCCGGACGTTGCGCAACGCCCCTGGGTTCCCGTAGCTGGGCGTCATGTACGGGTGTCGGAATGGCGGGTCGGTTCAACGCCGTTTCCCTGCGACAAGGCGATGGGTCCGTGGAGGTAGGTGCGGACGGTCGGGTAGGCCAGGTCCACGCCGGCCTCGGCGTCGAACTGCTCTAGAACGTCGGTCCAGATCGCTTGCTCAACGTCGCGTTTCGTGCGGGGATCCACCAGCAGTCGAGCGGTGAGCAACACACCGCTGTCCCGCACCGACAGGTACACCGTGGGTGTCAGGGCTCCCACCTTGATGTGATAACTACGCGCAGTCTCGCGGATCCGGTTGCCGGCGGAGCGTTCCACGTCTGGTGCCCGGTCCCGCAACGTGTTCTTGATGATTTGGATGGCTCGTCCGCGGTCCGACTCGAAGGTGATCAGGACGGGGATCTCGTGCCAGATGTACTCGAAGCCCTCGGTGTAATTGGCGACCTGGTTGGTGAATAGGATCCCGTTGGGTATGTGCACCAGCCGGCCGGTGGACTGATCCGCATCAACCCAGTTGCCGATCTCCATCAGCGAGAAACGGAACAGCCGGATGTCCACGACATCGCCCCTCGTGCCGTCGACTTCGATCCGATCGCTCACCCGGAACGGCCGGCGGCTCATGATGTAGAGCCAGCCCGCCAGGTTCTTCAAGACGTCGGACAGGGCAATGGCGACACCTGCAGATATCAGGCCGAGGAAGGTTGGCAGGTCGTTGAATGCATCGATCCAGATCCACGCCAGGATCGCCAGGATGATCACTGATGCGGTGTAATTGGCAACCTTGCTGGCTCGGTAACTCACCCACGCTTCCTCGAACCGTTTGTCCATCGTGCGCAGGATCAGCCAGCGGGCGACGACGATGACGGAGATTGCGAGCACCGACGCAATCAGCTTGCCTTCCGTGGCCGGTGAGATGCCGAGCGCCTCAGAGAGGAAGGTCATCGCATTACTCAATCGAGTCTGACGACCCGCTGAGGCGCGCGGGGCGAGGTTGACGTTTCAACATGGACGGTACTCCTTGTGGCCGTGACGGCCGGGCCACTCGCCGAAGCCGGGGTGAGATGATCGTTGGTGTTGGTCGAGGTCGTGCGGAGTCTCCTCGAGTCGACGCGGCTCTTCCGCGGCGATGTCGCCGGTTGCCGGTTCGACCACGATCGTACCGGACCACTTGCCGTGTACCACTTACGAAATAGAGGCGTCCACCTACGTGCGTAGCCGCATGGTCGCCCCGGCGGTGTGGCTATCGCTCTCAGGGGCTGATTTCCACCGTGAGCACGACGCGTCCCACCAAGACTCCGAGTTCGTACCAGCTGACTTCCACCTCGAGTGGTCCGACCAGATTCGATGGGAACTGGAACGAGTGATCCTTGCGGGCGACGTCGGACTGATCAACGATCAAAGTCTCGACTGACGCCAGCGGATCGCCGCCATTGACCCGGAACTCGGTCCGCGTGCCCGCATCCAGGAGTTGATTCCGTTCGGTCGGGCTGGCTGAGGACCATCCGGCGAGTTCCGCTCCTTCCTTGATGTGGAATTCGGCGTCGGCTGATATCGACCGGTTGGCCGCGCACTGAAGTGGATCGGCGCACGCGTCGAGGGCGGACTGTGCGTCGAGTGCTTCGCCGTTCGTGGTGGTTGGTCGGGGCTTCGGCTGGAGAAGGAGCAGGTCGAGCGCCCGGGCCAGGAAGCTGGCCATCTGGGCCCGGGTGACGCCGTCGGCGGGGCAGTACTGACCGACCGCACATCCGACCGTGATCCCGGCCTCGGCGACGCGGTTGATAGCGTCTTCGTGGGTGTTGCCGTTGTCGTCGGTGAAATAGTCGCTGCTCGCCGGGGGCAGAGACAGCGCCCGGCTGAGAAAACTCGCCATCTGGGCGCGGATGACGAATCGCTGCGGGCAGTACACGATGCCTTGGCTATCGCAACCGAAGGTGATGCTCGCCAGGCGGATGGCTTCGATGGCGGCTTCGTGGGTGTCGCCGTCGTCGTCCAGCACCGACCCGCCCGGGCCGCATGCCGGCACCGTGGCACCAGGATTGGCCACGGGCGGCGGAGCTGCCGGTGCGGCGATGTCGAGCGACAGCTCGGCCAGGTAGCCGTCGTTCTCGAGCGGATCAGCCGAATTGTCTACCCCTCGATCCGTCACGAACATGTTCCACCCGCTACCGGATGTGGCCGGGGCCAGCACGATGCCGGATGAGCGTTTCAACCCTGCCGCCGTGATTGTGATGAGCCGGACCAACACGCCGGTTCGGGAGAACTCATAGACCAGGTTGCCGTCGACCACGAGAAGGTTGCCGTTCAGCCCGTCGTAGGCGATGCCCTCGGGCCCGATCGCTCCGACTTCCCCCACGTCGAAGGATGAGACGACATCGTCAGCACCGTCATATATCGCGTCGGTGCCGGGGGAGACTCGGAACACTGCGTCGTGGGTGCCATCGACCAGATACAGATCGCCGGTCACAGGGTCCACTGCGATGCCTTCTGGATCGGTCGACCCAAAGCAGGCGGTTCCGAATGAGGTGACGGTGTCGTCCGGCGTGCCGAATCGTCCATCCGGGCCCGGGACGATCATGTGCACCCGCTTGGCCGCGTCATCCGCAACGTACAAGACTCCGCTGGAGCTGTCGTGGGTCACGCCCGACGGCTCTGACGAGTAGGGCTCGGTGACCCCCGTGTCGCTGAGCGCGCCGGCCCTGGTCATCGTGTACAGGTTGACGTCCTGAAACAGCGCTACTTCGTCCACCTCCGAATCGGATACCAGCAGACGATCGGAGTCGGAGATGAACGTGATGCCGGTCGGATCGGGGCTGGGTGGATCGATCGACCACAACGGCGATATCGCCACCAGTGACGCATCGACGGTCGGGACTCCGAGAGGAACCGCCGGCGATTGCTCGTCCTCCGCCACCGCATGGTCATCTGCAGCCAATGGCACGGGCGGCGCGACCAGTGCGATCAGCAGCGCGGCAATCGCCAGGACGCCCCTTGGATACCCCTGGGCAAAGGGTCTTGTCGTCCGACCCGCCGAGCCATCCGGGCAAATCCGCCGGAGACTTCCCCCGGCCGCCCCTTTCGTTCTGGTGCCGCCGGGGCTCTGAGGAGACATCGAACCCGCTCAGCTCGAGATGTGGACGCCGTCCATGTCCAACGCCGGGTCGATTCCCAATGCGGACGTGTCGAGTTCGAGGCTGGTGACGCCGGATGTCGTGGCGCCGAACGTGCCGGCAAAACGGGCTGCATCTTCGTCGTTGACCGTATCGGCACCTGCGCTGACGGCGCCTCGAGCCGAGAACACGAGGTCCACGTCGTTGTCGAACGAGACTGCGTTCAGATCGGCTGAGCCGATCGAGACGTCACTCCCGTCAAAGTAGAGCGAGAAGGAGCCTGACGTGTTCGAACCGTATGAGCCGGTGACTCTGTGTACGTCCTCGTCGGCGCCCGTGGCTCCGCCGGCCGCGATATTGCCGCGCGTCGACACACCCAGGGTTCCATCGGCAAACTCGTGGAGTCCGTCGATGTCCTCGCTCGCCGTATCGAGACCCACGTCGCTTCCGTCGAAGTAGAACGAGAAGCTGCCCGC